>CALMPF010000008.1 GCA_937871505.1 uncultured Planctomycetia bacterium | reverse complement strand
AGCTCGCTGTCGTCGCGAGATACCTCCGACTGGGGTTTTCAGACAGAACCTAGAAGAGCCGCACCACGCTCGAGCCGATCCGCGCCGTGCCCGGCGCCGCGTGGGGACCGCCGAAGGGGACTCCGAACAGCGTGAACCGCTGCGGGAACGTCGCTGCGAAGCGCGCGGCCATGACGAGCGAAGGCCGCGATCGGAGTCGCCCTCGTCCCGTCGCGTCCGCTTCGGCCTGGGGAGTGCATGCTGGAGAGCGCTCCTCGCCGGGCGCTCGTCGTCCCGAGCCCTGCGCGAGCATCGCCTTCGGCGCTGCACCGTCGCGCGGCCGAGCGGACGATCGCAGCGCGCCGGAGTCGATCGTCCCTGCGATGCCGACGTCCGTCTCGACTCCGTCCGATGGTGCCGGGTCTCTCCACGACGCAAGCAGGGCTCTCCATGCAGCGGGCTTGCGCGACCACCGGACGTGCACCGGGTCGATCCCGTACCAGTCTCCCTCGGGGACGACGCAGGTCGCGTCGAAGCGCAGCGCCAGCGCCGCGAGTCCGGCGTCGACGGCGCGGATGCGCGCCATCGTCGTCGCGTACGGCACGCGGCGCCGGGTCGGCGTGAGACACAGCCTCGCGATCTCGAAGGCGCGCGGCCCGAGCCGCTCAAGCCGCGCGAGCGGAAGCCGTGAGATCGCCACGGCGCTCCCAGAGTCCCTGAGTCGCTGCACGCAGATCTCGACCCAGCCGAGGATGGTCTCGGCATCGAACCCGTAGAGGATGTCGTTGCCGACATCGGTCACCAGCGCGTGGGTCGGCCGAGGGCCGCGCTCGAGCCACGGCCAGAGGCCGGAGTCGATGATCGACGGCAGACCGCGAGCGAGGACTCGGCTTGCCGCGCCGTACGACCGTCCCCGTCCGGCGGCGATCAGAAGCTCGATCGGATGCCCGCGCAGGGCGATGGCGGTGGTCGCCACGGTGGCGGCGCAGCGGGTGACGTTGCTTGCGCCGAGGATCACGGCGCGCGGGAGCGCCGCCGGGCTCGCCGTGGCCGTCGACTGCGATTGACCCGCGCGGAGGCCGCCCTCGCCGCGGGGTTCGCCGGCCGGGAAGGGCGCTCGGGGCGGCTCCGGGGGCGACCGGCTCGGTCGATCCGAGCGGACGTCGTGCTGGCGGTCGCCCTCGGCCCGAAGCCGGTCCGGGCGTTCCGCTTCAGAGCCGTTCCCTTCGGAGCGACAGCCTTCTCGTGCGTCGTCGCGGGAGTTCATCACGGCACCGCTGAGAGTCGAACGCGCTCCGCCGTTCACCGGCTCGGCTCGTGGAGCCGACGAGCGTATTCATCGATCAGCGGCCGGCGATCACGCCTCGGAGCGCGCTGAGGGCAGGCATCCTCCGTACTCTTGCACCCGGTGATCCACCTCGACAAGTGGTATCTCGATCTGGTCGACGATGCCGGGCGGGTGGCGATCATCTACTGGGCCCAGCTCGCGTTCCGGTTCGGCGGTCGCGAGCCGAAGCCCCCGCGAGACGGCGCGGGCCGCTTCGGACAGATCGCACACGCGTCGTTTCGCGTGCTCGAGCCGGATGGGACGATCGAAGGCCGCTCGACCGCTCGTCCGGGCTCCGGACCGAGGATCGGCGCGGAGGGCCTGCTCCGCTTCGATGCTCCCGCGCTCGGTCTCTTCGGCGTGTGGCGCGCGGAGCGGCGAGGCTCGGCGCACGAGCTCTTTCGCCGAGGAAGCCGCACCGTGACGTGGAACTGCCTCGCACCCCGGGCGGCGGTGGAGCTTGCCATCGGCGGCCGGACGCTCGTCGGCCGCGGCTACGCGGAGCGACTCGTCGTCACGATGGCGCCGTGGAGGCTTCCGATCGACGAGCTGCGCTGGGGACGGCTGGTCGCCGCCGACACGAGCGCGACGTGGATCGACTGGCGCGGTCCCGTCCCCTGCCGTCTCCTGCTCCTCGACGATGAGGCGGTGATCGAGCGCACGCCGTCGCAGCGTCGCGGCGCCGACGCGCGACGGACGACCGGCACGAGCGCGTCCGCCGGGCCGCCGCCGGGCGCGCCTGCGCTCCGAACACCGGCGCAGCGCGTGCAGGCGCTCGGCGAACCGTCCTTCGCCGGAGTCGGATGCACCGATCATCTCGACGACCGGTCGATCCGCTGGGATCGGGGCTTGATCGAGCTTGCCCCGGTCCGCACCCTCCGCGACGCGCCGCTCAGCGAGGGTTCGCTCGCGACGGTGCAGCTTCTCGCGCGGCTGCTCCCCCGCCGTCTCCGCACGGCGCAGGAGACCAAGTGGCTCTCGCGCGGCACCCTGACGCTCCGCTCCGGATCGGAGGACGCCGAACCGACGCGCCACCTCGGATGGGCGATCCACGAGCTCGTCACGTTCGGACCGGCGACGGGGCTGAGAGGATGAGCGACGCAGCGCGGCACGACGACCCGGAAGGCGCGACGGTCGCTCCATCGTCGCAGCCACCCGCCGATCCGAGCACGCGGTCGCCGGAGAGGGCGGCAGAAGCGCGCGCCGCCGCCGGGCGCGGCGGAGCGTCGGGCGCTTCCCTGCATCACGCCCCCGCGGAGCGAGGAGCGGCGCCGACGGCGGGCTCGACCATCGGCAAGCTCGGCTACGGCGCCCTCTTCGTGGTGGTCCTGCCGCTGCTTCTCGTCGCGTGGGCCGCGCGGCTCTCGGCGACGCTCGACCTGCCGACGGCGCACGCACCGGCGCTCGGCGCCGCATCGACGGCCGCAGGGCTCGCCATTGCCGCGTGGGCGATGCTCGCCCTCTGGCGCCGCGGCGGCGGGCTTCCGATGAACGCGTACCCGCCCCCGCGTCTGGTCACCAGCGGACCTTTCAGGCTCGTCGCGCATCCGATCTACGTGGGCTTCGCCGTCGCCTGCGCGGGCGTTGCCCTCATGGCGGGTTCTCCGGGCGGCTTCTGGGTGGTCGCCCCGACCGTCGCCGCAGGGAGCGCCGCCCTCGTGCTCGGCCATGAGGGACCCGCGCTGCGCCGGCGCTTCCCGAAGCGGCCGCGGCCGATCGTGGCGCTCCCGGCGACGAGTCTCGACTCATCCTTCGAGAGCGAGGGAGGTGCCCCGAAGTTCATGGAGGTCCTCGGCCTCTGGCTCGCGGTCCTGCTGCCGTGGCTGATCGCGTACGAGTTCGTGGGACACCTCCCCGTTCCCGGCGCCATCGAGACGTGGCTGCCCTTCGAGCGCGCCTGGCCGGTCTGGACGTGGACGACGCTCATCTACTCCAGCGCCTATCCGTTCGTCGTGCTCGCGCCCCTGGCCGCGCGGACGCGGCACGCCCTCCGGAGCTTCGCGCTCGTCGGGCTGATCGGAAGCGGGCTCGGACTGCTGACCTACCTCGTCCTGCCCCTGATCGCGCCGCCGCGCGACTTCGATGCCGGGGCCTTCGCCGGTCCGCTCCTCGCCTTCGAGCGCGCCGACGGCCTCGCCGGGCGAGCGGCCTGTCCGGCATTCCATGTCTTCTGGACGTTCGCTGCGGCGGCGCTGATCGCCCGGCGCGGCGGCATCGCGGCGATCGCGGCGTGGACATGGGCGCTCGCCATCGCCGCGAGCTGCGCCACGACGGGGATGCACTCGATCATCGACATCGCTGCGGGCGCAGCGCTCTTCGCGATCGCTTCGAGCCTCCCGCGCGGCTGGCTCGCCGCGGTCCGTGCCGCCGAGCGGCTTGCGAACGCATGGCGCGCGTGGCGCCTCGGACCGGCGCGGGTGATCAATCACGGGATCTTCGCGGGCATCGCAGCGGCGGTCGGCGTTCTCGTCGCGGGAACGCTCGCAGGCGCCTCCGCGGTCGGCGAGATCGCGATCGTCGCCATCTCGGCCCTCGTGGGCGCGGCGCTGTGGGGGCAGTTCTGGACGGGATCGCGGCTCCTCACCCGACCGTTCGGCTACTTCGGCGCCGTGCTCGGCGCCGCGGCGGCGCTCGCGGGCGTCGCGCTCGCAGGCGGGGACGCGTGGCTTCTCGCGGCGGCCTCCGCCGTCGCCGCACCGTGGGTCCAGGCGATCGGACGCCTGCGCTGCCTCGTGCAGGGGTGCTGCCACGGCGCGCCGGTCGATGGACCGAGCGCTCTCCGGGTGGTCAATCCCAACTCCCGCGTGGTCTTCGTCTCCGGCCTCGGCGGCGTGGGCATCCACCCGACGCCGCTCTACTCGATCGCGGCGAATCTCGTCATCGCGGCGCTTCTCGCTCGACTCTGGGCGATCCGCGCCGACGCCTCCTTCGTGCTCGGCGCCTACCTCCTGCTCGCGGGGCTCTCGCGGTTCGTCGAAGAGGGTCTTCGCGGCGAGGCGCAGACGCAGCACATCGGCGGACTGCGGCTCTATCAGTGGTGCGCCATCGCGAGCGCGATCGCCGGTGCCGGGCTGACCGCCGTCGCCGCGCCGCTGGAAGCGCGGCCGCCCGAGCTCGCAGCGGCGACGATCGGAGCCGCGGCGGCGCTCGGCCTGCTCTTCGGGTTCGCGATGGGCGTCGACTTCCCCGGGAGCACGCGGCGGTTCTCGCGGCTGACGTAGCGCCCGGGCCCGCGTCGCTCGCGCCGCCGGAGCCCGCTCGCATCCGCGCTGCCGGAGCGCCGCGGCGCTCTCCGCGCCGAGGGATCGCTACCGCACGGCCAGCGGCTCGCGATCCTCGCGCGAGATCAGGATCTCCACCCCCGGGCAGCGCTCGGCGAGGCGGTCGCGGAGGCGGGGCAGGAAGCCGCGTTCGGTGTTCGTGTGTCCGGCGAGCACGACCGAGCAGCCGCGCTCCTGCGCCTTGAGCACGTCGTGATGTCCCATCTCGCCGGTGTAGAAGAGCTGACATCCCTGGGCGAGGGCCTCGTCGAGGAGCGATCCGCCGCTCCCCGCGCAGATGCCGACGATTCCGATGGGGCCGACGGCGCCGCCCCCGGCCCCTCCCCCCTCCGCGACGACCACGGCGGGAATCCCGAGGTGCCCCTTGATGCGCTCGACCAGCTCCGCGAGCGGCGCCGGGCGGTCGAGCGTCAGCCGGCGCCCGAGGCCGATCGTGCGCTGGGGCCGCGGACGAAGCTGGTGGATCTCCAGCGGCGGCTCCTCATAGGGATGGAACTGCCGCAAGGTCGTCACCGCAAGACCGAGCGCGTCGCGCGGGCAGACCATCTCGAGCCGGACTTCGCGAACCCGCTCGAGCACGCCGCGGCGACCGAGGGCAGGGCTGCTCTCCTCGTTGCCGAGGAAGGTCCCCTCGCCGTGGATCTCGAAGGAGCAGAGCTCGTAGTTGCCGATCTTGCCCGCGCCGACCGTGGAAAGCGCGCGGCGCACGCGGTCGACCGCGTCGACGGGGCAGTAGGTGACGAGCTTGCACTCCTCGCTCTTGGGGAGCGCCTCGTGGGGCGTCAGCGCGCGGACATCGCCGGTCCCGAGACCTTCGGCCAGCCAGTCGTTGATGCCGCCTGCGCTCGCATCCAGCGCGGTGTGCGGCGAGTGCACCGCGATGCCCGCCCGCGCCGCGCCGAGGACGATCCGACCCTTGCCCGCCGAATCCGTGACGCGCACGATCGGCTTGAAGATCAGCGGGTGATACGCGATGACGAGCCCGACGCGCTGCGCGATCGCCTCTGCGAGCACCGCGTCGGTCAGGTCGATCGTCAGGAGGATCCGCTCCGCCGCCCACGAGGTCGATCCGACGAGCAGCCCGACGTTGTCCCACTCCTCGGCGAATGAAGCCGGTGCGAATGACTCGATGGCCGCGCAGATGTCGCCGACGGTTGGCATCGTGGGAACGAGGGGCGATCGGGGAAGGGAAGTCCGAAGCGACGACGCGCAGGCCGGCCTCGGCGCCGGCCCACGGGAGCGGAGCGGGCGACCGCAGGGCGACCCGCGCGACCCGGCGCGACGTGACGTTGCCCCCGCCGGACCGGCCGCGAGTGCGGTCAGCGTACCAGCAGCGGCGATGGTCGTGCTTCGCGGATCGCCAGCGGCGGTGCGTGGAGCGGCGGGGCGGCCTCGTCGTCGTTGCGGCTTCCTCTATCATCCGGCCGGTGGATCCGACCGAGCATCGGAGCAGGCTGGCGACGCCCCACCCGAAGCGGCCCACCCGAACCACCTCGGCGTCACGATCGAGCTCGGCGTCACGGTCAGGGTCGGGAGCGCCGGAACGCACGAGCGAACGACCCCGAAGGAGCCTCAACGTGACAAGCAGCGCCGGGATCAGCCGTGCGAAGGGTGCCCGTGGAGCGACCGGGGGCGACGTCGCCGTCCCTCCCGGCCGCAGCCGTCTCGACTCCGCCCTCGGCGCGGCCCCCGCGGCTGCGGCCGCTGGCGAGGGCGATGCGCCGACGCACAAGCACTTCGTGCTCGACACCAACGTGCTGCTGCACAATCCCGGGTCGGTCTTCATGTTCGAGGAGCACACCGTCGTCATTCCGCTGGCGGTGATCGAGGAGCTCGACCAGTTCAAGAAGAACAACGACGAGACCGGGAGGAACGCCCGCGAGGTGATCCGGCAGCTCGACCGCCTCCGCGCGAAGGGGCATCTCTTCGAGGGGGTGCGCTGGAACGAAGAAGGCGGGACCGTGCGGATCGACCGCCTCGACACGTCGCTGCCCCACGGGCTCGATCTGACCCATCCGGACAACCGGATTCTGGGGGTCGCGTTCGGACTGCACAGCCAGGGGGTGCGGACGATCTTCGTCTCCAAGGACATCAACGCGCGGGTCAAGTGCGACGCGCTGGGCATCCGCGCCGAGGACTTCGAGGCCGACCGAGTCGACACCGACTGGCTCTACACCGGCTTCGCACGGCTGGTGATCCCGGGCGACCTCATCGACGAGCTCTACGGCGAGCGCCAGCTCCCGATGGCCCGGCTCGAGGCGCATCTTGAGATCGACGGCCCCGACGGCACGCCGGTGCGCTTCCAGCCGCGCTGCAACCAGTATCTCGTGCTGGAGAACGAGGCGGATGACTCGCACACCGGCCTTGCCCGAGTCCTCTCGGACACCGGCCACGTGATCCCCGTCACCGGTCCGCGCAAGCCCGTCTACGGGATCATGGCGCGGAACGTCCAGCAGATCATGGCCCTCGACCTGCTGCTCGACGATGAGGTCCGGCTGGTCTCCCTGATCGGTCCCGCAGGGACCGGCAAGACGCTCATGGCCATCGCGGCGGGAATGCAGAAGGTGATGCGCGAGGAGCACTACGACAAGCTCCTCGTCGCCCGTCCGATCATGCCGCTGGGACGCGACATCGGGTATCTGCCGGGCGACAAGGACGAGAAGCTCTCGATGTGGATGCAGCCGATCTTCGACAACCTCGCCTACCTGATGAGCACGCGCGGCAGCGGCGCCAACGAGGCGGAGAGCCGCTCGACCGAGCAGCGCATCGATGCGCTGGTGATGAGCGGCAAGGTCGTCATGGAGCCGCTGACGTACATCCGCGGCCGGAGCATTCCCCACCAGTTCATGGTCGTCGACGAGGCGCAGAACCTCTCGCCCCACGAGGTCAAGACGATCGTCAGCCGCGTCGGCGACGGAACCAAGATCGTCCTCTGCGGCGACATCGGCCAGATCGACAATCCCTATCTCGACGCCAGCAGCAACGGGCTGACCCACCTCATCGAGCGCATGAAGGGCCACCGCCTCGCCGGTCACGTCACGCTCAGCAAGACCGAGCGGAGCGATCTCGCGAGCCTGGCGGCTGAGATCCTCTGAGCCGTCCGACCGGCCGGTCTCCTGCCGCCGAGTGCGCGCGGCCTCGGTGGAGGACGGGCGGCCGCGTGCCGCGACCGGCCATCGGCTCCGTGCCGATCGCGCCTCCCTGCCGAAGACGCCCCCAGATCGCCCCGGCGGCTATTCTCTGCCCGGCCGAGACGGCGCCCGCGGAAGTCCGCAGCGCCGGGTCGCTCATGCCGGGAGCACTGCACCATGACCGCGATTCAGACCAGCAATCCAGCGTTCAACTTCTCCGAGGCGGACAATCCCTTCGCCTATCGCGAAGGCCGGGCGATCGCCCCATCGAACGTGACGACGATGTCGGGCGTGGTGAACAAGACCGCCCTGCTCGCGACGATCGCCATCGTCTGCGGAGCCGCCGGCTACGCGCTCTTCCAGCACTTCCCGCAGGGGCTCTGGATCGGCAGCATCGTCTCGTTCGTCCTCGTCCTGGGGATCTTCTTCAAGCTGCGATCGTCGCCGCAGGCGGCGGTGTATCTCGGGCCGGTCTACGCGATCGTCCAGGGAGCGCTGATGGGCGGCTTCACGATGATGCTCGAGCAGATCCTCATCGCGAAGTTCGGCTCGAGCGTCCCCGGCGGGCTCGCCTTCTCGGCGCTGCTGCTGACCGGCGGCGTCTTCGCGGCGATGCTCCTGCTGTACAAGGCGGGCGTGCTGCGGCCGACGAGGCTCTTCGTCTCCGTCGTGAGCACCGCGACGCTCGGCGTGATGCTCGCGTACGTCGCGATGTTCGTGATGAGCTTCTTCGGCATGCAGATGCCGTTCCTCTCCATCGGCTCGGCGCTCGACGGAGGCACGGCCGCCCTGATCGGCATCGGGCTGAACGTGGCGATCCTCGGTCTGGCGGCATTCTGGCTGATCATCGACTTCGGGACCGTGGAGGAGTCGGTCGCGCAGGGCGCCCCCAAGTACATGGAGTGGTACTGCGCGTTCGCGCTCCTGGTCACGCTCGCGTGGATCTACTGGGAGGCCGTCAAGCTGGTCTTCCGCATCGCGGCGCTGGCGAAGCGTGACTAGCGCTCCAGCGCCCGCAGCCCGCCGTTCGATCGCGGACCGCGGCCTCCGCAGCCGGAATGACTTTCGCTACAAGGGCGAAGCCAATTGAACCGACGGCCCGCGAAGTCGGCGTATCGCCGACTTCGCGGGCCGTCGTGTCCTGTCCGTGGCGCCGAACCCGGCGGTCAGAGCTCGGCGGTCCAAGCGCCGCGGGCTGAACTCCGGGTCGAGCGCCGGGCGCGGATCGCCTGACGTCGCGTTGCCTCGATCAGCTACGACGCCTCGGCCCGCGGGTGAGCGCGGTCATACGCCTCGCGGAGGCGCGCCGTGGTCAGGTGGGTGTAGACCTGCGTCGTGCTGAGCGACTCGTGGCCGAGGAGCTCCTGCACGCTCCGGAGGTCGGCGCCGTTGTCGAGCAGGTGGGTCGCGAAGCTGTGCCGCAGCGTGTGCGGCGAGATGTCCGGATCGAGCCCGGTCTGTCCGAGGTACTTCGCGAGCTTGCGGCGCACCGAGCGGCTCGAGAGCCGGGTTCCGTGCTTGTTGACGAAGAGCGGCCCTTCCGAACCGTCGCCTCCGCCGAGCCCGCAGGCGTCGAGCATCCCGATGTAGTGCCGCAGGGCGCGGACGGCGTGGGCCCCGAGCGGGATCATCCGCTCCTTGCGCCCCTTGCCGTGCACGACCACGGACGCGGCCTCGAGATCGATGTCGCGCCGGTCGATCCCGACGACCTCGCCGACGCGCATTCCCGTCGAGTAGAGCGTCTCGAGGATCGCGCGATCGCGGGCGCCGAGCAGCCCGCTGTCGTCGGGCGCCGCGAGCAGACGCTCGACCTGCTCGACGGGGATGGCCTTCGGCAGTCGCTTCGGCTGCTTCGGCGTGCGGATCAGGAGCATCGGATTGGTCTTGATGAGCCCCCGCCGCTCGAGCCACTTGTGGAAGCTGCGGAGCGTCGCGATCTTCCTCGCGGTGCTCGCAGCGGAGTAGCCCTTCTCCGCGAGGGTGGCGAGGTATCCGCGCAGCGCCTCGACGTCCGCACGGAGGAACTGCGCCGTGATCGTGTCGGTGTCGGACTCTCCCCCGGCCCGGTAGGCCTTCGCCTCCTTCTCGGGGTCGATCGCCAGTCCGCTGCGCTCCGCAAAGTGCTGGACGACCTGCCGGAGGTCGACGCCATAGCAGCGCGCCGTGCACGGGCTGAATTGCCGCTCATCCGTCAGGTAGGAGAGAAAGCCGCGGACGATCGGAAGCGGCTCGTGGGTGGTGTCTTTCATGAGGCGGTTGTCTCCGATCTGGTGAGCCGGAACGGGGTGCCGGCGGGGCGATGCGGGTCCGATGCGAGACGGGGGATCGCGAAGCGCCTTCGAGCTTCAACCCCCTCTCGGCGGGCGTCGCGGCCCCGTTCACCTGGCGAGCATGAGCTTCGTCGTCGGCGCGCTTGCCGTTCGACGCACGCGCGCCGAACGTCGCGTCGTTGCGTTCGGCGAGCGCTTGCTCCCGCTCTCCTCAGGAGGCCGTGTCGACGGCTTGGCATGACGCGTGCTGCGACAGCTCGGGTTCTCGGTGGACAAGGGCTAGACGCGTCGGCTCCTTGAGAAGTTCGTTGCGGACGTTGCTCGCGACGCGGATCGGGCCGATCCGAGGGGTACGTTGACGCGCCGACGGGTACGCGGACGCTCCGGGCCGCGCTCGGATGGACCGAGCGACGGCTCGGCGTGGTTCGGTCGCCCGGACTGGGTTCGACTGGGTTCGGCTGGGTTCGCGGGGGTTCGGCTCAGTTCGGGCGGGTTCGGGCGGGTTCGGGCGGGTTCGGGCGGGTTCGCGTGGACTCGCCCAGCTCTGTTCGGCTCGGTTGGCCTCGAACTGACGCGAGCCTCGAACTGACGCGAATGGACTCGACGGGGCTCGGCGGGCATCAGCCGGTCTGACCGGGCGATTCGCCCCCACCGCGCCGGACCTCGATGGGATTCAACCGGGCGCGGCTGGTATCAGCCGGGCTCGACTGGGTTCAACTGGGTTCGACTGGGGTTGGCTGGACTCGACGGGTTCCGACGGAATCGACTGAGATCTGGCGGGCTCGACGGGGTTCGAGTGGGTCGCTGGAGTCGCTAGAGTCGCTGGGGTGGCTCGAAGGTGACCCCGCTCGGATGCAAGGGGCTTCGGGTGGGCACCAGCGTCAGACTGGCGGTCCGGTCACGGCAGGCTGGCGCCCGAGCGGTTCGAGTGGGCCGACGACCCGCAGGAGGCGCGCCAGACCAACGCGAGTCGAGACTCCCGGCGCGCCGGGCCGAGGCTCGCGCCACCCCGAATCGGGGCACATCGGGGCGCGATCGGCGCTGCGTAGCCTCAGCGCATCGAGCGTCAGTCCAATGACCGGCGCCGTCAACCTCACATCCGACGAGGGCTCGAGGATATCCGCACAATCGGTGTCGACGGTTTCCGGTCCTCATTCGAAGCATGGGAGGCGCGATAACTCTGTGGTCGGTCCGCGCCCGCATGGACCAAACCGCGCAAGGTGTGTCCCTGTCTGCGCAAGGTGTGTCCATATCTGCGCAGGGTGTGGCCAGTTCTGGATACGCGAGGGACGATAACTCTGTTGACGGAACACGCTGGCTCGGACGGCGCCGCGCAGGGTGTGTCCTTGTCTGCGCACGCAGGGTGTGTCCCTGTCTGCGCAAGGTGTGTCCTTGTCCGCGCACATTCGAAGCATGGGAGGCGCGATAACTCTATGGTCGGTCCGCGCCCGCATGGACCAAACCGCGCAAGGTGTGTCCATGTCTGCGCAGGGTGTGGCCAGTTCTGGATGCGCGAGGGACGATAACTCTGTTGACGGACCATGCTGGCTCGGACGGCGCCGCGCAGGGTGTGTCCTTGTCTGCGCAAGGTGTGTCCTTGTCCGCGCAAGGTGTGTCCTTGTCCGCGCAAGGTGTGTCCACTTCCGGAGAGCGTCAGGGGAGGGGTGAGCATTTTCGGACGTGACATGGACGCCTTTGCAGTGGCGGGTTCTGAACCGACCGCTCGGCGCTCCACCCGCGATCCCTCCGACCGGCCCTCCTCTCGGGATCCCCCGAGTCGATCGGGCTCCGCCGTCCATCCATCCCGCCGCGAACAACGCCCGGTGGGCGACGGGGCGCGGGTGGGTCGCAGCGCCAGGGCCGCGGCGAGCGCCACGCGGGTCGCCCGCCCCCCGTGACCGCGGTCGCGATCGAACGGACGTTGATGGCCCCTTCCGCGTCCGCCAGACTGAGTCGCCGGTCGAGCAAGCGAGTCGCCGGTCGGGCGCGTGAGCCGCACAGCCGAGCTTGAAACCGAGGCCCTTCCGCTTCCGCCAGACCGAGCCGCCGGTCGGGCAAGCGAGTCGCCGATCGGGCACGTGAGCCGCGCGGCCGAGCTCGCGACCGAGGCCCTTCCGCATCCACCGGAGCGAGTCGCCGGTCGGGCGAGCGAGCCGCCGGTCGCGCAAGGCCGCCGTAGGCGAAGCGTGCAATCGAAGCCCTTCCGCATCCGCCGGAGCGAGTCGCCGGTCGGGTGCGCGGGTCGCGCGGCGCGGCGCCTCGACGGATCCTGAGGATGCGACGTCGCGCCGAATCCGAGGCGTTCGACCGGGCCCCGGGATCCGCTGGTCGGCGACGACCCCGAGTCCACCGTGCCTGAGGGCGGAGCGGGTCGCCGTGAGTTGCTTCGATCGGCCGCGGTCGGCGACGACCCAAAGTCCGCCGTGCCTGCGGGCGGCGCGGGGCGCCGTGAGGTGTTTCGATCGGCCGCGGTCGGCGACCGCCCCGAGTCCGCCGCGCCCGCGGGCTCCCGCGACCGCATCCGGAGCGCGTTCCGGCACTCGACACATGACGAGCGTCCCGCGCGCGTCCAAGTCGAGCTCCGTCTCAGCGAAATCGGGTGCTGGCAGACCGTGCGCTGCCGCACCGAAAACCCGTCGCCGACGGTCTCCGATCGGCACGCGTCGCGCGGCATCGCCGCGTGATGCGGACCCGGTGGACGACCTCGTTGGATCCTCTCATCGCCGCACGTCGACGGTGCTGCCAGCCAGCGCCTCGTAGACCCTCGCACGACGCAGCTCCGCCGTGCCGTCGAAGAGCAGCAGGTCCAACGGACGCCACAGGGAGACCCACCCGAGGATGATCAGGCCATCCTGGAGCAGCCGGTTCAGCAGTCGCGGAAGCGGCTCGAAGTGATCGATCGCGGCGGCGAAGACCGTGCACAGGACCATGACCGCAAGCCCGAGGACCAGCGCCAGGCGCCCGGCCGCACGCATGGCAGCAGCGGCTTGGCGATGTTCCTCCGCGAGCGTCCTGCATCGGATCGGCCACGCCGCGAGGGCCGCATCGATCGCCTCTGCGGTCGCAGGTTCTTCCACTTCGACGCGCACGTGCGCTGGCGCACGAGCCGCGCCCGACGCGACTCTGCGCCGGGCCTGCTCGAGTCCGGCGCACGTCGATCGCTCGGGACTCCGTGCTGAGAAGCCGCAGTCGACGAACAGGTGCTCGATCGAGGCCAGGTCGAGGCGGATGGTTCCGGTGGCCTTGGGCATGGCGGGAGAGATTGCGCGAGCGGTCCGTCTGCGTCAGCCGCGCCGCTGGCGACCGGCGCCGACCGACCCGCGGACCCCCGTCGCGGGGCTTGTGCGGCCGCGAATCGTCGTCGGCGCGCGGACTCGAGGGACGCTCAGCGACGGCGGATGGTAACGAGAGCGGTGTCAGTCGAGCGATGCCTCGACCCACGCGCCGGACGGCGGTTCGCGGTCCGCGGTTTCGGCCTCGGTCGGCTCGGCGACGGAGGCTCCTAGACTCAACGCTTCTCGATCGCGTAGCTCAGTCGGTAGAGCATCCGCCTTTTAAGCGGTTGGTCCTGGGTTCGATTCCCAGCGCGATCATGCCTTGCCGACCGCGCCTCCGACACGGGTCTTCCCGAGCGGAAGCGCGGGCGACGCTGCGCTCGACCCGACGCCCACGCCCCCATGACGAATCCGCCCAACGTCACCACGACCTCGACGATCGTGGTGCATGCGAACTTCACAGGCGGTGCCCTGAGGATCTGGGCCGAATCGGCCGAGCGAGCCGCGACCTGCGCCGTGCGCGATCGCGACGGAAATGCCGCCGAGGCCGCGCCGCAGGCCGGGTCGAACCGCGGGAGCGTTGCGGCGCCCCGCGGCGAGGAGCACCATCCCTTTGCGGCGTCCGCCGCCGAGCTCTCCGATGCGCTCGCAGACGCGGGGATCGAGGGAGTGGAACCCTCGGCGGAGCGCCGGATGATGAAGCTCTGGCTGCCGGGAAGCACGCGCGGCCCGTGGCCGAGCCGCAGGCTTGAGGCGCTGCTCGCCGCCGATGAGCCCGAGGACGATCCGATACCCGTCGCCGTCGTCGTCGAGAGCATCGCGATCGCCCCCGCGCGCATCGCGGCGTTCCTTCGCTCGGTCGAGGACTGGTCGGGCGACGGGTCGATCCAGTTCGGTCACGCCTTCAGATTCTGGATCGCCGCGATCCGCTTCGCGC
The DNA here is from genome assembly GCA_937871505.1 of uncultured Planctomycetia bacterium. Lineage (GTDB taxonomy): Bacteria > Planctomycetota > Phycisphaerae > Phycisphaerales > SM1A02 > CALMPF01. The sequence goes on along the minus strand of CALMPF010000008.1, from coordinate 113,651 downwards.
TGGACCTCCTCGAGGATCAGCGCGTGGTGCCGACCCTGGTTCAGCGCAGGGGCGGACCGTTGCAGGGCGCGTGGCATCCGTGGCTGCGCGACACCGGCACGGCTGCGCGGATGGCTGCGCTGGTCGCCGCGATGCCGGGGATCGCCCGTGCGGCGACCGACGAGCACGAGCACGATGCTGCGCTGATTCTCGAAGACCTTCTGGGCACCGTGATCGATGCGGTGGTCCGCGAGATGCTCCTCCGCGAGACCTACTCCGATGCGCTCGACGGACGCGACGCGGCAGGCGATCCGCACGTGGCGTGGCTCCACGGACTGCTCGACGAGAGCGACGACGTGCCCGCGGCGCCGGGAGAGGACGTGACGCTCCTGCGCGGGGCCAGGCAGTGGCTCGCGACCCTCGATGACACCGGCGAGGGTCTCCCCTATCGCCTGCTGCTCCGCCTCAACGAACCGGAGCTGGCGCCGGACGAGGATTCGCGCGAGGCCCGCTGGTGGCTCAGTCTGCATCTGGTGGCGCCGGAAGACCCGACGGACATCATCGACGCCGGTTCGCTCTGGGCGCGCGGCGCCGCCGGCCGCGGCGCGCCGGGAGGCGAACGTGCGAGCGAGCTCCTGCTCAAGGAGCTCGGCCGCGCCAGCCGGCTCTTCGCCCGGCTCGAAGGCGCCCTCGCGGAAGCGGCCCCGACGGGGCTCTTCCTCTCGACGAAGGAGGCGTACGCGTTCCTTCGGGAGCATCGCGGCGTGCTCGTCGACGCGGGGTTCCATGTCGAAGTGCCGCCGTGGTGGGATCAGCCGCAGAGCCGCCTCGCCGCGCGGCTGCTCATCGAGAGCGCGGAGGAGGCGCCCGAACCAGGCGTGAACGGCGCCGACTCGCGCCATGGCCTTCAAAACCTCGTCCGCTACCGATGGCAGATCGCACTCGGCGACCGGCCGATGACGATCGATCAGTTCCGTGCGCTGGCCGACCGGGGCGTTCCCCTGGTGCGCGTCGGCGATCGCTGGGTCGAGATCCGCGAGCAGGATCTTGTCGGCGCGATGCGCTTCCTCGAGGAGCACCCCGGCGGCGAGACGACCGTCCTCGAGGCGATGCGCCTCGCATATGGCGCCGCGGCCGACTCGGAGGCGCTGCCGATCGCCGGTCTCGAGGCGACCGGATGGGTCGGCAAGGTCTTCGGTCCCGACGCGGACGCGGCGCGGCTGGAGTCGATCGAGCAGCCGCGGGCGTTCCTCGGATCGCTGCGGCCGTATCAGCTCGCGGGCCTGAGCTGGATGGCGTTCCTCGACCGGTTCGGCCTCGGCGCCTGCCTCGCCGACGACATGGGTCTTGGCAAGACGATCCAGCTCATCGCGCTGCTCCAGCACGAGCGCCGCGACGGGACCGATCCCGGCGGCCCGACGCTGCTCGTGGCCCCGATGTCGGTCCTCGCGAACTGGGAGCGCGAGACCAACCGCTTCGCCCCGGAGCTGAAGGTGCACGTCCATCACGGACTCGAACGGCCCCTCGGCGACGACTTCGTTCGGATCGCCTCGGGGAGCGACCTCGTGGTGACGACCTACGCGCTGGTCACGCGCGACCGGGAGACGCTCGAGCGCGTGCTCTGGCGGCGCATCTGCCTCGACGAAGCCCAGCACATCAAGAACCCGCCCACCAAGCAGACCGCGGCGATCCGTTCGCTGCCTGCTCGGCACCGCGTCGCGCTCACCGGCACGCCCGTCGAGAATCGCCTCAGCGAGCTCTGGTCGATCATGGAGTTCTGCAATCCCGGCTATCTCGGCACCACGGGAGACTTTCGCCGCTCCTTCGCCATGCCGATCGAGCGGCACCGAGACCGGCGGCAGGCCGAGCGGCTCCGCCGCCTCGTGCGCCCGTTCATCCTCCGTCGCGTGAAGACCGATCCCGACGTGATCGCCGATCTCCCGCCGCTGGTGGAGACCAAGCACGCGGTTCCGCTGACCGTCGAGCAGACGGCGCTCTACGAGCGGATCGTCGCCGAGATGCTCGCCCGCGTCGACCGCGCGGAAGGCATCCAGCGGCGCGGCCTCGTCCTCGCGGCACTGGTCAAGCTCAAGCAGATCTGCAATCACCCGGCCAACTACCTCAAGGAGAGCCTCTCCGATCCCGCCACCGCTGCGGGGATCGTCTCGGAGCGTTCGGGCAAGTCGATCCGGCTGCTGGAGATGGTCGAAGAGCTTCTCGCTGCGGGCGACAAGGCGCTGGTCTTCACGCAGTACCGCGAGATGGGGCACATCCTCGTCTCGATGATCCGGCGCCATCTCGACACCGAGTCGCTCTTCCTCCACGGAGGCACGCCTGCGGCCCGGAGACAGCAGCTCATCGACCGCTTCCAGGATCCCGAGGGCGGCGCGCCGATCTTCGTCCTCTCGCTCAAGGCGGGCGGCGTGGGGCTCAACCTCACCGCGGCCAACCACGTCTTCCACTACGACCGATGGTGGAATCCGGCCGTGGAGAACCAGGCGACGGACCGCGCCTTCCGCATCGGACAGCGGCGCACGGTCCACGTCCACAAGCTCATCTCGGCCGGAACGCTCGAGGAGCGCATCGACCAGATGATCGAGCAGAAGACCGAGCTTGCAAGCCAGATCATCGGCAGCGGCGAGTCGTGGCTCACGGAGCTCTCGACCGGGCAGCTTCGCGACCTCTTCGCGCTGCGCCACGAGACGCTCGCCAGCGACGACCTCGATGCCGAGGCCATCGCGGCGCGGCGGGCGCGGACGATCTCGATCCGGCCGCCCTCGGACGACGCCGTCCTCAGCGACGAGGAGCTCGCGGAGCTTGACGGCCTCGGCGCGGTCGACCCGGCGGAGGAGCTGCGCTGATGGCCGAGTCGAAGATCAAGCCGCCGAGGTCGATCGTCAAGGTGCGGCCGGACGCGCGCCCGGCCGAGGAGCCGCAGGCCGCGCCCGCGACGCCACGCTCGGCGGAGTCGGCGGAGACGAAGGACAGGGGGGAAAGCGCCGCTCCGCCTCCGACCACGCCCGACCCGGGCGCGCGCGAGCCGGGTACCGAGCCGAGGGCCGGGCAGACCGGCGCCACGCCCGCCGAACGATCGCCTGAGGAGCCCGCGCCGGCGGATGCGCCGGGTCCCGATGAGGCACCCGCAGCGCCGACTCCGCGGCGAAGGCGACGGGAGGGACCGCGGCGCGTCCGCAACGGGATCAAGTACCGGCGCAAGGAAGCGCACTTCCCCTTCCCGGCAGGACGCTGGAAGGACGCGCTGCTCTCCGACGCCGCCGAGGCTGCGCTCATCGCGGGAGAGGACTACGCGCGGCAGGGACAGGTCACGAGCTTCGCGATCATCGTGCCGGACCTCGCCCTCGACGCGCCGCAGCCTCGCGTGACCGTGCAGGCGACGGTGCAGGGAAGCGCGCCGAGGCCGTACGCCACGTCGATCGAGATCGCGTCCTGGACGCGGGCGCAGTGGGAGCGGGCCGTCGAGGCGATGGCGCGGGAGGCGATCTACTCGGCGAAGCTCCTCGCCGGCGAGCTGCCTGCCGCGGTCGAGGAGCTCTGCGCCTCGCTCGGCGCGTCGCTCCTGCCGCGCGACGACGAGGGGATCGTCCGTCGCTGCACATGTCCCGAAGCGGAGTCGCAGCCCTGCAAGCACCTCGTCGCCATCGCGCTTCTGCTCGCGGAGCGCCTTGCCGATGCGCCGCTGGCGGCGTTCAACCTCCGCGGGCTTCCCCACGAGACCGCCCTCGCACGGCTGCACGAAGCGCGGGCGCTCCACACCCACGGCCACTCCGCCGCCCACGGCGCGGCGGCTCAGCACAGCGCCGGTCGTCCCTTCGAAGCATGCCTCGTCGACTTCTGGCGGCCGGGGCCGCAGCTCTCCGAGCTCGAGCGGCCTGAGTCGGCGGAGCACGTTCCGCACGCGCTGCTGCGGCGCCTCGGCCCTTCGCCCTTCCCGGGGAGGTTCCCGCTTGTCGGTCTCCTCGCCAGCATCTACGACAGCGTGCGCGAGGAGGCGAGACGGATTCGCGGCGATCTGTAGCGCCGGGCTCGGTCGCGGCTCCGCGCGATGCTTCGTCCGGGCTCCGGACGCGCACAGCGGGCGGCCATCACCCTCCGGCGACCGGGCGTCCGCACTCCGGACAGGTCGCGCCGGTGATCCGGTAGAGCGCATAGCCGCACAGGCACCGCGGCTCCTCGAACGCGACGCGCAGCGCGAAGCGGCAGTGCGGACAGACGTGGACGCCCTGCGGGAGACTCAGCGCGGCGGAGCATTTCGGACAGCCCAGGAGGAGCTTCGCAGACGGAGAGATCGTGTCGCGCGCCGTCCGGTCGGCGGCTGCGCGCCGGTTCGCGGAGCGAGCGGCGGCTGCGCAGGCGATCCACCCGAAGATGCCTGCGGCGACGATCCACCCGAAGTACCGGTCGGCGCCCGGCATGAAGCGATCGGTTCCGATCAGGATCACCAGAAGGAGCATCGCCGTTGCGCCGAGGGCGCCGAAGAGCCGGGCGGCGCGCGTGAGCTGGGCGACCGCGGCCGACGTCGGCGCTCGCCGGGCGAGCGTCTCGTCCACGACGATCAGCAGCGCAATGCAGATGAGCCCCGAGGCGACCCGGAGTGCGGCCGCGGCGGTCCCCGTGCTCCAGCCGTCGATCGCCGCGGCCTCGGCCAGGAAGATCAGGGAGGCGATCACCGCCGCGGCGGCGCTGCATGACCCGGCGGCAAGTCGGGCTGCCCGACCGCCTGCGCGGGCCGTCGCAGCCGCACCGATCATCGCGGTGCCGGCGATGATGATCATCGCACCCGCCCCGACGAGCCCTCCGATCGGAATCCGCCAGAGGAGCGAGCCTTCCGTCGCGATCGCGACGATGCCTGCGCCGGTCACCACGATCAGGACGGCGGGAACGAGGATCGTGCCGACGACGCCGAGCAGGTCGACGATGCGCCGCGCGCGGTCGGCCTCGGGCGCTCGCCCTGAGGCGTCATGCGCCGTCATGCGGCCTCCACGACGATGCGAAGCCGGCAGCCCTGGCACGAGGCGCCTCCACCGGCGATCGTCTGCGCCACCCCGCACCGCGGGCAGGTGACGGAGACCGCGAAGTCCGAGGGACCCGCAGAGCGCGCTCCCGTCCGCCGAGACTGTCCGACGGCGACCAGGGTGAGACCCGTCAGGAATCCGCCTGCCGAGGCCACGCCCAGCATCGCGAGCGCGGCTTCGTGCCGCTGAATCGTCGCCGAGAAGTCGGGCCCGCCCGCGAGCCTCGTGAAACCGCCGATCGCGAGCGTGCCGCCGAGGGCCACGAGAAGCGTCCACGCGACGATCGCGAGACCCGTCCCCCAGCGTTCCATCGGCGCGACGGGCCGACGTCGCAGAAGCCCGGCGACCGCACCAAGGACGAGCGCAGGGATGGTCGTCATCGCCGCCAGCGCGGCGAGCGCGTGCACGGTGCGCGGATCCTCGCCGCGCCCGTCGGCGACGGCGACGGCGATCCAGAGCGCCATCGAGGCGACTGCGGCGGCAAGGCCGAACCACATCGCCGACCGCAGCCGCGCCCGAAGGAGCATGTTCGCGCAGGCCACCGCCGGGACCGATCCGATCGCGACGACCAGAGATGACTGCATTCCGAAGACGAGCGCAGCGGGCGGCGGACCTCGAAGCGACAGGGCCAGCGCGGCGCCGCATGCACAGAGGCCGAGCAACGCGACCACTCCGGCGCCTCGAAGGATGTGGATCGGCACCGACCATGGTCCCCGCGGAATGGCGTCGGATGGCTCGCTCATCGGAGTCGCGTGAGAAGGTCGTCGAGCGCCGCGAGGAGCTGCTCATCGGTCCCGGCCGACTCCGCCTCGGGGGTCTGGGGCACGACGAGGTCGGGGATCGCGCCGTTGTTCTCCATGTCCGTGCCGTCGAGAAGATACCAGCCGCGGAACGGGAGGCGGACGGTCGTCCCGTCGAGCAGGGAGAAGCCGCCCGTCGAGATCACCCCGCCGTACGTCTGGGTTCCGACCAGCGTCCCGCGCCCGAGCGTCTTGAATGCGTGCGCGGTGATCTCCGCGTTCGAGAAGCTCTTCTCGTTGCAGAGCATGTTGATCGGCAGGCTGTAGCGCTGAATGAAGAGCCGGTCCTGCGGATACGCGTCGGTCGCCCGCTCCGCCATGCCTCGCGGGATCGCATAGGCGTGCGGCTGGACCATGATCGAGGCGAGCAGACGGTCGGCGGTCCACCCGCCGCCGTTGTTCCGGACATCGATGAGCAGCGCCTCGCGCCCTTCGGCGGCGGCGAAGAGGTCGCGCTCGAACTTGTCGAGCTCCGGCTGGTTCATTCCCTGGATGTGGATGTAGCCGACGCGCCCTCCGGAGCGCTCGTCGACGAAGCGGCGCATCGACTCCTGCCACGCCTCATAGGCCAGCCGCGACTGCGCCTCCCATGAGATCGGCGTGATGAAGGCGACGAACTCGACGGCGCCGGCCTCGGTCGCCCGGCGCACCGTGAAGGCGGTCTCGCGGCCGACCCTGCCGCGCAGCCGCGTCTCGAGCGTCTCGGCGGGACCGAAGGCCTCGAAGTCGACCTCGACGATCCGGTCGCCGGCCGCGAGGGCCGGGATCGCTCGGGCCGCGGGAGATTCGCGATAGACCTCGATGATGCGGAACGCGTCGCCGTCGCGCCGATGCACCGTGCCGATCCGTCCTTGCGCCTGCCGGAGCGGGGATCGTCCCGACGGCGCACTGACGCCCAGATGCGAGGCGTTGAGCTCTCCGAGGAACCGGTTGGCGACGAAGTTGAACTCCTCCGCGGTTCGCGTCGCCCGCGCCAGCTCGACGTATCGATCGGTGAGCGCGGGCCAGTCGAGGCCCTTCATGTCGGGGTGGTAGAACTGCTGCCCGAGGACCCTCGCGAGCTCGCGGAAGCGCCGCTCCGCGAACTCCGCGCGGTCGATGACGATCGTCGACTCGATGTCGAGGAACTTCTGGTCGCCGCCATCGGGCCGGATCGTCGCGGCCCGTCCGCCGGAGACGACGACGACGCGATCGCCCGTGAGCGAGACCTGCTGGACGCTGCCCGAGAGCCCGAAGCGCTTGCGGTCGCTTCCGTCCCACTTGATCGAGAAGAGCCCCCCGCCCTGTCCGTCCTCGGCTCCCGCGGCTGAGCCGCTGAAGATGATCCGGTCCCCGCCGGGCGTGATCTCGACGTTGCCTTCCCGCCCCGGAGAGCTCGTCATGCGCCGCAGGCGCAGCCACGCGTCGGTGAGGTCGAGCTCGCGCGGCGGCGCTGCGGCCGGCTCCTCCTTCTTCTCCGGTCCATCGCCGCCTTCCGCCGCCGCTGCCGGCTCCCGATCGTCGGCCTCCGGTGGAGGATCGCCCGACGCCCCCGCACCGCCGCTGCGCCGCGCGCCGGCAGGACGCGCTCCGCTGCGCGGCGATGCTGCCGCCGTCTCCGCGCCGACGGGCTTGCGCTTCCTGGCCGCTTCGACCGCCTCCTTGTAGTAGGCCTCGAACTCCTGCGGTGTCATCGCCTCGAGCGCCTTGTCGAGGTAGACCATCCAGACATCGGCTTCGTTGTTGATCCGCTCCGAGAGGAAGACGAGGACCTTGCCGTCCGCCGACCAGCGCGGTCGGTCGTCGTTGTCCGGATGGCGGGTGATGTTGACCGGGCTCTGCGATCCGTCCGCGCGGACGATGAAGACGTCCTTGTTGAAGTTGCGGTCGTTCTGTGCGTAGGCGATGTGCCGACTGTCCGGACTCCACGCCCAGTCGAGCCCCGTGTCCCAGCCCTGGACCAAGACTCTCTCCGAACCGTCGGCGAGATCATGCAGCACGAGATCGCCGAGGCCGCGGCGGAACGCCAGCACCTTGCCGTCCGGCGAGGGCGACGGCGCGCGGGCGCCGTCCGGATGCTCGATGACGGAACGGATCTCGAAGCGGACCGCATCCGGCCAGCGCTTCGCCAGCTCGGCGGGCGTCGGCTTCGGCGCGGAGCGCTCGGCATCGACCTCGGCGGAGTCATCGCTGCCTGCGCCGGCTGCCGGGGGATCACTCGCGGGCGGGTCGGCGCTCGCTGACGGAGAGGCTCGGCGCAGCGCGCCGTCGTCCGCCCGACGCGGCAGCGCGGCGCCGGGCACATCCGAGGCCGATGCGGAGAGCGCGCCGGAGGCCGGCGAGAGACCCGACGAAGCAGCGGGCGCGTTGCGGAGTTCGCGATCGGCGGGCGGATCCGGTCCCGGACCGGCGCCCGGGTCGACCGTCGGATCGAGGGCCGGAGCCGAAGCCGGATCAGCCGCCGGAGCTGGCTCGCTCGCCGCTCCCGGATTGCCCGCCGCGGCCGGGCGAGAGGGATCGATCGGTGTCACCGCCGTCCGGGCCGAGTCGCGCAGGCCGCTGCGGGTCGCGGTGACGGTCGCAGCGAAGATCGCGTCGGCCCCATCCCGGTCGGAGACGAAATACAGCGTCGACCCATCCGCCGACCAGGCGATGTCCCGCTCGCGGCTCTCGCCGCGGAAGACGGTTCTCGTCTGACTCTTGTCATCGACGCTGCGCACGTAGATGTCGCCGAACGCCACGAGGGCGAGCGTCTTTCCGTCAGGGCTGAGCTGCGCCTCGGAGACGTTCCTCCCGACGTCGCGGATCTCGATCGCATCACCTGCATCGGCGGGGGCGACGATCGAGAGGCGCTCGACGGCCCCGGTTGCGAGATCGACGCGATGCAGCGCATCCCACGAGTGCACGACCGCGGTGCGTCCGTCGCGCGCCACGTCGAAGGAGACCACGTCGGCGTCGCTGAAGCGCGTGACCTGCTCCGCCCCGGCGTCGGGACCGCCGAGGGGGAGGCGCCACAGGTTCACCGTGTCGCCGGCCCGATCGGAGAGGAACAGGATCGTCGAGTCGTCGAGAAAGCGCGCCTGACCATCATTGCCGATCCACTCCGTGAGCCGCGCGAACGATCCGTCGCGGCGATCGAAGAGCCAGACGTCGCGCTGATCGGGACCGCGATAGTGGCGCCGCGACCACGACGATCCGCCGCGCTCGAAGAGGACGAGCGATCCGCTCGGCGAAACCACCGGCATCGTGCCGAAGGCGTCGTGCACGCGGAGCGCCTCGCCGCCATCGGGTGACACCATGTAGGGCCGCGCAGAGCGGTAGCTGTCATGCTCGAGGGTCGAGTGGAAGGTCAGGACCGTCCGACCCTCGCCGTCGACCCCGAACCCTGCCAGCGACGCGGCGCGATCGAGCTGCGTCACCTGCCGCAGCCCCGTCCCGTCGGGGTTCATGAGGTGGAGATTGCGCGTCCCGTCGCGGTCGCTCTCGAAGGCGATCGTCCGTCCATCGGGGCTCCATGCCGAGGCGAGTTCATCCTGCGGATGGCTGGTCAGCCGGCTCGCGAGCCCGCCGCCGGAACCGACCTTCCACAGATCGCCGCGCCACGAGAAGACGATCTCGCTCCCGTCCGGACTGATCGAGGGATGGCGCGGGAGATCGACGACATCGGCAACCGCGCGCGGCACGGCCATGGCGAGGGCGACGCCGGCGGCGGCCAGGATCGACAGCGCCATCGACGGGAGAGCATCGCGGAAGGTCGACATCGGCATCGGCTCCTTGGATGAGAACGGATCGGGTGCACGGCGCCGCGAGCGCTTCCCCGGCGAGCGGAGGCGCGCCGGGGACATCCTACCTGTGCCCGCAAGTTTCACGCCTTGCCTCGAACGGGGGGCGTCCGAAAGCCGTATCGCCTTCACGGAGAGAAGAAAGCGATCCCGAAGCAGATGAACAGACACCTCGACCGACTCCTTCGCATGCGCGAACTCGTCCGCAGCGTCGATCGCTCCCTCGAAGAGGCGCGGCGGCGGCGATTGGGAATCCCGGCGCAGCCGGTTCCCCAGGCCCTCGTCGCCGGACGGATGAGGGCCTCCCGCCTTGAGCGTCGCGACGGCGCTCGCTAGCAGCGGCGGCGACGCGGCGGGGCGCTTCGACAGCGTCCTCCGCCTGCGCCGCAGCGCCGACGTGCGCGGCCTCGCCTCGCAGCGTGCCGCACGGCGCGAGCGACCCGCACACGAGCCATGCGACTTCCGGGCGGCCTCCAGCGTACCTGCTGCGCGCGGCCGGCGCTTCGCCCGACCGCGCCGGGTGGCTCACGCTGGGGGACGCCTTCCTTGATCCTCCACCGCGTGAACTGAGCGCTTCGACGAGCCCGCTTCAGGCGCCTCCTCGCCACGACGCCCGACGATCCTGCGCCGACGGCGCATCCGGCTATCGTGACCGACGTGCACGAGGACCGCCTCCGCTTTCTCTTCGAGCTTCTCGCCACGCCCACGCCCTCGGGGTTCGAGCACGAAGGACAGCGGCGCTGGCTTGCCAGTGTCGCTCCCGCCGCCGACCGCACCTGGCACGACGCCTACGGAAACTGCTTTGCGGAGCTCCTTCCGCGCCGCGCCGTCGAGCGGCCGGCGACCGTGGCCGTCTTCGGTCACATCGACGAGATCGGCCTGATGGCGGCGCACATCGACGAGCGGGGGTTCGTCTACTGCAAGGCGATCGGCGGCATCGATCCGGCCACCATCGTCGGAAAGCGGATCAGCTTCCGGTCGTCGGTCGACGGAGTGGACGAGCCGGTGCTCGGCGTGGTCGGCGCCACCGCGACGCACCTCCAGGACAAGACCGTCGAGGGCAAGGTCCGCAAGCTCCATGAGCTCTTCATCGACATCGGCGCGCCGGATCGCGGCGCCGCCGAGCGGCGCCTGCGCATCGGCGATCCCGGCGTCTTCGCCGAGGGCCCGCAGCGGATCGGCGCCGATCTGCTCGTCGCCCGCGCGCTGGACAACCGCGCCGGCGCATGGGTTGCCGCCGAGACGCTCGCTCGCGTCTCCGAGCGCCGCGACGAGCTTCGCTGCCGCCTCGTCGCAGTGTCGACTGTGCAGGAGGAGGTCGGGCTGGTCGGCGCGGAGATGCTCGCCGAAGGACTGCGCCCGGATGTGGCCCTGGTGACCGATGTCGGCCACGCCACCGACAGTCCGGGGATCAGCAACGCCCAGCACGGAATGGTCCGGCTCGCAGGCGGCCCGCGCATCGCGGTCGGGGCGACTCTCCACCCGGCGATCGTCGCTCGGCTCGAGGCGATCGCGGCCCGGACCGGCATCCCGCTCCAGCGCTTCGCCGTCCCGGGGAAGACCGGCACCGACACGGACGCCATCTTCCGCCGCGGCGGGGGAATCCCCTCGGCGCTGGTGAGTCTTCCGATACGCTACATGCACACGACGGTCGAGATGACCAGCCTCGCCGATCTGGACCGGATCGCGGCGCTCTTCACGGCCTTCGCGCTCGACCTCGCCGACGGCGAACGGTTCGTCGCCCAGATCTGACAGCTCGCCGCGGACGGCCGAGCGGCGGGCTCCAGCCCTCGCCCTGCCCGCGAAGCGCGGACCTCTCGGTGACGAACTCCCTGCCGCGGCAGCCAGACGGACTCCCCGGACCTTCGCCGCCTCGCCCGCTCAGTCTCACGCCCGCCTCCGGCCGCACCGCGCACCCCGCCCATGTTCAGCTTCGTCCGAGCAGTCGTGAAGGACATGCGCCACACCGGCAGCGTCTGGCCGTCGGGGCCGCTGCTCGCGCGGGCGATGACGCGCTCCCTGCGAGCCGCCAAGGGACCGAAGCGCCTGCTCGAGATCGGACCCGGCACCGGTCCGTTCACCAAGGTCGCGCTGCGGTCGCTCCGTCCCGGGGACGAGTTCGTGATCGTCGAGCTCAACCGCGCATTCTGCGAGGACCTCGAGCGGCGGATCCTGGCGCCCTTCCGGCGGATGCATCCGGAGATCGTCGTCACGCTGCACAACGCGCCGATCGAGCAGGCCCCTCTGGAGAGCGGATTCGACTTCATCGTCTGCGGCCTGCCGTTCAACAACTTCCCGCCGTCGCTGGTCCGATCGATCTTCCGCCGGATGCTCGCGCTGCTCAAGCCGGATGGCGAGCTGGTCTACTTCGAGTATGCCGGCGTCCGCATGCTCAAGGCGCCGCTCGTCGGATCGCGCGGGCGCGAGGCGCTGAAGCGGATCGCGTCGTTCTCGCGGGCGCTCACCAAGCGCCATCACGGAAAGCGCCAGCTCGTGCTGAGCAACTTCCCCCCGGCGCTGGCGGTGCGCCTGAAGGCCGGCGCTGCGCAGCGGTGATGCGATCGGAGCGACCGACGTGCTGCTTCGCGGAGGGCTCGTCGGCATGCCGGCATGCCCGGGCGCAGCGGAGATCAGCGGCGTCCGCCGGTGGCGAGGTACCACGCGTAGAGGTCGACCATCGCCTGAACCGCGGCCGGATCGACGATCCCGTGCCCCACCACCCACGAGGAGAACGGGAGCTTCGCGTTCCCGTCCAGCGCCCCTTCCAGCAGCAGATAGCCGTGCAGCAGCGCGTAGAAACGCGGAAGCAGCGGCGCAAGATGCGGCGGAGGGGGCTGCGACGGATAGCCGGTGGCGAGATGCCAGCCTGCGAGCAGCCGGCTCTCCGGCCACGCGGCCGCCGAAGGCAGCGCCACCCCGGCGCAGCCGATGAGCACGCCGATTGCAGCGACCACCGCTCGAGGGCGGCGGAACCGCCGCAGCGACGCTCGCGCGATCGCAGCGTGCCGCGATCGTCGACCTTCTGAGCGACCCTGATCGGCCTCACCGGCGGGAATCTCCGAGCGGATCCCCTCGTGGACTCTTCGTGACTCTCGGATCATGGGCGCGACTCGCTCTCTTCGCGACGTTCCCGCCGCACCTCGCGGAGAATGCGCCATCCGACTCGTCGGAACTTCGGAAAGCGACCCATCGTTCCCATCAGGACGCGAACATCCTGGTCATCCAGATTCCATGGAGGCGACTCGCCGCGATCGCGGAGCGACTGGACGCGGTGGAGGTGCTCGATGGTGAACAGACGCTCGCGAAGCGCCCAGTGGCCAAGACGCTCGGCGATCTCGTCGACCTTGTTCGTCAGGATCGCCAGCGCGCGATCCGGGGAGTCAATCCTCTCGGGTTCGGCGACGATCGTCCTCGACGCGAAGACGCAGCACCATCCAAGGCTCTCCGCCGCGATGCTGTCGAGCGTCGTCACGTCCGGCGAATCATCGAGCAGCGCCACGACGGAGTCGACGAACTCCTGCGCGCCCATCTCTCCGAGGAGCACCGACACCTCCATGGCGGCGACATCCGCAGTCCGCCCCGGGCTCCGCACCCTGGGCGGTCCGGCGTTCTCCGAGAGCGCAGTGAGCATCATCGACGCCGCATTCAGCGAGTCGCGCGCCTCGTTGAGGAGTTGCAGCCGCCGCGGTCCCGGCAGCGCGCCCTGAGATCTCAGAGCGAGGCCCCGGACGAGGAGGGACATGCCGAGATGCAGTCGGAGCGGGCTCTCGGCGGGCTCGTCTCGAAGTTCGGAGACCAGCGATGCCGCGAGCGCCTCCGCGTCATACGGGTGGTCCGTCACCAACAGGAGGTAGGCCAGCGCTCCGCGCAGCCTGTACGAGGTCTCCGTACCCCGCGCGACGCAGTCCAGTCCCTCTCGGCACGCCTCGATCGCCGCGAGGTACTGCCCGTTGCTCTCGAGCGCCGCCTGCCGATACATCAGCAACCGACCGCGGATCTCCCGATCAAGGCGATCGATTCGGGAAGGGCTTGTCCGCTCGATGACGGCCTCCCAGCACTCGCCGTCAACCAGACGCCAGACCTCATCGACGATCGTGGACGGATCCGACGCAGATGAGTCGAGGTCGCTCGAGATTGCCGCCGCCTCCCGCTCCGCATCGCGCCCCGCCTCGCGAAGGTCGGCGGCGATCATCTCGATCGGCCAGTCCAGCACCGACGAGAGCTTCTCGACGAGATCAAGCTTGGGATTGCCGGATTCCGGCACCACGGCGTGGACGTTCCGCCCGAGCGCGTCGGCGACCTCCTTCTGCGTCCACCCCCGGTAGGACTGAAGAAGCTCAACCATCTCGGCGAGACGGTCACGGCTTCCACCCGACCCACGCTCACGTCGACCCGCCATCGACTTGTCCTTCCTCGCGCCGGAACACCGACGCGCACGCGCGTGCCGCGGAGTGCTCCCACACCCGACGGCGGCACTCGGAACGTCACGACGGTACCTCCGGCGGAGATCCGACGCAAGCAAGAACGCCGGCATGAGCGCCCCGCGAGCGCCCCCCAACCCCGAACCGGCCTCCTTCGGTCCGCCGCACTGGGGCGCGGCACGGGCGCGCGGCACTCCCGGGGGCGGCCGGAGGGAGCCACCGCGCGTCGACAGGCGGGTGCATGACCGATCCCGCGGCCATCTTCGGTGCGCGGCCATTCTCGGTGTGCCGCCTTCCTCGGTGCGCGGCCTTCCAGGCCGCATCTGGTGGTCCGTCGCACTCTCGTCCACATCGGCGCCGGACTCGGCCCGCGCCGCACGCGACTTGCTGCGGTGCTGACAGTCGTCCGAAGCGAGTCCGGTGGAGCAGGAGCGGCCCGGAGGGCCGCGTACCAGCGACCGCGCAGGCCGCCGACTCACGCACCCGCTCGCGCCGCTGCCGAGTTCGTCCGACGATCGGCGGAAGATCGTGTAGCACCCCACGCGCGGTCGCGCGATCGACGTCGATGAACGATCGGGCCGGCGCCGCGCGCGGGGCCCTTCAGAGAGGCGGGATCATCGGCAACTCGCGCTGGGCCGCGGCTTGCGTTCGTCAGCGGGGCTGGCTGGTCCGCACGGCAGTCCACACCGCGCCGCATGCACGGGCCGCCACGTTCGGCAACTCCCTCACAGGACTCAGCTACGCCTGCTCCTTCGCCGCAATCGACCCGCGATGGCGCTCGCCGCCGGGGGTCTCGATCTCGATCCAGATCAGCGGCGACTCGGCGAGGGTGGCCGGCGCTTCGAGATGTTCGTGCCAGGCCGCGCCGGGGCCGTCCCCTTCGCGGTTCAGGCGCACCCGGATCGCTCCGGCGGCATCCTCGGTGCCGATCCAGGCGCGGACCGCCGCTGGCACCACATCGCCCGGGCTCTCCTCGATCCAGAGATCGACGACGATCTCAGCGCCCGGAGCGAGCTCTCCGCCGCGCGCGACGCGCACGACGAAGGGGCCGACCGACGTCGTTCCCAGCGCCGACATCGGGCCGTGACTGTGGTCGTGGTCATCGTGGTGATCGTGACCGTGGCCGCGGGATGTCCCGGATCCACCCTCCGAGGACCCAGCGCCGTGATGATCATGGTCGTGGTCGCCGTGGGCGTGGTCGTGCCCGCGTTCGCAGCCTCCGAGCACGAGCGGCGCGGCCGCGATGCAGATGGCAGCGAGGGCGACGAGGATGCGCTGCGGCGAGGTCCGCAGGGCTCCGTTCGAACGCCGAGTTGCGGGAAGAGTGACGACGTGGTTCGAGGTGCTGATCGGGGTCATGGCTGGGTGTCTCCTGCGGATCGAGCCGGCACGGGATGGCCGGCGCTCTGGTCGTGGATCGGTCGTGAGATCGGTGCGGGAATCGGCGTCTGGATCTGTGATGCAAGCGGAGTCGGCGGAGGCTTTGTTCGACGTGCGGAGAGCGGTCCCCGAGGCGGTGTCGATCCGCACCATCGACCCGCGCCGTCGATCGGGATGAGAAGGCTGCGGGGGCTGCGGGGGCTCCGGGGGCTGCGGGGGCTCCGGGGGCTGCGGGCGGGGTGCCGCGCCTGCCGGGGCTTCGGACGCGCGCGCTGGGCGCGGGTCCTCATCGCGCCGCTCCCCTCAGCAGAGGATCCCGGGCGTCGACGCGTCGGAGCACCGCGTATCCCGCCGGAACGACGACGAGGTTGAGCGCCGTCGAGGAGAGCAGGCCGCCGAGAACGACGACGGCCAGCGGCGCGAGGAGCTCGCTCCCCGGCTCGCCGCGGGCCATCGCCAGCGGCACGAGCCCGAGCGCCGCAGTCAGCGCGGTCATGAGGATCGGAACCAGCCGTTCGGTCGCGCCGCGGATGGCCGCCTCGGCGGGCGTCGCCCCGGCGCGCCGCAGCGCCTCGCAGTGACCGACGAGCAGGAGGCCGTTGCGGACGGCGATCCCGAAGAGCGTGACGAAGCCGACGAGCCCTGCGATCGAGACGATCGGCGCGATGAACTCGCCGCCGCCGATGAGCGCGAGCGTGTTCTTCCAGGGACTCGGCACCTCGACGAGGTAGATCGCGGCGATCCCTCCGATCAGGCCAAGCGGCAGGTTCAAGAGGATCAGCAGCGCTGCGCCGGAAGAGCCGGTGGCGATGCGCAGAAGCAGGAAGACCGCCCCCACCACGGCGGCGCCGAGGATCGCGATGCTCCTGGCCGCAGACTGCTGCGCTTCGAACTGACCGCCGTAGCGCACGGAGAGCCCCTCCTCCCGGACGATCGGATCGACGACCTCCATCACCGCAGCGACAAGGTCGCCCAGATTCGAGCCCTCGGCGACGTTGCAGGAGATCGTCGCCTTCCTCCGAGCCCCTTCCCGGGCGATGAGGCGGCTCGCCGGTTCGGGGACGATCTCAGCGATCTCCCGCAGGCGCACGTAGGAGTGCTCAGGCCCTTCGCCCGCCATCCCGCTCCCGCCGCCGTGCACTGCGGATGGCACGCGGACGAGCAGCTCGCCGATCTGGTCGATGCGCTCCCGCTGATCCTCGGCAAGGCGGACGACGAGATCGAACCGCCGGCTGCCGTCGCCGATCCGCGCGACGGTCTCGCCCGCAAGCGCCTGTCGGACCTGCTCCGCAGCCTCCGCGGGCCGAAGCCCGGCGGCGGCGAGATCCGCGTGACGGAAGCGGATAGGCAGGGAGTTGGCGAGGATCTCGCGGTTGGCCAGGACGTCGCGGGCGCCGGGGACGCCGGCGAGCGCCTGCTCGATGCGCCGTGCGACGGCGCGGAGCTGGTCGAGGTCCTCTCCGTAGACATCGATGGCGATGGCCGCAGGCGTGCCGGAGAGGATGTGCGAGAGCCGGTGCTCGATCGGCTGCCCGATCATCGTGGCGATGCCGGGAACGGCCGCGATGACTTCGTCGATTGCGCGTCGGATCTCCGCTCTGTCGGCGCCGGGTCTCGTGACGACGTCGACCTCCGAGTGCCAGACGGGCTCCGCGTGCTCGTCGCGCTCGGCGCGGCCGGTTCGGCGCCCGACGCTCGCGACGCCGTCGATCTCGACGAGGCGCCGCTCGACGCCGCGGGCGAGCCGGTCGCTCTCGGCCAGCGACGTTCCCGGCGGCGCCATCAGGAAGACGGTGAACGTCCCTTCGTTGAAGGTGGGGAGGAACGACGTGCCGAAGGTCGTCGCGAGCGAGAGCGACGCCGCCGTCGCCGCGGCGGCGCCGCCGAGCACGAGCCACCGCGCCCGGAGCGCGACGCGGAGCGTCGGCGCATAGGCCGCCTTGAGAAGTCGCACCAGCGGCGAGTCGGCCCGCCGGGGAGGACGGCCGGTTCGCGGTGCGAGCAGGAGGCGGCAGAGCGCCGGCGTGGTGGTGAGCGCCACCAGCAGCGACGCGAGGATCGCCACGATGTAGGCCAGTCCCAGAGGCCTGAAGAACCGCCCCTCGAGGCCTTCGAGGAAGAGCAGCGGAACGAAGGCCAGGCAGATGATCGCGGTGGCGAAGACCACCGCCGAGCGCACTTCGTTGCTCGCCTCGACGACGATCTCGGCGCCGGGGCGTCGCGCCTCCGGCGGCAGCGACCCGTTCTCCCGCAGGCGCCGCCAGACGTTCTCGACATCGATGATCGCATCGTCGACGAGCTCGCCGATGGCGACCGCGAGGCCGCCGAGCGTCATCACGTTGATGGAGAGCCCGAGGATCTCGAGGGCGAGCACCGCCGCCGCCAGCGAAAGCGGAATCGCCGCGAGGGTGATGAGCGTCGTGCGGGCGTTGAGAAGGAAGAGCACCAGGACGATCCCGACCACGATCGCCGCGTCGCGGAGAACGTGCATCACGTTGCGGACGGCGCGAACGATGAAGTCCTCCGCGCGGAAGACGTGGCGGTTCAGGTGGACGCCCGCCGGAAGGACGCGCTCGATGCCGTCGAGGGCGGCCTCGACATCGCGGGTGACCGCCAGCGTGTTCGTGCCCGGGGACTTCTGGACCGAGAGAATGACCGCAGGCTCGCCCCGGTCCGCCGCGACGCCTCGGCGCGGCGCGGCGCCGAGGCGGACGTCGGCGACCTCGCCGACGACGACCGGGGCGCCGTCGCGCCACGTCACGAGCGTCGAAGCGACGTCCTCGACGGAGCGCACGCGGGCCCCCTGACGGATGGGAAGCTCTTCACGCCGCACATCGGCGAGGTATCCCGCGGAGGCCGTGCTGTGCGCACCGCGCACCGCCTCGACGACGTCGCCGATCGAGAGGCCATGGAGCGCCAGCCGGTCCTGCCGCACATCGATCTGATACTGCGGAAGCTCGCCCCCGATGGCCACGACCTGGGCGACGCCGGGAACCGCGAGCAGGCGCGGCCGCGCGACGAACTCCGCCTCCGAGCGCAGCTCCAGGGCGCTTCGCGACGAGTCTGGCGAAGAGAGCGCCACGAGCATGATCTCGCCGGTGATCGAGGTCATCGGCGCCATCTCGACGTCGACCTCGGGAGGGAGCGAGGATCGCACCGCGGCGATCCGCTCCCCCACCATCTGCCGGGCGCGCCAGATGTCGGCGCCCCACTCGAACTCCACCCAGATGAACCCGAGTCCGGTGGAGCTCGCGCTGCGGAGCCGGCGCATCCCGGGGAGGCCGTTGAGCGCCGACTCCAGCGGGAAGACGACGTTGAGCTCGACCTCCTCCGCGGCGAGCCCGCCCGACTCCGCGACGACGACGACGGTCGGCGCGTTGAGCTCGGGGAACACGTCGACAGGAAGCTGCGGGAGCCGCAGCCCCGCGACGACCAGCAGCAGCGCCGAGAGAACCACGACCAGCCGCGCATGGCGGACCGAGAGACCGATCAGCCGCGCGAGCATCAGTGGTCCTCCGCGTGGAATGTGCCATCGGCGTGGAAGTGGCCGCGGCGCTGCGGACCTGCGTTCGCCTCGGACATCGCCCGGGCGAGCTCGCGGGCCCCGTCGAGCACGATCTCATCGCCCTCCCGCACTCCGCTGCGGATCGCCACCCAGCGCCCATCGTCGGGTCCGAGGTCGGCATCGAGCCGGATCGCGACATCGGGGTTGCGCGGGTCGCGCCGGAAGATGACGCTCCGCGTGCCCTCGCGCACCACGCAGGCGAGCGGGATCGCGCTCTCGAGCTCGCCGCTTCCCGGCATGATCTCGATGAAGGCGCTCGCTCCGGGACGAAGCCACGGGCGCGGCTGGAGGGGGGCGACGACATCGATCGTGCGCCGACTGACGTCGATCGCGGGGACCAGCGCGATCGAGGTCGCAACCGACTCCGCGGAATCGACGGGCGGAGTCCCTCGAACCGCCGTCGAGGGACCAACCCCCGCGCTGCCATGGAAGGCGGGCACCACCTCGGCCGGGAGACCGTCGCGGACGCGGGTGAGATCGGCCTGCGGCAGGGCCGCGCGGAAGCGGAGACGCTCAGGCCGGATGGTCGTAAGCACCGTCGTCGTCGCGGCGACGCCGGCACCGGAGGCGATGTGGCGGCGCTCGACGATCCCGGGCTCGACCGCTCGCAGCTCGATCTCCCGGAGGGCGCGCCAGAGCGGTGGCGAGCCGTCCGCGCTCCCGACCGGCGCCGCGAGCGCCTCCGCGTCGAGCCCGTGGAGCATCGCCGCCTGCTCGAGCAAGAGCGCGACGCGGGTCGCGGCGATCACGCGATCGGTCTCGAGCTGCGTCAGGCGGACGTCGAGCTGCGCGTCCTTCTCGAGCACCTCGCCGAGGGCCGACTCCGCCTCGGCGAGAGCGCTCTGCGCGGCGACGATCTCGTCGCGCCGCGCGGCCCCGGCGGCCGCGAGCGCGTCGAGCTCCTCGACGCGCCGACGCAGGACGTCGGCCCTGGCGCGAAGTCCCCGCTCATGCAGCTCGTGCGCTGCCCGAAGGCTGGGCATCGCCGCGATCCCCGCCTCGGCGGCGAGCATGCCGCTCTCGGCCTCGGCGATCTCGCGCTGGAGCGCCCGCCACCCCGGCGCGTCGAGCCGCGCGAGCGGTCGCCCCGGCTGCACCGGCTCGAGCTCGTCGACGAGCAGCTCGATTCTCCCGTCGAGCGGAGCGCCATATTCGCGCCGCGCATCGGGCGCAGGCTCGGCGCGCCCGGGGAGTCGGATGACGCCGCCGACGGCGCGGCGCTCGACGCGGACGAACGTCAGCCCGAGGGTGCGCCGCACCGGCGCCGAGATGTCGATGCGGTTCGTCGGCGCCTCCACCGAGAACCCCGCGCTCGTCGAGGGCGGCGCGGGGGGCGCGAGCGGCGACCGCTCGGAACAGGCGGCGATCAGGCCCGCCGCGACGGCAAGCGCACAGAGTGGCTTCACAGGGGCTCCGAAGGGTCGAGGGCGGCGCCGCGGCGAAGCCGCCGACGGCGACGGGTGAGGGTGCGGGCGCCGAGCGGCGCCCCACGCGACCGCGACGATCGATGGCGAGAGCCATCGCCCGAGCGCGGCGAGACGACGGGTTCGTCACGACTCCTCGACCGAAGCTAGATCCGCAGCCGGACCGTGCGCAGCGCGCAGTGCTCCCACGTCGGCCTCGGCTCAGGCGCGCAGCCGAGCCGTCCAATGCAGCGCCGTTCGGCCGCTGCGAGAGCCGTCGCCCACGCGGCCGGCAAGGCTGCGTCGGAGCCGGCGCCGTCGGCTCGACTGGGCAAGCCCCCCTGCTCGACGCGGCGATCGTCATCCGGAAGATCGATCGCGATGCAACCGCCGGGCGCGTGGAAGTCGGCGTCGGAAGCCGTCCCCGGGCCTTCGAACTCGAACGGCGAGCCCCCGGCGCCGCGCGCTGGGCGGCTCGCACGCGGAATCAGATGAAGATGCAGTCCCGCAGCGGCTTCCCCCGTCTCAGGCTTCGCATGCGCTCGAACGGCATCGCAGCAAGTCGATCCCCGACATCCGCTCCGGTCGACCGTCGACGCTCCGCGGTGCGTCGGTCCTCCAGGCTCGTCGGCGGTCGGGCGGACGGACTGGCCCGCGCCTTGGTGGATCCTCGGACCGCCGAGCAGGAGGCCGTGCGCTCCATGCAGGTGCACCGCGCGACCGGCTCCGAACATGCCGGTCATCGCCTGGACAACCAGCAGCAGGGAGCAGAGCAGGCGGGAACACGGGGCGTGGAGCATGGACGAGATGCGTCGGAGTGCTAGCCGGAGGGTATGGCGGGTTCTCCACGCGGAGACCCACGGCGCCAACGCGACCTCCGCGACGTTCATTCCCGTCGCGGTATGCTCCGCCTGCCTGACGCCGCCAACGGCGCCCGGGTCTCCGCCGGGCGGGGATGGCGCCCGGCGGCGACCCTGAGCGGAACGCGAAGGCCGCATGCTTGAGTCGATCGTCTCCACCTATGGCTATCTCGCCGTCCTGCTCGGGACGGCCATCGAGGGCGAGACGTTTCTCGTGCTCGGGGGGTTCTTCGCCCACCGCGGGTACCTCTCGCTGCCCTGGGTGATCGTCGCCGCCTTCGTCGGGTCGCTCGTGGCGGATCAGGCGTGGTTCTTCATCGGCAGGTTCCGGGGCGTCGCGATGATCGAGCGGCGCCCGCACTGGCAGCGCCACGCCGACCGCGCTGCCCGGCTGATCAAGCGCAACGAGCTGCTCGTCGCCCTCGGCTTCCGGTTCGTGTACGGCGCGAGGACGATCACGCCCATCATGCTCGGCGCGACGAAGTACCCCCCGCTTCGATTCGCGGCGATCAACGCCCTTGGCGGCGCCATCTGGGCGATCGGCTTCGGGCTCCTCGGCTACCTCTTCGGCGAGACGGCGACGCGCATCCTCGGCGAGCTCGAGCGCTGGGAGATGTGGATTGCCGGGGCGATCCTCGTCGCGGGGTCGGGCGCGCTGACGTGGTGCGTCGTCTCGCGCAGGGCGGCCCGGCCGGGTCGTCAGAGCAGCATCGGTCGCGGCGATCGGACCGGGGGGACTTCGGACGGGCAAGCGCGGCAGGAGACGTGACGCAGCGCGCCCGGCACCCCCGGCATCCCGGGAATCCCCCGGCGCGCTGGATACGCGGCCGGCCGGTGCGCTCCCGCTGCACGGACGCCAGAGGGTCCGCGTTGCCGACAGGATCGGCATCAGCCCGGCGCCGGTGGGCGATTCACGCGAGCGGAGCGTCGACGCGCCCGGCCCTCCGGCTCCACGCGATCGCGCCGACCACGCCCGCCGCGATCGCGACGACCCCGAGCGCAGGAAGCCAGGCCGGGTGGGGAATGCGCGCGACCGTCAACGCCGCGGCGGCGAGGATGACCACGCCGACCGACGTCGGCAGCGCGACGCCACCGCCGCGCGCCACCGCGTTGGCCGCACGACCTCCGAGGAGCGTTCCGATCCCCCATGCGAGCGGGACGACAAGCAGGGCGCCGAGAGGGAGCGCCGCAATGTGCGCGCGAAGCGCGTCGAGATCGGTCCAGTCGAGGTCCGGCGGAGGCGGGTAGACCCGCTGGCCGATCAACTCGACCATCGCGATCGTGATACCGGCGACGACGACGCCGACGACGAACGCCAGAACTGAACGCAGCAGGGTCATGGGAAAGGTGCTCCTCGGGAACGCGAGACGCCGGACGGTACGCCGCGCGACTCCTCCGCGCCGGCCGGGTCGCACGTGGATCGGAGTCAGCCGGCAGCGCGCCCAACGACAGGACGCCGGCGCGAAGTCGCGCCGGCGTCCAGCGGTCCGTCTCCCGGCTTCTCGCCGGGAGCTGATCGAGTGCGGTCTCAGGGCGCGGAGGCGGCCCTCGCCGTCACTCCTTGACCTCGTACTCCGCGTCGATCACGCCCTCCTTGCGCTGCTCGCCCGCGGAAGCGCCCGCCGCGCCGGCCGCGCCCGCCGACGCCGAAGCCGAGCCGCCGGTCGCCTGGCCCGCAGTCGCTTCGTAGACCGCCTTGCCGAGCTCTGCGGCGGCGGCCTCCAGCGCCTTCATCGCCGACTCGATCGCTGACTTGCTCTCGCCCCTGACGGCGGACTCGAGCTGGTTGATCGCCGACTCGACACCGGCGCGCCCCTCCGGCGAGATCTTCCCGCCGTGCTCCTCGAGCGCCTTGCGGCTCCCGTAGATGAGCTGTTCCGCCTGGTTCTTCAGGTCGACCAGCTCGCGCCGCGCCTTGTCGGCCGCCGCGTTCTCCTCGGCCTCGCGGCGCATCTTCTCGATCTCCTCCTTGCTCAGGCCGCTCGAGCCGCGGATCTCGATCCGGTGGCTCTTGCCGCTCGCCTTGTCGGTGGCGGAGACGTTGAGGATGCCGTTGGCGTCGATGGCGAACTCGACCTCGATCTGCGGGTGCCCGCGCGGCGCCGGGGCGATGCCCGCGAGATCGAACCGACCGAGCGTGCGATTGTCCGCGGCGAACTGCCGCTCGCCCTGGAGGACGTGGATCGTCACCGAGGACTGGTTGTCCGCGGCGGTCGAGAAGACCTCCTTCTTGCTCGTGGGGATCGTGGTGTTCCGCTGGATGAGCGGCGTCATCACGCCGCCGAGCGTCTCCACGCCGAGCGAGAGCGGCGTCACATCGAGGAGGAGGACGTCCTTCACGTCGCCAAGGAGCACGCCGCCCTGGATCGCGGCGCCGATGGCGACGACCTCGTCGGGGTTGATGCTCTTGTCGAGCTCCTGGGTCTGGAAGATCTGCTTGGCGATCTCCTGCACCTTGGGGATGCGCGTGCTGCCGCCGACCATCACCACCTCGGCGACTTCCTTCGGCGAGAGCTTCGCATCCTTGAGCGCCTGCTCGCAGGGTCCGCGCAGGCGGTCGAAGAGGTCGGCGCAGACCTGCTCGAACTTGCTCCGCGTGATCGTGACCTGGAGATGCTTCGGTCCGCTCGCGTCGGCCGTGATGAAGGGCAGGTTGACGGTCGTCTCGAGGACGGTC
The DNA here is from genome assembly GCA_937871505.1 of uncultured Planctomycetia bacterium. Classification (GTDB taxonomy): domain Bacteria; phylum Planctomycetota; class Phycisphaerae; order Phycisphaerales; family SM1A02; genus CALMPF01. The sequence continues at coordinate 89,772 of CALMPF010000008.1, read as the reverse complement.
GAGAGCTCGCACTTGGCCTTCTCCGACGCCTCCTTGAGGCGCTGGAGGGCCATCGCGTCGGTGCGGATGTCGATGCCGTTGGTCTTGCGGAACTCCTCGGCGATGAAGTCGATGATCCTCGCGTCGAAGTCGTCGCCGCCGAGGTGACCGTCGCCGTTGGTCGCCAGGACCTCGAAGACGCTGTCGCCGATGTCGAGAATCGAGATGTCGAAGGTGCCGCCGCCGAGGTCGAAGACGGCGATCTTCGCGTTCTTCTTCTTCTCCAGTCCGTACGCGAGCGCGGCCGCGGTCGGCTCGTTGATGATCCGCTCGACCTTGAGCCCGGCGATCTCGCCCGCGTCCTTCGTCGCCTGACGCTGGGCGTCATTGAAGTACGCCGGCACCGTGATGACCGCGCGGTCGACCGTCTCGCCGAGGTAGTCCTCGGCGGTCTTCTTGAGATCCTGGAGGATCATCGCGGAGATCTCGGGCGGGGTGTACGTCCGGTCGCGGACCTGCACCTTCACGAGCTCGTCGGCGCCGCCGACGATGGTGTACGGAACCAGCTTCTCCTCCGACATCACCTCGTTGTGACGGCGCCCCATGAAGCGCTTGATGGAGAAGATGGTGTTCCTCGGGTTGGTGACCTGCTGATGGCGGGCCGGCTGACCGACCAGCCTGTCGCCCTTTTCGGTGAAGCCGACCACCGAGGGGGTGATGCGGCTGCCGGATGAGTTGATGAGGACCTTGGGCTGGGTGCCCTCCATGATCGCGACCACGGAGTTGGTGGTGCCCAGGTCGATTCCGATGATCTTGCTTGAGGCCATGCTGTCGTGCTCCTTGACCATCGTCCGCGCTCGAGGCGGGGCGTCGGCCGGACTGTCTTGGGAGCAATCGGGGTGCCAGAACCGCGCCGGGCGGCCAGCCTCCGGCTCCGCCGCCCCGCCGGAGTCTCCATCCAGGCCCGGCGTTGCGGCCGCCCCGGCTGAGAACCGAGGGCGCCGGACGTCGACGTCCGCTCCTCGGAGAAGCGCGTCCCGGCCGCCCGGGCGCCCTGCGCAGCTCGCCGCGAGCACTGCTGGATCCGCTCGCCCAGCCTGCTCCACGCGGAAGCGGGTGCCGAATTCCGGAGCCCGATGCGACCGTCGCCCCCTGCCGAAATGGCGGGCGACGAAGGCGTCCCCGGCGCCCGTCTCACCCTCGCTCAACCGACCAGGAGCAGGATCCCCGTCACGGCGATCACCACGAGGACCACGCCGAGCGCGACCACGGGAAGCGACGCGGCCCCGAGGCCGAGGAGCGCGAGGATCGCCCCGCCGAAGAGCAGGAAGACGATGATCCCGCCGCAGGAGCCGATGAACCCGAGAATCGCGCCGGCGATCGCGAGGCCGCGCGGCTCGCGCCCGAGCGCGAACAGGCTCAGGATCATCCCGATCGGACTGAGCACGCCCCCGGTGAAGAGACCCAGAAGCGCGACGACGAACCCGGCCGTCCCCAGCGCGTTGGAACCGGGCACCGGAGCGGCGACGTCGCGCCACGAACTGGGATTCTGGGGGATGTGCTGCGGCATGCTGCCTCCATCGGAGAGTGTCGCGGTCGGTTTCGCGACCAAGGAGTGCGGCAGCGCCGCTCGGACGGGCTCGTCATGTCGAGCAGCGTGCGTGCGGCGCCAGCGCCTCCCGCCGTTCGATCAGCGACGACCCGACGCAGGAGTCGTCTGACTCCGGCACCGCCGCGAACGGTACGCCGATCGAATCACCCCGCGGTCATTCCTATCCTCGCTTCGTGAGCCCGAAGGTCGAACTGCTCGAGCCGGCGGCCGCAGCGGTCGCCGCCGCGATGGGAGTCGCGCGGCGCGTCCGCGCGCGCTTCGACCCGGGGCACGCGATCGCCAAGGCCGACACCAGCCCGGTCACGGTCGCCGACTTCGCGATCCAGGCGATCGTCGCCATCGCGCTGGAGGAAGCGGCGGGCGCTCCGCCGCTCCTCGTCGGCGAGGAGTCCGCGGCGGCGCTGCGCGACCCGGCGCGCGCGGATGAGCTCGCCGCGGTGGTCGCCGCCGTGCGCGAGGTCCATCCCGACGCCGGCGCGGCGCGCATCCTCGCCGCGATCGACCTCGGCACGCACGCGGGGGCCCACGCCGACGGGTTCTGGACGATCGACCCCGTCGACGGCACGAAGGGCTTCATTCGCGACGCGCAGTATGCCATCGCGCTGGGCCGGATCGTCCACGGCGAAGTCGTCGCGGCGGTGCTGGGCTGCCCCAATCTGGGACGGCCCCCCTTTCGGCCGGACGACCCGCATCCGTCGGAAGGGGCGCTGTTCGTCGCCGAGCGCGGCGCCGGCTGCTGGCAGCGGCGCGAGTCGGCGCCGGGAGGGTCCGGGAGGCGCGTGCGACGCCGACCGATCGATCCGGCGGACGAAGCGGTGATGTGCGACTCCGTGTCGCAGGGGGCGCGGACGACGGCGCGACGAGCGCATCTGCTCGAGGCGGGAAGGGTGCGCTTCCGCTCGATCGGCCTGGACAGCCAGTCGAAGTATGCGATGGTCGCGCGCGGGGATGGAGACATCTATCTGCGCCTCCCCCGACCGACGCTGCCGGTCGAGAGCATCTGGGATCACGCGGCGGGCACGCTGGTGGCGCTCGAGGCCGGGGCGGCGGTGAGCGATCTCGACGGCAAGCCGCTCGATTTCGGCCGCGGTCGCTCCCTCCGCTCCAACCGAGGCGTCGTCGCCTGCGCGGCAGAGCTGCATGAGGCGATTCTCCGCGGCGCCGCCACCATCGACCTCGATCCATTCGCGGTCGCGGGCCAGGGATGAGGAGCGCACGAGCGTGACCCTGCTCCCGCCGCTCGGGCGCGTTCGAGCGTCCGTCGCCATCCTCTGCGTCATCGCCCTTGCGATCTGGGCGGCGGGGCGCCTCCTGAACGATCGCTGGCTCGGCACGCAGGCGCTCTTCTGGGTGCCCTCGATCCTGACGCTGATCCCGTCGTGGCTGCTCGTCGCGGCGCTCTGGAAGCGCGGCGCCCTGCGGCATCCCGGCACGATCGCAGCCCTCGGGCTCGCCGCGGGACTCTCCGCGTGGCTCTTCATGGTCGAGCACAGGCCCCTGCGCCGCGGCCCGACGACCCCCGCGGAGACGCCCGGGCTTCGCATCTACCACCGCAACCTGCACTGGCCGAACCGCCGAGCCGCCCCGGCGCTCCTCGAGGCCATCATCGATCGTTCCGACGACCTGATCCTCCTGACCGAGCCGGGGTGGCTCCTGCTCGAGGAGCGAGGGAAGGCCTTGATCGAAGCCGGGTGGATCCTCGTCCGCAGCGGTCGGTATGCGATCCTGAGCCACATCCCGATCCTCGAGGTCCGCTCGCTCGTCCGCCGCCACGACCTCGACATCACGATGCTCCGCGTCGACGCCTCCAGCCGCGGACTCGGCGCGCTGACGATCGCGCTGGTCGATCTTCCGTCGAACCCTCTCATCGGTCGGATGAACCTCGCTCGGGAGCTTCGATACGTCCTCGATCAGGAGCTGGCACCGGACTTCGACATCGCCGTGGGCGACTTCAACGCCACGCGCGGCTCAGCGGCGATCGCAGCGCTCTTTCCGGGGATGCGCCACGCGTGGGACGACGCCGGACGCGGCTGGTCCGGAAGCTGGCCATCGCCGCTGCCGCTCTGGCACATCGACCATGTGCTCCTCGGCCCGGAGCTGCGGGCGACGGACCATCGTCTGCTCGGGGACCGGATCCTGAGGCATCGCGCGCAGGAGGCGGTGATCGAGCGACGGTGATGGAAGGACCCTGACCGAAGGACCATGATCGCGCGACGAGCGACGACTCGGGCCTCCCCGAAGAGCCTGCTCCGGCAGCGGAGCGCGCCATTCCGCACGCGGGACCTGCGCGCCGGACCCGCCGCTCGGGTCGCCGCCGCGCCGGACGCGACCTCGTCCGAATCTACACTGCCCGCCCATGGCGACGAAGCGCGGAGTCGGAACCCTCGCGGACAAGGTCCTGATCGTCACCGGCGCCAGCTCCGGCATCGGCGCCGCGACGGCGCTCGCCGCGGCGGAAGCGGGCATGGACGTCCTGATCAACGCCCGCCGGATGGAGCGGCTGGCACGGGTGGCCGAGCTGGTCGAGGAGCGCGGCCGCCGCGCCGAGATCGTCGTCGGCGATGTCGCGGAGCAGGGCCTCTCGCAGCGGCTGCTCGATGCCGCGGATGAGCGGTTCGGGCGCTTCGACGCCGTCTTCGCCAACGCGGGCTACGGGATGGAGCTCCCCGCGACCGAGGTCCCCGAGGAGGCGCTCCGGGCGATCTTCGAGACCAACTTCTTCGCGTCGGTCGAGCTGATCCGGCTCTCGGCGCTGCGGCTGATCGCGTCCGGGCGGCCGGGGCATCTGCTCATGTGCTCGAGCTGTCTCGCGAAGTTCACGCTCCCGGGCTTCTCGGCGTACTCCGCGACCAAGGCCGCCCAGGCCCATCTCTGCCGCGCCATGCGCTTCGAGCTGGCACCGCACGGGATCGAGGTCTCGAGCGTCCACCCCATCACGACGGTCACGGAGTTCTTCGACCGCGCCGCCGAGCGAAGCGGGCGCGAGTCGACTCCGTCGGGGGTGCACGACCACGTCCCCCGCTGGATGATCCAGACGCCGGAGCGCGTCGCCGCGGCGGTGATCCAGTGCCTTCGTCGCCCGCGCTCCGAGGTCTGGACGAGCCACATCGTGCGGCTGAGCTCGGGTCTCTTCAACGCGTTTCCCTCGGTCCTCGACATGGTGATGCGCCGCGAGGCGAAGCGCCTCCGCGAGGGCTGAGCGCCCTGGCGCGATGGAGGATCGATGCCGGCGCTGCGGTCGGCGGCGCCGGGAACGCCCGGGGGTCGAGCGAAGTCGGCCCCGCGCGGCGCGCCCGCGGTGCACCGTCCCACCTGCGCCGGGTGAGGCACACTGGCGCCGTCGGAGCGTCCTGGGTGCGGCGGCAGACTTCCGGAAGCCGGCGCCCTCGCGCCTGCCCGCACGGTCGACCGACACTTCGCCTGTTCAACCCATCAGCAGATCCACCAGGAGAACACCGCCATGCGCACCGCCGCATCGACTGTCGCTGCGCCCTCGCTCGTCCTCGCTCTCATCGCCGCCTCGCCCTCGCTCGCCGCCGACTGCGATCAGGTCTCGGTCGATCGCGTGCCGCTGAGCGAACTGCTCGGAGAGACCTATCTGGGCTTCCCCGGAGGTCTCTATCCCGGGGGCGGCAACGTCCCGCCGCCTCAGCACGCCTCCGCAGGAGTCGCGATCGCCCGCGCCATCTGCCCGCTCGCGGCGGACGGCAGCGTCGATCACGTCGGCGGGAAGATCGTCGTCGTCTCCGTCGGCATGTCGAACACCTCGATGGAGTTCAGCCGCTTCCGGCAGCTCGCCCAGCAGACCCCGGGTCTCGAGCCGCGGCTGGTCCTCGTGAACGGCGCCCAAGGCGGGCAGGACGTGACCCAGACGGCCGATCCCGGCTCCGACTACTGGCACGTCCTCGAGCAGCGGCTCGCGACGGCGGGCGTGACGTCTGCGCAGGTCCAGGTCGTCTGGCTCAAGCAGGCGCTCGCCGGTCCCTCTGGGAGCTTCCCCGCTTCGGCGATGCCGCTCTACGCGGGGCTCCGCGCGACCGTGACGAACATCAAGGAGAAGCTCCCGAACGCGCGGCTGTGCTTCCTCTCGAGCCGGAGCTATGGAGGCTACGCGGCGACTCCGCTCAACCCGGAGCCATACGCCTACGAGAGCGCCTTCGCCGTGCGCTGGACCATCGCGGACCAGATCGGCGGCGACACCGAGCTCAACTACAGCCCCTCGCTCGGGCCGGTGAACGCCCCGTGGATCGGTTGGGGCCCCTACCTCTGGGCGGACGGGCTCACGCCCCGCGCCGACGGGCTGATCTGGGAGTGCTCCGACTTCGCCGCCGATGGCGTGCACCCTGCTCCCGACGGACAGCAGAAGGTCGCCGAGCTGCTCATGCAGTTCTTCACCGGCAACCCCGCGACGCGCCCGTGGTTCCTCGACGCGGGGCCGGCGGATCTCGACGGCGACGGCAAGGTCGACGGCGCCGACATCGGCATCCTTCTGGCAAGCTGGGGACCCTGCTCCGGATGCCCCGCCGACCTCAACGGCAACGGCAACGTCGGAGGCGCCGACCTCGGCATTCTCCTTGCCGCGTGGGAGCCCTGCGGCGGATGAGCACTCCAGCGCTGGAACGCGTCGTCGCGAGGCAGCTCGGGGCGGCTTCTGGCAAGGAGCAGCGAAGGCTTCGGGCCGACGGCGTAGCCGCAGTGCTCCGTCGAGGCCCGAAGCCGAGCTGCGACGCCGCCAGAACGCCGCATCCGGGCGGCCGCAGCAGACGAGTTCCAGCGCTGTAGTGATGGGGCCCGGCCGCTTCAGCGCGCGATGACGAGCGGCCGGCGCAGCAGCCTGCGTCGGCCGCTCAGCGCCGACGGGGCTTGCGAAGTCCGGAATCGCGGTATCCTCCGATTCCATCTGCGCCGGTCCACGGCGCCCCGCACCGGACTCTCCGCCACCATGCCCTCGTCAATCGCTCCCATCCGCATCGGCATCAACGGCTTTGGCCGCATCGGTCGCCTCGTCTATCGCATCGCCGCGGAGCGCGGCGGCTTCGAGATCGTCGGCGTCAACGATCTCGTTCCCGCAGACAACCTGGCCTATCTCGTCCGCTACGACACGATGCATCGGCGCTGGCGGCACGAGATCGCGGTCGACGGCGAGCATCTGATCTCCGGCTCGATGCGGACGCGCTGCACCAGCGCAAAGGACCCCGCCACGCTTCCGTGGAGGGACCTCGGCTGCGAGTACGTCCTTGAGTCGACCGGGCTCTTCACCGACCTCGAGGGCGCCTCGAAGCACCTCGCAGCCGGCGCTCGCCGCGTGCTGATCTCGGCCCCGACAAAGTCGGACAAGGACGTTCCGACGATCTGCTACAAGGTCAATCACGAGAGCTACGACCCCGCGAAGCACGCGATCGTGAGCAACGCAAGCTGCACGACCAACTGCCTCGCCCCGGTGGCAAAGGTGCTCCACGACTCCTTCGGGATCGAGGAGGGGCTGATGTCGACGATCCACGCCGTGACCGCGACGCAGCCGACGCAGGATGGCCCGAGCAGGAAGGACTGGCGGGGCGGGCGCAATGCCTACATGAACATCATCCCCAGCTCGACCGGGGCCGCGAAGGCGGTGGGGCTCTGCATCCCGGCGCTGAAGGGCAGGCTGACGGGCATGAGCTTCCGGGTGCCGACCGCGACGGTCTCGGTGGTCGACCTGACCGTGCGCACCGCGAAGGCGACGTCGCTCGATGCGATCAACGCCGCGATGAAGACCGCGGCCGCGGGTCCGATGCAGGGCGTCCTCGGGTACACCGAAGACGAGGTGGTTTCCAGCGACTTCATCGGCGACGCCCGCAGCTCGATCTACGACGCGAAGGCGGGCATCCAGCTCAGCGACCGCTTCTTCAAGGTCGTCTCGTGGTACGACAACGAGTTCGGCTACGCGGTCCGCTGCGTGGACATGCTCGAGATGATGGCCCGGCGCGACGAGCGATGACCGCGTGGTCGCCGCCGTGATCATCCGCGACGTCTCCTACCGCTACCGCGGCGGGGCAATGGCGCTCAGGGGCGCTTCGCTCTCGGTCGAGCCGTCCTCCATCGTCGCGCTGCTCGGTCCCAACGGCAGCGGAAAGTCCACGCTGCTCCGCCTCGTCGCCCGGATCGGGAGGCCGGATGCCGGATCGATCGATGTCCTCGGAGAACGCGATGACCGGCGGATCCGCGCCCGGCTCGGCGTGGTCTTCCAGACGCCCGCGCTCGATCGCCGGATGACGGTGCTCGAGAACCTCCGCGCCCACGCGGCGCTCCACGGTCTCCCCCGCGCAGAGGCGGAGCGGCGCATCGCCGCGCTGTTCTCGCTGCACGGCCTCGCCGATTGCGCCGATGACCGCGTCGAGACGCTCTCCGGCGGATTCGTCCGCCGCGTCGATCTCATCCGCAGCCTGCTTCACGAACCGGATCTACTGCTCCTCGACGAGCCCACGACAGGGCTCGATCCTCCGAGCCGGGCGGCCTTCCTCGACGCGGTCTTCTCCGAACGCGATCGCCGCGGCACGACCGTGCTCATCTCGACGCACCTGGTCGAGGAGGCCGATCGCTGCGATCGCGTCGTCATGCTTCACCGCGGGGCGATCGTCGCCGACGGCGCGCCCGCGGCCCTGCGGGCGCAGCTCGGTCCGCGCCGGATCGTCGTGCAGGGGACGGAGACGCCGCCCTCGGCGGGACGCGGCGGAGGCGCCGCGAGCGCGGCCGCGCCCTTCATGCGCGGCCGCGACGGCTGGAGTGCGATCATCGACGACGAGGCGAGCGCTGCCGCCCTGATCGAGGCGCTCACGCGGGGCCACCGCTCGTTCGCGGTCGCACCGCCGACCCTGGCGGACCTCTTCGCACGGGCCACCGGCGAGGCGCTCGACGCCGGAGGAGACGGCGCAGCCGAGCCCGCCGACTCGCGGACGGGGCCCCGCGGGCGTCAAGGGGGCCGGCGTGGACGCTGAGCGCCGCAGCGGCGCGGCCCTGGCGCTGCGCGGCGCCGGAGTCCTCGCGCGGCGCGAGTTCCTGCGCTTCCTGCGGACTCCGGTGCGGCTCGTCGCCGCGGTCGGCACGGGGCTGCTTCTCTGGCTCGTGGTCGGCGGCGGCCTCGCCGGGAGCGTCGTCTCCCCGGGAACGGGGAGCGAGGAGGAGCGGTTCGGCTACGCCGCGTATCTCGTGCCGGGAGCGATGACGCTGGTGGCGATGTTCGCGGCGATCTTCTCGTCGATCGCGGTGATCGAGGACCGTCGCGAGGGCTTTCTGCAGGCGGTCCTCGTCTCGCCGACCCCGCGGTGGGCGATCGCGGCGGGGATCGTGACCGGCGGCGCTGCCGTGGCATGGCTCCAGGCGGCGCTGCTTCTGCCGCTGGCCTGGATCGCCGGGATCCCCGTCGGCGCGGGTGCCGCGATCGCCGCCCTGATCGTCCTCTGGCTGCCCGCCGTGGCGATCCAGTCGCTGGGAACCGCCTTCGCATGGCGCTGCCGCGACGCGGCGAGCTTCCACGCCGTGATGAACCTGCTGCTCATGCCGCTCTGGCTGCTCTCCGACGCGTTCTTCCCCGTCGATGGCGCCGCTGCGTGGCTGCGCTGGGTGATTCAGCTCAACCCGCTGAGCTGGTGCGCCGAAGCCGTTCGGTCCGCCCTCCGGGACGGCGCACCGGCGCCGTGGCCGCTGCTCGGCGCCGCCGGATTCGCGCTGCTCGCCTTCGCCGCCGCGGTCGTCGCAGCCCGGCGCGCCGGGCGGTGACGCCTTCCGGTTCCGGAGGCGCTCCGCCAGACGTTCGAACGCTCCCGCGGCGCAGCCGAGACCCGCAGCCGAGGGAAGCGCGCAGCGCGCGACGACGTCCGAAGCCCCGGCTCGAGGGAGAGGGCTCGAGGAAGAGGGCTCGAGGAAAAGGGCGCGACGAACCGGGCTCGACGAACCGGGCGCGACGCCACGGAGGCTCGCCGCCCGCGCCGGAGCGGTGCGCTGGACGATCGGCGGGCTCCGGCCGACCGGGCCGATCGCTACGCGAGGTCGGGGAAGGTCGATCGGACCACGCCGACGAGGTCCTTCACGTGCTGGATCGACTCGTCCATCATCTTCTTCTCGTCGTGGTCGAGCTCGACCTCGACGATGCGTTCCACGCCGTCCTTGCCGAGCAGCGCGGGGACGCCCACGAAGTAGCCGTCGCCTGGCCTCCCGACGCCGAACTCCTTCTCGCAGTACGCGGCGCAGGGGAGGATCCGCTTCTTGTCCCGGATGATCGCCTCCGCCATCTGGATGGTGCCCGACGCAGGCGCGTAGTAGGCGCTGGTTCCCATGAGCTGGACGATCTCGCCGCCTCCGACCTTGGCCCGCTGCACGCAGGCGTCGATGGTCGCCTTCGGAAGCAACTGCGAGACCGGAATGCCGTGCACCGAGGTGAATCGCGGCAGCGGCACCATGTCGTCGCCGTGTCCGCCGAGGAGCAGGGCCTGGATGTCCTCGACCGAGACGCCAAGCTCCTTGGCGATGAAGTGTCGGAATCGGGCGACATCGAGCGCGCCCGCCTGCCCCATCACGCGGTGCGTCGGGAACCCGGAGGCCTTCCACGCGGTGTAGACCATCGCGTCCAGCGGGTTGCTCACGAGGATCATGACCGCGTTGGGGGCGTGCTTGGCGATCTGCTCGGCCACGCTGCGCACGATCTTCACGTTGGTGGCGATGAGATCGTCGCGGCTCATTCCCGGCTTGCGGGGAATTCCTGCGGTGACGATCACCACGTCGCTGTCGCGGGTGTCGGCGTAGTCGGCGGTGCCATGCACATGGTTGTCGAAGCGCTCGATCGGAGCGCAGCAGGCCAGGTCGAGCGCCTTGCCTTGGGCCACACCGAGCTTCTCCGGGATGTCGAGCAGCACGATGTCGCCCAGCTCGCGGGCGGCGGCCCAGTGGGCGCAGGTGGCTCCGACGTTTCCGGCTCCGATGATGCTGATCTTGGCGCGTCGCATGGGGGTTGGGCTCGTCGCGTTGGGGTTCGCGCGGGAAGCGCGGAAGGTTCGGGAGTTCGCGAGAGTGGCGGATGAAGCGGCTCGGGGTCGACCGAGCGAAAGGGGGTCAGGATACAGCGGTCCATCGTGTGACGACTCTGTCGCTCTGTGATGAACTCGGAAGTGGACCGCAGCGGCAGAGATGGCTCCGTCGGGAACGAGCCGACCGGAGACGGTGGCCGCCAAGCGTGGCCATTCACCCGGCCCCGGAGCATGGCCATGCAATTGGGGCCAGGGGGGCCAGTGGGGCCACTGGGGCCACGCCCATAAAGGCCATGCCCACCAAGGCCACCGGGTGACGCCGTGCCAGGCGAGCTCCCCGCCTCCGAACCGGCCATTGAGGCTTGGCCACACCGCCGGGCGCTCTGGCGACCCCGGTTCCCGCTGCTGAGGGCCTTCGGTCGCTCAACGCCCCCGTGCCCGGATCGCTCCCCCGCCGCGCGGCCGCCGCGGATCGGGTCGCGGACTCTTTGCTCGCGGCTGCGGGCCTCCTCGACTCCTGCCCCGCTTCCAGCTCCGCCCGACGAGGCTTTCTTTCGGCCGCTCGCGGCTTCCGCCCCCCCCCGCCCCCCGGCCTCAGCCCCCGGCCTCAGCCCCCGGCCTCCGCCCCCCCGGCCTCCGATGGACACCCGCCTCCTCACCGGCACGATCGAGATGCTCGTCCTCGACGTTCTCGCGCGCGGCGAGAGCTACGGCTACGCGATCGCGCAGACCGTCCTCGCCCGCTCGACCGGTCGCTTCGATCTCAACGAAGGGAGCCTCTATCCCGCGCTCCATCGACTCGAGCGGCAGGAGCTGATCGCAGCGCGCTGGGACGAGGCTTCCGGGGGACGGCCTCGCAAGTACTACCGGCTCACGCCGGCGGGCCGCGCGGCACTTGAGGCCAAGCGCGAAGAGTGGAATCGCTTCTCTGCGGCGGTCGACTCCGTCCTCGCACCGCAGCCGCTGGCATGAGCGATCCCGTCGACGCCATCAACTCCATTGGCAGCCCGATCCGATCGAAGGGGAACCCCCCGATCTTCGCCGCGCCATCCTCGACGAGATCGAGGATCACCTGCATGGCGCTACGCGGCGCGAACTGCATCGCGGGCTGCTGACCGGCTCAGCATCCGAATCGCCATTCGAACTTCTCTCCGATCACCCACACGATCGGGCGCATGCACCCGACCTCGGCTCCGCCGGGACGAAGGACGAGCGCACGACCGCGTCGCTCGACGTTCATCATGGGGTTCGCGCCGGTCGCGCTGATGATGATCGTCCCTCTGGAGTCGGTGCCTCCGGTGGCCGCGGTCGCGGCGAGCCTTGAGCGACGCGCGGCCGACGCACCCGCGGCACTCAAGCGGATCCTGGGATCAGCCAGAGATCGACCCTGTCCGTCGGGGACGGCGACGCCGCCGTGCGCTCGCTCCGCGTGCACCGGGCCGCGGACTCCGAACGGTGAGTGTTCATCCGTCGCCCGCTCGATGCTGGTGACGGCCGACCGGTCGCGTGGGGCCGGAGCGGCTCGGCCTTCTCCTCCGTTCGCGACCGCGCGGCCCATCGCTGAGCCGGCGCCGATCCTGCATGCTGGCTCCCGCCTCCGGGTGGTCGAATGCGCATCGCACTCGCAATGGGCTTGCCTGATCGGGCGTTCCTCCCTCAGCCTCGCCACCCGCGAGCGCACAGGCCGACGCGCTCGACCAACCGCGTGAGAGGCCGGCCTCGAGGCCGTTTCATCCTGGGACGCGTGCGGTGCATCGACGTGCATTCATCGCCTCGGGCGCGTCTCCATCGGGCCTGCGCTGCGCACGATCGACATCTGGCCTTCCCATCACCATCCGCGCCTTCGCAGCGTCGCATTCGGCGTGCTGCGGCGCCCTGCCAAGGAACTCGCGATGACTCCTCGAACCGCTGCCGTCCTTCTCGCCCTCCTCTGCGTCACGCTCCTGGGGCAAGGTGTGATGCTTGCCGTGATGGTGCGCGACGGCCGGTCATTCCATGATGCAGTGCTTGCCCGCCTCGACGCTCTCAATGAGAAGGCGCCGCAGGTCGCTGCGCACACGCCGGGCTCGACTCCCGGCGCGCCTTCGGACGATGCGCGGCTCGCTTCGTTGATGTGGCCGAATCCGACGCTTCGGATCGTCTACGCGGATTCGGACCTGCCGATGGCCGACTCCTCCTTCAGTCTCACGGGCAACGCATATCAGAGCGAGCAACGCACGACGCTCGATCGGACGACAGATGGTGCCGGCCGCGCCGCGATCGGTCCCGTCCGGCCCGGGACCTATCGAATCCACGCACGCTCCCCGGCGGGATACACCTGGGATCTCCCTCTCACCATCGCACCTGGCGAGTCGGAAGGGCAAGAGGTCCGGATCCCGCGAGATCCGGAGATGGCGTCGGTGTCGTTCAATCTGAGCTGGCCTGCGGAATACACCGACGATGACGCTTTCGTCATCCTCGCGCTCGAAGCCGCACGCCTCGTGGTTGAGCCGAGCGGCCAGATCCGCACCGAGTCCAGATATAGGCCCCGTCCGAGACCTCTTGGCGATCTCGGCGAAGGCAAGGCGCCCACGGTGTGGGCCGCAGCCCGGCGCGATGGAAGGTCTGCACTGGTCTCACGGGAGCTCCTCGACCGAATCTCGGCGCTGCGAACCCCCCGCCTCGATCCTGACGCGCTCGGGCTCGACTGGGGAGCCGGCATTCCCATCCACGCGGCCGAGCGCATCGATGGCGAAGTCGAGATGGAGTTCAATGCCTCGGATGCGCTCGGTTGGCGAGGTCTCACGGCTTCGTGGGAGAACGACGGCGAGGTGGTCACCACCGCTCCGGGAGCGATTCGCCTCGACGGCACCCTCAGGCTGCTGCCTAAGGGCGGATCCAGACGCGTGGTGCGGTGACGCTACGCTTCGCCCGTGCCCGCTCGAGCTGCGCAGAGGATCTCCACGACCCAGGCAGCGCGACTGCTTCTGCTCGCTCAGGGCCTCCTCGATTCGCCCGTCGGCGCCGCCCCTGCGAATCGCGTCGCTGCGTGCGTAGAGCGGCTCGGGTTCGTCCAGATCGACTCGATCAACGTCGTCGAGAGGGCCCACCACCTGACGCTGCACACGCGGCTCGACGAGTATCGGCCGGCCTCGCTGCATGCACTTCTCGAGGACGAGCGCATGCTCTTCGAGCACTGGACGCACGACGCCTCGGCGATTCCGCTGGCGTTCTATCCCTTCTGGCACGACCGCTTCGCGCGCTCGGCGGTGAAGATCCGCCGGAACGCGTGGTGGCGCGAGCGCATGGGCGCCCGGCCGCAGCGGATTCTGGACCGCGTCCTCGAGCGCGTTCGAGCGGAAGGGCCGCTTCAGGCGCGCGACTTCGACGGCCCGAAGCGGCGCGGCGGTGCGGCCGCGCCGCGAGACGAACCTGCCGGATGGTGGAACTGGAAGCCGGAGAAGGCGGCGCTGGAGTACCTCTGGCGGACCGGCAAACTCGCCGTGGCCCGGCGCGAGCGCTTCGAGAAGGTCTACGACCTCGTCGAGCGCGTGCATGGCGAGCACCACGCGCGGCCGCAGCCGACGCGAGCGGAGCTCATCGAGTGGGCGTGCATCTCGGCGCTCGAGCGCCTCGGCACGGCCACGCCGCGCGAGCTCGCGCGCTTCTGGCACGCGATCGAGCTCCCGGAAGCGAAACGCTGGTGCGACGCGGCGGTCCGCGACGGCCGCGTGAGTCCGGTGCGGATCGCGGGCGCCGGCTCGCCTGCCCGTGGTCGTGGTGCGAGCCGCGACTCGTCCGCTCTCGCCGGCCCGTTCACCGAGGGCGTAGCGCTCGTCGATTGGCGCACCCGTCTCGACGCGGCACCCGCAGCGCCACCGCGCGTCCGCATCCTGAGTCCCTTCGATCCGGTGATCCGCGACCGCGCGCGACTCGCTCGCCTCTTCGACTTCGACTACCGCTTCGAGGCCTTCGTTCCCGCGGCGAAGCGCGTCTACGGCTACTACACGCTGCCATTGCTCGAAGGGGAGCGGTTCGTCGGGCGAGCCCACATCCGCGCCGATCGCCCGGCGCGGCGTCTGGTGGTCGATGGGCTCTGGTGGGAGGCCACTCCCCGGCTTGCTCGGGCCCGGCGCAGCGCCCTGGACGACTCGCTTGAAGAGTCCCTCCATCGACTCGCCCGCATCGTCGCCGCGGAGGGCGAGCCGTACTCGGTCGTGATGGCCGTCGGTGAGCGCCCTGCGATCGTCCTTGCCGCGACGAGAGGTGCACAGCAGTCGGCCGAGGCCCGAGCTGCGTCGGCCAAGCGGGCTGCCGACGGGGGGCTGCGAAGGCCACGCATCGAAGCTGGCCGCGCGGGCAGCCGTCGACCCCGCGACCACTCCTCGAAGCGGGCGAGCGAGACCCGATTCACGCCCCCAGCAGCGTGACGCCGTACGCGTCGAACCGGGCGTCGGAGGTCACGAGCACGCGCTGTTCGGTCAGCCCGTGGGCGATCTGCACCCGGTCGAAGGGGCGGCGGTGATCAAGTCGGAGAGCGGCCGCGGCCGGGACGTGCGCGAGATCGACCGGAAGAACGTCGGTGCGACCGGCGTCGAGTGCCTCGGCGAGGTTCTGAGGAAAGTCGATCCGACCGAGTCGCTTCTTGATCGACAGTCCCCAGGCGGCGGCCGCGCTGACGAGGGTCGTGTTCGACCTGGTCGCGATGACTTCGCGCGTGCGAAGCGATCGCACGACAGCGCCCCATGGCTCCGTCGCGAGGCGGTCGGTTCCGTCGCATCGCACACGCTCCCTCGTGCCCGAGCACTCCAGCGCCCCTTGGGTCCGTCGCGAGGCGGTCGGAAGCGGATGTTCTGCAAGGAGAAGCGAAGCAGATGGGGCGCCGGTGGCCCCGCTGCGGGCCATCAAGCACCCATCGATCAAACGAGCTGCGAGCTTCGACGCAGCAGAACGCCGCCTCCGGACGCCGCAGCAGGAGACAAGGGGCGCTGGAGTGCGAGGCACCCGCGCCGATGGCCGTCTCAACCGTCGAGGCTGCCGCCCTTCGGCCTCGCGCACGGCGCGTTCGCCATCCTGCCGCCTGATCGCGGCGGCGGTCGCCTGCCTGGCATCGGTCGCCGGCGCCGATGCGTTGCCCTGCGGACTGGGCGACGTCGGCGGCGGCGCCGACTCGCGCGAGGCGTGGGCCGCCTCCAGCAACTGACTCGCCGCCGGGCGACATGGACCGGGAGTCCTTCGTCAAGGCTGCGAACCTCGGCGTGCCGCTGGCCGCGCGGGGAAACTGCGGCGCCCCCGGATGTCCAGTCGACCTTCACAACGACGGGCTTGCGAATGGCAGCGACATGGACTTCCTGCTGACGATCTGGGGTCGAGCGCGAGGCATCGCAGACGACGAGCATCGAGCAGGCCGTCGCGACCTCCCCGCTCGCCCTCGCCTGCAAGGCACTTTCGCACAGGCTGCTCGGCGATGAGCCGGTGCTCGCCGACGTTGTCGAGGGTGACCTCGGCGCTGGTGAGCACTGCGCTGGAGGCGCCGACGGGTCCGTCGTCATCGGAGAGCGCCACGCCTTCACGAATCGACTGATGATGAAGCTCGCCACCGAAGATCGCGCCTGCGAGAACGTGTACCATTCGCTCATGGCTCTCGGCGCTGGACGACAGTTCGAACCGGAAAGCAGGTCCGAGGGTCGGCCTTGCGACGATTCCGCTGCCCAGAGAGAACCCGATCACGTCGTCCGCGACTGCATCGCGGCGCGGTGCGGCGAGCATGTCCGCGTCCTCGCCGTGTACCGATTCGGCTCGACCGTCGGAGGTGTGGTTCACCCGGGGAGCGACATCGACCTGGCCGTACTGGCCGATCGTCCACTCGATCCGGTCGGTCTCTACGACGCGGCTCAGGATCTTGCGGTGCTCTTCGAGCGCGACGTCGATCTCATCGATCTTCGGCGAGCCGATGGCACGATGCGCGCCCAGGTGATCGGCACGGGCGTGCGAACGCTGGCCGAAGATGCCTCCGCCGCCGACCGGTTCGCTGCCGAAGCGCTCGCCGACTACGCGTGGTTCAATGAGATCCGCGGGAAGGCGGTCGAGGCCTTTCTCACGCCCTACCGCGAGGTGAGTGCACGTGGGCGGTGACCGGGTCGCGAGCAAGGTGGCGTCGATCGAACGGTGCCTCGCGCGCGTCGGGGAGGAGACCGCTGGTGGAATGGCGGCCCTCGGTGATCAGACGGTGATGGACTCGGTCGTCCTGAACCTCCAGCGGGCGTGCGAGCAGTCGATCGAGCTCGCCACTCATGTCATCGCGATCCGGAGGCTGGGAATCGCCCGCGACGGCCGTCACGCCTTCGAGCTTCTCGTTGAGGCGGAAGTGATCCCGAAGGACCTCGGAGAGCGGTTGAAGCGCATGGTCGGATTCAGGGATCTCGCGGTGCACGAGTGCCAGCGCCTCGATCGCGCCATCGTCGAGTCGATCATCCGCGAGCGGCTTGGCGACTTCACCGATCTGATCCGCGCGATCGTCCGGGCGTGAGTGCCTCGACCTCGCTCCGGCTGATCACCGTCGGCAGAAATGCCGCAGACGGCCGACGCGGTCTGAGATGGACTCGATCTTCGGGTCGCCGAGAGCGCGACCGTCGAGGTCGCCGCGATCTTCGCGCGGGTGATCCCCCCGCGACGCCGGGTCTCTCCGGCGAACTGACGAAGCGCGCGCTTCGGAGTACCGAAGGGCGCGGTTCTTCGAATCAAGCGCGCGGGTCCAAGACCCGCCCCTGCGACGGCTTGCCGCCGCGGGAGGAGCCGACGAATGGGCCAGGGCAGACTCGAACAGGCGCGCCGTTCCCGCAGAAAACCGCACTTGGCGCCGAGGGCGGCGCAGAATCCGGCGCACCTGGCGACGATCGGGAGGGCGGAGAAGGCCGCAAGACCGCTCCCAAGACCGGCCCGGAACCCGTGGCCGATCCCGACCTCGCCTCGGTCGCCGACGCTTGGCCGACGCTCCCGCCGGCGATTCGGGCGGGCATCCTCGCGATGGTGATCGCGGCGCGGGGGACGTGACCGGCAACGCCGAGCCCGCCTTGCGGACGCGAGAGGCGAACGGGTACGTCGCCTCTCCCGCGCCGGGCGGAGTCGAACTCCCCGCGGCGATCCGCGCAGAGGCCCCCCGAGCCCCCCGATCGCTTCGCGCGGCGGGTATCGCCGTTCATCGTCCACGACTGCCCGCCAAGCCTACGCCATGACCGCACGCCCGCACGCCCCCGATGCGACGCCCGAGCGGCACGCCGCCGCAGGGGACGCCCTCTTCGCGGACACGCGGCACTTCCGGGGCGACGCCCGGCTCTTTCGGACGGCGCTCCGGCGCGGCTGGCTCCAGCGCACGCCGGGGCAGCGCCTCGCGAGCCTCGCCGAGCGGATGGCCGAGACGCACGCGGAGCGCACGGGGCGCGGCTTCACGACCGCGAACGCTGCCGGGCGGCACGGGCTTGGCTTCGCCATGACCATCGTTGCGATCGAGGAACTCAACGCCAAGGCCGCCGGCGAGACGCTGGACGACCTTTCCCCGACACCCGTACGCCCGCCCGGGCGCCCTCGTATGAGACCGCGCCGCGCCGACGCCGGGGCGATTCTCGACGCCGCCCTCATCGCCGCACAAGCCCGCGACGAGGGGCGAGACCTCGACGCCCTCGTCGTCGTCGTCCGCGACGCCGACCGACCCGACGATCCGGGAGTGAAGATCGCCGTCGAGCTGGTGCCGATGCCTCGTGGCGCACGTCGCGCGTTCTTCCGCTGCCCGCGATGCTTGATCCGCCGCGCTCACCTCTTCCCCGACGCGAAGGGCGTCGGGTGCCGGACCTGCGGCGTTGTCGACTACGCTCGCGGCAGACAATCCCCGAACAACGGGTAGCGGGCTGATCCCCCGCGAACGGTCCGGGCGGCGGTGTCGGCTCACACTCGCGCCGAAGCCCCGCCCGACCGGCCCGCGACGAGAAAGGCGAGTGAGCATGGAGCGTTGTCCGATCGCCGCATTGGCGGACGCGCTGGAGCGTTTTCAACGAACGGTCGAAGCCTCGACGACTCCCGCCCCGTTCGGCGGTCGACGCGTCATTGGAAGACCTCACGCGGTCGCACTCTCCGAAGCGCACGAGACCGTTTCGCACGCGCTCACCTCGTTGCATGAGGAACTCCGACGCTCCCATGCGAAGCGGGTTCCGACGCCGGCGGAGATCGTGCTACTCGAAGCCGACTCCCCCGACGGACCTTGGACCCGGGTACCGGTCGAAGAGATCCAAGCTGCGATCCTTCCCTTCGGCGGGCAGGACGCCGACGCCCGACTCATCGCCGCGATTGAGGATTGCACCGAGGCGCTCGCCTTCCCGCTACGGCGCTGGAATGAACTGCAAGCGAACGATCCCGGCGCAGCACACTTGCGGTTCGAAGCGGGCGAGGGGCTCGACGCCGTCACACTTGATCGCTTGAATGCTGCGGGCGCTGGACTGAGGCTCGCGCTCTCGGAGCCGCGCGGAGCGAGTCTCCAACGCTCCATCACCAATCCCGCCGAGAAGGACGAACCGGTTCCGCCCCCGCTCACCACCACCGACGTGGCAGTCTTGGCGGCGCTTGCCACTTTCAACCCGGCCAGGCTCGCAACCATCGCGATGGTGCACGAAGCGATGCCGCCGTGCGACGCTCGCTCGGAGCGCACGATCGGCGACTCGATCAAGCGGCTGATGACCCAAGGGCTCGTCGAGCGGACAGAAGGCCCGCGCGGCGGTGCGCGACTGACGATGCAAGGGCGCCGACTGGTGCCGAAGATTGCGCCTTGATTGCCGGTTCGCTGCCGGTAGTTTGCCGGATCGTGCCCGATCTTCCGGGGCATGACCGAACGACCACTCCCCGATGATCCCCGCCCCCTGAGCGAGGCCGCGCGATGGCTTCGCGTTCCTCCCCGATGGCTTCGCGCGGAAGCCGCGGCGGGCAGGGTTCCATCGCTCCGCGCGGATCGCGCTTACCTCTTCCATCTTCCGACCATCGTCGCGATTCTCGCCGAGCGTGCGAAGGGTGACGGGGGGCGCGATGCCCGCTGAAGCTTCGACGCCCGCACGCCTCGCCTTACGACCTCGCGAAGCCGCCCGCGCGCTCGGAGTGTCGGAACGGAAGCTCTGGGGCATGACCGCTCCCCGCGGACCGATCCGCTGCGCCAAGCTCGGCGCGTGCATCGTTTATCGCGTCGCGGACCTCGACGCGTGGCTCGCTGCCGCCGCGGCGCGGTCGATCGAACCCGGCGCGACCGAACCCGCCGACGAGGCGGCGCCGCGGTGAGGCCGAGCGGTGGCACAACCTCGGCGACGCCGGCGACCGCACGCGGGTACACGCACGCGGAAGGATTCGACGCCATCGCGCGATGGGCGAACGTGATGAATCGACCGAGCCTCACCGCGACGGCGGTCGCCTACGCCGCGCTCGGCTCGCTCTGGCGCGAGAACATGGCCGTCTCGACCACGGTCGCGGAGCTTGCACGCCGCGCCGGCGCGGGCACTCGCGCTGCACGGCGCGCGGTTCGCGAACTCGAATCGTTCGGCGTCCTGATTCCGACCGGCAGGCTCAACGAGAAGGGTCACCACGTTGGCGGGCGCAAGGCGTCGGGCGCTGGCTATCCGTCATGCTGGACGGTCGATCTCGATGCTCCGAGTCGGCGGCAGAACGTGCCGACCATCGCGCCGAGTAAGGCGGCACGAAATGCCGCCTTGAGCGATGCGCCGAAGTGCGGGCAAGGCGGCACCACACGCCGAACAAGGCGGCACGAAACGCCGAGCAAGGCGGCAGGAAATGCCGGACAAGGCGGCACCAGATGCCGACACCCCAAGGAAGACCAAGTCGGACCAAGCCCCCCAAGAGCGAAGACCAAGAGGGGGGGGGGTTCATTCATCGGGGCAGACGAAGAAACCGAGACCTCGACGCCCCCGCCTCGTCGCGCACAAGCCGACGCCGAACGCCGCGCCGCCGCTGAGCGAATCGTCGCCGCCTATCCCAGCTCGCCCGACGCGAGCCCCGCCGCCGATCTCCGCGCCGTCGTCGAGGCCCTCGAGCGCGAAGCCGCCCTCCCCGACGGCGCGACGCCCGACGAGATCCTCCTCGCGGCCGAGACCTACTCCGCTCAGCGCCATCCGCGCGGCCCGCGCTGGCTCCGGACGTGGGCACGCGACCGAGACTACTACCCGCTCGTCGAGACCGCGCGGCTTGCCGCCAAGCGGGCGGAGGCCGAGCGCCAAGCCGCCGAAGGCATCGCGGCCCGCTCTGCGAACGCCCGAGCGGCCGAAGCGGCCCAGCGGGCATCCTGCGACGCTGAGCGGCAAGCGATCGACGAGGCGATCGCCGCCCTCGACCCCGCCGAGTACGCCGCGCTCGCGGCCGAGATCCGACGCACGCACCCGGGCGCGGCGATGGCGCCGCCGGGCGGGCGGTTCATCCGCGCCGCCGTCGCGTCGATGTTGACCGATCGCCAGCGGCCTGCAACGACCGAGGCCGACGGCGCCCGGCTCGATCCTCTTCCGACGACCGCGCCGCCCCCGGCGCTCGAGCCGCCGCCGCCGATCGAAGGGCGGACCGCGCGAGAGCGACTCGCCCAGGTGAAGGCGCGCCGCCGCGCCGAGATCGACGCCGCCGCCACCGCCGTCGCCGCCGACCGCGAGGACGCCCTCGCCGGGCTCAGCGCCGCCGAGTACGCCGCGCTCGAGGCCGAGATCCGACGCGAATCGCCCGCGCTCGCTGCCATCCCGCCCGGCTCGCCCCTGCTTCGACCCGCGGCGGCGGCGCTCGCGCGGAAGCGCTCCGCCGCCGCCGTCGCTGAGCCCGCCCTCCCGGAGAACCGCACGTGAGACCCGATCCGACCGAACTTCATGGCCGCGGACTCTGGTTCGCGATCGACGCACTCGCCCGCCTTCCGGCCCCGCGCCGAGACTGGCTCCTCGCCGCAGCGCTCGCGCTCCGGCCCGACCTCGCCGCGGCCGACCCGAACTGCGGAACCTTCGTCGCGCTCGCGCTCGCCCTCGACGCGGGCGAGATCGAGCCGCCCCGCTTCGCGCGGACGCCCCCGGTTTCGGAGCGCCAGCGCGCCGAGAACGCGCTCGCCGATGACCGGCGCCGCGTCGCCGAACTCGCCCCCGAGCGACGGGCGGAGATCGAGGCCGAGATCCGCGCCGAAGGCGGCCGGGCGCTCGAGCGGCTCGACTCCGACGGCCCGATCATCGTGCGGGAGATCGCACGCCGCGCCGGAGCGCGACCGAGGCGCGCCGCGGGCAGGGCGGGCGCCGCGCGCTGAACCCGGTACAAGTTTGACTACGGTTACAGGCCCCGCCCGACGGAGCCCACGAAAGGCGAATCACCCGATGGCCAGCATCACTCTCGATCCCGGCGGCCGACGCCGAATCCTCTTCGTCGATCCAGACTCCGGCGCCCGCCGCGCGATCCGGCTCGGCAGGATCGCCATGAAGCCCGCGGAATCGTTCAAGGGCCGCGTCGAGGCGCTTGTCGCCGCGGCGGCGGCGGGCATCCCGTGGGACGCCGATCTTGCGGCATGGACGCGGAGCCTCCCCGACTCGATGCACGCCCGCCTTGCGGCGGTCGGGCTCGTCGCCGCTCGCGTGGACCCGACGACGACGACGCTCGGAGCGCTGATCGAGCGGTTCGTCGCGAATGCCGACGTCGCGGCCGCGACGCGCGCCGCCTATCCGCAGACGTTCAAGAGCCTCGTCGAGTTCTTCGGCGCCGACAAGCCGCTCGGCTCGATCGCGCCGGGCGATGCCGACGACTGGCGGAAGTCGATCGCGGGATCGGGCATCGCGAAGGCGACGGTCTCGAAGCGCGTTCGAACCGCGAAGGCGCTCTTCGCGCGGGCGGTCCGCTGGAAGCTCATCCCGCAGAGCCCGCTCGCCGATCTCGTCGCCGGCCCTCAATCGAACCCCGACCGCGCCTTCTACGTTCCGCGCGAGACCGTCGAGGCGCTTCTCGCCGAATGCCCCGACGACGACTGGCGCGCGATCATCGCCCTGAGTCGCTTCGCGGGCCTCCGCGTCCCTTCGGAACTCGCTCTGCTCCGATGGGGCGACGTCGATTGGGCACGCGGCAGGATGCACGTCCGGAGCCCCAAGACCGCGCGTCACGAGGGGCACGCCTCGCGAATCGTGCCGATCTCGCCCGAACTGCGGCCGATCCTCCAACGCCTCTTCGACGCCGCCGAGCCCGGAACCGAAGCCGTGGTCGGTCGCGTCGGCTGCTCCGTCGCGAACCTCCGGACCGGCTTCGGTCGGATCATCGCCCGCGCCGGGTTCAAGCCGTGGCCGAGGCTCTTTCACGCGATGCGGGGGAGCTGCGCGACGGACTGGGTTGAGCGATTCCCGTCGCATACGGTCGCGGGCTGGCTCGGGCACTCCGAGCGCGTCGCCGCGACGCACTACCTCACGACCCGCGACGAGAACTTCGCCCGCGCCGCCGGGCTCGATCCCGACCTCCGGAACCGGCCCTTGGAGGGGGGCGCAGAAAGCGGCGCAGAATCCGGCGCACTCGGGGCGCAAAATGCGGCGCAGCACGCGTCCGCACCCGTTCGCAGGGCTTCGGCGGAAATGACGAAAACGCCTTGTTTTCCCGGAGTTTCGCGAGCGAATGCGACCGCTTGCGGCGAAACGTCAAACCTCGGTAATGGGCCAGGGCAGACTCGAACTGCCGACCTCACCCTTATCAGGGGTGCGCTCTAGCCATCTGAGCTACTAGCCCTTCGCACGCGCCGGGGGCCGGCTGAGCGAGGCGGGAGTGTAGCGGTCGAGCGATCGTGTGGGAAGGGCCTCGGGCCGGGCGCCTCCGCCGCGTCCGCCTGCGGCGCTGACCGGAGGATCTGCGGCGGCCGCGCGGATCGGGGCGCCGGGATGGGCCTGCGAGATCGGCCGCAGGCACGCCTCGCCGACGCAGGGACGTTCCACCGTCACCGGCACGACCCGCCGTCGCGGGAACGCCCCGCCGTCGCAGGCACGCCCCGCAGTCGCGGGAACGCCCCGCCGTCGCAGGCACGCCCCGCAGTCGCGGGAACGCCCCGCCGTCGCAGGCATGACCCACCGCCGCCGGAACGCCCCGCGGTCGCTGGCACGATCGGCCGTCGCCGGAACGCCCCGCGGTCGATGGATCGCTGCGGGGCGTTCCGCCGACAGAGGGACGAGGCTCGCGCCGTCGCTTCGCAGGGGACCGCGCGCCGCGACGGAGAGGCTGGCGAGCAGCCGAGAGCGGGACTCAACGCGCGGTCTCGTCGGAGGGGCTCGTGTGCCGCCGCGGGGAGCGGCGAAGCCGGAGGCGCTACTGGAACGGCGCGACGAGGTCGCTCATGGTCGCAACCCCGATCGGACGTCCGCCGGAATCGACGACGATGCCGATCTTGGTCCGGGCGAGCCGCAGCGTCCGGATGGCGTCGAGGATCGGCATCCGCGGAGGGAGGGTCGTCGCGGGCGTCATGAGCTGGGACACGGTGCGCGTCGGCTCGCAGAGCGATTCGATCGTCGCCACGACGCCCACCACCCGACCCCCGTGATCGACCACCGGCAGGCGGCTGACGGGGCGCACGCGCGGGATCAGCTCGGAGGCCGGGCGGCGCGATGCCTCGGGAAGCCAGAGCACGCGGCGCCACGGCGTCATCTGCGACTCGACGGTGCGCTCCCGCAGCGTGAGAGCGCGATCGACGAGCGTGGCCTGCCGCTCGCTCAGGACGCCCGCACCGGCGCCTTCGCGGAAGAGCTGGCTGATCCGCGCGCGGGCCGACGGAGCTCCCTCCGTCGAGCTTCCCAGCGCCCGCGCCACCGACGCGCCGACGAGCTCGGCCGTCGGCACGAGCCCGATCGCGGTGAGGCCGATGCGCCACGCTCGGAGATATCCCGACCAGCGATAGCTCCAGGAGTCGGCAAAGGTCCTGAAGAGGTCCTTCGGCAGCGTCTCGCCGAAGACGAAGAGCAGCGGCACAAGGACGATCACGCCGACGATCACCTGCCCCGCCTGTCCGATCTCGCTGCGATGGAGCATCATCGCGACGCCGAGGGAACCGAGGTAGTTGGCGATGTTGTTGCCGATGAGGATCGTCGAAAGCAGCCGTCCCGGAGCGGCCAGCTCGTCGCGCAGGCGCTTCGCCGAGGGTTCCCCCCGTCCGGCGCGCACCGCCAGTCGGACGCGATTGAGGGAGTAGAGCCCCGTCTCGATCCCGGAGAACAGGGCGCTCAGCGCCAACCCGGCGAGCGCGACGCAGAACCACGGCAGAAGCTCGATGGTCATGGATGCCGCTCCTCGGGGACCGAGGCCGACCGACCGAAGTCGCGGCCGTCTCGATCGCCCTGATCTCGCTCCTCTCGATCTGGTTCGCCTTGATCTGGCTCGTTCCGGGCCCATCCGCTTCGATCGGTCTCGCCTTGAGCGGTCTCGCTTCGATGGCGTGCCCGCGCCCCGGTGCCGCTCTCACCGCCGCGCTCTCCGGGTCCGCTCCGCGCTTCCCTAATCGCTTCGATCCGAGCGCCCGCCCGTTCAGTCGGCGGCGCATCGTCGACGGTTCCGCCCGCCGCCGCCCCGGCCCGCTCCCCGTCGCGGTTCAGGTCGACATCGACGGCCACCTGCGCCACCCGGTGCCCATCCATCCGAAGCACTTCGAGCGAGACGTTGCCGAGCACCACGCACTCGCCCGCCGCAGGAACGTGGCCGAGGCGCTCGAGCACCAGACCGCCGACGGTGGCGACGTGCGGCGAGATCAGGGCCTCGCCGAAGAAGTCGCTCCAGTCGTGCACGCCCATGTCCCCGTCGACGATCCAGCGCGCCGCTCCGGCCCGTCGCGGCGGCTCGACCGCGCGTTCCTCAGGGCTCACGATGTCGCCGACGATCTCCTCGACGACATCCTCCGCCGCGACGATTCCCGCCGTCCCGCCGCGCTCGTCGACGACGATGGCCAGCTCGGCGCCGCGGGCGCGGAAGAGCTCGAGGAGCTGCTCGAGGGTCGCGATCTCGGGGACGTAGAGCGGTCGCTCCATGAACTCCTCGATCGGGGTCCGGCCTCCGCGCGGATCGAGCAGGTAGGTCTTGACCGGAAGCAGCCCGACGATCTCGTCAAGATCGCCGCGATGGACGGGAAGGCGCGTGAAGCGAAAACGCCTCGAGATCGCCACCACCTCGCTCCGCGCCGAGGTCGTCCGGACCGTCTCCATCCGCATCCGCGGCGTCATCACATCGCGGACGCGGAGCCTGCGGAGCCGGACCACCTGACGCAGCAGCCGCTGCTCCTCCGAGTCGATGACGCCCTGTTCGCCTGACTGGGAAAGCAGGGCGGCAAGCTCCTCGGCCGTGATCCTCGGCGGCTGCACCGCGGGCGCCGTCAGGCGCGCCAGGGGCGCGACCACCGCCCTCTCGAGCGCGACGCGAAGCGGACCGATCACCCGATGCACGACGAAGAGCGGCGGCGCGACCACCGGAGCGAAGCGCATCCGGGCGGCGTTCGCCGCCACCTTCGGCACGATCTCTCCGACGACGATCAGTGCGACGAGAGCCCCGGGCCCGAGCAGGAGCGTCTCGCCCCAGCCGATCCCGGGGCTCGAGGCGAGCACCGAGCTGATCACCATGTAGAGCGTGTTCACCGTCATGTTGCAGAGCAGGACGGTGATCAGGAGCATCCGCGGCTCGGCGAGCAGGCGATTGACGGCCCGTCCTCCGAGGTCGGTGCGACGGCGGAACTGGAGCCGCTCGTTGTCGCCGAGCCCGAAGAGGACCGTCTCCGACCCGGAGAAGAACGCGCTTCCCGCGAGGAGCGGAATCAGGCAGAGCGCAAGGAACAGTCGGCCCGCGTCGAGCTCGTCCACGCCGGTCTACTCCCGCCCCCTCGCAGGGGAGGCCGCTGAAGCGCCGCCGCGCCCGCCGTCGCGGAGCGCTTCGCGCATCCGCTCGACGTAGCGCCACGCATTGAGGCGCAGGCGGGCGGCCTTCAGCGTCGCTCGCAGCGCGGCGGGCTCGATGGTCCCGGCCGCCCCCGCGCGGGTCCCGGCTGCGCCCGCCTGCGCCAGCAGGAGCCCGACCGCTTCGAGATGTCCGCTGCGCTCCTCGGCGACCAGTCGCTCGAACTCCCGGCGCGCCGACCCGTCGCCGGAGGCGATCGCCTCATCCAGCCGCTCGCGCAGCTCGAGCACGTCGGCGAGGAAGCCCTCCGGAAGCGCGCGCTCCTCTTCGCGCGTCGGCCCGCCGAGGAGGACCACGAGCGCGTCCGCCCTGCGCTCATCGTCCAGAAGAACCTCGCGGGCCGCGTTGACCTCGGCCATCCGCCGCGCCGCCTCGGGTCGTTCGACCTCGTCCGCGATCCGGTCCGGGTGGAGCGTCGCGAGCAGGCGCAGATGCGCCCCCTCGATCGCGCGGAGATCGAGGTCGTACCGGCGCGGCAGGCCGAGGAGTGCGAAGGGATCCACGGTGGAGGGTACCCGGAGCGGAGGGCGGGGTCGGAGCGCGCCGGGCGCTGATGCGTCAGGCTCTCCGCGCGACGATCGTCATCAGGCCCCAGATCGGGCCGACCTTGAACCGATGGCTGCGGGCGATTTCGAATCCGGCGCCGGCCACGGCGGCGCCGAGGTCGTCAAGCGTCCACGCGCTGCGCCGCTGCCTCCGGACGACCTCGAGCGCCGCGAGCAGCGCCCGCATCGACCGGAAGTCGGCGCACCAGTCGACGATCACGAGGCGGCCTCCCGGAACGAGCACGCGCCGGAACTCCGCGAGCGCGTCGACGGGGCGCTGGACGAGGTGAAACGCGTTGGTGCAGGTGAGCGTGTCGGCGGCGCCCTCCTCCAGCGGAAGCGCTTCGGCGGGCCCGATGCGCCACTGCGTCGGCGGCCCGGACGCGCCGTCGCCCGCCGGAACGCGCCGCTCCGCCTGCTCGAGCATCTCGGCGCTCAGGTCCACGCCGATCGCCGGAGTCTCCGGCCAGCGTCGGCGCACCGCCTCGACCAGCATCCCGGTCCCGCAGGCGACATCGACGAGGCGGCCCGGCGCTTCGGCTCCGAGCGCGCTGACCGCCTCGCCCAACGTCGCGGCGCTGTACCGCGCGAAACGCCGGTCGTAGCCGCGCGCGTAGCGCGCGTAGAGCTTTCGGAGCCCGCGATAGTCGGTGCCCGAGAGGCCTGCGAGAGGAGCACGCTCTCCTTCGGCGGGGTCGCCCATGACGGCGGCAGGGTATCGAGGCGCGACGGCGGGCGCGGCCTGCGCCGCGCCCGCCGTCGGATCATCGGCATTCGCCGGAGCCGCAGCCCTGGTCAACCTGCATGCGTCGTCACCAGCCGCCGGTGACGACCAGCGCGTATCCCTGCGCCACCGGGGTGTTCACCGTCGGCGCGGAGATCGTGATCAGCCACTGACCGGTCGGCGGACTGTTGCGGAGGACCTGCTCGACGTTGTTGGCGTTGTCGAAGCTGCCGCCCGTGGCCGACTGCCCGCCGGAGAAGACGTTTCCGCGATAGACCGCGCCGCCCGGCGCCGTGACCTGGAGGTTGAGGTTGTTGACGGCCGCCGGGTTCGCATTGACGGTCGCTTCCTTGTCCGTCCAGGTCAGGGTGAACTTCAGCGGCTGCGCCGAGCTGGTCACATTCAGGGAGTACGTGATCGACTGGCCCGTCGTCAGCGCACCCGAGGCGCCGTTGCGGACATCGACCAGCGCGAGCTTGCGGGCATCGCCGGAGAAGAAGAGGCCGTTCTCGAGGAGCACGCGGCCCCACCCCTCGCGCGTGCTCGGGAATCCGCTGATCCCCGTCATGTCCACGGCCGAGTTGAGGAGCACCGCCTTGATCAGGGCGCCTGAAGGCACGCGCGCGTTGCCTGGAACCAGCGTGCCCGTCGGGAACCACCCGTCGGTGAAGTACTGCCGCGTCAGCACCGCCGCGCCGGCGACGGCGGGCGTCGCCATCGACGTGCCGGTCATCCCCATGAACGAGCAGGTGCCCGAGACGTTCGAGGAGGTCGTCGAGCACCCCGGCGCCATGATCTCCGGCTTGCGACGTCCGTCGTTCGTGAAGGCGTAGCCGCCGACGCAGTGGGATGCCTGATTGGGCGTGTCCTGAGATGCGGAAACGGCGAGGCAGTTCTTCGCGTTCTCCGGGTTCTTGACCGTGCTGTTGAGGTTGGTGATCGCGAAGAGGACCAGGTCGTCCTGATTGTTCCAGGAGAAGAGGTCGACATCGCGCGTCCAGGCGGTGTACGCGTTGCTGCTGTCG
Source organism: uncultured Planctomycetia bacterium (assembly GCA_937871505.1). Classification (GTDB taxonomy): domain Bacteria; phylum Planctomycetota; class Phycisphaerae; order Phycisphaerales; family SM1A02; genus CALMPF01. Next base: position 60,952 of record CALMPF010000008.1, on the reverse strand, counting down.
CTTCCCCACGAGTTGGTGTGAATCCGCGCGCCTGCGTTCCGGTTCGCGACGAGCCGGGTGTTCAGGTTGGTGCTCGTGATGGATGCGAGGTTGGTGAAGGCCGCCCTGGCGAGGTGGGCCATGCCCCGGTGGGTCGTGCTGCCGGAGATCGGCTGCTCGTCGCCCACGATCGTCCCCGCGACGTGCGTTCCGTGGCTCGCGGTGCTGGTGCTTCCGAACCAGTAGACGATCTTGCGGTGATTGGGACCGACGGGGTTGTTCGCCGGATCCTTGAACGAACAGTGGTTGAGGTTGATTCCGCTGTCGATGATCCCGGCGATCTGCCCCTGGCCGCGGATGCCCTTGTTCCAGAGGCTGGTGTTGCCCGATGCGTTGGTCTGAACGATCCACCCGTTGGAGTTGTTGCGCTCGATCGCCTCCGGGGCGTCCTCGACCCACTGGACGCCCGCGAGCGCGGCGATCATCGGCTCGATCCCGGCGGGCACGATCGCCTCGATGAGCCCGTTCTCTCCGCTCACCTCGAAGGAGAGGAGTTCGACTCCCGGGAGCCGCGCGATCTCGGCGGCGATCTCGCGCACCTCGGCGCCGTCGAAGGCGAACACCGTCAGCAGCCCGGCGCCGGACTCGGCCAGCGCGATCCGCTCCTCGGTGAAGAACTCCAGCGTTCCGAGCTCGGGGGAGAGCTTCCACTCGTTCTCGAAGGCCCCGACCCAGCGGACGAAGTCCACCGCCGCGAGGGCGCCGCGCAGGTCGAAGCCCGCCGGAAGCGACGCGAGGAACGCATTCGCGGGCAGGTACTGGCCGAGCTCGACGCCGACCTCGGCGAGCCGCGCCCGACGGAGCTCGTCGACGGGACCCTCGAGCTGGACGACCACGCGGCTGGGCGCATCGAGCGGTCGCCGCAGCGTGCGGTGGAGCGACTGAGCTGGATCGGTGAGGACCGGCCCCGTGCGCAGGTGAAGGACGTGCGGATCGAGGCTCTCGAACGCCGGGTCGCCGGCGGGATCGAAGCCCGCCGCCTCGGCATCATGCGCCGCCGGGGCGGCCTCGGCAGGCAGTGGACCGTCGAAGGGAACGAGCTGCGCCGACCCGGCCGACGCGACGCAGACGGCGAGCAGCACCGCCATCGACCATGACGTGCGAGCGCCGGCCGCCCGAGGCGGCTTCCTCTTGCTCATCTCCAGCATGTTGGTTGTTCTCCCTTGAGTGATGGGTGCGTGACCATCGGGAGCGGGCCGGCACGGACCTCCTGGCTCCGGATCTCCGACTCCCACGACGGCGCCGCGGAGGCCCGCCCTCGCCACGGCTCGCCGTGGCCCGCGCAGGCGCTGCCAGCGCTGATTCGGTCGAAATCCTACAGAGGGGTGCCGGGGCCGCAAGCGATTTCGGCCGCCGAATCCGCTTCGTCGGCGCCGCCTCCCCGCGCCGCCTCCGGCCGGGGTACCCGCGCCGGCGTGGTGGCGGGGTGCGATCGCTACGATCGCGGCCGATGCCGCTGGCCCCGATCGCCGAGATTCTCGATGAGCTCCGAGCCGGCCGGGTGATCGTCCTCGTCGACGACGAGAGCCGGGAGAACGAGGGCGACTTCGTCTGCGCCGCCGAGCACGTGACCGTCGAGATCGTCAACTTCATGACCCGCGTCGGCGGCGGCTACCTCTGCGTCGCCATGGACGGCGAGCACTGCGACCGTCTCGATCTGGCTCCTCAGGCCCCCGTCAATACGTCGCTCCGCGGTACGCCCTTCACAGTCAGCGTCGATGGCCACCCCCGGCATGGCGTCGGAACCGGGATCTCCGCCCGCGATCGCGTGCGCACGATCCGGCTCCTGATCGATCCGGCCAGCCGCCCCGACGACTTCGTCCGACCTGGGCACATCAACCCGCTCCGCGCCCGCGACGGCGGAGTGCTCGTCCGAACCGGCCAGACGGAGGGATCGGTCGATCTCTGCCGCCTCGCCGGACTGACGCCCGCGGCGATGATCATCGAGGTCGTCCGCGAGGACGGCGAGATGGCCCGGGTTCCCGACCTCGAGCGCCTCTGCGCGACGCACGGCCTGAAGATGTGCTCGGTCGAGCAGATCATCGAGCACCGCCTGCGCCGCGAGACGCTGGTCCACCGCATCGCGCCGCGCGAAGGCGTGCGGCTGGAGACGCCGGAGGGCGCCTTCACCCTCTTTGCGTACCAGAGCGCCGTCGATGCGGTGCCGCATCTCGTGCTCGCCGTCGGCGGGATCGGGGAACTCGGCAGCGACGGAGTCGCGCTGGAGCACGACGACCCGGTCCTGGTGCGGATGCACCGCCGTGACCTGCTCGGAGACGTTTTCGACGATCGATCGCGTCCCAGCGGCGAACAGCTCCATCGTGCGATGGCGCGCCTTCAGGCCGAAGGCCGCGGAGCGCTGGTCTACCTCCGCCCGGAGGGCATCGGCGACGACTGGCGCAGCCGACTCCAGCGCATTCACCGCCCGGCCGGCGACGTGAACGCGCCGGATCTCACCCGCGCCGAGGGCATCGGAGGCCGCGCCCAGCCGATGGACCAGCGCGACTTCGGCGTCGGCGGGCAGATCCTCCGCGACCTCGGGCTGCGCCGGCTGCGGCTGCTCACCAACGCCCCCAAGCACCTTCCGGGGCTGCACGGCTTCGGGCTCGAGATCGTCGAGGAGGTCCCGATCGACTGAGCCTCGGCTACGCTGCCCCGATGCAGTCCACGGCATGCGCAGGATCCCCCCCTCGACCGAGACGGTCGCGCACGCCGCGCGCACGCGCGGCGCGCCTGCGTCGGCAGGAGATGCCTGTGCTGGCGCTGCTCTGCGCCACGCTCGCCGCCGGTTGCTCCGCAGTGCCCTACGACCCATCCCGTGCCACGCGCCCCTACCCCTTCCGGCTCCACACCACGGAGCCGCCGGCGGACATCCAGGTCTTCCGCCACGGAGGAACGCTGCTCTTCAACAACGCGACGCTGCGCTCGTTCGAAGAGGTCGATGTCTGGATCAATCAGCGCTATGTCGCACGGCTCGCGGCGCTCGAAGCCGGCGGGCAGTCCTCCGTCGCGGTCTCCGACCTCTGGGACCGCTGGGGGAACGGCCCGATCCCAGGCGGCATCTTCCGCCGAGCGCGACCGACGCCGATCCGTCTGGTCGAGCTCCAGCTCGACGAGACCTCACCGCTGGTCGGCGTGATCGTGATCCGCACGGAACCTGCCGAGTAGCAGCCGCCTCCGCGTCGCAGAAGACCCTTCCGCGAGAGCGCCGCTCCGCAGGAAACGAGAAGGCCCGGCAAGCCGGGCCTTCTCGCGGTGGGTGCGAGGCCTTGCGGCCCCGTTGGGTGGTCGAGTTCAAGTGCTCGCGAACAGGTGACCGCGACTGGATCTTCGCGCGGCGGTGCTCGATCTCGGTCGAGCGGCGTCGAGCGCGGGCGGCGCGGCCTTCCGCCGGGGGTCGTCGCCGGACTCGGTCAGTTCAGCAGCTTCTCGACATCCTTCTTGAGCGTGGCCACCATCTCGGGGTCGAACCCGGTGTGGATCACCGCGACCTTGCCGCCGCGATCGATGATGTACGTGGTCGGGATTCCGTTGGGACCGTACTGGGCGACGACCTTGTCGTCGAGATCGAGCAGCGTCGGGAAGACGAACTTCTGGTCATCCCAGAACTTCAGGGCCTGCTCCTTCCGGGCTGCCTCATCGCCGTCGTTTCGCTCCCAGACGTTCATCGCAAGGACACGGACCGGCTTCTTCTCTTCCGCGACCCACTTGGCGAAATCGTTCAGGAGCGGCAGGCCGCGGCGGCACGGGCCGCACCACGTCGCCCACAGATCGAGGACGACGACCTCGCCCTTGAGGCTCGCGAGCGTCACCGTCTCGCCGTTGTTGTCCTTCAGCTCGAAGGCCGGGGCGGCATCGCCGACCTGGAGCTTCTGCATGAGGGATTCGAAGGTCGCGACCTCCCGGCGTCCCTTCGGTTCGAACGCGATCGGCGGGTTGAGGGCATCGGCGACCTTCGGGGAGAAGGCGAAGTTGATGCCGATGGAAATCCCCGGCGGGGCGCCCGTCGGCCGGTAGTCGACCGAAAGCGACTCGAGCAGCTTCGACGTCCCGTCGACGCGCGCGACGCCCTCGCCGTTGTCGCCGACGAGCAGGATGAACTCGTCCCCGTCGCCCGAACGGTGACCGGCGATCCGGGCGTTCTCGATCGAGCCGGCCGAGAGGCTCTCGATCCAGGTCTTCTCATCGGTTCCGAATCGGAGTCCGATGTGCGGAAGCGGCAGATTGAAGCCCTCCGCAACCGACTCGAGCGTCGCCGCGAAGCTCCCATCCTTGAGCGGAACGCCGACGAACTTCTCGTCGGAGAACTGATCGGCCTCGACATAGAGTCGATCGCCGACGGACGTGATGACCATCTGGGGGATCCGCACCCGGAGGTCGTTCTTGCCGGCGAGCTCGATCGAAAACTCCTCGTTCTGCGGCCCCAGCGGCGTCACCACCGAGAGCTTGATCGTGTCGGAAATCGTCGGAGCGTCGCGATAGGCCTTGGCGACGCCGGTGAGCAGCGCGGTGCCGCGCTTGGCTGCTTCGTCGGACTTCTCGGCGCTCGAGAAGGCGGCTCCGACGCCGAGGGAGGGTCCACCATCGGCGCCCGCTCCGCCGCCGGCGCCTCCGGTCGGAGTTCCAGCGACGTTCCCCGCCTGGGCCGCGGCGATCGCGGCGAGCGAGATCGCCATCGCGGCACCCGCTGCGGCTGCGAAAGCGGGGCGTGTGCGCCGAAGGCGTCGGGCGGCTCCGGCCGGTCGGGAGGAGGCGGACTCGTCGGCGGTCGGAAGCTCGTTCACTGTGCAGAACATGAAGTTCTCCGGGGTTGGTCGGGCGATCCCGACCGCGATCGACCACGCTCGCCCACCGGGGCAAGTTCGCGATCTTGAACACGGCTGCTCGCGCACTATTCCCGCGTCCCGGACGCTCCGGGCGGGGCGTCGAGCTCCGCAAGCAGCGACTGTACGCTGACCCCCAAAAGGGGGTGCGTCGCGTCGGGAGCGATCTCCGCAAGCGGCGCGAGCACGAAGCGGCGCTCGTGCATCCGGGGGTGGGGAATCGTCAGGCCGGGCCGGTCGACGATCACCTGCCCGTATAGGAGGATGTCAAGGTCGATCGTCCGCGGCCCGTCGCGCGCGCCCGCGACGCGCTCGCGCCCGAACCGCTGTTCGATCGCGAGCAGACGCCCGAGCAGGTCCTCCGGCGAAAGCGACGTGCGCAATGCGACGGCGCCGTTGAGATAGCGCCCCTGCCTCGGCGGTCCGACCGGCTCGGTCTCGACAAGGCTGCTCCGGGCGAGGACGTCGATCGCCGGCTCGGCGGCGAGGGCCGCGAGGGCGGCGTCGATCGTGGAGCGCCGGTCACCGAGGTTGCTTCCGACACCGAGATAGACCACGACACCCCCGGGCGTCCGGGCGGCGCCGGAAGCCGGACGGGGGCTCCGCGGCGACGCCGCGCTCACGGGCGCTCCCCGCCGATGGGGACCTCCCAGAGGAGCGGCGTCCCGTGGGAGTCCGGCGCAACCGCCGCGCCGCCGTCGGCAGCGCCAGGGCCGCGTCGGAGCAGGGCGAGGCGGAGCATCTGGAGCGCCATCGTCGCGGCCCGCTCGCGCACGTCGCGCCGACTCCCCGGGAACCGGAAGCGGCGGATCTCCGTCGTCGCGCTCGCCTCCGATCTCGCCGCCGCGGTTCCGTCGGCGGGTCGCAGCGCAATTCCCACGAACGTCGTTCCAGCGGGCTTGAGCGCGCTGCCGCCATCAGGTCCGGCGATTCCCGTGATGGCGATCGAACAGGTCGCGCCCGTGCGCTCGATGGCGCCGAGGGCCATCGAGCGGGCGACCTGCTCGCTCACCGCTCCGTGCTCGGCGAGAAGCGACTCCGGCACGCCGAGGAGCGCTCGCTTGAGCTCGTTGGTGTAGGTGAGCAGGCCGCCCGCGAAGAACGCGCTGCTTCCTGCGAGATCGACGATCGTCGCACCGAGCAGCCCGCCGGTGCAGCTCTCCGCGACCGCGAGCATTCCCCGCGCGGGCAGCAGGAGGTCGCGGATTCCCTCGACAAGCGTCGCTCCGTCGCGACCGAAGGCGTACGGCCTCCAGCGCGCCTCGACTTCGGCGACGGTCGCCTCAAGCGCACGCCGGGCCTCGTCGATCAGGGCGCGCGGCGCCTGAATGCGGATCCGCGCCGTGACGACGCCGCCTGAGGCGGTCGTGCCGACGCTCGGAACCCGGTCGCGCCGCATCAGGTCGCCGAGGAGCGCGGCCGCGTCGGACTCGCCCAGCCCGACCTGCGCGACCGCGGCAACGAGGATCGCGGTGGCCTCCGCGCCGGGCGCCGCGGTGGCGCGGGCAAGCGCCGCCAGTGCGGGAGCGACGTGGTCGCGGAACATCGGCTGCATCTCCCGCGGCGGACCGGGAAGGCAGAAGAAGGCGGTGGTTGCGCCCGGCGGCCGCGGCGCTCCCGCGACGACGCCGCGCCCGGCGGACGCCGCGCCGTGCGCCGCGAGCGGCAGTGCGGCGGTCGCGGCCAGACCCGGAGCCGTCCCGTTGGGGTTGGGGAGCATCCGCGCCCGCGGCGGGCGCATCGCCTGGACGCGGTTGGCGGGGTTCATCGCCCTCCCGCGCCCCTCGAACCAGCGCTGGAGCGCAGCGAGGGCGTCCGCATCGACCACGAGCGCTGCGCCGGGGTCGACGACATCGCACAGCGCATCGCGCGTGAGGTCGTCCAGCGTCGGACCGAGTCCGCCCGTCGAAACGACGACCTCCGCGCGGCGAGCGCCGTCGCGCAGCGCCTCGGCGATCGCCGCGCGATCGTCGGCGACGGCTCTGAACTCGATCGGCAGAAACCCCGCCTCGGCCAGCGCCGAGGCCAGCCACGCGGAGTTCGTGTCCGCCTGCTGTCCGAGGAGGATCTCGTCGCCGATGGCGAGGATGACGGCGCGCATTGGTGCCGGAGCGTAGTGCGAGCGAGTCCCCCTTTCCGGCGGGATCGCGCGCTCCGGATCGCCGCGGCGCCAGATCGCCGGTACGGACCGGCTGCGTCGTCCGCGACGGGTGCTCGCTCCCGGAATCGCCGGGAGGCGGAACCTAACATCGGACCATGTCGACCACGCCACTCATGCCGATCATGCCGGAGGCCTTCCTGGCGCTGACATCCGCGACGATCACCACACTGGCGCTCGTCGCCGCGGCGATCATCGTCGCGATGTGGGCGATCGCGATCTACAACCGTCTGGTGACGCTCCGGAACCGCTTCCGCAACGCCTTCGCCCAGATCGACGTCCAGCTCAAGCGCCGCTACGACCTCATCCCCAACCTCGTCGAGACGGCCAAGGGCTACCTCTCCCACGAGCGCGAGACTCTCGAGGCGGTGATCGCGGCGAGAAACCAGGCGGTCAGCGCCGAGCGGAAGGCCTCGGCGGCGCCGGAGGACGCGGGCGCGATGCGGAGTCTGGCGTCGGCCGAAGGCGCCCTGGGCGGGGCGCTCGGGCGCCTGATGGTGGTCGTCGAGCAATACCCCGATCTGAAGGCCAACCAGAACATGATGCAGCTCTCGGAGGAGCTGACCTCGACGGAGAACAAGGTCGCCTTCGCGCGGCAGGCGTTCAACGACGCGGTGAACGGGTACAAGATCTACCGCGAGTCGTTCCCGCCGATCATGCTCGCCGGGCTCCTCGGCTTCGGGGATGCCGCGTTCTTCGAGATCGAGTCGCCGCAGGAGCGCGAAGCGCCGAAGGTCTCGTTCTCGCGGTAGCGGGAGGCGGCTCCGTCCGCGCTCGCATCCGGATCCCCGAACGGCCGCACCGCCCATCCGCGCTCTCGCCGCTCGGCGGGTCCGCCGCCAGACCGCTTGGCCACTCGCAATGGCGATCGACTTCTTCGAACGACAGGAGGCTGCAAGGCGTTCGACCACCCGCCTCGTGGTCCTCTTCGCGCTGGCGCTGCTCTGCATCGTGGCGCTGGTCTATCTCGCCGTCGCAGCCTTCGTCGCGGCGATGGGAGCCGATCTCGAGGGCGGCGCGCCGCGGCTGCTGCGCTTCGATCCGTTGCTGCTTCTCATCGTGACGCTGGGCGTCGGACTGGTCGTGGGGCTCGGCAGCGCGTGGAAGACCGCGATGCTCCGCGGCGGCGGGCGCGCGGTCGCCGAGATGCTCGGCGGTCGCCTCATCGACCCGGGAACGCGCGATCCCGATGAGCGGCGCCTGCTCAACGTCGTCGAGGAGATGGCCGTCGCATCGGGCACGCCGGTGCCGCCGACCTACGTCATGGACGGCGAACGCGCCATCAACGCCTTCGCCGCGGGCTGGTCGCCCGAAGATGCGGTGATCGGCATGACGCGAGGTTCGCTGGAGCTGCTCGACCGCGACGAGCTTCAGGGCGTCGTCGCCCACGAGTTCAGCCACATTCTCAATGGCGACATGCGGCTGAACATCCGCCTGATCGGCCTGCTTCACGGCATCCTCATCATCGGGCTGGCAGGGATGGCGATCATGAGGTCGATGCTCTACGCGGGCCATGGCGCGGCGCGCTCGCGGAGCCGGCGAGGGGGCGACGGCGGCGCCGCGATCCTCGCGATTCTCGCCCTCGGAGCCGCGCTCATGATCATCGGCTTCGTGGGGCTCTTCTTCGGTCGGCTGATCAAGGCGGCGGTCTCGCGGCAGCGCGAATACCTCGCGGACGCCTCGGCGGTCCAGTTCACGCGCAATCCGGAGGGAATCGGCAAGGCGCTCGTCAAGATCGGGGCTTCGAGCGGGCGGGCGCGGCTGGCCGGCGCCAACGTCGGCGAGGCGAGCCACATGTTCTTCGGCGACGCGGTGGCGGGCACGTCATGGTTCGGCGCCCTGAGCACGCATCCGCCGCTCGAGGAGCGGATCCGCCGGGTGGTGCCCGGCTGGGACGGCGCGTTTCCGAAGCTCATCCGCCGACCCTCCGCGCGGGACGGGACGGAGCGGCCGCGCGAGCGGCGCGGCGGCGCCGACTCGCTCGGAGACGCGCTGCGCCGGACCGGCTTCCCGGGAGCCATCCCCGGCGCGGCGGCCGGAGCTGCGCTTGCGGCGGGCGCGCATCCGGGTTCCGCAACGGCGGCGGCGCCGGACTTCGACGCCGCGGCGCGGATTCTCGCCTCGATCGACCCGGCGGTGAGCGACGCGGCGCACGAGCCGTATGGGGCCCGTGCGGTGATCCTCTGCCTGCTCCTCAGCGCCCGGCCTTCGCTTCGCGCCGAGCAGCAGCGCGTCCTGGCAGGCAGCGGCGAACCGGAGCTGGCGACGCTGGTGCGGAAGCTCGATGGGCCGATCGCGGCCGCCGATCCGCGCTCGCGCCTCGCGACGCTCGAGATCTGCATGCCCGCGCTGCGATCCCTCGCGCGCGGTCAGTACGAGACGTTCCGGTCGCGCGCTGAAGCGCTGGTGGCGATGGAGCAGCCGCCCTCGATCTTCGGCTGGGTGCTGCGGCGGCTGGTCATCCAGCACCTCGATCGACACTTCGGACTGGCTGCGGTTCCGCGCCCGCACCACTACGCGATCGCGAGGCTGCGCAGCGAGCTGGCCACGCTGCTGAGCTTTCTCGCCCACGCGGGGAACCGCACGCCGGAGTCGGTGCAGGGGGCGTTCAGGGCGGGCGCTCGGGCGGCGGGCGAGGATCTCGGCGATGCGCTCCCGGCGCACGCCATCGACTCTCCGCGGCTCGACGCGGCGCTCGACCGGCTCGCAGAGCTCGCGCCGCGCCTCAAGAGGCGCGTGCTCGAAGCCTGCGCCGCGACGATCGCCGTCGACGCCGTCGGCACCGCGACCGAGATCGAGATCCTCCGCGCCGTCGCGGACACGCTCGACGTCCCGGCTCCGCCGTGGCAGCCGGGCGAGCGGCTGGCCTGAATCCGGCGCAGGCTCCCGGCGCCGCGCCCAGCAACGCCTGACGCCGGACCGGCCCGCGCCCCGGTCCCGGCGAGCGGACGGTACCCTCCCCGCATGCCCCGCGATCCGCGTCTCGACAGGCTGGCCGATGTCCTCGTCACCTATTCGACCGGGGTGAAGCCGGGCGATGTCGTCGGCGTCGCATTCGAGCCGGCCGGATGGCCGCTCGCGACCGCCGTCATCGACGCGTGCGTGCGGGCGGGGGGGGATCCGTTCCCGGTGATCCGCCGCAGCGCCGTCGCGGAGTCGCTGCTCACCCACGGCACCGACGAGCAGCTCGCACGCGCCAACGCGATGATGCTCAGCTACGTCGAGACCATCGACGTCAACATCGTCCTGCTCGCGGACGAGAACACGCGCTCGCTCTCGCGCTTCGATCCGGCCCGGGTGGCCAGGTTCCAGCAAGGAGCCAGACCCACCATGCAGCGCTCGATGGAGCGGGCGGCCGCCGGGAAGCTCCGCTGGTGCGGCACGCAGATGCCGACGCAGGCCGCGGCGCAGGATGCGGAGATGAGCCTCGCCCAGTACGAGGAGTTCGTCTTCGGAGCCGGGCTCCTCGATCACGCTGACCCCGTCGCGGCATGGAGGGCGGTGCACGAGCGGCAGGAGCGCGTGCGCGAGCGATTGCAGGGCCGCAGCACGCTCCGCTTCCGCGCGCCGGCGTGCGACGGCCACGACGGAACCGACCTGGTCGTCGATGTCGCCGGCTCCACGTGGATCAACTGCTCCGGTCGGCAGAACTTCCCCGATGGCGAGGTCTTCGCCGGTCCCCGCGGCGCCGATGGGCACGTCAACTACACGTTTCCCGCCGTCTACAACGGCCGCGAGGCGGCGGGAGTCCGGCTGGCGTTCAAGGAAGGCCGCGTGGTCGATGCCACCGCGACGCGCAACGAGGAGTTCCTGATCCGGCTGCTCGACCAGGACTCCGGCGCCCGCACGCTGGGCGAGATCGCCATCGGGACCAACTACGGGATCACGGAGTTCTCACGCAACACGCTCTTCGACGAGAAGATCGGCGGCACCTTCCACGCCGCGGTCGGCGCGGGCTACCCGGAGTCGGGCAACTCGAACCAGAGCGGTCTGCACTGGGACATGGTCTGCGATCTCAGGCCGCGCAAGGCGCAGGATGGCAACGCGGTGGCGGGCGGGACGATCGAGTGCGACGGCGAGCTCATCCAGCGCGACGGGAAGTTCCTCATCCCCGGCTGGTGAACCGCCGCGAGGCCCGTGGTCGAGGGTCGGTACAGCGCGGCGCCGACCCGGCGCGCTCCGGAGCGCGAGTCCGCGCGGCCGCGCGCGGGACGGCGCCTGCCGCGGCGCGCTGCGCCTCCGCGATGAACCGGAGGACGACCGCCATCGGCGCGCGGCCTGCGCGAGTCCGCGCACGAAGACCGGCACGCCCCGAGCGAGCACGCCGATCGAGTACGCTCACCCGGTGCTCGCCGATCTCCCAGCCTTCGAGCGGCTCGCCGCGATCCTCGGCATCTCCGCCCTCTTCGGCGCGCTGGCGACGTGGCTGCGGCAGCCGCTGATCGTCGGGTTCATCGCCGTGGGAATCCTCGTCGGCCCGGTCGGCCTCGAGCTGGTCACGAAGGACGATGTCCTCGGGCTTCTCGCGAAGGCGGGCATCGCGGTCCTGCTCTTTCTCGTCGGACTCCGGCTCGACCTCAACGTCGTGCGGAGCGTCGGACCGGTCGCGCTCGCGACCGGGCTCGGGCAGGTCGCCTTCACGTCGCTCATCGGCTTCGTGATCTGTCTCGGGCTCGGCCTTCCGTGGCTCGATGCGCTCTACGCCGCCGTGGCCCTGACGTTCTCGAGCACGATCATCATCGTCAAGCTCCTCAGCGACAAGCGGGAGATCGACGCCCTGCATGGCCGGATCGCCGTCGGATTCCTGATCGTGCAGGACCTCGTCGTCATCGTGGCGATGATCGCCCTGGCGGCGTTCGGCGCCGGGAGCGGCGGCGCAGCGGCGGCAGAAGAGGGCGCGGCCGGATTCGGGGCTGCGCGCATGCTCATCGCGCTCGGCAAGGGCGTGGCGCTGCTCCTCGGCGTGGGGCTGCTGATGCGCTTCGCTCTCCCCCCCCTGACCCGGCGGCTCGCCCGCGCGCCGGAGGCGCTGACGCTCTTCGCGCTGGCGTGGGCGGTCGGGCTCTACGCGATCTGCGAGATCATCGGCCTCAGCGGAGAGGTCGGGGCGTTCCTCGCGGGCTGCTCGCTCGCCGGCACGCCGTGGCGCGACGCGATCGGAGGGCGGCTCACCGGCGTGCGCGACTTCCTGCTGCTCTTCTTCTTCGTGCAGCTCGGCGCCTCGCTCGACCTCTCTCGGCTCACGGCCCAGGTGGGGGCGGCGAGCGCTCTCTCGCTCTTCGTCCTCATCGGCAACCCGCTGATCGTCATGGCGATCATGGGCGCGATGGGGTATCGACGGCGGACGGGCTTCCTCGCCGGGCTCACGGTCGCCCAGATCAGCGAGTTCTCTCTGATCCTCGCGGCGCTGGGGGTCGCCGTCGATCACATCTCGCCGGACACGCTCGGGCTGGTCACGCTGGTCGGGATCGTGACCATCGGCGTCTCGACCTACCTGATCCTCTACTCGGGACCGATCTATGAGGCGGTCGCGCCGTACCTCGGTCTCTTCGAGCGTGCACATCCGTTCCGAGAGATCCAGCACGTCGAACGCGGGGAGCGCGACATCGACACGATCGTGCTCGGTCTCGGCCGCTACGGAGGGAACATCCTGCGCGGCCTGATGGCACGGGGTCGCTCGGTGCTGGGCATCGACTTCGACCCCGAGGCCGTCCGCCACGCGCAGCGGGAGGGGCTCGCCGCGCAGCACGGCGACGCCGAGGATCCGGAGTTCGCCTTGGCACTTCCGCTCGCATCGGCGTCTCTGGTGATCTGCGCGGTGCCCCACCGCTCGACCAACGTCGCCGTCCTCCGCCATCTCCGCAGCGCGGGGTACCAAGGTCGCGTCGCGCTGACCGCGCACGGCCTGCGCGACGCGGCGCTCTTTGAGTCGCTCGACGCCGAGATCGTGCTCCTCCCCTTCGTCGACGCAGCCAACGAGGCGGTCGATCGCCTGCTCGGCACGGCCGACCTCCCTGCGTGAGACCCGCTCGGCGGGGCTCGCCCCGCGATCGCGTCGCCGGGGACCCCAGCCGGGGAGGACCGGATGAGCGGGTCGCGCACGTCCCGACGCTCGCCACGGCGGGTCGAGGCGTGGGCAGGCTCTGACCCGCGCCCGGCGTGGACCCGGAGTGAACCCCGCGGAGAGACGCCGGAGGGCCAGTACCCCACTGGACAGCGCCTGGACACGCTCGACGAGCAGCGGGCCAGCCCCGACGGGGCGGGAAGCAGACCTTCCGAGATTGCCACCACCTCTGCCGTCTTGTCGCGATAACCGTCGCGGCCGGTGCGCAGGGTGTGTCCATGTTCGCGCAAGGTGTGTCCTTGCGCGGCCCTGTTCGCCCAGGGTGTGTCCTTGCGCAGCTCCGAACCGGGCGGAGCAGGCCTTCCGGAGTACTCAGCACCTCTGCCGCCTTGTTCTGATAACCGCTGCAACTGGTGCGCAGGGTGTGTCCATGTTCGCGCGAGGTGTGTCCATGCGCCGCCCCTTGCGCCGCCCTGTCCTTGCGCCGCCCAGCGCCGCCCAGGTGTGTCCTCGCGCGGCCCCTTGCGCGGCCCGGAGTCCGGAGCATCCCTGTCAGCTTGTTCTGATAACCGCCGCGGCCGGTGCGCAAGGTGTGTCCATGTTCACGCACGGCCGGTGCGCAAGGTGTGTCCATGTTCACGCAGGGTGCGTCCTTCCGCAGCGTCGCTTGGGATCGACGGCGGAGCATCCCGGCGTCGAGCGCGTCAGGGCGTTCGCCGTCGGTGCCGCGCGGGGAGTCGCGGCGGAAACGAGATGCCCACGGCTCTCCGGCAAGACGCCGGTCCAGGACGCCTTCGCCAGCCGTCCTGCTGGACGCCGGTCCAGGACGCCTTCGCCAGCCGTCCTGCTGGACGCCGGTCCACGACGCCTTCGCCAGCCGTCCGGCTGGACGTCGGTCCACGACGGCTTCGCCAGCCGTCCGGCCGGCCGGACGCCGGTCCGCCACGCCTTCGCGCCGAAGTCGAGACTTTTTCTTGTCCGGTCGGCCGCCGGGGGTTAGTGTTACTTCGTCGCCGGAGTCCCCGGCGACGCCAGCAGACTTCGAGGTGGCCCCGGGTTGAGCCGCCGATCCTCCTGATCGGTGGCTTGTCGTGGCACTCGAGGTCTCCCCCACCGTCCCCTGCGCGACTGCCCGTTCGAGTCGCCAGCGGCGGGCTTCTGACGACGATCGACGTCCGCCGCAGCGGACGTGACGTGGTCTCTTCACCGCAAGCCCGCAGCTTCCACGCGTCCCCCCAAGGAACTCCGATCCGATGAACCGCACCCGACTTCTGAGCTTGGCACTGCTGTCGACCACCCTGTTCACGGGCCTCGCCGCCGCGCAAGGCGGGGCGGCGATTCCGCTCCGGACCTCGCGGATCGCGACGGGGCTGACCTTCCCGACGAACGTCGTCTTCGCCCCGGGCGACAACGACCGGGTCTTCCTCACGGAGAAGCGCGGGACGATCCGGATCTTCAAGCAGTCGACCAGCACCCTCCTCCCCGCCATCCTCGACATCGACCCGATCGTCGGCGGCGGCACGACGCAGAACAACGAGCAGGGGCTCCTCGGTCTGGCGTTCCACCCCGATTGGCAGACCAACGGGTACGTGTACCTCTATTACACGAACAACGCGGGAGGAACCGTCGTCGCGCGGTACACGATGGACCCGAACAATCCGGAAGCCCCGATCAACACCGGCACCGCCCTCCAGATCATCACGTTCACCCAGCCGTTCACGAACCACAACGGAGGCTGGATCGGCTTCGGGCCGAGCGGCTACCTCTACATCGCCAGCGGCGACGGCGGCAGCGCGAACGATCCCGGGAACCGGGCCCAGCAGATCGTCAACCAGAAGCTCGGCAAGATGCTCCGGCTCGATGTCAATGGCGATGACTTCCCCGCCGACCCGACGCGGAACTACGCGATCCCCCCCGAGAACCCCTTCGTCGGGATGGCAGGCGACGACGAGATCCTCCACTACGGGCTCCGCAACCCCTGGCGCTCGACGTTCGACCGGGCGACCGGCGACCTCTACATCGCGGACGTCGGCCAGAACGCCCGCGAGGAGGTCAACGTCGCACCCGCAGGCTCCGCGGGCCTGAACTTCGGCTGGCGGTGCATGGAAGGCAACCTGTGCACCGGGCTCAGCGGCTGCACCTGCATGTCGCCGTCGCTGACCATGCCGATCCACTGGTACGACCACGGACCCACCGGCGGCATCTCGATCACCGGCGGACTCGTCTACCGCGGCTGCGAGATCCCCGAGGCCGATGGCACGTACTTCTTCGTCGACTACGGGACGAACCGCTACTGGAGCGTGAAGTGGAACGGCTCCAGCGCGACCGAGTTCACCGTGCAGACTTCCAAGTTCACGCCGACGCTCGAAGGTCTCACCTCGAACCTCGTCGTCGCGTGGGGTGAGAACCACGACGGCGAGATGTACTACGTCCGCCATGGCGGCGGCACCGGGCAGGGCTGGCTGTATCGCGTCGTCCGCGATCCCTCGGCGGATCCGCTGCCTGACTGCAACGGCAACGGCCAGCCGGACACCTGCGACATCGCCCGCGGCGACAGCCTCGACCTGAACGGCAACGGGATCCCTGACGAATGCGAACCCGTCCCCGGCGACCTCAACGGCGACGGCATCGTCGACGGCGCCGACCTCGGCATCATGCTCGGAGCGTGGGGCGAGTGCGACGGGTGCGATGAGGACCTCAACGGAGACGGCACCGTGGATGGCGGCGACCTCGGCGTCCTCCTCGGCAACTGGACCTGATTCCACGCTGGCGATCCTCCGGGCCTGTCCATCGGCGACCCGATGGAAAGACCGGCGAGGCGACCCCTCGCCGGATCGGCCGAGCAACCGTCAAGACGCCCCGCGACTTCGGTCGCGGGGCGTCTTTTCGTTGCGGATCTGGCCCGGCTCCGGTAGGGTTCCCGATCCTGTCCGAAGCCCCCTCGTCGGAGGACGAGCGAGCGCGGATTCCCGTGGCATCGAGATCGACGGACGCGGCCACGAGGCCGCCGACGAAGATCGCCGACGCCGTCGGGCGATGCGTCCGATCATCCCCTTCCGGGAGGACGGTCAGGTCACAGCTCCAGGAGTGCAGCCAAGTTCACGCCCGCGCGTGGGCGGCACTCGATTCCGGATCCCGAGTTCAGGAGATGACCTCATGCATTTCGACCGTCTCGCCGCCTTCGCCCTCCTTGCGGCGCTCGCGACCTCGCCGTGCGCCCCCGGCCAAGGCTCGAACATTCCGCTTCGGACCACGCGGGTGATGGTCGGCCTGACCTGGCCTACCCACCTCGCCTTCGCGCCGGGCGACTCGTCGCGGATCTACGTCACCGAGAAGCCCGGCCGAGTTCGCGTCTACGACCTCGCGTCGGACACGCTCCTTCCCGAGCCGATGCTCGACATCGACCCGCTTGTCGGCGGTGGCATCGGCAACGTCTCGGAGCAGGGCCTGCTCGGGATCGCGTTCCATCCGCAGTTCCAGTCCAACGGCTACGTCTACCTCAACTACACGGCCAACAACTGGGCGACCGTCGTGGTCCGCTATGTGGCGACGAGCCCGGTCACGCTCGATCCCGACTCGGCTCAGGTGGTCATCACATACGCACAGCCCGCCCCGAACCACAATGGAGGCTGGCTGGCCTTCGACGCCGAGGGCTACCTGCTCATCTCGAGCGGAGACGGAAGCGCGGCGAACGATCCGGGAAACCTCGCCCAGCAGACCGTCAACCAGAAGCTCGGCAAGATCCTCCGCATCGATGTCGACGCGGACGATTTCCCCGACGATCCGAGCCGCAACTACGCAATCGTCGCCTCGAATCCCTTCGTCGGACTCGCGGGGGACGATGAGATCCTCCACTACGGGCTGCGCAACCCGTGGCGATGCTCGCTCGACCGCAGGACCGGAGACCTCTACATCGGCGATGTCGGACAGAACGCCCGCGAGGAGGTCAACGTCGCGCCGGCCGGCATGACCGGCCTGAACTTCGGCTGGCGGTGCATGGAAGGGAACCTCTGCACGGGGCTTGGGGGGTGCGAGTGCAACTCGCCCGAGCTCACGATGCCGATCCACGTCTACGACCGAGGACCGACAGGCGGAACCTGCGTCATCGGCGGGCACGTCTACCGCGGATGCGCGATCCCCGAGGCCGACGGGACCTTCTTCTTCGCCGACTACGGGAGCAACCGGTACTGGAGCTTCCGCTGGGACGGAAACCAGGTGACGGAGTTCGCGGTGCAGACCTCGAAGTTCACCCCGACGATCGAGGGGCACACGATCGCCAACGTGGTCAGCTTCGCGGAGGATCACGATGGGGAGCTCTACTTCATCCGGCACCATCTCAACTCGAACATGAGCGCCATCTACAAGGTGATCCGGGATCCCCTGGCAACTCCGCTTCCGGACTGCAACGGCAACGGCGTGGCCGACACCTGCGACATCGCCCGCGGCGACAGCCTCGACCTGAACGGCAACGGGATCCCTGACGAATGCGAACCCGTCCCCGGCGACCTCAACGGCGACGGCATCGTCGACGGCGCCGACCTCGGCATCATGCTCGGAGCGTGGGGCGAGTGCGACGGGTGCGATGAGGACCTCAACGGAGACGGCACCGTGGATGGCGGCGACCTCGGCGTCCTCCTCGGCAACTGGACCTGATTCCACGGCGGCGATCCTCCGGGCCTGTCCATCGGCGACCCGAGGGAAAGGCCGTCGAGGCGACCCCTCGCCGGATCGGCCCAGCAAACGTCAAGACGCCCCGTGACTCCGGTCGCGGGGCGTCTTGACGTTCGGCGCATCCGCTTTCGCCACAGGCTCACAGGCTGCTTGGGGTGACGACGCGTCCCGGCGAGGCGCCAGCACTCCAGCGCCCCTTGGCTTCGTCGCGAGGCGGTCGGAAGCGGATCTCCTGCAAGGAGAAGCGAAGCAGACGGGGCGCCGGACCGCTACGGCGCCCCGAAGCGGATGGTGGGCCTCTCCTGCGGTCGGGGCAGCTCGATCCCGCCGATCCTCTCGCGCTGCGAGTCATCCAGCAGGGACGCCAGCCGACGGAGCGACGCGGCGTTCATCTCGCTCCGCTCGAAGCGCAGCTTCTGCAGCTCGTTCTGCCGCGCCTGCATCGCGCGGATGTCCCCTGCGCCGCGATCCGCGGACCCCGACGCGGAGGGCGAGCCGGCCCGGTGGTGCTCGACCATGCGGTCGCAGAGCGCTTCATAGGCCCGATCGTGCTCCGCGGCCAGCGCGGCGAGCGCGGTGCGGATCGGCTCGTCGAGGTCTGGAAGCGCCAGCGCCGCCTCGATCCTGCTCGACGCATCGTGCCGATCGACGTAGACCGAGGGCCAGGCGGCGCGGTTGTACGCGCGCCGCAGGCGCTCGCGCGGCTCCTCGGGCAGCGCCGCCGCGATCTCGGCGGCCATCGCCCGGTTGAGTTCGGCCCCGGCGCGGGAGGCCTCCGCGATCCGCTCCTGCGCCCGCGCCATCCGGTCGAAGCCGGAGGTGTCGCTGGAGGCGGAGAACTCCACCCTGCCCTCACCGTCGATCGAGAGCGCGGAGGCGTGGAAGCGATCGATCTCGCGCTGCGCGTCGAGCTTGATGTCGGCCCGGCGCCTGAGCATCGCGAGCGCCTGCTCGTCATAGCGGACGAGGAGACCCTCGACCGCAGCCTGCGCGGGCTCGTCGAGCCCGATCGCGTCGACGACGACGGCGAGATCGAGGTCTGCCTCGCGCGACGCGTCGAAGCCGAACATCGGCACCAGCGCGCCCGGCGCGGTCGCCTCGGCCCGGAGCAGCTCGCGGCGCCGGAGCTCGCGGACCGAGCGGATCCGCTCGCCGCGCCGACCGTCGCCATAGAGCGCTTCGAGGTCGTCGAAGAGGCGCTCGTCCACCTGGGCGAGGCGCTGCGCCGCGTGGCGCATCGCGAGGGGACCGCGCTCGACCTGATCCGAAGTCGGAATCGCGGCACCGCCAGGTCCGATCCCCGCCGCCATGGCCACGCCGACTCCGAGACTGCGCAGCATCTCGAGCTCCTGGTCTCGAAGCGCCGCGTACTCGGTGCGATAGTCCTCATCGAGCATCTCGATGATCGAACGCTCGGCGCCGTCGAGCCCGAGCTCGATGGCCAGGCGGCGCATCCGCTCGCGGTCGATCGGGCGCGGCAGCGGTCCCGCTCCGCCCATTCCGAGCCTCTGGGCAGCACCGCCGATGGCGATGCCGCCTGCCGCGTCGAGAGGCAGGATCTCCGAGCTTTCGAAGATGATCGGCTCGCCGTCGCCGACGGCTCCGTCCTCGGCGGCGATCACCATGACGCTCACCGCCGCGCGGCGGACCTCAACGCCCCCGGATCCGCCTCCTCCCTCCGCACCCCGCCTCGCTCCGCTCTGGCGCGCCGCGAAACGCTCTGCACGCTCCGCGCCGAGGATGGCCGCGAGATCCTCGCGCGCCCTTTCCGCGATCGCGGCCCGGGCGGTGCGCAGCGCATCGAGGCGGGCCTGGCGGCGTTCGAAGGACTCGTGACCGAGCCGGATGACTGAGAATCCCCCATCGTCGTCCGCGGCAGCCCCCGCCGCGACGGACTCGAGGACCAGCCGCCGCAGTTCCGCCCGCGCCGCCCGGTGGGCTTCCGAGATCGCCTCGAGCTCCTCCGCGTTCAGCTCCGCTTCGTCCTCCGCGGAACGCTGCGTGCGGGCCGTGTCAAAGATCCGGTCGACGGCGCCGTCCGAGGCGAGCTCCGGCCAGGTCTCCCTGACGAAACGATCGAAGAGGCGCCAGCGCGCCGCCTCCGGAAGCTCCGCCCCGATCGCCTCGACCGCGGCGAGGTTCGCCATCGCGATCTCCCGCCGCTTGGCGCGCTGCGGCGCGGCGGCCTCCGCGCGGATCCTGGCGCGCTCGCGCATGAACGCCTCCATCTCGTCGCGCCATTCGTCGCCCTCCTCCGTGCTCGGCGCTCGGCTCGGCGCCCGCAGGTCTGCCAGGGCAACCGCGTCGGCGGTCGCCAACGGCTGACTCACCGCCAGCGCCGCAAGCTCAGCGAGCTGGCGCGTCACCCGGCGCTCGTGAGCCTCGATGCGCGGCGCGATCGCCGAGCTGAGTGCCTCGTCGAGCTCGATCGCGCTGACGGCATCTCGAAGCTCGAAGGAGACCGCCTGAGCCGCAGGAGCGTCGAGAACGCCGCGAAGCCGATCGCGCCGCGCCCGCTCGCGGATCGACTCCAGGATCAACCCCTGTTCGGGCCGGAGGACGGAGGCGACGCCCTCGAAGAACCGGCGCTCGACGCGCTCGATCTGCTCGAGCAGCCGCCGCCGCTCGACGACGCTCGCCTCGACCTCCTCGCGCGTGCGCCGCGGCGCCCCCGCCGAATCGCGCAGGTACTCCTCGATCCGGCTCTCCCGAAGCTCGCGCATCTCCGCCCGATAGCGATCGTGGAGCGCTTCGAGCTCGACCCGCTGGGCGGCGTCGGCTCCAAGCCGCTCGGCCGCACGCTCCACGTCGCGGATCGCGATCGGGTCAGGGAAGGCGCCCCCCGTCCCCTGCGCCATCGCCCGGCCAGCCGGGACCGCGAGGCAGCAGATCAGGGCGAGGGCGGCGGTGCAGAAGCCAGAAGGGAGACCGCGAGTCCGATCTCGAAGGAGATTCCTGACTGCGTCGATGGGTCGAAAGGTCGCCATGGGCCCTCCAAGATGCGCCGCCGGCCTCGATCCTGCACGTTCCGCCGCGCTCGGCGCCGTCGGTCCCGTCGATTGCGCCGACCGAGGTTGCGAACCGCGCCCGAAGGGCGGATACTACGGATCTTCACGCCGCCGCCGGACCATCGGAACACCCACCCGCGGGCCCGAGGGCTCGGGGCGGGTGGTTGTCGCCGCCGCGCCAGGCCAGCCCGGGGAGCAGTTCCGGCAGCCTCGGGCGGACGTGGCCCGATTCGCACCCCATCGTCCCTGAAAGGGAGCCCATGTCCTTCGAAGCAGCCGTCCATGCCAAGGCCATCCAGCTCGATCATCTGGTCCTCGACATGTGTGCGGCGGCGGGAAGCGGACACCCGACCTCGGCGCTGAGCCTCGGGCAGATCACGGTGGTGCTGATGTACCACTCGATGCGCTGGTCGCCGGATCACCCGCGGTATCCGACATCGGATCGGCTCGTCCTCTCCGAGGGTCACGCGGTGCCGATCATCTATGCGGCCTGCGCCGACCTAGGCGTGATGATCGGGAAGGACCCCGCGCTCGGAGGCACGCTCCGCCCGATGACGCGCGAGGACGCGATGTCGCTCCGCCGGCTCGAGTCGCCCATCGACGGCCATCCCAATCCGATGGAGGGCTTCCCCTTCTTCGACGCCGCCACCGGCTCGCTCGGACAGGGGCTCTCGGTGGCGGCGGGCCTGGGGATCGCGGCCCGGTCCGATGGCCTCGACCGGCGGATCTACTGCATCATCGGCGACGGCGAGAGTCGCGAAGGGCAGATCTGGGAAGCCCTCGACCTGATCGTCGACCGCAAGCTCAACAACGTCCTTCCGATCTTCAACTGCAACCAGTACGGCCAGTCCGACCGCGTCTCGGGGCAGCAGTCGGCGGAGACCATCGCGGCCAAGCTCGAGGCCTTCGGGCTCCAGCCGGCGGTGATCGACGGCCACGATCCCAAGGCGATCCGCTCGGCGTTCGAGAAGTTCGCCAAGCTCGGACCCGCCGATGCCCCGATGGCGGTGGTCGCCAAGACGGTCAAGGGCTGGGGGACGCCGAGCCTTCAAGGCGGCGGATGGCACGGCAAGCCGGCGACCGGCGAGCGGCTTCAGGCGGCGCACGAGGAGCTCGATGCGGCCCGGCTCTCGCTGACGACATCGCTTGCCAGCGACGATCAGCTCAAGATCTACCCGCCGGCCGAGCAGGTGCCGGCGCGCGAGGAACCGAAGGACGCGCCGAGCTTCGCGGGGGCGATGCGCCAGTTCGACATGCAGAGCACGTTCCAGACCGGCAAGTTCGCCACCCGCCGTGCGTACGGCCTGGCGCTGCGCGTGCTCGGGCACGCGAACGACGAGGTCTTCGCGCTCGACGCCGACGTCAAGAACTCGACCTTCGCGGAGTGGTTCGCCAACGACAAGGCGCTGGCGAGCCGGTTCGTCGAGTGCCGCATCGCGGAGCAGAACATGTTCTCCGTCGCCGCAGGTCTCTCGGCCGCCGGCAAGGTGCCCTTCTGCTCGACGTTCGCCAAGTTCGCCACCCGCGGCTACGACCAGATCGAGATGGCGATCAACTCCGGCGCGAACCTCAAGATCGTCGGGTCGCACGCGGGCATCACGCTCGCCGCCGACGGACCGAGTCAGATGGCCCTGCCTGATGTCGCGTGGTTCCGCGCCTTCGCGT
This sequence comes from uncultured Planctomycetia bacterium, assembly GCA_937871505.1. GTDB lineage: Bacteria > Planctomycetota > Phycisphaerae > Phycisphaerales > SM1A02 > CALMPF01. Next base: position 38,524 of record CALMPF010000008.1, on the reverse strand, counting down.
CGATGCGCGATCATCGCGGCAACCCCGGCTGCTACGTGCTCCAGCCAGCCGACGCCTTCGCCGCATACGCGCTGACGCTCGCCATGGCGGAGTACACCGGGGCCTGCTACATGCGCACGCTGCGCACCGATGTCGAGTTCCTCTACGACGACCGGACGCTCTTCAACCTCGGCAAGTTCGAGGTGCTCAACCGCGGCAAGGACCTCCTCATCGTCGCCGCCGGGTACATGGTCCACGAATGCAACAAGGCCCTCGAGCTGCTCGACAAGGCCGGCGTCGACGCGACGCTCGTCGATCTCTACTCGATCCCCTTCGACACCGACTCGCTGCTCGACCTCGCCAACGCCAACGGCGGGAACATCCTCACGGTCGAGGACAACTACGGAGGCGGGATCGGCTCCGCGGTCGCCGACGCCTGCGCGGAGGCGGGGGACAGCTTCACCATCCAGCAGCTCTTCGTGCGGCGCATTCCCAAGTCGGCGCTGACCGAGGATGACATCCTCCGCTCCTGCGGGCTTCACCACGCCGACGTCGCGAAGGCGGCGCTGCGGATGGTCGGCGTCGAGGTCTGACGCTCCGGCGAGCGTCGATCGGGATGGCGGCGGTCGGACTCGCGGAGCGCCGAGGAGGTCATCGCCCCGAGCGATGCGGAAACCCCGCGCGCCGGAACGCGATGCCCGCCGATCGCCGTGGGCGACCGAGAACCAGCGCTGCGGCGACACGGCGACCGAGCTTCGCCCGAGGCCGATGTGTCCGACGCTGAGCCTTCGAAAGGAGGTCGTCAGGCGACGGGCGGCACGCTCGGGGCGCGCGACGCATACGCTCGTCCCATGCCCAAGAAGACACTCCGACGAGCGGCTGTGGCCGCAGCGATCGCTGCCTTCATCGTGGGTTCAGGCGCGACCGCGCTGACGGCGCACTCCGCGGCGCACACGGCGGCGATCGCGGCGAACATGATCTCGCTTCAGGCGAGCCCGCTCGAGCTGATCCAGGAGACGCGCCGAGGTCAGGTTCCTCCGGCGCAGCAGCCTGCCCAGGCGCCCCCTGACGCCGGCGCGATTCCGCTCGAGGACGAAATCGACCTGACGATCCCCGAACGGCCGATCCGGCCGATGCGCTTCTACGAGTATGCGCTCCACGATCCATTCTGGTCGGAGGCGCAGGTCGTCAATCGGCGCCGGTCGCTGACGCACCTCTGGAACGAGGCCGAGCGTCATGGACGCGGCGCCAACTTCGATCTCGCGGCCCGGCGCGAGCAGGGTCCGCATCAGGGACCGGCGACCGCCGACGCCGATCTCTATCGGATCGCCGAGGCGGCGGCCTTCGCGCTTGCGGGGGGCGGCGACGACTTCGCATCGATGCGGCTGGATGATCTCGTCCGGCGGATCGTCGCGGCACAGCTTCCGGATGGCTACATCGACACCTCGGTGCAGCTCCGCGATCCGGCGGCGCGATCGCGCTGGAATGACCTCTCCAACGGCGCCGAACTCTCCAACCAGGCCTTCCTGATGCTCGCGGGCGTCGCGCTCTGGGAAGCGCAGGGCCGGCGCGAGCTGCTCGACGCAGGCGCCCGCGCCGCCAACGGCATCGTGCAGACGTTCGGACCGAACCGCCGCGGCGCGATGGGTCGACGGCCGATGATCGAACTGGGGCTCCAGCGACTCCACGACGTCACCGGCGCCGGGGCGCAGCGCGAGCTCGCCGAATGGTTCCTCGACCGGCGCCGGCTGGAGCACGCCCGGGCGATCGTGCGCGGCGGGACGGGCGCCGCCGACGGAGAGCCGCTGCTCGGCGACGAGGAGCTCCTCGCCCTGCTCATCGCCGCCGCGCGGCACGCACGGGAGACCAGAGACGACCGCGCCAAGGCCGTTCTCCGCGACATCTGGGCGGCACTCGTCCCCGCGCGCGTCTCGGTGATCGGTTCGCTCGAGCCGCCTCGCACCGCCGGGGAGGCAGGCTCTCCGCCGGGCAGCCTCGATGCCTCCGTCGCGCTCGCCGAGCTCGCCCATGAGATGGCGATGCTCGATGGCGACGCCCGCCCGTTCGACGTGGCCGAGCGCGTCCTCTACAACGCGGCGCGCGGCGGGGTCTCGCTCTCGGGAGACCGCTTCCACTCCGCGCTGCCGCTCTCGAACGACGGCTCCGTCGCGCGCGGGGCATGGTTCGAGGATCCTTCCGGACCGCTGCGGCTGCTCCGGGTGATCGCCTCCGTCGACGAGTTCGTCGCGGCCCGCGACCGCGACGTCGTCTACATCAACTTCTATCCGCCGGGCGAGTTCGCGACCACGTTCGCCCGCCCGATCGTCAGGTTCACGATCCGCGGCGAGTACCCCTGGAACGAGAAGGCGCAGATCTGGGTGCAGGCGTCGCGCCCGCGCGAGTTCACCCTCGCGCTTCGCGTGCCCGCGTGGTGCGAGCAACCGATCCTCCGCATCAATCACGCGGAGGCGGCGCCCCGGATCGAGAATGGATACATGTACCTCGATCGCGAGTGGAGCAACGACATCATCGACCTCGAGTTTCCGATGCCGGTGCGCACCGTCGCGGGGCGCCCGGATGTCCCGGGCGAGCGCGGCCGCTTCGCGCTGATGCGCGGACCGGTCGCATACTGCGTCGAACAGGGCGATCTCGGCGCGGATGTGGACCTCTCGACGCTGCGCTTCGACCCTTCGGGATCGTTCGAGGTCTTCAGCCGCAACGACCTCTTCGACGGCCTTCCGATGATCCGCGGCACCGCGGAGATTCCCGGGCGCGCCGGGGCCGCAGGCGTGCCGGTGGAGTTCACCGCCATCCCCTACTTCGCCCACGGCAACCGCGGACCTGCACCGATGTCCGTCTGGCTGCCGACGGCGGAGCCGGACGGACAATGACCACGTCCGCCGGCCGGGAGCGCGGAAGACACCAGGGAGCGGCGCGGCGCGATGCCGCTCGCGGCACGGCGATCGGCGACCGCGCCCGGGGCGTCGAGCGGCGCACGGCTCCCCCCCGGCCGCGCGGGGCCGCCGCGCCGTCGGCGGCGACGAGGCCCGCAGGCGATCGCCGCGCAGCCACGCGCCGCAAGCCGCCGTTGCGCATCGAGACCACGACGCTCTGGGAGTATCCCAGCCAGCACTACGACGGACCGGGCGGGTCGACGGAGCAGGGCGACCGCGACTATGTCGGCGCCACGCCGAGCTGGCTGCTCTGGCAGCTTCTCCAGCGATACACCCGTCCCGGCGATCTCGTGGTCGATCCGATGTGCGGCAGCGGGACGACGCTGGACGTCGCGCAGGATCTCGCTCGCCGGGCGGCGGGGTTCGATCTCGCGCCGACGCGCTCCGAGATCGTCAGCGCCGACGCGAGACGGCTTCCGCTCGATGACGCCAGCGCCGACTTCGTCTTCGTCGACCCTCCCTACTCGACGCACGTGGACTATTCGGACGATCCGCGCTGCATCGGGAAGCTCGATGCCGGCGGAGAGGATCGCGGCGAGGCGTACTACGCGGCGATGGAGGACGTGATCGCCGAGATCGACCGCGTTCTCAAGCCCGACCGATGCATGGCGCTCTACGTGAGCGACTCCTTCCGCAAGGGGACGGGACACTTCGGTCGAGCTCCGCGCGGGACCTTCATGCCCATCGGCTTCGAGCTCTTCAGGCGGCTGCGCCGCTGCTTCGCGCCGCTGGACGTCGTCTGCGTGGTGCGGCACAGCCGGAAGCTCGAACACGGGAACTACCACAAGGCTGCCGAGGCTGAGAACTTCTTCCTCCGCGGCTTCAACTACCTCTTCATCATGCGGAAGCCGCGCGAGCGCGCCGAAGGCCTTCAGACTCGCCGGCGCAGCGACGGACTCGAAGCCACACGTCAGCGAGGATCGCAGCGAGGACCCCGAGCCGGCGCGCGAGCTGAGGGTCGGGCCGGCGCTCTGATCGGCGATCGGGCTCCACGCCCGGTCGGAACGAGGGCTGGAGCGCGAGGCGAGGTGCCGGGCGCAGCACGAGACCGGACGCGGGACGGGAGAGCGGGCGAGGCGCGGGAAGGGCAACGGCAAGGAACGCGCTCATCTTCAGGGAGCGCGACGCGCGGCGTGAGAGGCGCGGGAGAGGCGAGAGGGTCGATCGCGGCGCGCGACCGCAGCGGCCGCGGCGCCCCCGCGCCTCGACGCGGCGATCGGCGACCGGAGCACGGCGCAGCCAGGGGATCCGGACGTCGCTTCGAGCGCGGGCCTGCGCCGCGCTCGCGCTCCAACGATCGCGCCCCGGCGCGCGACGGACGCCGGGGCCCACTCCCACGCCGCGAACCGCCCCTTCCGCGCGATCCGGCCCCTGGGACCTTCGGAGTGACGCCCCTCGCGGGCCCGCGGCGCACCCGCGCCGACAAGGAGGCCCGGAACCCTCGGCGCAAGGCGTGACGCCCGCGCCCGGGCGCCGGCGGACCGCCAGAAACCGACGGCGGGTGTCCGTGGTCGAGCGTGCGTTGGGTTCCTCACAGCGCCGCACCGCGCGGCACCGCGTGGCGACCCCTTCGTGGACCAAGGCGGCTTCGGCGCACCGCTCGGTGTGGCCCGGGCGCGGTCCAGTACGCCGGCGGGACGTGCCGCTCCGGCGCGCGGCGTCGGGGCTCCCGCGGTCGGTGCGCGCATCGAGCTCGAGCGCCCCTCGCCCTCGCCTACACAACACTCTCGCCACAGGCTGCTGGAGTCAGGCGTGCGCGCCATCGAGGCGCCCGGCTCGCTTCGCCAGCAGGCACCCTTCCCACGTCGCGCCGGCTGCCTGGTGCCAGGCGCCCGCTGGCAGCCGCCCGCTGCCAGGCGCGGCGAGGATCGAGCGACCACTCCCGCGTCTCGATTCCAAGGGGCGAAGACGGCGATTCGAGCCCCCGCTCTCGCGTGCTCGCTGACGAGCCCCCTCGCTTGCTCGATGCCGGGCCCGGACCCACGCGGCGCTCGCCAGCCCCGCGCTCGCCGCGCGCTCATCGCCGCGGACAGAGGCGGAGATCGGTCCGTTCCCCGCCCGATCTGCCGAGGACCCGCGGGAACCCCCCGGAACCTCCAGAACCGGCAGAGAGCCCGCGGCCGACACCCCCGCGCCTCCTTGACGAGCGGGTGGCGTCCTCCCTGCTCAGACCTTCGTCCGCGCAACGAACGCGGTGTACTGGATCGCATCGCCCGCGGAGTTGCGCCGATGGACGTAGTTCTCGCGCGCGACGATGCGCAGTTCACCGCGCTCGTCGAGGGACTTCACGAGGGTCGCGAAGGGCGAGAGTGAGGCGTCCTCGGCGAACTCGGTCTTCAGCGTGAAGGCGACCCATGAGCTTGGATCGAGCAGGCGGAGCGCAGCGGTGAAGACATCCGGCGGTACGTCGCCGAACCCGAGCGCGGCGACACAGGTCAGCGCGTTGAACCGGAATTTCGCGAGGCGGCGTCCATCGGCACCGTCGAGGTCGGTGAGGTCGCAGACGACGTAGTCGAGGTAGCGATCGGGGCGATCACGCCCGGCGGCCACCGCAGCCTGGGGAGCGATGTCGACGCCCACAAAGCGGGTGATCCCGCTCCGCGCGAGTTCCTCGGCCACGCAGCCGTTGCCGGCGCCGAGATCCAGCACGGTGAGTCCGGCAGGATCGACTCCGGCGTCGGCGAGCGCGCGATCGAGCAGCAGCCGGACGCGGCGCGGCGAGGTGCACCCGAGGACGTCATAGATCCAGAGGTCATAGAGCCCGGGGATGGCGAAGACCGCGTCGTAATCATGCAGTCTGATCCGCGTCCATTGCGTGCCCTGCCGGACGACGGCCCACTCGTCGTCCTGCTCGAGACGGAGCCTCGGATGCGGGAGGGCGAGGTCGACGAGCTTGACCCGGCTGACCGAGGGGGTCGTGCGGGTCGAAGCCGTCGTTCGGGGTGCGTAAGGCGTCGTGGGAGTCGTGGGAGTCGTGGGAGTCGTGGGCATGGTGGATTGCGGTTCGCGCGCGGGCAAGAAGTTCGGAGCTTGGCCGAGGTCGCCACGCGTCTCCGCGATCACCGATCGGTTCAGTCAGTTGCGTACGACTGATTGGATCTGCGTGGCTTCCGTGAGAACGGTTGAAGTCTACGCGATGGATCCATGAGATTCATGAAGATTCTCAGACTTTCTCGATGCTGCAATGGGACTTTCTGACGTACATTCTGTCGCACACGACTCATTTGGCACGGTTGGCAGAGTGCCATACTTGTACTGTTCTACTGACGCATCGCGGAGATGTCGACCCATCCGCGTCGGTTCGACGCCAGATGATCCAGTTTCGCCGCGTAAGCCGGTCGTACGACGGAGGGTCTGAGTGGGCGCTGCGCGACGTGACCTTCTCCGTGGCCGACGGCGAGACGGTGGCCCTGCTGGGCTCGTCGGGAAGCGGGAAGTCGACGCTCCTCCGTCTGGTCAACGCGCTGGACCGCCCGGATGAAGGCGACGTGGCGGTCGACGGCGTTCCAGTCGCGGCATCCGATCCTCTCTCGCTGCGACGGTCGATCGGCTACGTCCTTCAGGATGTGGGGCTCTTTCCCCACCTGTCGGTTCTGGCCAATGTCGAGGTCGTCCCGCGGCTGCTCGGGTGGAGCCGGAAGGACCGGCGCCGGCGCGCCGAGGAGATGCTCGAACTCGTCGATCTGAAGCCGGCCCTCTTCGCGACACGGCAACCGGCGTCGCTCTCCGGCGGTCAGCGCCAGCGTGTCGGCATCGCCCGGGCGCTCGCGGCGCGCCCTGGACATCTCCTCATGGACGAGCCGTTCGGCGCCCTCGACGCCGTGGTGCGCACGCACCTGCACACGCAGCTCGAGACGATCCGCTCGAGGACGGGAACCACGATCTGCCTGGTGACGCACGACCCGATGGAGGCGATCCGGCTCGGCGATCGCGTCGGCGTGATGCACGAGGGCCGCCTGCTTCAGCTCGGCTCGTGGAAGGACCTTCGCACCGCGCCGGCTGATCGCTTCGTCGAGTCGCTGGTGCACCACGTGGAAGCGCAGGCGGCGATGGTGATCCCGAATCTGCGTGAGGACGCAGGGAGCGGTCCGCGGTGCGGCGCTTGAGCTGGTCCGCACGGGGCGAACCGCTGCGACGCAAGGGCAGCCATCGCCGCGCGCGGTCGACTTCGCCGGATGCAGCCGGTCGCGGCTCGCTCCAGACTCCTCTGCGGGGGGCATCGTTCGCCCGCGCGGGGTGGATCGCGCTCGCGGTGGCGGCCTGGCTGGTTGCGGCACCGCGTCTGCCTGCGACGGCCGACGCCGCGCTCCGCGTCGGCGGCAAGGCCTTCACCGAGCAGCATCTGCTCACCGAGATCGCCGCCCGGCTCATCGAGCAGGATGCGGGCCTCCTCGTCCGTCGTCGAGCTGGGCTTGGAGGAACCGACGTCTGCCACGCGGCGCTGCGGCGCGGTGAACTCGACCTCTACGTCGAGTACACAGGAACCGCGCTCGTGACAATACTCGGCCTCGAACCGCAGGCCGATCCGGGCGCGACCCACCGTCTCGTCGCCTCGATCTACCGCGACGAGTTCGACCTGGAGTGGCTTCCACCGATCGGCTTCGACAACACCTACGCACTCGCGGTGCGCCGCGAGATGGCCGATGCCCTCGGGCTCGAAGCGATCTCAGATCTTCACACTCATGCGGGCGGGCTCGCAGGCGGCTTCACCGCTGAGTTCTCCGAGCGCCCCGACGGCCTTCCCAAGCTCCAGCGCCTGCTCGGGGCGCGCTTCGCCCGGAGCGTCGATCTCGACCCAGGACTGATGTACGACGCGCTGCTTCGAAGCCAGGTCGACGTCATCGCGGGGTTTGCGACGGATCCTCGCCTCGATCCGGAGACCATGGCGATCCTCGAGGACGACCTGGGCGTCTTCCCCTCATATCGAGCCGCGCCGGTGGTGCGCGGCGATGCGCTGGTGCGCCATCCCGAGCTGCGCGAGACGCTCGCAGCCCTCGCCGGCACCATCGACGACGAGACGATGCGTCGCCTCAACGCGGAGGTGGACCTTGGCGGCCGGTCGGTCGCCGAGGTGGCGCAGGGGTGGATCGACGCACGGCGCGGCCGGATCCCGGGTGGCTCGGGGGGCGGGCGCGATGTCGACGATGCCAGTGACGCAAGCCGCGCGGATGGAGGCGGCCCCGGGGCCATCGCCTCGCTTCGCGCCCGCATTCGACCCGGGCTCCTCCAGCTCGCCTGGGAGCGTCGCGACCAGCTCGCGGCGCGGACCGTCGAGCACCTCCTGCTCGTCGGCGCGGGGCTGGCTGCCGCGATCGCCATCGGGATCCCGCTGGGGATCTGGGCGCATCGAAGCCGGCGCGCGCGGCCCGCGGTGCTCGGCGCAGTCGAGATCGTGCAGACCATCCCCAGTCTCGCGATGCTGGCGTTCCTCTTCGCGCTCCTCGGGGTGCTCGGCTTCCTCCCGGCAGTGGCGGCCCTGATCCTCTACGCGCTGCTTCCGGTGGTCGTGAACACCGCGGCGGGACTCGCGAACGTGGCCCCGTCGATCACCCTCGCCGCAGACGCCATGGGGATGTCGCGCGGCCAGCGCTTGCGCAGAGTCGAGCTGCCGCTCGCCGCGCCCTTCATCCTCGCGGGCCTGCGAACGGCCGGAATCCTGACGGTTGGGATCGCGACGCTCTCGACCTACATCGGAGCGGGCGGACTCGGCGACTTCATCGCCCGGGGCCTCGCCCGCAACGACCCGCGGCTCACCCTGCTCGGCGCCGTGCCCGCGGCAATGATGGCGGTGATCATCGGAGGTGCGTTCCGCATGATCGAGGTGATCGCGGCCCGACGATCCGGCGCCGCCGTCGACGGAACACGCCCATGACGATCCCCGAGACGAACTCGCAGACGACGCCCCCGGCAGCCGCAGCGATCCCGCCTGCCGCTCCCGCGGCGATCCCGCCCGCCGCGCCGGCGGCGGTCCCGACATCGGCAGAGCTCGAAGATCGGATCGCGATGGCCCTTCGACACGTCTTCCGGGCGATCGAACTCCACTCCGGCCACCTGCTCGATCGATGCAGCCTCACCGGGCCGCAGCTCGCGGTGCTGCGTGCCGTGGCGCGGCTTCAGCCGGCGCCGATGGGCGGCGTCGCCCGTTCGATCCACCTCAGCCACGCGACCGTGAGCGGCATCGTCGATCGCCTGGTCGCGCGCGGTCTGGTCACGCGGACGCGCAGCGACGATGATCGTCGCGCGACGCTGCTCTCCCTGACGACAGCAGGGCAGACGCTCCTGGCGACGTCGCCGCCGATCCTCCCGGACGCCTTCCGCGCGGGGCTCACCCGCATCCCCGACTGGGATCGCCTGCACCTGCTCTCCGTCCTCGAACGCGTGAGCGAGATGATGACGACGTCGGCGACGTGCGAGTCGCGGCCCGTGACCTCAGCCGATGCGTCTTCGGGCGATGCGTCGAGCCGACTTCCTGAACCGAGCTGACGCGGCGAGCACGCTCGGCCCGACCCGACGCGCCCGAAGTGAATCGACTCGCACTTCGACGCTCAGTTCCGCTCCGACCGACGCCGCTTCAGTTCCGCGTCGATGAACTCCTCGAGGTGGCCGTCGAGGACCCACTGCGGGTTCATCACCTCGAATCCGGTGCGGTGGTCCTTGACGCGGTTGTCGTAGATCACGTAGGAGCGGATCTGCGTTCCCCAGCCAGCCTTGTCGACGGTGATCCGACCGCCGGTCGCGGCGTCGAGCTCCCGCTGTCGGCGCTCCTCCTCGAGCTGCTCGAGCTTCGCCTGGAGCACCGCCAGAGCCTGCTTGCGGTTCTGGGGCTGATCGCGATAGGTGCTCGCGACGACCATGATCCCCGTCGGAATGTGCACGACCCGGATCGCGGAGGCGACCTTGTTCACGTTCTGTCCGCCGGGGCCGCTGGCCCGGACGAACGGGGTGATCTCGAGATCCTTCTCGGGAATCTCGAGCTTGGTCTCCTCGAACTCCGGCGTGACGTCCACGGTCGCGAAGCTCGTCTGCCGCTTGCCCTGGGCGTTGAAGGGGCTCACCCGCGCAAGGCGATGCGTGCCGCGCTCGCAGTTCATGTAGCCGAAGGCGTACGGAGCCCTGATGTGGTACGAGACCTCGGCGAGCCCGACCTCGGCGCCGTACTGGCGGCTGATCTCCTCGACCTTCCAGCCCAACGTCCGCCAGAAGTTGAGGTACATCCGGTCGAGCATCTCCGCCCAGTCCTCGGCCTCGGTGCCGCCGTCGCCGGAGCGGATCGTCACGAAGCAGTTGCGGTGATCGTGCCGGCCCGCCAGAAGCGTCTGGAGCTCGACCTTCTCCATCTCCTGCTGGAGCTCGAAGAGCGACTGGTCGGCCTCCTGGAGGAGCGCCCGATCGCCCCCGTCCCTCGCGAGCTCCAGGGCGACCTTGGCATCCTCGAAGCGGGCGATGGCGGCTTCGAGGAGCTCGGTCTGCGCCTTGACGAGCTTGAACTCGTCGATCACCTGCCGGGCGCGCTCCGGCGCGTTCCAGAACTCCGGGTCGTTCATCCGCCCTTCGAGTTCGGCGCGGTGCTTCAGCTTCGTGTCGTAGTCAAAGAGAGTCGCGGATCGTCAAGATCCGCGCCTCGAGATCGGCGACGATGGAACCGTGGGCTTCGAAGTGCATGGGCGGCAGGGTACGCCGCCGAAGGCACGGTCGCGCGACTCCGACCGGAGGAAGCCGGGTCTGCGCCCCGAGGAGACCTCGACCGGCAGCCGGCCGGGAGCGAGTGCCGCCGTCGTCGACCTCCGCCGAGGCCCTGCTCCGGCACGCGCCGCGTCCGCGGACGCCACGGCGCCGGCATCACTCGGCGGCCGCAGCCCTCAACTCGTCCCGGAGCGATCGAGCCGCTGCGACGGGCAGCTTCACGATCACGGGCGCGAAACTCCGACGGTCGTCCGAGAGCACAAGGCAGAGGCGATGATCGACGAACGGCCGGTCCTGCATGTCCAAGCCGTGGTACTCCGGCCAGACGATCCACTGAGCATCCGCGGGAAGGAGGATCGCCCCGTCCCGCCCCTCGCCATAGGGACGCGAAGCAAGGACCAGCTCGACCTCCGCGCGCGCGACCTTCTCGTTGCGCGTCGCGAGTTCGATCGCCGCGTCGAGCCGTCCTGCAATCGCTCGCGCCTCGGATGCGCCGAGCTCTGCAACCAGGTATGGCGCCGGCCCGCTCTCGTCCGCCGCGGCTCGCGGGCGGTCGATCGCGCCCTCGCGCTCCTTCTCGGGGCGCCGCTCGGCCGGTCGAGCTGCCTCGGGCCCGATGAGGACCACCGTCGGCGAGGTCGTCACCACACGCCCTCCCCCGGGGCCGAGGCCGTCGAACGAACGCTCGACGCGAATCAACCGGTCCTCGACGCGCGCGGAGACTTGCTGCATCGGGAAGGGCACTCCCTCGGCGGGCACAGGCACGGCCATCACCGCCGCGGGCCGCCGCGCCCGCTCGGGCGCTTGGACAGCGGCCTGAGCTGGCCATGGCTTTCACGCGGCGAGGTCGAGATCCGCGGCGTCTCCCTCCGCGAGCAAGGCCCTCTCGAGCGCGGCGACAATCAGACCAATCGGCCATGAGTCGCTGTCGCAGAGGACGATCAGCGCTCCATCGAAGTCCGGATAGCGCCTCGGGTCGCAGGTGAAGCCGCGCACGCCACCGCCATGCCCTTGGATCCTCGGATCGCCCGGAACGCCTGACCCCGCGACGAACCAGCCGAGTCCGTAGCTGCCGGGGCCCGGTGCGAAGAGCGCCTCGCGAGACTCGGCAGCGAGCACCGCGTCGCCGCGCAGCGCGCGATCCCGCCGCCAGAGGTCCCAGGCGGTCGAGACGACGCCGCCCATCCCGCGGTACTGGTAACCGAAGCTCCCGTAGGGATGCTCGAGCGCCGAGCGCGAGGGACCTCTCGCCGAGCTGCCGATCGCCACCGTCGCGCCCGACGGCGGCGCATCTCCGGTGAAGCAGGTGCTGCGCATTCCCGCGGGCTCGAAGAGCGCCGATCGCAGGTACTCGGTGTACTCGGCGCCGGAGACCCGCGCGATGATCGCCGCGAGAATCGCATATCCCCGCCCTACCGACCGAGCGGCTCTGGCCCGGCGTGATCGGTCGGCGGCACCGCGGGGATCGCATCGAGCGCCGGTCGAGCCGCGCCCCCGGCGGGCCTGCCGGTGATCACGAGGCTCCGCTTCGGGATCGCCAGGATGAACGCGGTGACCGATGAGGCCGTCATCCGGGCGTCGTCGCCGTAGCCTGCGTTGTCTCGATTGGGCTGGTAGTAGAAGCTCCCGTCGCAGCACTGGGCGAGCGCGAACCACCAGCGGTTGGCATCCATCAGCGCGCGGAAGTTCGCGGGCTCGATGCTCGCGCCCAGGGCCGCATGCGCCATCCCCATCGCCGGCGAACCATGCGTGTCGGGAAAGCTCTGCGGATGTGCGGCGATCACGTTCGAGTGAAGCCGGGCGCGCTCGCGATACGAGTCGTCGGCATACGGGCTGAGGAAGTTCGCGATCGCCGCGGCCCCGGTCCTGCCCATGTCCGCCCAGCCGTCCGGCGCGCCTCCGACGCGGCTTCCGTACCACACATATCCGTTGGCCCCGGTGGCGTTCTTCAGGAACCGATACGCGGCGTCATGGTGCGCGCGATCGATGGCGATGCCGCAGCGCGCCATCATCGAGTAGGCGAGTGCGCCCTGGGCGGTGATCATCGCGATCGGTCCGTAGCCCTCGAAGCCGGGGTTGTGGCCCCATCCGCCGTGCGAGTCCAGCGGACCCGTCGGGAAGGAATCCGGATGCGACTCCCGCGCCTTCGGATTGATCTGGGCCATGTCGAGGTACTGACCGGCCGCGATGAAGTCGTGGACCTGCCGCAATTCGGGCAGCACCCACTCGGCACCGGTCGCGAGGTAGTACTCGCTCAGCACGAGCGCAGCGCCCATGTACGTCCAGTTCGGCAGCGAGAAGGCCGCCCCCTCGTCCGAGGCGTGCGTGGACGCGCAGAGCATGCGCACGCACCGCTCGACGGCCGGAAGGTGGCGCGGATCGCCGCTCGCGAGGAGTGCCAGAGGTGCGAACGTGTTGTGGATCGGGTTTCCGAAGGAACCATCGGGCCGCTGGTTCCTCGCGAGAAACTCGAGGAGCTCGGAGAGGATCCGTTCCGACTTCCCGCACCGCGCTGGAAACTCCGGACCGAAGGCGCCGTAGGCGGTGCCGACGTCGAGCGCGACCTCAACACGCTCGCCATCGCGCCGGAGCAGGAGCGCAAGCTTCCCCGCATCGCGTGCGCGCGGCCCCTGTGCCGTCTCGAGCGCCGCGGCGAACTCCGAGATCGGGCCATGGGCGCCGAAGACCGACTCGCCGTAGCCGTTTCGGTGCGGGTGCCGGAACAGGAGACTCTCCCGGCCAGCCGTGCCCTCGTCGCCCCCCGGTCGACCGGAGTCCTCCGCCGCCTCCGCTGCCGCGGCACCCCCCGCTCCACCGGCCGCGCCCGCGCCGACGATCAGATCACCCAGGCGCACCACGCCGCTCGCGGGAGACCCTGCGAAGACGTGCCTCACCAGCAGCGCCTTGGGCTCGTCGGCCACCAGTTCAACGCGGATGCCGGTGATGCCGAGGTTGTAGAACCAGCCGGGGACCTCCGCGTCGGGCCCGGTCCCGGCGCGCTGCTTCCACGGCTGACCATCCTCGTGGTAGTGAACCTGCGCCAGGACCGTCGCCGAGATCGCGGGGACGGCGGCGGACAACAGCACAAGGAGACGCAGGGAGTTCATGGTTGACGGAAGGGAGGCGATGGGTCCGACGCGCGACGCCGCAGGCATCCAGACGGAGGGGCGTCCGCGAGAGCGGCGCGAGCGAGGCGGCGAGCGTGGATCGGGACGAAGGCCCAGGACCTGCGTCGCCGATCCGCTGCCGGATTCTCGCTCAGGAGCAGGGCGGCGTTGCAGCCGCCATGCGGGCGGGGAGGCGACGATCCGATGATCGTGCGGGGAGCCGCACCGAGGCAGTCTCCGCAGCGTCGGGCGGCATCGCGGCCTGGGCGATCGCCAGCGGCCGCGGAGTGTCTTCCCGTCGCCGGATGGCGGCTCAGCGCCATCGGAACGGAGGCCATCGGGTGCATCAGCGCAGGGCCCCGCTGATCGGCACGCCGCGCGCTGCCGCCGTGGTTGCGATGTCCCGCGTGCATCGAGGGCATCGCTGCTCCGGCGATGGCTTCAAGGCACGCACCTCGGCAGCGAGCGCCGACTCAGGCAAGACGGGCGATGACGGTCGCAACGCGCCGGCCCACGTTCTCGACGGCGCCGCGCATCCGCTCGTCCTTGATCGTGCCCTCCTCGTCCAGATGCTGATCGGCGCGGGCGACCGCGACGAGGTAGGGATCGGGCAGCACCGTCACCCGGATGTTCTGGAGGATGTCGCGGACGTGGAAGAGACCGCGCAGGCCGCCGAAGGCGCCCGCGCTGGCGCCGAGCAGACCGCAGACCTTGCCGTCGAAGCTCGCCAGCGGCGCCTCGTTCGGCTGCGGCCGGCTGAGCCAGTCGATGACGTTCTTGAGCAGCGGCGTGATCGAGCTGTTGTACTCGGGGCACGCGATGAGGAGTCCCTGATGGACCGCCATCAGCGCCTTGAGCTTCTTGATGCTCTCCGGCAGGCCCGAAGCCTCCTCAAGATCGCCGTCATAGATCGGCGCCGGGAAGTCGCGAAGCGAGATCAGCGTGACCTCGGCACCTGCCTTCCGCGCCCCTTCCGCGGCGACGGCGACGAGACGCTGGTTGAGGCTCCCGGTGCGGGCGGAGCCGGAGAAGGCGAGGATTCGGGGAGTCATGGCCGGTGGATCGAGCGGCTGGAGCGAGGGAAACGGTGCCGGGTGGCAGACGACGAACAGGCGGACGACGGCGCCGACGACGGGCCTCCGACGGAGCGCGACGCGTGAGCGCGCCGGGCCGCGGCGAGTCGCCGCGCGCCGATGCCGGAGCGGGCGAGACCGCTACTCCGCCTTGCGCACTCCGGTGATCGCGGCGGTGATCTGGATCTCGTTCGCGACGACCTCGGCGCTCGCATCGGGCTTGAGCTCGAAATCGCTGCGCTTCACGGTGAAGCGGCTGCGCAGGACGAGGAGATCGCCCTTCATGTTCGGGACGCGATCGCCGAGGCGGCCAGGAAGGTAGGTCGCGCGGATCGGAACTTGCTGAGCCACGGTGCGCCCCTTCATGCCGATCTCGACCTCGGCGAGGATCTCGAAGGTGTTCTCCGCGATCGGCCGCGCCGCCGCGACCTTGACGAGCGTGACGGTGATCTCCGGATGGCTGGCGACATCCATCCAGTCGGCGCCGTGGAGCACGGCGGTCATCCGCTCGTTGGTCATGCGCAGCGACTTCGCCTCCATCACGAGCTTGCCCGCGGCTGACGTCGGGTCCTCGGGATCGAACTCGACGGTCCCGGAGATCGCCGTGCCCGTGCCGAAGAAGGGCTCGAGCGTCGAGTCGAGGACGAAGCCGAGCCCGTTGACGCCCTTGGGGTCCTTGAAGTCGAAGGCGAGCCGCTCCGCGACCGGGGCAGGCTCATTGATCCCGACGGCGGGGTGCGCGGGTTCGGGGTGCGCGGAGATCAGGCTCGCGGCTGCGATCAGCGAGGCGACTGCGAGGGCGATGGAGGTCGGCATGGTGTGGTCGGACTCTCTGAGGTGGACGGCGGGTCGCTCCGGCCGCAGGCACGGAGGCACTCCCGCATCGGTCGGTCGCAACGGCCTTCGAGTCGCTCGCCGGAGGCCCGGCGCTCGAGTCGATCGTCATCCGGCCGAGGCGGGGGAAGGCCGGGGGAGATTCCCGGGCGCGACGCCGCGCCGGGGCCCGGACGATAGCGCCGCCCCGGCCCGGGCCGCACGCTTGGGGAGAGTCGTGACTTCCTGATTCCTCAGTCGCCGATCGCCGCCGGAGCGCTGCGCCCTCCGCCGCGCCCTTGACGGTGGCAGCGGAGTGCTACCCTCACGCCGTCCGCGCCAACGCTCCCGTGATCGAGTTCTTCCAACACTACTCCGGGAACCTCCCTCAGCTCGTGTCGGACTACGCCCACCTCGGGCCGCTGTTCGTCATGTTGCTGCTGATGCTGCCGCTCGGCGAGGAGCTGATCCTCATCCCGGCGGGCGTGCTGATCGGACAGGGGACGTTCCCCTTCGTGACGACCTGGCTTCTGGCCTACACGGGGGTGGTCTTTTCAGACACGTTCTGGTTCCTGGTCGCGCGGCACTACGGCACGCCGCTCCTGCACAAGCGATGGTTCAAGCGCTTCGCCCATCCGAGGCGACTGCTTCAGGCGAAGCACCAACTGGAGGCGCGCGGGGCGTGGGTCATCCTCACCGCCCGGTTCATTCCCGGCAGCCGCACCGCCGCGATCGTGATGGCGGGGATGCTGCACATGCCCTTCTGGAAGTTCTTCCTGACCGATGCCTCCATGGCGCTCGGGACGGTCGCGTTCCAGCTCGGCCTGGGCGTCCTCGTGCAGAAGGGATTCGGCTCGGAAGACACCGCCGGGCGCATCACCGCCATCGTCGCCGCGGTCGTGCTCGTGATCGTCGGCGGCGCAGTCGGCCGCTGGATCATGCTCCACCGGCGGACCGGCGGACCGCCGCCGCGGGCCCGCGCCGATTGGCTCCGCCGATTCCGCAAGCCCCGCCCTCCGCGCTCCGCTCGCGGCGCAGCGGGCGGCGCGGTCACCCCGCCTTCCTCAAGCTGACGCGCAGCTCGAACGGACGAACGCACCCGTCGCCCGCGCGGGGTGACGCGCCCTGAAGCGCTCCGGCGCCCCGGGCGCCCTCCCGCGCGTGCGCGCTCAGGCCCTCCCGCGCTTGCGCGCTCAGGGATTCGTCGCGCGGTCGGCCACGGTCGGCCTTCCGCACGCAGGAGCGACATGGCCGCGGCGCCGACTTCTTCGCCCGTGGGCTTCGGGGCCCGTCTTTTGGGCCAGACTTTTGGGCCAGACTTTTGCGGCCAGTCCTCGGGGGTGGTCTTCGGGGGGGTTGCGGGAGTGCCGGGGATGCAGAGGCTGCGAGGGACTCGATCTCCGACGCCGTGGGGCGCGGCTTCAAGCGACTGCGGCGGGAGTCGAGGCGCGCCGAAGCGCGAGGAGTCAATCGTGCCGGAGCGCGACGATCGGATCCTGACGGCTCGCCACGATCGCCGGGTAGATCCCGAAGACGAGGCCGACGATGGCGGCGACGAGGAAGGAGACGACGATCGACCACATGGTCACCTCGGTCTCGATGGAGACCGAGGTCTCGATGAACCGCCGCAGCAGCGGCCGCGCCAGCAGCCACGGCACGATGCGCTCGACGCCGAGCGAGGCGCCGACTCCGAGGACGATTCCGAGAAGGCCGCCGACCGCCGAGAGCGCCCCGGTCTCGACGAGAAACTGGACGACGATGTGCCTGCGCGTGGCGCCGAGCGCCCGGCGGATGCCGATCTCCCGCGTGCGCTCGGTCACCGAGGCGAGCATGATGTTCATGATGCCGATCCCGCCGACGACGAGGCTGATCGCGGCGATCGAGATCAGCACGATGTTCCAGATCAGCGCCGTGCGCTTCGCGTTCTCCAGCAGCTCCCAGGGAACGATCACCTGCACATCGGTGAACCCGGGATGTCCGACCTCGACGATCCGCCGCACGCGCGCCGCGGTCCCGAGCACGCTCTCGGTCGAGTCGGCGACGATGTAGAGCTCCGAGAGCTCGATCTGCTCTCCGGTCATCGACCCCGACGCCCGGCGCACGACGATGTCTCCGAAGGAGGCTTGGGTCGTCGTGACGGGAATGTGCACGTCGAAGTTGAGATCGCGCCCGACGAGCGCGGAGCCCGTCCCCCCCGCGAGGCCGACGGGCTCGAGCACTCCGACGACGCGGAAGACGCGGTCGTCGATGCGGAAGTCGGCGCCGACGGGGTCGCGCAGCGGGAAGAACTTCTCGGCCACCTCGTGGCCGATCACGGCGACGGGGGCGAGTCCGCGGAGGTCCTCGTCTGTCAGGTAGCGACCCCGCGCCACGCGCAGCCGCGCCGTCGGAGCGAGGTCCGGCGTGGTGCCGAAGACCTGGCTGGTCATCCGCACGGCGCCGGCGGACATCTCGCTGCCCGCGGCCTTCAGCGGCACGACCGCGATCGCGTCGGGGAGCCCCGAGTCGAGGCGTCGCTGATCCTCGCGGCGCAGGCCGTAGTTGACCAGGAACGACCGGGCTTGGCCGCCCATCGAGGTGGTCTCGGCGGGCTTGACGGACCGGACGATGATGTTCGTGGCCCCGAGGGCGGTGATCTCCCGCAGCGCCGCCTGCTTGTTCCCCTCGCCGATGGAGACCATGATGATCACTGCGGCGACGCCAAGGATGATGCCGAGGCTCGTCAGGACCGTCCGGAGCATGTGCAGCCGGAGGTTGTTCAGACCCAGACGGACGATCTCGAGGAAGAAGCCCATGCGATGCGGTCGACGGCGCCGAGGAGGACCGGCAGGCGCGGCGCGAGCCCGCCGCCAAAAGGAAGTGCGATGGTAGTCGTCGAGATCCGCAGCGAATCCGAGGTGCCGGGCGGACTCCGCTTCGCGGCGGCGGCGGAGCGCGACGGGCGCGCGATCTCCGTCGAGGTGCGGCTGAGCTGGGCCGACTACAACCTCTGGTCTCCCGACGGCGCCGACGCGCCGGAGCGCGTGGCTCGCGCCGCCCTGCTCTTCCTGCTCTCGCGGAGCGAAGGCGACCCCCCCGCGTCATTCGACGCCGCCATGCTGCGCCGCAGGTTCCCGGAGGCCGACGCGGAGATCGCGCGGCTGCTCAGGCCCGCCTCGATCGGCTGAGCGTGCCAGCCGATCCCCCTGCCGAGTCACCGATCACCATGTCCGCCGGCCTCTCGCTCTCCGCCAAGTCGCAGATGCTCCTCGGAGCGGCCATCGTCGCGCTGGTCACCGGCGCGCTCGCGGTCCCGTGGATCCGCATCGACGACGCCATCGACGAGAGCCAGCACGAGGTCGCGCGGCAGCTCGCCGACGTCTGGAAGCTGCGCGGCGAGGCGCTGCGCCCGATCGAGTGGCGCGACGCACCGATCCGGATGCGCTTCGTCCCGCTCGAACCTCAGATCGACGCGTTCGTCGCCGTCGACGACTTCCAGCGCGACACGATCGAGCAGTTCCGCGCCGAACCCGAGCGCCGCGAGCGATTCCTCGAAGTGCGCCGGGGAAACGACCGTCTCTACCGGTACGCGCGGGCGATCCGGCAGTCGGAGCGGACGACGGTGCAGGCGCGCGGGGCGATCGAGTTCCGGCCGGGCACGCGCGATGCGAGCGTGGCCGACCCTCTCCAGGGCGTCCTCTTCATCGACCGCGACAGCAGCGTCGCCGCGGGACAGACCCTCATCAGCCGCGTCTTTCTCGTCGCCACCGGCGTCGGCGCGGCGCTGATCGGCGTCCTTCTCGTCCACCTGATCCTCGCCCGGCTCGTGCTGCGCCCCGTCCGCGCGCTCGGGGCGATCGCCGACCGGGTGCGCCGCGGCGATCTCTCGGCGCGGGCGAAGATCGGCACGGGCGACGAGTTCGAGCGCCTCGCGGAGTCCATCAACGAGATGCTCGAACGCGTGGAGCGGACGCAGGAGCGGCTGCGGACGATCAACGCCAGCCTCGACCTGAAGGTGGGCCAGCTCGCGGAGGCCAATCTCGGACTTGACGAATCGAACCGGCTCAAGAGCGAGTTCGTGGCCAACGTCAGCCACGAGCTGCGCACGCCCCTGAACTCCATCATCGGCTTCGCAGAGCTGCTCGAGGAGCTCGCCCGCGGCGACCCGCAGGCGGATCCCAAGCGGATGCGGTACATCTCCAACATCCTCAACAGCGGCCGCGCCCTGCTCGACATGATCGAGGACCTGCTGAACATGGCGAGGCTCGAATCGGGCCGGATGGAGGTCAACGTGGAGCCGACGAGCATCGCCGATCTCGTCGAGGGGCTTCAGGGAATCATGCGGCCACAGGCCCAGCGCAAGGGAATCGAGATCGAGACTCGTCTCGTCGGCGATCTTCCGCTGGTCGAGACGGACCCCGGCAAGCTCCAGCAGATCCTCTACAACTTCGTCAGCAACGCGATCAAGTTCTCGCCCGCGGAGGCGCCGGTCCTGATCGCGGCCGAGCGCGTGATGCGCGACGACACCGGACCGGGCGTGCGCATCAGCGTCGTCGACCGCGGGCCGGGAATCCCCTACGACCAGCAGGAGACGATCTTCCGCCGCTTCCGCCAGCTCGAAGCGGCGCACACCCGGGGGCACGGCGGAACCGGCCTGGGGCTGGCGATCTGCCGCGAGCTGGGCGACCTGCTCGGGGCCAGCGTGAGCGTCGTGAGCGAGCCGGGACGGGGCGCGACGTTCTCCGTCGAGATTCCGGTCGCCCACCGCTCGAAGCAGCTTCAGGCCTTGATGGAGTAGCGGGGCGCCGCGACGCCGTTCGGGGCGACCGGAACCGCGCGCGGATGCCGTCACGCGTCGGTCGGCGCCGCGGGGACCGCGAGCAGCGAGACCGCGACATCGCGCAGCGCCCTCTCGGCGGTGCTCCCGAGCAGCGCATCGCGGAGGTTGCGGCC
The DNA here is from genome assembly GCA_937871505.1 of uncultured Planctomycetia bacterium. Lineage (GTDB taxonomy): Bacteria > Planctomycetota > Phycisphaerae > Phycisphaerales > SM1A02 > CALMPF01. The sequence goes on along the minus strand of CALMPF010000008.1, from coordinate 17,983 downwards.
GCCCCGCGTCCCCATCGCGACGAGATCGAGCCCCTCGCTCTCGGCATATTCGGCGATCCCGATGCGGTGGCCTCCCGGACGGTCATGGACATCGACGGCGACGCCCTCCGCCGCGCTGCCGAGGGACTGGTCGACGAATCGCCGGAGTCTCGAGCGCAGCTCCTCGAGCTGCGCTCGCTCGAAGGCCGGATCGACGATCGGCGCCGCCGCCAGATAGGTCAGGCGGCGCCACGGCGCGTCGAAGACGTGCACCGCGACCAGCGCCGCGCGCTCGACGGCGGCGATCCGCGCCGCGAGACCGAGCGCCGCGCGGGATGTCTCGCTGAAGTCGACGAACGCGCCGACGCGCCGCAGCGACTCCCGGCCTCCGGTGCGGACGAGCAGGACCGGAACGGACGCGTGGCGCACGCAGGCCGTCGCCATCGTCCCGAGGCCGACGTTCGGACGACGATCGCCGAAGGCGCCGACGACGAGCAGCTCCGCTCCCTCCGCAACCGCGGCATCGCGCAGCGCCGCGGTGCGCGGCGCGAGGAGGGCGGTGAAGCGGGCCGCCTCGGCGCCCGGAACCTGCCGGACGAGCCCCTCCCACGCACGCTGCGCCTGTTCGGTCAGCGAACCCTCGATGGCGCGGCGCAGGTCGCTTTCCAGCCTCGGCGCCGCCGAGACCGCGAGCGCGTCGATCACGTGGATCGCATGCACGGCGCCGGGCGATTCGGCGAGGCGCAGCGCCGTGCGCAGCGCCGCTGCGGAGCACTCGGAGAAATCGACGCCGACGACGATCGTGCGGAGGCGGTCCATGGGAGCAACACTACAGCGCGCCCTCGCTCCGCCGCGACTTCCCCGATCGCGCCCGCCGGAGGAAGCCGGCGCTCGTCCGCCGGTCAGCCCGCGGCGGTACGCTCCGGCGGGATGCGGAACCGCCTCGACGCCATCGACCGCTGCGTGACCCTCTGGATGCACCGCTGGGGACACCCCGCGCACCGCCTCTGCCTCGCGCTCTTCTTCCTCTGGATGGGCCTGCTGAAGATCTTCGGGGCGAAGACCGGCTCCTCGCTGCTGGCGCACACGATCTACCTCGGCTCGCCCGAGACGATGGTGGTCATGCTGGGCGCGTGGGAGGCCGCCATCGGGATCTGCCTGATTCTGCCGCCGCTGATCCGCGTGGCGCTGCTGATGCTCTTCATCCGCCTGCCCGGGACGCTGCTCGCCCTCGTGCTGAAGGCGGACGTCTGCTTCGGCACCAGCATCTTCGAGCCCACGATCGAAGGGCAGTACATCATCAAGGACTTCCTCCTCTTCAGCGCGGCGATGGTGATCGGCGGGACGGTCCGCGGCGGGCATCATCATCGACCGCCGCAGCATCTCCAGAGCGCAGGATCCTGACACGCCGGCCCTGCCGCTCCACGCGCCCCAGCCCGACTCCGCGACTCGCCATGCACAGAACCGACTGCGACCCCGAGAACATGCAGCCCGGGGACTTCCTCTGCGACTTCTGCGCTCGCGACTGGACCCTCGCCAATCCCATGGTCGAAGGGCACCATGGCTCGCTGATCTGCGGTTCGTGCCTCTCCATCGCCTGCGCCGAGCTCTCCGTGCGCGCGGCGCAGGGCGCGCCTGACGAGCGCCCGCCCGAAGGGCAGGTCGCGGGAGCTCCCTGCACGCTCTGCCTCGAACGCCGTGCGGAACCGTCGTGGACGAGCCCGCTCCGCCCCGAGGCGGTCATCTGCCGGCGCTGCACGCGGCAGGCCGCTCGGCGCCTCGAGGGCGACCCGGAGAGCGGCTGGCTCCGTCCGGAGTGACCCGGTCAGCGAGCCACGAGCGTCATCGCGTGGAAGGGCCGTCCCTCGCGGCGGTACTTCCTCTCGAAGTTCGTGCCGACGACCTCCTCCGAGCCCGCGGAGGCTGGACGCTCGAAGGGCGCTCGCTCGAAGAGCGCCGCGTGGCGCTCGGCGTGCTCCTCGTACCACGCCCAGAGCTCGTCATGATCGGTGACCAGACGAAGCTCGCCGCGCGGAACGAGCAGGCGATGGAACTCGCGCAGGGTGTGGTCCTGAACGACGCGGCGCTTGTGATGGCGCGCCTTCGGCCAGGGATCGGAGAAGTAGAGGTGGAGCGTCGAAGCGATCGCGTCGGGGCACCGGAAGCGGATGAACTCCGTCGCGTCGGCGCGCAGGAGCCGGACGTTGGCGACGCCTCGTCGGCGCAGCCGGTCGGCCGCGTACCGATGGAACTCGCCCGCCCACTCGATGCCGAGAAAATTGACCTCCGGGCGCAGCGCCGACTCCTGGAGCAGGAACGTGCCCTTCCCCGAGCCGATCTCAAGCTCGAAGGGACGCTCGGGATGCGGAAACCACGCGCGCGGATCGAGCCGCGTGCCGTCATAGGAGGGCAGATCCGACTGGTCGATCGACCATTCGGCGCCATCGAGCCTGCGACCGCGGGAGAGACCGAAGGACATTGGTGAGACTGGCGGTATGGCCGCAACCGAGAGCGAGCGGGAGCGCCCCGGGGCGGGCCCGGGGGGCGGACCGGGGGAGCCGGGCCGACGGGGCGGGCGACGGACGGGCGATGCGATCAGCTACGGGGCCGACGACCGGCCGGATGCCGCGGCACCATCGTCGCGGCGGCGATAGACGAGCACGTCGCCGTTGTCCCAGTCGACCCAGCCGCGGTGGCGCGTTGCGAGCTCGAAGCCGTGCCGGGCCAGCAGATCGAAACGGTCGCCCGCGACGCTGCGAGGGTAGAGCACGATCACCCACGCCGGCCGTTCTCGTTGGAGGACGGACTCAAGATCGACCCCGAGCGGGGCCGTCGGCACGATCTCGATCCCTTCGAGGATTCCGTACCAGCCGAGCACGTGATCGGGCAGGCCGATGGCGACGACGCGATCCTCCTTCGCTCGGTGCGCGGAGACCTCGGCGACCGCATCGCGAAGCGGCTGCTTGGCGGGACGAAGGAGAAGGTCGGCGATCCACGGGCCGAGGATCACCAACGCCAGCGGCGCCAGAAGCGCCGCGCGGCGGCGGATGAGCAGCGCGGCGCCGAAGCCCATCAGGAGGGCGCAGCCGGGAAGGGCGAAGAGCAGGAACCGGGCGTAGAGCCAGCTCCCCCCGATCGCCGCGAGACCAACGGCGACCGGAACGCCCAGAAGCGCCGCGAGGAGCGCGCGCCGGGCGAGCGCGAGCTGGGCGAGGGAGCTCGCCTCCGGCGCCCGGGCGCTCGCTCGAGAGCGCAGGCCGATCGAGAGGGCGCCGACGATCGCGAGCAGAAGCCCGGGGAGCGCGGCCCACCACGTCCATGCCCCGCCGGCCTGGAGCAGCGCGTGCATCCCCTCGGGACCGAGGAGCGTCGGCTCGTCGCCGTCGAGGGCGCGGAACTCGGAGCGGATCCGGAGCATGTCCGGCAGGATCGGTGCGTAGAGCACCAGCGTGAGCAGCGCTGCGAGCGCGAGAGCCCCCGCGTCGGCGAGAGCGCCCGCGCGGCGGCGGAGACACTCGATGCCGACGAGCAGGCCGTGGCCGAGCGCCACCGTGATCGTGACGAGATGGGCCCAGGCCCCGAGGGCGATCACCACCGCATAGAGGATGCGATCGACTCCGCGCCCGAGTCGCCGTCCGCGAAGGAAGAGCGCTGTCGCGACCGCCGAGGCGAGGATCATCAGCGAGTACCCGCGCGCCTCCACGGAGAGCACCCATGTCGGAGCGGCCGCGGCGACCGTCGCCGCAACCCACGGCACGACCAGCGCCGGCGCGGTCGACCCTCGAGCGGCGCGACCGTCGCCCCAGGGAGCTTCCGCGCATGCCTCTGCACGGCGCTGCGCGCTCCCGCCGCCGGTCGCCTCCCGGGCCAGCCACCACGTCGCGGGCACGGCCGCGATCGACGCCAGGAGGGCGGGAGTTCGCAGCACGACCTCGTTGACGCCTCCCGCGATCGCAACGGCGATCCACGTCAGGATGCCATGCAGGACGTGGTTGCTCTGGGTGAAGTAGTTCCCCATCGTCGGCCCGGCGCCGAACTGTCCGAACGCCATGAACGAGGCGATCTCGTCGTACCAGAGGCTCTCGCCGAGACGCGGAATCCGCAGCGCCAGCGCGAGCGCGCAGAGGGCGGCGATGCCGAGGCGATCGCGCCCGGAGATCGCGCCCTCATCGGCTCCTTCGTCGGCGGAGAGCGCGGGCGCGGCGCCGCGCCGGGTGACCGGATCGCGTCGCCGCCGATCCGCCGCGGGCCGTCCCGCCACCTTCGAGGGCGCTTCGGCGATCGCCGGAGCGGGCGGCGCACCCGGAACCGGCGCGGGTTCCTGCGATGGAGCTGCACCTGCCCCGTCGTCGAGTCGCTTGCATCCAGCCCGCCGGCGCAGCAGCAGCGCCCCCAGCACCCCGCCGATCGCGCCGCCCGCGACCAGCGCGACGCGCCACGCCACCGCGCCCTGCTCCGTAGTCGCCGCGATCGCGCCGCCCCTGTGCAGCGTCCGCATCGGATGCTCGAACCACTCCACCCAGCGCGCCGTGGGCACCAGCGCTCCGGTGACGATCATCGCCAGCGCGGCGGCGGCGACGGCGACGCGGGCGAGCCGGCCGGAGCTCACCCGCCCCGAGCCCGGCGTCCGGACTCCGGCAGTCGCTGTCATCGGCGCCTCTCCTCTCTCGGGGCACGCGCCGCAGCCGAGCGGCGCTGCGCACCGTCTCCGAAGTCGCCTTCGGAACTGTCAGCCTCCTCGCGGCTTCCGACGGTCTCGATCGACCCGATGACCGGGCGGTCCATCGAGCCGAGATTGGGCCGCACCGCCATCGGTCCGACCGCGATCGGGACCGGCGTTGCGGCATCGGCGTGGACGCGGAGGAGCAGCACGAGGCTCCCCAGGCGCAGAACCGTCGAGAGCCCGAAGATGATCATGTACCCTGAGGCATCCTGACCGAACAAGCCGAGCAGTGCGCCGCCGACGAGCGAACCGCCCGCGATCGCCGAAGCATTGCCGAGGTTGAAGAGCGTGAGCACGCTGGTGCGCTCCTCTTCGGGGATCGTCTCGAGCATGAGCAGGAATGTCCCCAGCTCGTACGCCGCCCACGCGACTCCGGCGAAGACCTGCACCGCCAGCAGCACGTGGAACTGGCTCGTGGCCATCCACGCCGCCGCGAGGGGGACGATCGCGACGCCCCCGACCCGGAGCATGCACCGGGCGCCGTGGCGGCGAGCGAGGAGCCCGATCAGCGGCGCAGCGAGGCTCTTGGCAAGGAAGGTCGCCGCGACGATCGCCGCATACTCCCCCTTGCTGAACTCCAGCTCGCGGAGCATGTAGGGATTGAAGAACGCCGCCGAGATCTGCACCGCGACCTGGACGGCGAGCATGTAGGAGAGCAGCCGCATGTCCGGGCCATGCCGCAGCCGGCGGATCATCTCGCGCGGCGTGACGAGGCGGTGGCCCTCCGGAAGCGGCTGCGGCTCGCTCTGCCCCGCAAGAAAGAGCGTCGAGAGGGCGCGGCTCGCGGAGGCGAGCGCGAAGAGGGCGACGAAGGCTGCGGGGAGCAGGTCGGCGCGCTCTGCGAGCGCGAGGATCGCCCCGCCGACGACGATCCCCACGAGCGTCCCGAGCTGGCAGAGCCGCGTGCGGCGGCCGAAGTAGGTCGCCCGGATCCGCCGCGGGATGATCGTCGTCACCCATGTGTTCCATGCGGGACCCGCCCCGAGGTTGCACGCCCAGTAGAGCGTGACCGCGAGGAAGATGCCCCACGCCGGAATGGTCCCGAGCACCGCTGCGACCCCGAGCGGGATCAGCGAGAGGGACTGGGTCGCGGCGCAGAGGAGCACCCAGCGACGGTTCGAACCGAGCAGGCGGACGCCGCGCGGCGTCGCGAGCTGGAGCAGCGATCCGACGAAGATCGGAAGGGTCGTGATGAGGCCCGCGACGACCTCGCCCAGGCCGAGTGCGAGGACCATCGCGGCGACGTACGTCTCGCCGACGCCGACCATGAAGGAGTAGGTGACCCCGTCCCAGGTCACGCAGTGCAGGTCGCGGCGCAGGGGTCGATCGACGGTGCCGGTCAGCGGGCCCACTTCACCTCGAGCCGCCAGTCGACGGCGCGCGCGTCAAGGGCGTTGGCGCGGAGCATCTGGACCTGCTTGGGCAGCAGCGACAGAGCCCGCCAGCTCATCGCCGGGGCCAGCTCGAGACCGTCGGCGTCGTAGAAGAGGAAGCGGTAGTCGATCAGGTACTCGAAGTTGGAGAGGTTGCGCACCGGCACCTGCACCGTCAGCGGCGCGGCGCCGGGCGGCAGCTCGGTCGCGGTCTGGAACGCGATGCCGCGCTGGAGGTTCGGATCGAGCACCGAGATCTTCGGGTTGTTCCCCGGCGCCGGGTAGGGATCCGGGCGCCCGGGGCTCGGATCAGGGCTCGTCGTGCAGGCGACGGCGCCGAGGAGCACCGAGGTGACGGCGGCGAGTCGAAGGAACGAGTGGGCGGTCTGGTGAAGCATGGGAGGCCTGTCCGACGTATGAGCCATGGCTGCCGGGCGTTCACTCGCCCGCCGCATCCGCGGCGAAGTCTCAGGGGAGCCTGCGCACGAATGGCGCCGCCGGGCTGTACATGATCCGCTTGTAGCCGATCGACCACGGCTGCGGGGTGAAGAGCCCGCTGCCGCGCTCGAGGATGTGACGGTACGAGTCGTCCCGCGAGCGACCCTCGCGGGGCTGCATCCCCGCGCCGATGACGATGCCGAGGTCTGCGTAGAGCCGGATGAGATCCTGAAGCGACCAGCCCGCCATCGCTTGGTTCGCCCGATAGCGCTCGAGGAGCCCGGCGCTCGGGGTGCCTACATCGTCTCCGCCGAGAACCCAGGGAAGGCCCCCGGGCGGCGGCGGGACCTGGTCGTTCGTGTAGCGCAAGCCCGTCGCGGCGAGCCACGGCGGGACCGGGCTGCCGGTTCCGAAGAGTCGCAGGTATGTGGTCCGCGGTCGTCCGGGCGTGCCCGGCACGTAGTCGGGAAGGACGAGCGTCGCAGGGACGGTGTGGCCCGGGATGCCGGAGCCGACGTGCATCGAGATCGTCGACGGGGTGCCCAGCGCAAGCGGCACGACGAAGATCTGCTCCGGGGCGAAGTCGTTGTAGCGGGTGTCGCCCTGAGCGCTTGCCTTCATCAGGGCGCCAAGCGCGATGAGCCCGAGACCGACGCCGACTGCGGCGCCGCTTCCGTGATCGGCGCCGATGACGGCCGTCGCGAGCCCGCCGACGAGGAGGCCCGTCCCCATGAGGCTCTTGGCACGCCGGACATCCTCGAGGTTGTTCCAGCGGTGGTCGCGCGCCATCCGGTTGACGTCGCACGCCGGCGCGAAGGTCCCCGAGGGCCGGCCATTGACGTGGAGCTGGAGCGGCCCGAACGTGCGGTCGACCGGGAAGAACTCGACGATGGCTTGATCGGGCCCGAGGGCGACCTTGCGCGGACCGCGGCCGTAGTCGATCAGCAGGAGCGTGTCGTATGCCCGCGCGCGCAGCACCGCGATCACCGGCGCGAGCTTCGGCGCCAGCCTCTGGGCGGCATCGAACAGCTCGCCGGCCCCTGATGCCCCGGAGAGGTCCGATGCGACCGCCTGCATCAGGTAGCCGAGCGCGAAGTCCGTCTCGACCGCGGTGTATCCCTCCTCGAGGTAGCGGTCGTCCTCGGCCGCCCGCTCGACGAGCTCCCGCGGCGACATGTCGCGCCCGAAGTCGGTCAGCCGGAAGATCGAGTTTGCCGCGGCGGCACGGGCGTTGTCCCACGCGCCGCGCGTGGCGTAGTGGGCGGCCGTCCAGTAGTACGCGAGCGCCTGCTCGAAAGGCTCGCCCTTCCAGATGCGAACGCCCTCGTAGAACAGGACCGCCGCGGTGGTGCGGTCGGCGTTGAGGCCCGCCGTGCTCAGCAGATCGAAGGCCCTGACGAACGCCCGCTCCGCCTCGTTGTCGTTGCCGTCGGCCATCGCCGCCATGCCGAGCCGGACGTTGTCGAGCAGGACGTTGTCGCTGTTGACCGCTGCGGGGCCGCGGAGGATCTCGCGGGCCGCCGGGAAGTCATACGCGTAGTAGACCTTCGCTGCGGCCGCGGGCCGCGGCGCCGCGCAGCCGAAGGCGGCGCCGACGAGCGCCGCGAGGACGAGGCCGAGGCCCGCACGCAGTCGCCGGAAGCGCGCTCCCGCGGCCCCGGCAGGCCGTTCGCGCCGCAGGTCAGTCATACGTCTTCCCGACCACTTCGCGCTTGACTTCCCAGCCGTCTTCCCAGACCAGCCCGCCGGTGGCGAGGTCGACGAGCTGGAAGGAGCAGAAGTAGGCGTCGCTGCGCCCGGCTCCCGACGTCGTCGTGAGCGCGGAGAACTGCGCCGTCATCAGGTGCGTCGGGCGCATGCGAAGCTCGGGAGGCTCGCCGTACATGCGCAGCTCCTGCTGGATGATCGCCCATTTCTCCTGAGGGACGATCCATGCGAGGTTCTTCTGGTCGGTCAGGCGCGTCGCTGCGAGCAGCGCCCGGAGCCTGCCGACGAAGATCCACTTCTGATCCTCGGGGATGATCTGGTTGGTGCGGTTGTCGACTCGGTCGATCGAGATGATCCAGCGCGGGCTCTCGCGCGTCCGCGCCTGCATGGCGGGCGAGGCTGCGAAGGACGTCGCCATCCGCTCGGTCATGTCCACCAGATCGACGTTGGTGAGAAACGTGGTCTGGACCTTCGGGGGCGCGCACGACCAGAGGCTGCCGGCGGCGCCGACGGCGACGGCCGCCGCGCAAGCGCTCGCCCTTCCGATCCGCGTCCAGGGACCGCAGCGCCGCATCACCGGAAGTTCGCCGCAGGCTGGAACTTCACTTCATAGAAGTTCTCCCAGACGATCGCCCCGGCGCCGACGTCGGGTCCGCCGCGCGCCCGATCGACGAGCTGGACGAGCTGGAAGCTCATGAGGTAGTAGTTCGTCTCGCCGGAGGGCATGTCCTCGACCGTGCCGGTGAGCATGTACTCCGCGCGGGACTGGTAGGCCATCGCGCTTTGCGCGGGGTTCCTCCCGCCGAACTCGCGGTCCCGCTGCTGCTCGACGAAGGAGCGCTCGCGGACGAAGTCGAGACCTTCGCGCGTCCCAGCCACATTGAGCTGGGAGCGGAGCCTCGTGAGGAAGATGTCGTAGCTGCGGGCGGGCTGGCTCGTGCGGTTCTCGATCTGCCCCACGACGATCACCGGCGGAGCGGAGCGGTTGACGACATCGAGGCGCCGGGCGATGTCCATCGCCATCGAATCGGTCGCTGCGACGAGATCCTTGCTGCGGAGGTCGGTGCCGCCAATCTCGGTGAGACCGTCCGCCGAAGGATCGACCCTGCTGCCGGACCAGCCTTCGTTCTTCGGCGGCGTGTTGCAGCTCACGAGGAGGCCCGCCGCAAGCGCGACGAAGGCGAGGCGGGCGGCTGCGACGAGGGGGCGGAGTGCGGGCGGTTGCACGGGGAGAACCTCCGGGGAGCGCGGCGCGCCCGCGCGGGCGCGCACGCTGGCGGCTTGACTCAGGATTCGACTCTGCGGAAGAGGCGGGGCTCGTCCGACGACGGACACTCTATGACCGGTGCCGCTTCCCGCTGGAGCGTCGGGCCATTGGGCCGTTGGGCCGTGCGAAATCGCCAGGTCGGGATTCAGTCCGATCGGTCAGGCTGCGCGGCGACGCCAGCGCACTGCGGTGCTTCGGGCCTGATCGCCGTCACCGCTGGCGCCATCGTCATCGAATCTCGCGCGGAGTCGTTGCCGACGCGGATCGGCGCCGCACGCAACGGCCAGCCCATCCCCGCCTTCGGGACGCACACGAGCCTCGTCCGGAGCGGCCGCATCGGCCATGCCCGGGCGAGGCTCGTCGCTGTGGTCGAATTGGGATCACCCGACGGAGTGATCAAGCGGGCACCCGCCCGCGCCGTCGGGCGACCGACAGAGGCCGGGCTGAGCGTCTGACCCGAGACCGGCCTGATCGGTCACGGACCCGTGCCGCCGGCGGCGCCGGTCACCGTCGTGGTGCCGAAGCTCGGGTTCTGAACGATCGAGATCGGCGTGGTGAACGTGACGTAGCGACGCTCGATGACCGTCGTCGCCGAAGCCTGCGGACGCGGGGGCCGCGGGGCGAACGGATACCCGCCGAGGGCGCGGTGGACATAGTCGGGGGCGCGGACGATGAAGACGCCCTGGTAGTACCGGATGGCGTTGAAGTTCGCATCCCAGAACTGCGGCTCGATCGTCTGCTGGATGATCTCGATCAACTCCTCGGCGAGCTCGGCGTCGCTGCGACGCGTCGGGTCGTCGCCCGGCGAGCCGAAGATGCTGCCGCCGGATCCGCCGCCACCACCACCACCGCCGCCGCTGCCGCCGCCACCACCACCGCCGAAGCCGCCGCCACCGCCGCCGCTGCCGCCGCCGCCACCACCGCCCTGCTCGCCCTGGTTGAGGGCTGCGTCGAGGTCGAACTCCGGCGCGTTATCGAAGTAGCTCGGCTCGAAGAGCAGGTCGCGGACCGGGTAGTAGCGCACCTCGACGGCGTTGTCGAGCCGCGCCTTCGGTCCGACCTCGATGAAGCCGTCTCGGAGTTGCCACGAGAGCGGGTCGAGGTCCTGAAGCTGATCGAGCATCATCTCGATCACGGTCAGCGCAGGCCGCGAGTCAGCGCGGAGGCTGATCACGGAGTCGGGATCGATCCCGACAGTCGCTCCCCTGTCGGTCGACCAGCGGACCACCAAGTCGACGCCGAGCTGGCTGCGGACGTAGTTGAACGCCTCGCGGGCAGGTGTCTCGACGAAGTCGACGGTGAGATCCGTGTAGAGAAGCGCGCCGAGAAGCTGGGCCTTGCTGACGGCCGTCGCCTGTGACGCCCCTTGGCGCATCCGCGCGACGCCGTCGAGCCGGGAGGCGAGGCTCTGCGCCTCTGCCACGCCCGCACCGGCAGCGGCGCAGAGGGCCACGGCGAGCGACCGAGAGCAGAGGAGCCGACCGGAGGGAATCTGGTTCTTCATGGCTGGATATCCGCCAGGTGAGATGACAGGTGGGCGTACAGGACGTTGGACGGGCGAGAACGGCTTCAGTTTCCCGCCTCGGCGCCGGGTTGGCGTCGGGCTCAAACCCGTGGTTCGGGTTCGCGCCAAGTGCGGTCTTCCGAGGCCGTCGTCGTTCGCGCCGCGGACGATCGGACGGACTGCACCACGCGACGCAACCGACGGTCAGAGTATAACCCAAGCCCATCGCACCGTCGTTCGTTCTTCCGTCTGTGGTGCGGCGCCGGGCGCCGATGCAGGGGATCCGGCCCCCTCGCGTCCGCACCTGGGATGGGAGACCACGGATGGGGCTTTCGCCCGCGGACTTTCTCGGCCTGGCGCCAGAGACGCGCGGATCGCGGGCGGCGGCTCCTCGCTGGCCGGGGAGTGCCCCTGAGGCGGCCGTCGCGAACTGGACTGCGCGGCGCCGGAGGTCCAGCGGGGGTGGGACTCGAGGGGGGACGACGGCGGAGGCCTTGAGGGAGCATCTTGAAGGCACTTGGACGGTATCTGGGAGGCACTTGGGAGGACGCCGGGGAGGCCGGGGAGGCCGGGGAGGCCAGGGACGCCGGGGACTCCGGGGAGGCGGCGGGAGTCTGGGCGACGCTGCGGTCGACCCACGCTGGGTCGGCCCCCTCTCGGACGGGGCGACGCAGGCCTCCCCGCTGCGGAGTCACCGACCGCCGTCCGGCCCACCGGCCGAACGGGCAAACGGCCGAGCGGGGCACGCTGGCCCGGCAGTTCGATCGGCAGCACCGTCGACGGCCGCCCCGTTCGGATGGCTCGCGCCAGCGACCGACCCAAGGCCTCCGGCGGCAGGGTCCCTCAGCGCTCGGCCGGCCACGCCGCGAGGGAGTCGACCAGCGCGATGATCGCCATCGCTTGGGCTGCTGGCGCCTGCTCACTGTTCCACGGCGCCTGCCGAACCCCGTCGCGAACCGCCGCGGGATTGCGGGAGAGCCCGTCAACAGGGGCTCGCACGACGAGCTGCATGGCAAAGCGGAGCCCCGCGTGCTGCCTCCGCCACAGCGGAGCGCGGGCCGCCTCGGGCGTCACGCGCTCGTCGATGAGCATCGCCGCGAGGCCCGCGAGCGGCCGCAGCGACTGCGCCGAGACCTCCGGCGGTGCAAACGGAGTCGCGGCGCCGGAGAGGACGAACGCGCCGATCAGGTCCGGCGGAGTGCGCGATGCAGCGCCGAGTGCGGCGCTGGAATCGGCGCCAGGACGGGGGTTCAGCATTGCCGCGCCCCCATCGACCGCCTCGCCGTACCCGACCTGAAAGGCGAGCAACTGCTCCCGAAGCTCGATCAGCACCTCTGGATGGCCCTTCATCCCGAGCCCGTGAAGATCGCGCTCCGCCCAGACGATCCACGGAAGCATCGACGCGCGGTCGCTCGCCGGAACGCTCGCCCACGCGGCCTCGATGGCCGTCGCCACCCGCGCAGGCGCGACGCCGAGTCCCTCTTCGAGCGCGGCCCGCGCCGTGGCGGCGGCGACCAGCGCGGCGCCGAGCGCCGAGCGCTCGGCGCCGCGGGCGGCGCGTGCCGCGGCGTCGACGGGCGCCGAGGTGTCGATGGCGCCGATCCGCTCCAGGCTCCACTTCAGAAGCTGCGCAACCCACGGCGCTCGATCCGCCGGAGCGATCGCGAGCACCGCCAGCGCCGTCGCGGCCGCGACGCGCGGATCGAGGAGCAGGTCCTCCTCTTCGCCGAGGAGGAGCGCCGGGGGATCGAGCGCGACGGTCTCGATCACGCGGAGGGCGGTCTCGCGCGCGGCGGCGGCGAGGGCAGGCCCTCCAGGCGCCCGGTTGATCGCGGGCGACGCCGCGGCGTGGAGCAGCGCTCCGGCGCAGAGCACCTGGTCGAGCGGCGGCGCGACGGGGGGACGGTGATCATCCGCGAGCGGGCGATAGGTCCCGGGGAACCAGAGCGGTCCGGGGGCAGGTGAAGCGACGCGGTCGCCCGACTCGGGCGGATCGACCCGGGGACGCTCCGGTGCGCGATCCGCCGGGAGCGGAGCGCGCTGGACGCTCCGGAGCAGCCGCTCCGCGATCGCGATGGCGGCCCGCTCGGTCGCGGCGCGCGTCACCGCGCCCTGCGGGAGCAGCTCGTCTCCGCGGTAGAGCGTCGTGGGCTGATCGCCCGGATGCATCTGCACGAGCCGGATCGTCTCGAAGCGATAGAGATCGACCGCGTCGAGCTCGCGCAGTTCGGGGAGATCGCGGGCGGGAAGATCGAGCTCCGCCGCGAGCGACGCGATCGTGGCGGCGGGATTCTCCGCGACGTTGGTCGCAAGCAGCCGGCCCGGAAACGCGAACGCCCAGCGTTCGCCCCGGCGCATCGCGAGGCCGTCAAGGCCCGGGCGCACGCGGCGGGCGGCCTCTGCGATCGTGCGTCCGAGCAGGGGCACCGGTTCGCCGGCGATCTCCATCTCGAGGGTCAGGCGCCGACCGGCTGCGTCGCCCTCGACCTCGATCGCCGAGCGCAGCGTGCCGAGGGTCTCGCTCATCGCGCGCCCGACCGCGCGCCGGACCGCGAGCCCGTCGGCCGGGGCGATCGTCGCCCGCCCGACGGTCGCTCCCTGAGCCCGAAGCACGACCGAGACCGCTCCGGCGCCGCGGACGGCGACCGCGGAGCCGGCATCGTGCTCGCGCGGAACCGCAAAGCGGTCGACCCAGCCTCGGGCGATGGACCACGCGGCAACGACCTCCTCGATCTCAGGAAGCCGCTCCGGCTGAGGCGCCGCCACCGCGATCACGGGCGCTGCGCTCCCGACCGCGGATTCCACGTTCCCTCCTGCGGCGGCGGGCCCGAGCGCCGCAGCCGAGCCGGCAGTCGATGCGGCGCCGAAGAGCCAGACCGCGAGCGATGCCGGACGAAGTCGCATGAAGCAGTTGTACCACGGCCGCGGGAGCGCACCGACGGCGAAGTGCGCGCCGATGCCCGCGCAGAGAAGAACACCCGCGCGGGGACGCGCGGGTGCTCCTGTTCGGGTCGTCAGCGGGAATCAGCGGGGCGAAGCGCCGGAATCGGCTGGAGAGCGGCGCGGTCTGCATCGACTTCCCGGCGCTGACCGGGTTCCGCCAGAGAAGATCGCATGGCAGTCCGGCCGCTCCCGCCGAGGCCAGCCGAGGCTGGTCGCGGCCGGACTGCATGCCAACCGGCCCGACTCAGAGCTTGATCTTGTCGGTGCCCATGGCTCCGTGATCGTCCATGCCGCCGCGGGTCGGCCGCGAGCGCCGCGGAGCATCGTCGTCGAAGCGATCGCCGCGTTCGCGATCGCCGCGTTCGCTTCGGCCGCCCTCGTGGCGGTCTCCTCCGCGCTCGAGCGCCGAGCCCCACTGCGCCCGCTTGAGCGAGAGGCCGATCTTCCGCTCGTCGGTGTCGACGCGGAGGATCTTGACCTCGACCTCCTGTCCGCTCTTGACGACATCCTGCGGGTTCTCGACCTTCTGGTCGGAGAGCTCGCTGATGTGCAGCAGGCCCTCGAGCCCGTCCTCCAGCTCGACGAAGACGCCGAAGTTGGTGATCTTCGTCACCTTGCCGTGGACGATCATGCCCGGCTTGTAGGCCGTGGGGATCGCCTCGTGCCACGGATCCTGCGTGAGCTGCTTGAGGCCGAGGCCGACGCGCTGCTTCTCCCGATCGACGTCGAGGACGACGCACCGGACGATGTCGTTCTTCTTGAAGACCTCGTTGGGATGGGCGATCTTCTTCGTCCAGGAGATGTCGCTGACGTGCAGCAGGCCATCGATGCCCGGCTCGATCTCGACGAACGCGCCGTAGTTGGCGAGGTTGCGGACCCTGCCCTCGATGATCGTTCCCGCCGGATACTTGTCGGCGACGAGCTCCCAGGGGTTCACCTCGGTCTGCTTCATGCCGAGGCTGATCTCGAGCTTCTCCTTGTTGATGTCGAGGATGACGACATCGACATCCTGCCCGACCTGCACCATCTCGCTGGGGTGGTTGACGCGGCGCGTCCAGGACATCTCGGAGATGTGGACGAGACCCTCGATGCCCTCCTCAAGCCGCACGAAGGCGCCGTAGGACATGAGGTTGACCACGAGCCCCTTCACCCGCGAGCCGACCGGATACTTGGCCTCGATCTCCTCCCACGGGCTGGTCTCCTTCTGCTTGAGACCCAGCGCGATCTTCTCCTTCTCGCGGTCGATGTTGAGCACCTTGACCTCGAGCTCGTCGCCGATGCGGACGATCTCGGAGGGGTGGTTCACGCGGCCCCAGCTCATGTCGGTGATGTGCAGCAGGCCGTCGATGCCGCCGAGGTCGACGAAGGCGCCGAAGTCGGCGATGTTCGTGACGTGACCGCGGACGAGGTCGCCCTCCTTGATCGTCGTGAGCAGGCGACGCTTCGCCTCGGTGCGCTCTTCCTCGATGAGCTTGCGCCGGCTGATGACGATGTTGCGGCGCTCCTCGTCGATCTTGAGCACCATCGCCCGCATCGTCCGGCCGATGAAGTCGCCGATGTCGTTCGGGCGCCGGACGTCGACCTGCGACGCCGGAAGGAAGACCGGCACGCCGATGTCGACGAGCAGCCCTCCCTTGATCTTCTTCAGGCACTTGCCCTCGACGACGTCGCCCTCCTTCTTGGTCTGGAGGATCTGCTCCCAGCCGCGGATCCGGTCGGCCTTGCGCTTCGACAGCAGCACGCCGCCGTCGGCATCCTCGAGCTGCTCGAGCAGCACCTCGACGACGTCGCCGACGACGAGGTCGTCGGGATTCTCCCACTCGGAGCGGGCGACGAGGCCCTCCGACTTCAGGCCGACCTCGATGACGACGTCGTCACCGGCGAAGCCGACGATCTTGCCCTTGAGGATCTGGCCCGGAGCGAAGCTCTTGATGTCGCCCTTGATGAGCGGCTCGATGGTGCCGCCGCTCGCGACGGCGTCGCCGAAGGCGTCGCGGACCATGCTCTCGGCGAGCAGGTCGTCGAGGGCGAGGGACTCGATGAGGTTGTAGTTGACCATGGAGGGGTGCGGGAGGACGGATTCAACCGCCGGCACGGGCGTCTGCCCGCTGAACCGTCTGGCCGGTCTGGCCCGTCGGTCCGTTGGCGGAGTCACGGGGTGCGAACGCCGCACGGACCATCCGTGCGGCGGAACGGCGAGTGTAGGCGGCGGCAGGTGCGGGTCGCGGACCCGCCCCTGCCGCCGGTCCGACGCCGGCGATCGTTCCGCGCCGATGCGCGCACGCGTGCGGCCTGGCGCATGCCGCTCACCGGGGCGTCGATTCCGGCTGCTGCGGAGCGGTCAGGACTCGCAGGTCCTCAAGGTCGCGAGGCAGCCCGGCGGCACGCTTGCTTGCGATGAAGTCTCGCCGGGAAAGCAGCCGGTACGACACGCCGTCGACCTCACGGCGCGGACGGCCGAATCCGGGAACGTGCGGGCGCAGAAGCTCGCCTCTTCGGCAGGACGGGCACACCCTGCACCCGCGGGACAGGCCGACGCGGGGTGCGGGTCAACGTGGAGAGCGATTCGCATCACTCGGACCGCGCCCCGAATCTCGTGTTCATGCGCGCGCCGAACGGGGTGCGCGCCGGAACGGGTGTGCCCACGTTGGCACGCGAACGGCTGTGGCCACGCTTGAATCCCACACGACTCACGGAAGCCACGAGCCGGAAGGCGGGGCCGCCGGCCTCACGTCAATAGCCCCAGCCAATGCCCTTGAGACCGATCGTCGGCGTGATCCCCGGAAACTCGCCACCCTGCTCGGGGACGAACCACGGCTGCTCGGAAACGCGATGGATCAGCACCGTCGAACCCTTCGCGAGGCCCGGGATGGAGTCGTCGATCACCTCGACCTTGAGTGCCGTCGGATCGCGCTGAACGCCGGCCGCCCTGGTCGGCGCTCCCGACTCGTCGGCAAGCCGATTCCAGGAGTTCGGAGGAAGCCACGCGAGGGACGCCGTCTCGGCGCCGTCGGAGTGAATGAAGCACTTGAAGACCGCCATTCCGTCACCAACGAGCACGGGAGGCGCGATCTCGCGCGGCGACTTCGCGCCGGAGGCGAATGAACTCGAGCCGACTCCGATCGCGACGATCGTCACGACTGCGGCGACCGCCACGCCGACGGTCGACCGAACCCACAGATTGATGGACATGGAATGCTCCCGACGATTTGAAGGAACGATCTTGGAAAGCCAGTCAAACCAAATCCAGGACACCTTGCTGTCATCCTATGCTCGACCGGCCACGAACCCACGGTCATGCCCCGAGAGCCTGCCAGCTCGAATCGCCCCGCTGATCACGGCACGAATCAGAGAGGACACGAAAGCTCGCTCGCACCCAACCCATGCCGCCACGGCTCTGTCGCATGGTCGTGACACTCGGTGTCTTCGCAGAGACCTGTGAAGCACGAGTTGTCATTGTCCGAGCAGTCCGAGGGCAGCGAGCACGCCCCAGTCCCCGGCGGCGCGGCCGCAGAAAACCACATCGCGCCACCGCTGCAATGGTCGCACTCAGGCGCGACCTCGAAGAGGTACCATCGGTGCGGGTTCGATCCTCCAGCGCAGAAGACATAGGGGCAAAGAGCGATAAGGGAGTCCGAGTCCCACCATGATTGTGTGACGCAGAATCGCTTCTGCACCCACTGATACGGGGGGAACTGCCCCGGTGCAGGGCGACAGCACCACAACGTCAGTGAGACAGCGCTGCAGATCTCACCACCACCAGCCGGATCCGGGGCCACTGGCGCCGCAAATGCCTCGATTGCACAGCAAATCAATCCCGCAGAGATGAACATTCGGAAGCCTCCTCCACCAAAGATGGCCCGCGTGATGCGTGGGATCGTCCCCACCTCGTACCAGCACTCGTCCCACATTCCGGTGTCGACTAAAGATACCTGCAATGGGGGGGGGGGGGGGGAGGGGGGGAAAAAAAAAAAAGGAGGGCTTGGGCTTGGGGCTCCCGGGGGGAAAGAAGGGCTTTCCCGTCCGCCGGGGCCCCCCAAAAAGGCGGG
>CALMPF010000007.1 GCA_937871505.1 uncultured Planctomycetia bacterium | reverse complement strand
GCGATCCCGTCAGGGTCTCGGCGCGGGTCAGATTCTGCGATCGGGTTCGCTCCGGTGGGCGAGGGCGAGCGCGAGGGTGGCCAGGCTCTGGAGGCTGGCGGGGGTGCATGACCAATTCCGCTGACCAGTTCCGCTGACCAGTTCCGCGGTCGCTGATGCGCGGCCGTCCCGGCCGCTCCTGATCCACCGGACTCGCTTCCGACGACTGTGGGCCCGCCGAGAGGCCGGGTGCGGCGCGGTCCGAGCCCGGCGCAGAGGGGGCCGAGGGTGCGGCGTATCACCAGAGGCGGCCCGGAAGGCCGCGCACCGAGAATGACCGCGCACGGAAGACGGCCGCGGACGCGGTCATGCACCCCTCGCCGCACCTCGCCGAATCGGTGGCCCGCTTCCCCGCTCGGTTCGGCCGCCCGTCCATGCGGAGGCGCGGGTGTGACGGCGAAACCGCGGCGCGCCCGCAGAGAAGGCCGATGCGCTGCCGCGCGGGCGCGGGAGAATCTCCGGGCGCGCCGTCAGCCCCCCGGGCGCCGGAGGCGGAGCGAACAGGGGCTGGAGCGTCGAGCCCTCACCGTCCCAGCAGCGCCGCGTGGATCGGGGCGACGACGTGCGGGACGACGCGGCTGTCGGCCAGGTGCTCGGCATGCTCGACCAGCCCCGAGAAGATCGCGGCGCACTCGTCGAGCGAGCGGATGGCGCCGAGGCGCCGGACCGTCAGATAGACGCTGATCGGCTCCGCTTCGCCGCGTGTCGCGGGACTCTCGGGGCGGGCGCGGGTCTTGACTTCGACGTAGGCCGTGAACGGCGCCGGCCTCCCGGGAGCGGCGGCGCTGCCCTCGGGTGCGCCCTCCCCCGAGCCTTCCGGCGGGGCGAGCGCGATCCCGATGAGTGGCTGGGCGTCGATCACCGTCTCGGCCCCGCGATCGACGAGAGAGGCCAGCGGCGAGTCGGCGAGGAGCGCCGAGAAGACGACTTCGTCGCGGTTGATCTCGGGAGCGACTTCGAAGTCGAAACCGTAGACGAGCTCGATGTGATCGATGTCGAGCGGACTGATCGAGAGGAAGTAGGGCGTGGTGTCCAGCAGCAGCCGGTGCAGGCGATACGCCTGCTCGAACGACTCCGGGTTCACCCAGCCGCTTCGCACCGACGTCCTCCGCAGCGAGACCCAGGAGTACGAGCGGCGGTCGTCGGGGCTCTCCAGCGCGAGTTCATCCTCGTAGCGCCGGAAGCGGTCCATCGATGGATGCTCCCGGCGCACCCGGTCGAACAGGTGCAGGAGCGTCTCGCGCGAGGTCGGAAGGTCGAGCTTCAGCGCGATCCTCTGGTTGACATAGAAGTCCGTGCACAGCGCTGCGTAGGAGGTGGACATCGTCGTCGCGGGAGGATCGTCGGCGTGCCCCCGGCAGCGCTCAGGCTTCCGTCGCCGGATCTCTGCGGGGCGGGCGAAGATAGGTCAGCGTCCGCCAGAGCCACTCCGCCGGTCCGAAGGCGAAGGCGCGGAACCACAGGTTCGCGAAGAGGACCAGTCCGACCCAGATTGCGCCGACCAGCGCGAACTGAGCGGGGCGTCCGACGTCGCCGAACCAGCCGAGACCCCAGTGATACATGATCGCGGTGCCGACGAGGCTCTCCAGCAGATAGCAGCTCAGCGCCATCCGGCCCGGCGCGGCGATCAGGCGGGCCGCCGAAGAGTCCGGCGCTCGATCGAGCCAGAGCATGACGAGGCCGACGTAGCCGAGCATCGTCGCGGCGCTGCTCACGAGGTGCGCGCCCTCGAGCAGGCTGATCGGGAGGCTCGGCTCCCAGCCGGCCCGCACCTTCGCCCAGGCGATCGCGAACTCCGCGACGAGGCCGATCGGCAGCAGCCAGAGGAAACGCCGTCGCCACGGCGAGCGAGGGTCGGTCATGACCCCCGCCTTCCAGAGGGCCGCTCCGAGGCAGAAGAGCGCCAGAACGTACCAGCCGTAACCGAACGCCCCGACGGCGAACGCAATCGCGAACGTGATCGATCGGAAGCGCATCGCGTCGCCGAAGGGGCCTTCGGCGTAGGCGCGGGTCTCCGCCTCGATCCAGATCGGCGAGCTGGGGTCGAAGTTGGCCTCGTGCATCGCACCGAAGCCCCGCAGCGGCGCGGCGACCCCGGCGGCGCCCTCCGAGCCTGGCCCTTCGGGATCGTCGGACTCAGCGCTCGCAGCGCTCTCCGCGACCGCCGCTGCCTGCGCGTTGGCGGCGGTCTGGAGGGCCGCGAGACCTGAGGTGAGCAGCGCCGACCAGAGCAGCAGTCCCCCGGCGAGAAGGGCGAGCGACCGCGCCTTCAGCCGGCCGGCGAAGAGGAGCACCGCGCCGAGGAGCGCGTACATCGTGAGGATGTCGCCGAACCAGACGAGCAGCCCGTGCGCCAGCCCGATTGCGAGCAGCACGCCGAGGCGCCGCAGGTAGGGGCCGGTCACCGGCGCCCCGCGACGCACGGCGCGCTCGAGCTGCACGGCGAAGCCGATGCCGAAGAGCAGCGAGAAGAGCGAGATGAACTTGAGCTGGAAGAGCCAGTGCATCGCGAACCAGGCGACCTGGTCGGCCACCGGATCCTCCGCCAGCGCCGGGCCCCCGAATCCGCGCATGAGCGGCATCGACATCAGCGGCATGTTGACCGCGAAGATCCCCAGCAGCGCGATGCCGCGGAGCACGTCGAGGAGCAGGACGCGTTCGCTCGGCCTGACGGGTCCTGCCATCGGCGCTGCGGAAGCCCCTGCCGAGCCGGCGTCCGGTGCTCTCGGCGAGGTCGCGAGCTGCGCTGTGCTCGCCTGGTCGGGCGCTCCCTGCTCGGTCTCCCCTTGGCTCATCTGGTTCCCTTCTTGCGATCGTTTGTTCGTCGTCGGCGACCCTGGTCGGCCGGTCGCGGCCTTCTGCACCGCCGCAGCGACCCGACCCTGCTCGGCTTCGCGGCTCGGTGATTTCACTGCGACGACTGCCAGTTCGACGTCGAGAGCGCCGACGGCTGCCTGCGCCGCCCGCGATCACGTCCTCCGTCCGAGCTCACTCGGCCGGAGTCGCGGAGGGTATCGGCTTCGCGGCGGCGCTCCTGGCACTGCAGCGCTGGGAGCGGGAAGCGGCGGCGCGGCCGCAGGCGGGCGCCAGCCCGGGTCGACGGCGCGGCGCCACAGCCACTCCAGCGGACCCGCGGGAAAGCGGCGCGACCATGTCAGCGCGAAGGCGGCAATCACGGCATAGATCACGAGGGCGAGGGGAATCAGCCCGACCCGCGACCATGTCCCGTACGAGCCGAGGCCCCAGGAGTACATGACGAACGCGGCGAGGACGCTCTCGCCGATGTAGCCGGTGAGTCCCATTCGCCCGACGGCCGAGAGCGAGGCGACCACGACCCGAGGCATGCATCGTTCGAGCGCCCAGGAGATCGCGCCGACATAGCCGAACATCATCGCCACCGCGGCGAAGGGGCGCCACGGCTCCCACGAGACCAGGCGCGGGTCCCACTCCGCCATCGCCCGAAGGTTGATCCACGCCCACCAGTTCTCGCCCACGAGCCCGATCGGAAGCAAGAGCAGCATCGCGCTCCGCCAGCGGCGGCCGCCGGGCCCGAAGAAGCCGAGCCGCATCGCGCCAGCGCCGAGGAAGAAGAGTGCGAGGACGTGCCAGTTCCACTCGGCGAAGCCATCGACCTCGAGCGCGGCGGCGACGACCGTCCGGAACGCGCAGGCATCGAGGTAGGGTCCGTCGCGAAGGACCTGGGTCTCGAACGCGATCGCCAGCGGGTCGGCGGGATTCCAGTCGGACTCCCGCCCCAAGGCGAGGACGCGCGCAATCGGCCCCAGATCGGCGTGCGCCGCGCTCCATCGGTCGAGCTCCTCGGCGCTGCGACGCCCTTCGCTCGCGATCCAGTCGTCCCAGGAGAGCGGAAGCTCCGAGGCGCTCTCGGGTCGCGGCGAGAGCGGAAACTCAAGGGCGAGCAGGCCCGCGGTCGAGACGATCGCGATGCGAGCCGCGACGTGGGCCGCTCGCTGGGCCGCGACGGGGGCTGCGCTGGGAGCCGCACCGGTCGCCGCACTCGTCGTCGCACCGGCTGTCGGGCTGGCTGTTGAGCGTGATGTCGAGCTTGATGCCGATCTGGCGATCGAGCTGGGTCCCGAGTTCGACGTCGAGTCGGACATCGAGCTGCGGGCGTCGCCCGGAGGCCGCGGCTCCGAGCGCGAGGAGATCGCGGCGTCGAACGTCCCGGCGTGCAGCGCGAGCCAGCTCGACCGCGCCGCTGCGCCGATGAGGAGCGTCGCCACGCCGAGGCCGGCCAGCCAGGCGCCGGGGAGTCGGATCGCGACGAGCAGCAGCGTCGCCATCATCGCGTAGCAGACGAGGATGTCGCCGTGCCAGAGGAAGACCGCGTGGAGCACGCCGAAGCAGAGCAGCACCGCCAGCCGCCGCAGCGGTCGCGACCACCCGCGCCCCGAGTCCCGCGCCCGGTCGACGAGGACGACCATTCCGGCCCCGAACAGCAGCGAGTAGAGGGAGACGAACTTGAGCTGGCAGAAGGCCTGCACGAACCACCACGCGGCCACCTCGCCGCGGCCCGCATCGGGCCACGGCGGTCCGAACGCGTCGGCGATCGGGAACGCGAAGGACGGCAGGTTGACGAAGAGGATCCCCAGGAGGGCCACCGCGCGCAGCACATCGAGGATCGCCAGCCGCAGCGCCGGCGCAGCTCCATCGGTTGCAGCGGGGGCTTCGACGCCGATGGGGCGATGGTAGCGATGGCTCCGAGCTGCGCTCCCCGTCGCCGCTCAGGGCTGGCGGTCGAGGATCCACGCGCGCACCCGATCGGTGTCGCCGAGGTCGGAGAGGGCGAGGTCGGCGCCGCAGCGGGCGAGCTCATCGGCCGGGAATGAGCCGGTGCCCACCCCGATCGCCCGGCATCCATGGTGTCTGGCGCAATCGACGTCGTGGGGCGTGTCGCCGATGATCACG
This sequence comes from uncultured Planctomycetia bacterium, assembly GCA_937871505.1. Lineage (GTDB taxonomy): Bacteria > Planctomycetota > Phycisphaerae > Phycisphaerales > SM1A02 > CALMPF01. Next base: position 128,513 of record CALMPF010000007.1, on the reverse strand, counting down.
ACCCTGTCGGGTGCGACCGGGCGCCCGAGGAGCTCCTCATGACGGCGCATCGCCACCGGCGGCAGCTCCCGGCGCGACTCGCCGTCGATGCCCCAGGCGGCGATGCGGAATCGATCGGGGTCGATGCCGGCGGCGGCGATCTTCATGCGGCCGGTCTCGGGGTAGTTGCCGGTGAGCAGGCCAAGCGCGACGCCATCTTCGCGCGCGAGCGTCTCCAGCAGCGGGACCACCCCGGGCAGCGCCCGCGCCAGCGGGTCGCGGGTCAGGCGGTCGGCGAGGGCACGGCCGTAGCGGGCGCGGAATCGGTCATGGTTCGCGGGGGTGTCGTCGACGCCGTTGGATCTGGCGAGGTCGCGCCAGATGAGGATGTCGAGCCGTCCAGCCACCGGCACCCCCTCGAAGGAGAAGTGCTCCCCGAAGAGCTCCCTTCCAGCCTCGAGCATCGAAGCGACGCCGGCGCGTTCGGTGAGGAGCATGGTGCCATCGATGTCGAAGAGGACGAGCATGGGCGAGGCCGAGGCGGGAGATGCGCGGACGCAGAGGCGCCGAGGTCGGGGACGCGCCGAACGACTCTTCCAGGAGCGGCGCGGCTGCGCCGAGGCCCGCTGCGTGACGTCGCCGGAGAGCGCCAGGTGAGTGGCAGGAGAGTGGCCGGTCGGTGACCGGTGGGTGAGCGGCGAGGCGCCCCCGGTCGCGGGGAAAGGGCGAGCCTACGCGTGCTCTGCGCGGGCGGATCCACCGCGGGACGGTCGACAGGGCTCAGCGCAGCGCGCTGCCGGTCAGTTGACGCCTCGGACCTGTCTGGCCGACGCGGAACCTCCGGCACCCGTGCGGCGGGGCGGCGCTGCGCGGCCGCCCGATGAATCGGGGCGCAGCGCAGTCCCGCAGCGGCCGAGTCGCACGGATCGATCGGTCCTCGGACGCGGGAGCCGGGTCGGAGCAAGGTCGCGCGCCGCGAGGGACGAACCGACTGGCGCCGGGCGAGGGCGACATCAGAGTCCATCGAACTCGGAGGCCGGTAACGGGGGGAGCGATCGGCGATCGAAGCCCTCGGTGGCAGCGCGACCGCCAGTCGGGACGGGTCGGTTCGCGGCAGGCCGCCATCGAGTTGTCCGCCTCGGACGTGGGCGTCATGATGAACGGACCGAGACTGACCAGTTGGTGAGGGGCGAGTTGGTTCAAGCCCGATCGGCCTGCGACTGAATGGCCCGAAACCGATTCGCCCGAGACTGATTGGACCAGGACGGCATGTTCCGGCGACGTTCGATCCAGCACCGGCGACTTCAGAGCTGGCAGCCGGGATCGGGCCGCTCCGACCCGCCCACGAGAGGAGTCCGCCACGTCCGCCGAGCCCACGCAGATCAGTGAGCTGCTCACCATGGCGGCCGACGGCAGCGACTCCGCAGCGTCGGAACTGCTCGCGCTGGTGTACGACGAGCTGCATGCCCTCGCTCGCCAGATGTTCGCCGATCAGCGCCCCGGCGGAACCCTCCAGCCCACCGCCCTCGTCCACGAAGCCTACCTGAGGCTGGTGCGGCTGGAGGTCGACTGGTCGAGCCGGGCCCAGTTCTTCGTCATCGCGGCGCGGGCGATGCGCAGCGTTCTCATCGACCATGCCCGCTCCCGCGGCCGCAACAAGCGCGGCGGTGGCTGGCAGCGGGTTGCGCTCACGGTCGTCGAGGAAACGCCTTCGCCGCGCGACGAGGTGCCGGTCGAAGCCATCGATGCGGCGCTCGTGGAGCTTTCGGAGCTCGATGACCGGAAGGCACGGCTCGTGGAGCTGCGGTTCTTCGGAGGCCTCTCGTCGGAGCAGGCGGCGGGGATTCTCGGAATCTCGCGCTCGACCGCGGCGGAGGACTGGCGCACCGCACGGGCATGGCTGCACGACCGCCTGGGGATGGAGGGAGGCTGAGGCGATGGCTGGCGACCAGACTCACGCGGAGCGGCACCAGCGCGGCGGAGATGAGTCGCCGCGTCAGATCCGCTTTCGGCGCGCCGAGTCGCTCTTCCGCCTCGCCCGCGAACTCGACGAGGCCCGGCGCGAGGCATGGCTTCTCGAAGAGTGCCCGGACGACGAGCCGCTCCGCGCCGAGGTCCTCGCGATGGTCCGCGCCGATGCACAAAAGGACGGATTGCTCGATGTCCCCGTTCTCGGCGGCGCGGTCGAGCTCGCGCGCCGTGCGTTCGCAGAGCGGTCGCGGGACTCCGGCCATGGCCGGCGCCTCCCCGCCAGGATCGGCAGGTTCGACATCGTCGGCGTCATCGGCCACGGGGGCATGGGAGTGGTCTACGAAGCGCGGCAGGACGAGCCCAGCCGGGCGGTGGCGCTGAAGGTGATGCATGCCGGGCGGGCCACCGGACGCTCGCTGCGGCGCTTCCGTCGCGAGGCCCAGACGCTCGGGCGGCTTCAGCATCCAGGCATCGCCCAGATCTTCGAGGCCGGCGTCGACGACTGGGGCGAAGGCGGCCAGCCCTACTTCGCGATGGAGCTCGTTCGCGGCCCGGAGCTGCTCACCTTCGCCCACGAGCGGTCGCTCGGGGTGCGCGAGCGGCTCGCGCTGCTGGCGCGGGTCTGCGACGCCGTCCACCACGCCCACCAGCACGGGGTCATCCACCGCGACCTCAAGCCGGCCAACATCCTCGTCGTGGACGAGTCGAGCGGCGACGATGGGAGCGGCACGACGCACTCCAAGGACGGGATCGCCGCCCAGCCGAAGATCCTCGACTTCGGCGTCGCGCGGCTTCTCGACAGCGACACGGCGCCGATCACCGTGCAGACAAGCGCGGGCCAGATCCTGGGGACGGTCCCCTACATGAGCCCGGAACAGGCGGAGGGCGATCCCGGGGCGATCGACATCCGCACCGACGTCTACGCCCTCGGCGTCGTTGCCTACGAACTCCTCGCGGGCCGGCTGCCGCATGATCTCAAGGGAAAGCCGCTGCACGAGGCGCTGCGGGTGCTGCGCGAGCACGAGCCGACCCGTCTCGGAGCCCTCGATCGGCGGCTGGGTGGCGACATCGAGACGATCGTCGCCAAGGCCCTGTCCAAGGACCGGCACCACCGCTTCGCGTCCGCGGCGGAGATGGCCGCCGACTTCCGCCGGGTCCTGCGTCACGAGCCGATCCGGGCCCGGCGGCTCGGCGTGGCGGACCAGATTCGCAAGTTCTCCCGCCGCCATCGCGCCCTCGTCGGTGCCGCGATGGTGGTCGCCGCCATGCTCGTGGCCGCCACCGCCGTCTCCGCGCGCTTCGGACTGCTCGCGCGGCGTGCGGCGGTCGAGCAGCGTCGCTTGCAGGAGATCGCCACCGAGCGGGCCGAGGCGGCCGAGCGCTCGGCGTACCGGGCGACCCTCGCTGCGGCATCGATGGCCCTGCGCTCGCACGACATGGCGGAGGCGATGCAGCGACTCGACTCGGTCGACACGGCGCAGCGCGGCTGGGAGTGGGCGCATCTGCGCAGTCGCGGCGATCAGAGCGTGCTCGTCGCGCCCCTGATCCACCCCAGCGCCGCCGCCATCGTCACGAGCGCTGACGGAACCGAGTTCATCCTCGCCACCGCCAACGGCGTCGTCGAGCGGCGCCGCGCCGCCGATCTCGGCCCGATCGCGGAGTCCCTGCTTCCTGGCGACTTCAGGGCCCGATGGATCACCAGCGCGCGCCGGTCGGCGACCGGCGACTCGTACTGGATCTCGACGCGCGCCGCCGTGCTCGAGCTCGATGCGACCACGCTCGAGCCGCGCTTCGTGCAGCCGAGCACCGGACCCGTCCATGCCATCGATCCACGTGGGCGACACCTGCTCGGGCTTCCGAAGGTCGGCAGAAGCTGGTTCGAGCCGCTCCTCGTCCGCGTCTCCGATGCGACGATCGTCGCGCGGGGCGAGCGGGTCGACGAGGACGGGTTCGCCGCGGACTTCTCGCCAGAGGGCGCGCTCGCCGCGTGGGCGACGCACGGCGGTGGCGGACTCGTGGTCGTGGCGACCGAGGATGGCGCCATCCTGCTGCACCGTCCGGACCTTCACGCCGTCACGCGGCTGCGGATCTCCGACGACGGCGCGCGGCTCGCTGCGGCGACCAGCGACGGGCTGGTCCACCTGCTGAGCCTCCCGGAGCGGGGATCCGACTCCGCCTGGGGCTGGCCGACGGACCGACCGCCCTCCGAGCCCATGGTCCTGCGGGGACATCCCGCCGCGGTGGCGGTGATGGACTTCTCTCCCGACGGCTCGCGGATCGCGACCGCGACCCGCGACGGCTGCGTCAGGTTGTGGCGCACCGACGATGCCTCCCTGATCGGAGCCCTCCACGGGCATGGGGGGCGACCCAGCGTGCTCGCGTTCACGCCAGACGGCTCGACCATCCTGACCTGCGGCGCTCAGGACGGATCGATCCGGGCGTGGAGCGCCATCGACTTCACCGACCCCTTCCTGATACGGGCGCCGGGCACGGTCTACTCGATCGCCTTCTCGCCCGACGGGCGGCGGATCGCAACGGCTTCCCTTGGCGGCGAGCGCCCGGTGCGGATCTGGGATCGCGAGACGCTGCTCGAGCAGGCCGCGTTCGGCGCCGGCACGCCCAGCGCCATCGCCTTCGATCGCCGCGGAGATCGGCTCGCGGTCGGCCACTCGCACGGCCCCACCGAGATCCTGGATGCGGAACGGGGAGAGCGTCTGGCCTCGTGGCCAGGGCAGCATTGGCGCACGGACTGGGTCGCGTTCGACGAGGAGGCTGATGATCTTCTTGCCTATGGCAATCACGCCTCGCTGGAGAGGCACACCATCGCCACGGGAGAGAGAACCCGGCGGCGGGGCTGGGCTGGATCCGAGCATCTCAACGGCTGCCGTGCGGCACGAGCCCCCGATGGTTCCATCCTCGCCATCGCGACCAACGACGAGATCGCGGTGGTCGATCCAAGGACCTTCGAGACGCTGACCAGCCTCCACGACGGTGAGGAGCCGCTTCGCGGCGCCAGCGCGGTGGCCTTCAGTCCGGACGGGCGCTTCCTCGTCGCCGCAGGCGTCGATCGCCGCATCCGCGTCTGGTCCCTGCCCGATGGAGCGCTTCACCGCCGGCTCGATGGGCACACCGGACCCATCTTCGCCATCGCCTTCTCTCCCGATGGTCGTCGGATGGCCTCCGGTGGCGACGATCGCGTCGTGCGGATCTGGGACGGCGCGACCTTCGAGCAGCTCACCGCTCTCGCCGGACACTCCGGTTTCATCTACTCCTTGGCGTGGAGCCCCGATGGGACCTGCCTGGCCTCGGGCGGAGGCGACGGCACCATGCGTCTCTGGGACGTCCGGACTCTTCGGGACGTCCTCGCAGCCCGCGCCGCCCGCGCCGCCCGCGCCGGAGGAACGTCGGCCCAGGCTGGTCGCTGATCCCGGTCGGGGCCCGCAGCGCGAACGGGGCTGGCGAGCGGCTCCCCCGCCCCTCGCTCCGGGGGCCAGAGACCCGAGGCACTCCGACGATCAGCCGCCTCTCTCACTCTCTCACTCACTCACACACACACACACACTCTCTCTCTCTCTCTCTCTCTCTCTCTCTCTCGCTCTCTCGCTCTCTCGGGCGCGCGCGTCCCGCTGGACTCCTGCTGAGCTGTCGGGTCGCCGAACGGTCGTGCGCGGAGGTCTGGCCGGGCGGCAGCACCGTCATCATCACGTCGAACGACTCGGTCGCCGGCGTGGCGAGCGTGCCGACGGCCTTCGGAATCCGGGTGTTGGGCGCCGGCGCATCGCCGGTGATCCGCCGGCGCCTCATCCGGGAGATCGTCGGTGCCCCCCGACGGCGGTGCTCCCGCATGGCAAGGCGTGCGGCGCGACGACCGGCGATCGCCCCGGGCCGTCTACCTGCTCGAGGCGCCCGATCCGGCGAACCCTGCGACCGCAGCGCAGACGCGCTCGGCGGCATCGGCGAGGTCGGTGGCCGACTGCATGGTGGGGATCTCGCGCCGCGCATCATCGAGGATGCGCCGGGCCTCGGCGACGTTGGTGCCCTCGAGCCGGACGACCAGGGGGACCGTGAAGCCGACCTCCTTGGCGGCGGCGACGATCGCCCGGGCGATGCGGTCGCACTGCATGATCCCGCCGAAGATGTTGACGAGGACGCCTTCCACGCGGGCATCGGAGAGGATGATCCGGAAGGCCTCGGTCACGGCTTCCTCGGTGGCGCCGCCGCCGACGTCGAGGAAGTTGGCAGGCTCGCCGCCGTGGAGCTTGATGATGTCCATCGTCGACATCGCGAGGCCGGCGCCGTTGACCAGGCAGCCGATGTTCCCGTCGAGGGCGACGTAGCTGAGGCCGAACTTGTTCGCCTGGATCTCCGCCGGGTTCTCCTCGGTCGGGTCGAACATCTCAGCGACCTTCTTCTGGCGGAAGAGGGCGTTGTCGTCGAAGGAGAACTTCGCGTCGATGGCGATCACCTGACCGTCGGGGTTCTCCTCGGTCGGCGGGGTGACCACCAGCGGGTTGATCTCGGCGAGGCTGGCGTCGGAGTCGCGGAAGAGCTGCGCGAGCTTGAGCATGATCGCGGTCGCCTGGCCGATCTGCCGTCCCTTGAATCCCAGCGCGAAGGCCACCTTGCGGGCCTGGAAGGGCTGGAGTCCGAGGAGCGGATGCAGGCGCTCGCGGATGATCGCCTCCGGATTCCGCGCCGCCACCGCCTCGATCTCGACGCCGCCTTCCGCCGAGGCGATCAGCGTCGCCGTTCGGGCGGCGCGGTCCATCGCGATGGCGAGGTAGTGTTCCTTCGCGATGTCGACGCCGGCAGCGACGAGCAGGCGCCGAACATCGAGTCCCTCCGCGGGCGTCTGCGGCGAGATCATGCGGTTGGAGAGCATGAACTTCGCCGCCTCGCGCGCTTCCGGAGCGCCGTTGACGACCTTGACGAAGCCGGCCTTGCCCCGGCCCCCGGCGTGGACCTGCGCCTTGACGACGACGATCCTGGCGCCGCCGTCGAAGAGCGCCTTCGCCTCGGCGGCGGCGTCGTCGACGGACTGGACCATCCGGCCCGGAGGAACGGGGATGCCTGCGTCGGCGAGAAGCTGACGCGCCTGGTACTCGTGGATTCGCATGCGTGCTGCGCTGTCGTGCGGGCGCCGTTCAGGATGCTGGCGCGGCGGGCGGCTGGGGCTGATTCGAGTGAGTCGGGGGTGCGCCCAGTGGTGCAACTGGCGGTGCAACTGGCGGTGCAACTGGCCGTGCAACTGGCGGCGCGACTGGCGGCGCGGCGGGCGCGGCCGCCGCACCGCTCGCGTGAGCCGGTGGCGCCTCGCCTCCGTCGCCTCCCGCGACCGCCTTCTCGGCGGCCTCGCGGCGGCGGATCGCCTCGATCTTGGTGCGATCGGGGCCGATGATCATCGTCATGCGTCGACCGTTGAGCCGCGGCGGAACCTCGACGCGGCCAACGTCGGCGAGACGCTCGATCACATCCTCCATCCGGTCGTCGCCGCGATCGCGATGGGCGATCTCGCGCCCTCGGAAGTTCTGGACGATCTGGACCTTGTGCCCCTCGAGGAGGAACTTCCGCGCCTGCTGAAGCCGGATGCCGACGTCGTGCGGGTCGATCTTCATCGATCGGCCCAGCCGAACCTCCTTCAGCTCCGTCACCTTCGAGCGATTCGCCTTGTCCTGCTTGGACTTCTCATACTTGTACTTGCCGAAGTCCATGATGCGGACGACCGGCGGACGGACGTCCGCGGCGATCTCGACGAGATCGAGTCCGAGGTCGTGGGCGCGGCGACGGGCCTCGTCGAGCTCGACGATCCCGATCATCTGGCCGCTCTCGTCGATCAGCCTGATCGGACTGATCCGGATGCGGTCGTTGATGCGGGGCCCGGTCGGGCGGTCGTCGCGATAGGGGCGTCTCATCTGGGCGATGGGTCAAATCCTCAGAAAGGGTGCGCGGCGGAGAGAGGGACGATCCGGCGCCTGCCGCGCGTCGGCGGGTGGATCGGGTGGGGTCGAGCGGAGCGGCACGACGTGTCTGAAACAGCCTCGCGAAGCGGCCCGGCCGCGATCGAGGCGGTGCGCGGGCCGAGGCGCAGGCTCGCGCGGCGACTGACCATGCCGCCGCGACCCGCCGCGCCGGGAATGAGAAAGGGCCGCCCGGGGGCGGAGCGCATCGGGGCGTCGAGCCCCGGAGGCTGACACGAACGAACGAGCATCGTCAGGTGTCGCAGAGTCGTGAATCTAACTGGGGTTCGGGCGCCGGGCAACCTGCAATCTCCGCGAAAGCCCCCCGGGCCCGCCCTCCCGGAGCGCTCCTGAGCCGACTCGGCCCGATCGACGGGGAGGCGATCTCCGCGGCGGGTCAGGTGCACGCGCAGGGGGCTCGGTTCGGCGTGCCGGAGTCGACGCTCGGGTCGAGATGGACGCCGCGGTCGAGGCGCGGCCGACCCTCGATGGCACGCTCGCCGGCATCGTGACCGCGGCGCCGCTGCTGCGCGCCGTGCGGGATCCCGCCTGCGGCGCCGCTATCGTCGCTCTCGACCACGCCCAGTCAGCGCCCCAGCTCATCCGCAACTCTCCCATGCCGATCACTTCGAACCTCCCTTCGCTCGTCCGCCCCGCATCCGCCTTCCTGCTCGCCCTCGTGCCCGCTGCCCTGCTCTGCGCCGGCGGCGACTGCGAGCCCGAATGGGACACGACGCTCGGATCCCCGGGCATGTCCAGCGGCTACGTCGCCTCGATCGCCGTCCATGACGACGGGAGCGGCGCCGGGCCGCAGCTCTACGCCACGGGCAACTTCGCCTCCGCGGGCGGAAACCCCGGCACGGCGCTGATTGCGCGCTGGAACGGAGCCCAGTGGGTCTCCGTCGGCGGCGGGCTCGTCAGCCAGTTCTCGAACGTCCTCCAGTCGTGGAACGGCGGCCTCTACGTCGGCGGGTACTTCGACTCCGCCGCGGGCGTTCCCGGCACCGCCAAGCTCGCCCGATGGAACGGCAGCGCCTGGCAGTCGGTCGGCGCCCAGCTCGAGTCGTTCCTGAGCGCGGTCTGGTCCTTCGCGGTCTGGGACGACGGCTCGGGCGAGGCGCTCTACGTCGGCGGGAACTACCTGAACATCGGCGGGCAGGGAATCGACCACATCGCCAAGTTCAACGGCACCACGTTCAGCCCGGTCGGCGGGACGATCGTCGGACCAGCGCAGATCGTCCTGGACATGCGCGTCTTCAACGATGAACTCATCATCTGCGGTCGGTTCCAGAGCGTCGGCGGCGTTCCCGCCGCGAACATCGCGCGCTGGAACGGTGCCGCCTGGCAGCCGCTGGGCGGGGGCCTGCCCGGGACCCAGGTGATCTGCCTCGAGGTCATCGACGGTCAGCTCTACGCGGGGGGCAGCTTCCTGCCGGCCGCCGGGTCGCCGGCGACGCGAATCGCGCGCTGGGACGGAGCCCAGTGGCATCCGCTCGGCCCCGGGCTCAACAACTCCGTGCAGGACATCGCCGGCTACGACGACGGCACGGGCATGAAGGTCTACGCCGTCGGGAACTTCACGGCGACCGGCGACAATCTCGTTCCGCTCAACCGCATCGCGCGCTGGACGGGCGCGGCGTGGGAGCCCTTCGGAAACGGACTCGGCGCGACGGAGAACATCTTCGAGAGCTTCGTCTGGAACGACGGGGAGAGCGACCGGCTCCTCATCGGCGGGAGCTTCCCGAGCATCGACGGGCTTCCGTCAAGTCGCGTGGCCGCGTGGGTCGGCTGCGTTCCGGAGGGGATCCTCGGAGACCTCGACGGGAACGGGATCGTGGATGGAGCCGATCTCGGACTGCTCCTCGGCGCCTGGGGCGATCGCGGCCCCGCCGACCTCGACGGCAACGGCGTGGTCGATGGCGCCGACCTCGGCATCCTGCTCGGCAACTGGAGCTGATCGGGCGGCGCCGAGAATGACCTCAGGCACGTCAGTGCCAGCTCGCGAGGGAAGGCCGTACGGGTTGCGAACGGGCAGGAGTCCGACCCGCGCTGCCGGTGCATCGCGCGATCGTCTCGTCGGCGACCGCGTGGCTGCGCCGGCGGCGATGGTCGGCCTCCTGCTCGTTCTCGCGCTCGAGCGCCCTGTTCACCGGTGCCGACGCAACCCGACCAAGTCTCGGTGAGCGGACTCCGGCCGTCCCGAGCGGTGCGCGGGTGATGGCGGTCGCGAGCGATGGCGGTGGCCGGGTGGTTGGTGCTCTCCTGGGCGGGGAGATGGAGGCGGGGATGGAGGGGCAGGGGGGATGGAGGGGTGGCGGGGGAAGGAGTGACGGGACGCGGCCTTCTGCGGCGAGGGTCTCAACGCCTTCGCGGTCGCAGCGCGGCGGCGGCCGATGACGCTGACGCGCGCGGGCGTCGACCCGCCGACGGGCCGCCATCGCGGACGTCGCTCTTACGCGCGGCCGGCGCTGCCGAGGATGCTCGATCGGAGGAGCCCTCGCGGTGGCTGGATCGTCGCTTCCGCTGGTTTCCAGACGTCGGCGGGGCAGGCTGGTACGGCACGCCGCCGGGCGCCGTCACCCCGACGCGCGGATCTCGATGCAATTCTCTTCTGCGACGGTAGATGCAGAGACATTCCGGCGCCCCTGCCAGGTCGCGCTCTGGCGCTCTTCGGCCCCGCCAGACCGCTCGAATCGCGTTGGCACTTCCGTCTTCCGCCGCGCAGTCATTTCCCCAAAGAATTCCTCTTAGATTTCATCGAACCGGACAAACGAGCCCGGCGAATCTCCGCCCTCCCCGGCGCGGACCGCACCCCCTCAGCGATCCCGCGCGACCCGCGGGTCGGACAGCGCCGGACCGTGGTGAGGGCGTCGATCGAGGCAACGTCGCGCTCGCTCGAGAGTCCTCACTTGCTTCCGTCACCTCGAACGAAGAAGGGCACGCCCGCATGACTCACCCAAGAAGACTCCTGATCGCCTCATTCGCCTCGTCGACCCTGCTCGGAGGCGCAGGCTTCGCGAACGCCGGCGCCAGCTTCCATTCGCTCGGCCAAGGGATCGCCAGCGCGGTCTCCGGAGACGGCTCGACGGTGGTCGGTGCCGGCAACGGCGGCTTCATCTGGACGCTCGGCGGCGGGCTCGTGCCGATCGGAGGCGTCGGAGCGCAGGCGGTCAGCCAGGACGGGTCGATCGTCGCCGGGGATGTGAACGTGGGTTCGTTCGTCAGCGCCGGTCGCTACGTCGGCGGATCATGGACCGACTTCGGCGCCCTCGGGCCCGCCGGTTGCGACGCCTCCCTCAGCAGCACTTACGGCATCTCGGGCGACGGTTCGATCGTCGTCGGGCTCGGCTGGAACGGCTGCGCCGCGAAGGCGTTCCGGTGGACCGAGGCGACCGGCATGGTCGCCCTTCCGCAGATGGGCTCCGGCTCCACCCGCGCCAATGCCATCTCCGCCGATGGGAGCTTCATCGGCGGCTGGGACGAGGGTTCGGGCGGCGGTCGCCGCGCGGCGCTCTGGTCCGGTGAGATGTTCGTCGAGACGCTCCTGCTCGCGGGCGAGCCGGGGAACGCTGCGGGCGAGGGCGAGATCAACGGACTCAACAGCGACGGCTCCATCATCGTCGGCCAGGCGAACTCCGCGCTGTCAGCGACGCGCGGGCCGTTCGTGCGGCGCGCAGGCGAGGGCATCTCCTATCTCGGCGACATTCCCGGCACGGCGCCGAACGTCAGCGGCGCCCTCGACACCTCGGACGATGGGAGCGTGATCGTGGGATTCCAGCGGGAGGGGTTCGGCGGATTCGCCGTCTTTGATGCCACGATCTGGACCGAGTCCACCGGCACGGTGCGCCTCTCCGACTACCTCGCGGGTCTCGGCGTGGCCGTGCCGCCGACGCTCCAGCTCGCGGCCGCCCTCTCCGTGAGCGACGACGGCACCGTGATCTCGGGCTGGGGCTACTCGGGGTTCATCTTCAATCAGATCGCCTGGGTCGCCACGCTTCCCGGCGCCGCTCCGTGCGGAGGCGACCTCAACGGTGACGGCCTCGTCGATGGGGCCGACATGGGCGCGCTGCTCGCCGCGTGGGGTCCGTGCGCCGGCTGTGCGGCCGATCTCGACGGCGACGGCGTCGTGGATGGTGCCGACATGGGCATCCTGCTCGCTGCATGGGGCGCCTGCGGTTGAGAGCGTGATCAATCGTCAGGATCGCTCAGACGCGGACCTCGGCCACGCCGAGGTCCGCGTCGTTCCCGGCGCCGCGACCCGTCGAACCGCACGCCCCGCGCGGCGGCGCCTGCGGTCGCCCCGCCCCCCCCGCCCGCGCCCCAGTGGAGGGAGCGAGGCCGAGTGCTGAGCACCGGGGCGCGATCCTCACGGAGCGCGCAGGATCGCGCGCGGCGCTGCGGGCGTCGGGGCCGACAGAGGCCGCTCCGCGCTCGGCCGTCGCCTGCGTCTCGGACAGACGCCGAGCCCGCAGAGCAGGAGCCCGGCGGCCGGCGCCGGGATCGCCCAGAGCTGCGTCGAGAACGACATGGTCTCCTGGATTGCGCCGCCGAGGCCGGTCGTCCAAGTCACTCCTCCGGAGATCGAGAACGCCAGCCCCGCATCGCCGACCGAGTCCGGGTCGACGACGAGGCGCATGAGCATCGTCCCGAGACCGACATAGGTCGTCTGCCCCATCAGGTTGGAGGCGACGATCGCCGACGCAGCTCCCTGGAGGTTCGGCGGATTGGAGTTGAACCATCCGGCGCCGACGGGGATCCCGAGCTGATTGAAGCCGTCAAGTCCGGGCAGGGCACCCCAGCCTGGATCGGCGAACGTCGAGTTGGCGAGGCCCGGCATCCCGCCGATCGTGACGAACGAGTCGAGCTGCGCCGCGCCCGGCGTGACGAACTGCGGCGCCCAGCTCGGGCCTCCGACGCCGGCGTTGTCGTGGAGCAGGACTCCCCATCCACCCTGGATCGACGCAGAGACGTCGAAGACGTTGAGCAGGACTGAAAGCGGCAGGCTGAACCCCACATAGACATCCGCGACGTATCGGCCGTCGACGACGTACTCGTCGACGGCGATCGTCGTGAAGGCGGCGCTGGCGGCATTCGGTGAGAGGCCGAGTGCCGAGAGCGCAATCGCGAGCAGGGGGGTCCGGATCGAGGAAATCGACGGCATGAGGTGACCTCCTGAGGTGCGGGCGTGAACGAAGGAGCCGGGAAGGCTGCTGGGAGTGCCATCCGCAACGGGCTCGCGCCGGGCGGTCCCGGCTCCGCCTTTCGAGTATCCCGCGCCCGCGACCTCGATCGACAGTCGGAGCGAATTCGCCGCTCCGGCGGCTCCCGCTCGCGTGAGACTCCACCGCGCGTCGGCGGCCGTGCAGAGGGCGCCGGTCGCGACGCCGACGGCGCCTCGGCGCCGGCTTTCTCATCAAGCGTTCGTCACGCGCTCATCAGGCGTTCATCAGGCGTTCATCAGGCGCTCGCAGATCGTTGACCGGACCGACGTCCGACGCAGCGCTCACCGCGATGGATGTGCGGGGCGAAAGCGTCGACGCCGTGAAGCGCGCTTCGGGCGACCTCAGCAGAAGCGCGGGGCGCTGGAGCGTCAACCGACCGGGAGCGTCAGAACCGGTCTCCCTGCGCCGGGCTCCTCCTGAAGCCGTGCGAGCACCAGGACGCGCATGAGAAGGAACCCCTGCTTGCTCGCCCAATCCGCATCGTCGACGTAGAACCAGGTTCCTCGGTGTTCGATCGCGACCGCGGACGCGGCAGGACGCCCGGGCGACGTCCGCACGACGAGCGGCGATGCACCTCCCGCCACGCTCCAGTCTGCCGGTGCAGCCACGTTGGCATCGCTGTCGCGCTGCGGGACCTCGACGCCGGCAGCCGCCAGCCGGAGGAGGTCGTACGGCGAGCGCGTGATCAGATCGATCCCCGGCTGCGTCCCGTCGTGGAGTGCGTGACGGACCGGGATGAGCATCGGCGCGGTCGGATCGAAGCTGGACGAGAGTCCGAGCAGTTGGAGAAGCTCGCGGACCGCTGCCTCCTGGGCGCCGTCGCGGTCATGGACGACCAGCACGAACGGACCGTCCGTCCCCGTGCCGCGGCCGATGGCCGCGGCGCGGTCGCGGATGAGCAGACCGAGGAGCTCGAGGGAGCGGGCGAGCGAGCCGTCGGCGGCGCCAGGCGCGATCGCGTCGTCACCGGGAGGGCGGCGCAGGCCATTGGCCTGATCGACGCAGAGTCGGAGGACCCACGCCGGATCATCGACCGCCCCGATGAGGAGCACCAGCATCTCGATCCCGATCGGAGAGAGCAGGTCCCGCATGTACTGCGGCCCCTGCCGGGGAACGTACGAGATCGTCGGGTTCTCCTCGTACGCGACTCCTGCGGAGAGCGGGACGAGGTTCCCGGCGAAGCTCGACTCCGGACCGATCCCGAACTGGGCGCCTGCGGTTCCTCGGAACGAGAGGTTGCTGGTGACGCTCGAGACGAGCAGGAACGAGTGGCTCTCGCCGTAGCGCGTCTGCACGATCATCCGCAGGAGCTGTTCGTCGTCGGTCCGGCGGATGACCTCGCTGTATGCAGCCCGGGCATTGGCGATGTCGGTGGAGCCGAGCGTCCCGCAGCCTGCGAGCGCGACGAGCGATGCCACGCAGGCGAGTGTCGGCGCGCGCAGCAGGCAGGACCTCGCGCCGCGACGCAGCCCGAATGACTTTCGCCACCGGCTGCCAGGCTCGGCCGGGCGCCGACGGGCTCCGCTGCGGTCGCTGGTTCCTTCTCCGGGTGTCGCTCTCATGGACGTCGTGAACTTGCGTCGCTCGGCGCGGCGGCGGGCGAGACCGTCCTGCCAGAGCCGCGGGGGCCGCGGGGGCCGCGGGGGCCACCGGGGCCGCCGGGGCCGGCTGGCTGCGTGCCGTGCCAGCGGTCGGCGAAGCCGCGATCGCCGTGCCGTCAGAACGTGAACTGCACGGCGATGAAGGGCCCCTCGGTGAGCACGTCGTATTCGAAGCGGTCGAGTCCGCTTCCGGTCTCGCGATCGATGGAGAGCCAGCGATAGCCGCCCAGAAGCGAGCACCACGTCGCAAGCCGAATCTGCGCGCCGGCGATCGCGTTCCACGCGAGGTCGGAGCCGCCCGTTCCGATGTCGAAGCGCCCGAAGCATGTGACCGCCCCCGAGAGCAGGGAGACGTTGCCCCGGACTCCCGCGAACGCGTCGGCCCAGACCGTGTCCCGTCCGGCCGTCGCGTTGATGGCGGCGACATCGATCTCGGCATCGAACGAGTAGATCCTGACTCCGGCGAGCGGCTCGATCGCGAAGGTCGTCGTCCCCGACTTGTCGAGCGCCCCGTCGAGCGCTCTGTAGGCGGCACCGAGCTCGAAGATCCCCTGCTCGAACCGCGTCGTGAGCGCGCCACCGGCAGCTCCGGTCGTTTCCGACTTCAGCTTGTAGTACATCCCGTCGAAGAAGAGCGACCATCGCTCATAGCCCGCCTCGAAGTGCAGCGAGAGGCCGCCGTTGAAGTTGTCGAAGAGGGCCTCCAGAGCTTCGCGCTGAGAGACGTTGACCTTGGCCGTCCTGTTGGCGACGCCGACGTCGCCCGAGGACGCCCCGACCCAGAGGTACGGCGCGAGCGTGAAGCGCCACTTTCCCGGCTCGGTCGCAGGGTCTACCGGCGCGAGGCCGCTGGCGGGCCGGTCCGCGGATGGCTGACCCTCTTCAGGCGACGTCGCGGCCTGCGCGACGGTCGACGACCAGATGGGCGCGTATGGCACCTCGGCGCATGCGAATCGCGGCTGGAACCCGATCACGACGATCGCCAGCAGGGCGGTGCGCAGGACGACGATGGCGCTGGAGGGAGGCGTTGAAGGTGTCATGACGGTGGGCAGGGATCTGCGGATGGAGCCTTGGGGGCTGCCGTGAGCGGCGGCGCGCCGTGATCCGCGAACGACGGTGTGCCGAGATTCGATGAACGGCCGCTCGCGGCGCGATCTTCGTGCGACGGTGCCGCTTCGCTCCGGCCGCCGTTCTGGGGGCTCTCGCGACCTCGTCGCGAGTCGGTGTGCGTCGAAGGCGTTCTCGGGGTCGCCCGGCGGCTCGGTATCGAAGTCGTCTGTATACAGCGGCGCACCGCCCTCCGCCAGCGCGGACCCGCCCAGCCGAGGCGTCTCCCGGTTGCGTGACCGCTTCCGCGGCCGTCCTCGGTGCTTGGCCGCTCTCGCTGGTTCGCGGCCTTCCAGGCCGCCTCCGGCAGTACGCCGCGCGCTCGGCTCCGTCTGCGCCAGACCCGGGCCGCGCGGCACCCGACGTGCTGCGGTGCCGGCAGGTGTCGGAAGTGAGTCCGGTGGAGCAGGAGCGGCCCGGAGGGCCGCGCACCCGCGACAGCGGAATCGGTCTTCGAACGGCCGCGCGACGGCGCCGCGCGGCGCCGGAGCGCTCATCGAGGTCGAATGGGCCGGCGCGAGTTCCTATTGCGTCTCGACCGCGCGGAGCGACTCGATCGCCGCGCGCCAGCGATCGATCTCGGCTGCGTGCCCGGCGGCGGGATCAACGGCCTGCTTGGCCTCGGTCAGCCGCAGCAGGCGCTCTGCGGCCTGCCGGCGGCGCAGCGGCAGCGCCGGCGTCGCGTCGCGCTCCTCCGTGGCGAGGAGCGCCTCGTAGCCCGCGGTCAGCAGGCGCTCCGCTTCCGCGAACCGCTCGAGGATCGCGGCGAGATCGTCCGGCTCCGGGGTGCCGTCGTTCCGATCGGCTCCCTCGATCACCGGCGTCGGCGCCTCGCTCGCGGCTGCGCGCGCGGGCTGCCCGACCGCGGCCATCGCTCCCCGGAAGATCGCCTCGCCGAGCATGCTGCGAGCGTTGGCCGTCAGCCAGCTCTCGGGCATGGTCGCCTCGCGGATGGCGACGCACTCCGCGAGCATCTCCTCGACGAGCGGGAGCGTCCGCGGTCCGGCGGCCTCGATCAGTTCGCTTCCGCGAATGGCGAAGGCGGCGGCCAGCGCCGTCGGCGTCGCCGCGATCGTCCGGCGCTGTATGTCGATCACCTCCCTCAGGTGGGCGGCCGCGTCGGCATCCCGTCCAGCGCCGACGAGGTTGCGGACCATCACGTCGAGCACCTGGACGCTCAGGGGGTGCTCGGCGCCGTGCTCGCGCCGGACCGCGGCGAGCCCCTGCCGAGCGATCGCGTAGGACTCGTCGCGCTGTCCCAGGTCGTAAAGGGCGCGGGCGCGCTCGAGCATCGCGAGGACCGTCGCCGGGTGAGCGTCGCCGAACATCCGCCGCTGGGCCTCGAGGGCTTCGCGAAGATACGGCTCGGCGCGCTCCGGACGCCCCATGGTCCTGGCGTTGCGTCCGGCGTTGGTCTTGAAGCCCACCAGCAGTGGGTTCCCGTCGCCGAGGGCATCGCCGAGCAGCCGGGCAACCTCGTCGAAGGCGCCGAGCACCGCATCGATCGTGGCGTCGTCGAGCATCTCTGCGGCCGTGCCCTGCGCGATCCCCAGACCGTCGATGATCTCGTAGATCCGCGGGATGTGCTGCGCGGCGAGTTCCGCCTCGGCGCGGGACATCCCCGGCGTGATCTCCGACCACCAGAAGATCTCCTCGGGATCGCCGCGGCGGAGGAGCGGATCGATGTTGCCGCCGGCGGCGAGGTAGCCGATCACGCGGCTGAGCGGATGGTCCGCGCCGAGCGCCGCTTCGGCGGCCGCACCGGCCTCGGCGTAGATCACGCTCGCCCGGACCCAGTCCCCTCGGGCCGCGATCCCCGCGGCGACGAGCGCCGTCGCCGTGATCGTCCGCGGGTCGCCATCGCCGAGGTGCTCGGCAAGCAGCGCCGCGATGCGGCGGAAGTCCGCCTCGGCCTCCGCGCCGAAGCCGAGCACCGAGCGCGTCTCCGCCACCGAACGGAGCAGGCGCGCCTGGATGAGCGGCCGATCCGCGAACTGCTCGACGATCTGCCGCTCCGCCCGCGCGAGGATCGTCCGCTCGATTCCCAGGATCGCGGGATTCGAGAAGTTCGCCTCGGCGAGCAGCGCGTCGGCCTCGGCCATCCGGGCGGCGATCTCGGCCTCGGGAAGCTCCCTCCGCCGCATCGACTCGCGGATCTCCGCGAGAACGTCCTCGCGCATCCGCTCGCCCATGCGGGCGACATCGATCGCCTGGATCATCGACGTCTGGAAGGCGGTCATCGCCTCGAACTCCGACGCCCTCGCCTCGGCGGCCCTCTCGGCCGCGAGCGCCCGCGCCGCCTCGCGCGAAGCCAGTTCCGCGGCCTCTATGGCGCGGCGCTCGTTCTCCTCCGCGGTCAGCCGCTGGGTCGCCTCGCCCAGCGCCGCGGCGCGGGCGGCGGTCTCGGCCGTGCGCGCGCGGAGCATCCCCCAGCTCGTGCCGATCACCGCGAGCACCAGGGCGGCGGCGATCAGCGCGACCGTGGTCGCCGCCGCGCGGTTGCGGCGGACGAGCTTCCGGAGGCGGTAGATCCGCGAGGGCGGAGCGGCGAGCACCGGTTCGTTGTCGAGGTGGCGGCGCAGGTCGTCGGCGAGGTCGCGGGCGGTGTCGTAGCGCCGAGTGCGATCCTTCTCCATCGCCTTGAGCACGATCCAGTCCAGCTCGCCGCGCAGCAGCGTGCGCAGCCGGCCGGGTTCGGTCCTCCGGAGCCTGGCCACCTCCGCGAGCCCCTCGCCGAGCGACGTGAGGCGCGTGCTCGGGCGGGGAGTCTCGGAGTCGACGATCAGGCGCTGGATCTCGGCGATGCTGCGGCTGCGCAGCTCGCGCGGATCGAAGGGCGCAGCCCCGGTCACGAGCGTGTAGACCAGCGCGCCGAGCGAGTAGACGTCGGTCCGGGTGTCGACATCGAGCCCGCTCATCTCCGCCTGCTCCGGGCTCATGAACTCCGGCGTGCCGACGAACTGCCGGAACTCGGTGAAGAGCGTCTTCTCGGTGAGGTCGCTGCTGGTCGCCTTGGCGATTCCGAAGTCGATCACCTTCGGCGTCGGCGAGCCGTCGTTGAGCGTGACCAGCACGTTCGAGGGCTTGAGATCGCGATGGATGATGCCCTTCTGGTGCGCATGCTGGATCGCGTGGCACACCGGGATCATCAGCGCGAGCCGCTCGCGGATGGTCAGGCCGTTGCGATCGCAGAACTCGGTGATCGGCACGCCTCGGACGAGCTCCATCACGAAGTACGGGCGCCCCGCCTCGGTCGCTCCGGCATCGAGCACGCGGGCGATGTTGGGATGGTCCATCATCGCCAGGGCCTGCCGCTCCGCCTCGAAGCGGGCGATCACCTGCCTCGTGTCCATCCCGAGCTTGATGATCTTCAGCGCGACGCGTCGCCGCACCGGCTCCTTCTGCTCCGCCATGAAGACGGTGCCGAAGCCGCCTTCGCCGATGGCCTGGAGGATCCGGTAGCGGCCGATGACGCTCCCCGGACCTTCACCCGTCGCGCCCGCGGGAGCGAGGTTCGGCGCGGCGGCGCCGGAGTCGGACCCGGCGGGCCGGTCGAGCGTGGCTCCGTCCGCTGCCGACGTCTGCGGGTCGTCGCAGGCCGCGGCGCGGTGCTGCGGACCGGAATCGAACGTCGTGCCCTCGCCGTCGTGCGGCTGCGCCGCGTGCAGGAGGCGATCGACCCGCCCGCGCAGCGCCGCGTCGCCGTCGCAGGCGCCGTGGAGGTACGCCTCGCGCTGCTCCGGCGGGAAGGCGAGAGCCCGTTCGACGATGGCGTTGGCGCGGTCGCTCATGAGGGAACCCCGATCGCGGACAGAGGATCGTCACTCCGTCGGCGGGCTCGGGATTCGGAGACGGTACGGGGTCAGCCGCGGTTGTCGCCGGATCGCGGATCTCCCCGCTCGCTGCGGTGCGCCTTCACGCGTTCTCCTGAAGCCCCGACGGCACAAGGGGCGGATCCCCGATCCGCCCCTTGCGCGCTGCGTGGTCTCCGTGATGCTCAGCCAGGTGCCGAGGCCTCGGTCGGCCACGACGCCGCCACGGACTGCGACTCGATCGCTGCGGAGGTCGCAGCGAAGGTCACCTCGGGCACGGGCCGATTGCACCGAGGATCAGGCCGAGGTCGCCGCCGTTGACGACGCCGTCGCCGTTGAGGTCGCCGGGGCCGGCCGTGCCCCAGGCGCCGAGGAGCAGTCCGAGATCGGCCCCGTCGACAATCCCATCGCCGTTGAGGTCGGCCGGGCAGGGCGTCGAGACATCCGCACGCTGGTACTCGAACGCGCCGATGTCGATGGGGCCAATCCCCATGCCGCTGCCGTCGACGAGGCGAGGCAGGCCCGCCGCGTCGCGCAGATCGCCATCCTCGAAGGCGACCGCAAAGTCGAACTGAACGATGCTCCCGGAAGGGCCCTGATAGCCGAGGATCGCGATCGATCCGAGCGAAGGTTCGTTGGCGACGAGTCCGGCGAAGGCGCCCGCGACGGCGCTGCTGTCGTTGTTCACCGAGAGATCGACGCGATCGAACGTCGCGCCGAGCCGCGAGACGCCGAGTCCGGTCGCGAGCACTGCGGCCGGACTCGGCACCGCGAGATCGGCGAGCATCGAGCCGCCTTCGAAGACCCTGATCCGCGACGCCGCATTGGTCGCCACCGATCCGAAGTAGGTATAGAAGCCGCGCACCGGCGGGTCGAAGGTGATTCGCAGGAGCGCCGTGCTCCCGGTGAGGCAGCCGTCGGATGCCTGGATGTTCGTGCTTCCGTCGACGACCGGACAGGCGGGCGCGCCGCCTGCGGTGAGGCCGGCGACGGTCATCGTGCCCGCACCGAGCGCGAGGATCACCGGCTCGTTGGGAGTCACGAGGCATGTCGAGGCGGGCACGACTCCGGGAAAGAACTCGTCGTAGGCGGCCGCCTCCGCGATCTCGACGGCGCCGAGGAAGCTCTTTGCAACACGGTGATGGGGGATCACGGCGTTCGATCCGGCGTCGATGCATGGCGACGAGACTGTCAGTCTCGCGTCGCCGCCGGCCGGATTCGCAAGCTGCGGATCGATGAGGATCGTCCCCGCTCCGAGGACGACGGCTCCGGTCGAGATCGTCTGGAACCCGAAGACGCAGGAGGTCGCGCAGGTGATCGTCGAACCAGCTTCGCTGATCAGCGCGGTGCCCGAGCTTCCCGATCCGAGCAGGAGGATCGAGTTCTCGATGGCGACACTCGAGCTGCCCGCCGCGCGGACTCCTTCGCGCACGCCTGCCGTCCCGACGGTTCCGGGCCCGCCGAACGCGCCGTTTGATCCGGAGTTCCCGGGGACGCCGGGCGGGACCGCGCCCCCCGGGATTCCGGCGAACCCGGCCGGCGAGCCGGTGAATCCCGCTGCGCCGCCAGCGCCGCCGGCGATCTGGGCGATCGTCGATTGGGCGAGTTGAATCGCGGCGCCTGGTCCGAGCACCTGAACGAGCCTGGCGACGCCACCGGCGCCGCCGTTGCCGCCCGCTCCGCTGTTCCCGCCGTTTCCGGCATTGCCGCCGTCGGTGTTGAACGCAGGGGTCAGTGAGAACGAGATCCCGCTCGCGCCGTTGCCGCCGTTCCCGCCTGCCCCTCCGTTCCCGCCCTGACCGCCCACACCGGCGACGGCGCGGGTGATGACGTTCTGGAAGAGGACTGCGCCGACTGTGCCGGCGAAGCGCATCCCGACCGAAACCCCTCCGGCGCCGCCCGTTCCTCCCTTTCCGCCTGCGGCGCCGTTGCCGCCATTGCCGCCGTTGCCCGGGAAGATCCCGTTGGCCGGCGTGCCTCCGCTGCCTCCGTTGCCGCCTTTGCCGCCGTTGCCACCCTTCCCGCCCGTGCCGCCAGTCACCTGGTCGATTCGCGTCGACGCGATGCCCGGGCGGGCGCCCTGTTCCACGTCGATCCCGAACGCCCCGCCGCCCGCCGCGCCGGTCCCGCCGATCGCACCGGTCGTTCCTGAGCCGCCGTTGCCGCCGTCGGGAGAGAAGAAGGTGCCATTGGCGCCGGCTGGACCATTCGCGGCGTTCGGCGAGTTGCTGCCGATGCCGCCGTCCGCGCCGCGGATCAGCGAGATCGTCGATCGCAGGATGATCGGGTGCGCCGATGCCCCGATCACGCGGATGCCGCGGCTCGGGCTGCCCGGTGCTGCGCCGAGCACGTCGTTGATCGTGCACAGCTCGATCACGGGCGACGATGCGTCGATCGCGATTCCCGTGCCGGAGACGCGCTCGACGACCGCGTGCAGCATCGAGCCGTCGGAACCGGAGGTGAACGAGATGCCGTTCCATCGCGCGCCGGGAGCGCTCGTGAACCGCACCGGCTCCTCCTTGCTGCCGTGAACGATGAGCCGTCCGCCCGCGCCGACGACGATGCCGGCGCCCGGGCTGACCGTCACGGTGACCCCCGGCTCGATGCAGAGCGTGACATCGGTGATCACGAGCGTGCTGTTGATCGCCTGCGCAGAACCGGCGGACCAGAGGACATCGCACGCGGCGGCGCCCCTGACCAGTCCGAGCCCTGCACGGAAGCCCGGGAGCTCCGGCAACCACGGCAATCCGATGGCGCCCGCGACGAGGGCGGCGCGCACCATGTCCTTGAATCCCATGACGAGTCCTCCTGAGAGGGGATTTCGGCATCGTCCGGCCGAATCGGTTCGGCCGTCGGAGGCGCTGTCATGGAACGGACGACGGCCGCGCGCCGCGCGCCCGGAGAATCGCGGGGTCCGCTCGGAGATTTCTGCCCCTGCACGCCGTCAGCGTCGGCTCGCTCCGGGTTCCGACGGGACTCGCCGACCCTGCGAGGCCAGGGTGAGCCCGAGATCGGCGTCGTCGACGGTGTCCAAGCAGGCGAGGTCGGCGGGCTCGGCGGGATCGCACGAGCACGGCCCAGGCTCGATCGCGAGGATCTGGCCCGCATTGAAGCGCCCGACGCAGAGGCGGTTGTCCGGGGCGATCGCCGGATGGTCGGGGATCGATGCGCAGGGAATCGATGCGCGCAAGGTCGGCGCGGCCCCCCGCAACGCTCACGCGGAGCGTCCCCGTCGGCGTGTCCCCGACGATCAGGCGGTTGAGCAAGTCGATCTTCGGCTCCGTCGGGTCGATCCGGCCGCCGGAGCTTCACAGCTCGACGACCGTCTGATCAGGCCGGATCGCCCGGATGCCGCCGAGGGAGCGGAGCTCCTTGATGCCGCCCACGAGGCCGCTTCCGGGCATGCCGGAGACGATGCCCGCCGCTCCGTGGACGACCGCGTCGGGATCGGGGATCGGCACGGCGCCGGACGGCGCGACGGGTGCGCCGTCGGGCCCGCTCCGCGTTCGCCCTCTCCGTCCCGATGCGCTCGTCTCCGCCTCGTACGATCGCCTTCGATGTCTGACCACGCGACGAACCGTGCAGGCGGCCCGCCCGAAGACCGTCGGGCCGGGGACGGGGATGCGGACGCGGGTGAGCCGACTCGGCGCGGCCCGCGCGCCGCCGCGGATGCGCTGGTCCTCTTCGGGGTCACCGGCGACCTTGCGTACACCAAGATCTTCCCGGCGCTGCGCAACCTCGCTCGCCGCGGTCGGCTGGAGATGCCGATCATCGGCGTCGCCCGCGGCGACCGCTCGCATGAGGAGCTGGTCGGACGGATCCGCGCCAGCCTCGACGAGCACGGCGGAGTGGACGATGAGACCTTCAGACGGCTCAGCGCCCGCGTGCGCTTCGTCGGCGGCGACTATGAGGACGAGGCGACCTTCCGCGCTCTCCGCGCCGCGCTCGGCGATGCGCGGCGGCCGATCCACTATCTCGCGATCCCGCCGAGCCTCTTCGGTCCCGTCGCCGAGCACCTTGCCGCCAGCGGCTGCGCGGGGGCTGGCGCTCGGCTGATGGTGGAGAAGCCATTCGGGCGCGACCTGGCGTCAGCCGAGGCGCTGGACCGCATCCTGCACCGGCACTTCCCCGAGGAAGCGATCCTCCGCATTGATCACTTCCTCGGCAAGGAGCCGGTCCAGAACCTCTCCTACTTCCGCTTTGCGAACGCCTTTCTTGAGCCGATCTGGAACCGCCACTTCATCCGGCAGGTGCAGATCACCATGGCCGAGCGCTTCGGCGTGAAGGGCCGCGGGAAGTTCTACGAAGAAGTCGGCGCCATCCGCGACGTGATTCAGAACCACCTGCTGGAGATCGTCGCGGCGCTGGCGATGGAGGCCCCCGCGAGCGACGAAGACGAGGCCATCCGAGCCGAGAAGGTCAAGCTGCTGCGCTCGATCCGGCCGCTGCGACCCGAGGATGTCGTGCGCGGCCAGTATCGCGGCTATCGCGCCGAGCCCGGCGTGGCTGCGGACTCGACGGTGGAGACCTTCGCCGCCGTCCGGCTCGAGATCGACAACCGGCGATGGGCGGGAGTCCCGATCGTCGTCCGCGCGGGCAAGGGACTCGCCGTCACCGCGACCGAGGTCGTGGTCGAATTCGCCGGTCCTCCGGAGACCCTCTTCGGGAAGCGCCACTGCGACCGCTGCAACTATCTGCGCTTTCGGCTCGGCCCCGATGTCCTCATCGCCATGGGCCTTCACGCCAAGGCGCCGGGCGAGGCGATGGAGGGCGAGCCGGTGGAGATCTGCGCAGTTCACCAGAGCCCCGACGAGATGCTCCCCTACGAGCGGCTGCTCGGCGACGCGATCCGCGGCGACCTCGGGCTCTTCGCCCCCGGCGCGGCGGTGATCGCTCAATGGCGCATCGTCGACGGCGTGCTCGGCGACGTCGTGCCGGTCATCGAATACGACCGGGGCTCGTGGGGACCGGAGCAGGCGGGCCGCCTCGTCCGCGGCGCGTGGATGGACCCCGATCCGGCGCCGCGCGAGAAGCAGCGGGGGTGATTCTCGGCCCTGGCTTCGAGGCGCCCGGCGGTGAGGCAGAACTCCGCGTCCGAACGCCGCAGTCGGCGCGGCGGGGCGCTACCGCACCGACCCGGTGAACCGGTACCGGCCCGAGCCGAGGCGCAGGATCACCTCATCGTCGCGCCGCTCGACTAGCGCGACGCCCTCGGCTTCGTCGAGTGCCAGGCCTGACTCGCGGAGCTCGTCCGCCCAGGCCGCAGGAAGCACCACCGTGGCGATTGCGTTGGCTGGAATCGTGACCTCGAGTTCCCGCGCCGGGCCACGGCGTCGCCAGGCGGTGGAGATCGTGCCGCGCACGCCGGTGAACTCCGCCTCGGACCACTCGATCGGTCCCTCCGTGCGGGGGCGCACGAGGATGTGCTCGAAGCCGATGTCGTCCGGCGCCTGCGCCACGCCCGCGACGCCGCCGTAGAGCCACTCCCCGCAGGAGCCGAAGGCGAAGTGGTTGAAGGAGTTCATCGAGACGTCGGGGTGGGCGCCGCGCTGCGGCGTCCAGCCATCCCAGCGCTCCCAGATCGTCGTCGCGCCGTGCTGCACCGGGAAGAGCCACGACGGCCACTCCCGCTCCACGAGCAGCCGAAGGGCGACGTCGGGCCTGCCGCCATCGTCGAGCGCGGGCAGGAGATGGCCGGATCCGAGGAACCCGGTCGAGAGCCTCCACTGCCGCTGCGCGATCGCGTCGACGAGATGACCGACCGCCTGCTCCCGGAGCGCGCTCGGCACGAGGTCGAAGCGCAGCGCCAGCGCGTATGCGGTCTGCGTCTCGCCGGCGATGCGCCCGTCGATGCCGATGTACGCCGCCGCGAAGGCATCGCGGATCCGCTGAAGGAGTCCCTCGTACCGCGCGGCTTCATCGTCCCGGCCGAGGGCCCGGAGCGCCTTCGCGGTGCAATCGGCCGACTGCGCGAAGTAGGCCGTTCCGAGGAGCTCCTTCGAGGTCGGAGCATCGACGGCGAGCCAGTCGCCGTAGTCGTTGCCGCGCGATCGCCGCCGCAGCAGACCCTCGCTGTGGCGCTCGCACCAGTCGACCCAGCGCGTCATTCCGGCGATGTGGCGATCGAGAATCCGAAGATCGCCGGTCCGCCGGTAGAGTGTCCACGGCACGATCGTCCCCGCGTCGGCCCAGCCTGGCGAGCCGAACGAGAGGCCGTGCATCACCGGCGCTACGTCGGAGTGCGCACCGTCCGGGCGCTGGGCATCGTCGAGATCGACGAGCCACTTCTCGAGAAAGAGGCCCATGTCGGCGATCAGGGTTCCCGTCGGCGCGAAGACCTGAACGTCGCCGCTCCACCCCATCCGCTCGTCCCGCTGCGGGCAGTCGGTCGGGATGCTCACGGCGTTGCCGCGAAGCCCCCAGAGGATGTTGCTGTGAAGCTGCGTCAGCGCCTCGTCCGAGCAGCGGAAGGTCATGGTCTGGGGGAGGTCGCTGCCGATCACGATGCCGGTCACGGTCGAAAGCGGAGGGAGCGTGCGGGAGCCTCCGGCCGTGATCGTGGTGCGCGCCCCGGCCACCGGCGCCGAGAGACCGGAGAGCTCGACGTATCGAAACCCGTGGAAGGTGAAGCTTGGCTGCCAGGACTCCCAGCCGTCGCCTGCTCCGACGGGTGCGGGTCCGCGACAGATGTAGGCATCCGTCGCAGCCGCGCCGCGGAGATTCGATGTGTCGATGGTCCCATCCGGCGAGAGGATCTCGGCGTGCCGGAGCGTCACGACAGTTCCTGCGGGCTCCCGAAGCCGCAGGCGGACGACGCCGACCATGTTCTGGCCGAGATCGAAGACGTAGCGACCGGGTGCAGGCTCGCTGACGCGCACCGCCGGAAGCTCCATCAGCGTTCGGACGGTGTGGTCGATGGAGCTCTCGAGATGCCGCGCCTCGTCGCGAACGAGGACGGCGACCCACTCGCCGTCCGCGGTCGACCCGCTCGCCGGTTCGCACCAACCCGGAATCGCTGCGCGCGCGTCGTACGTCTCGCCATCCATCAGGTCTGCGGCGAGCGTCGGGCCGGGCCGGCGCCGCCATTCCCCATCGGTCTCGATCCGCCGCGTCGATCCGTCGTCGAACTCCAGTTCGAGCTGACACGCGAATGCCGGCGCGCTCCCGTAGAAAGCCTGGGCGTGAAAGAGCCCGGCGCGGCCGCTGAACCAGCCGGGGCCGACGACGGCGCCGATCGTGTTCGGGCCCTCGCGGAGCAGGGACGTGACGTCGTACATCTGACGATCGACGCGCTTCCGATAGTCGGTCCAGCCCGGAGCGAGCGCAAGATCGCCGACGCGCTCGCCGTTGATCCAGACCTCGTAGAGGCCGAGCGCGGTCGCGTGCAGCCGTGCGGAGCGCACCGGCCGCTCGAGCGCGAAGTCCCGGCGCAGCAGCGGCAGCGCGGAGTCGACGAGCCGCAGCGTTCCCTGCTCCCGCGCCTCCCGCCGCAGCAGAGCCCCGTCCTGCTCGAACTCGACGACGAGGCGCTTGACGACGCCCGGCGCCGGATCGCCGCCGAGCGCGGCGTTGGTGGCCAGGATCGCCTCGCCGTGTTTGATCCGCTCTGCGACGATCGCCGTGACATCGGCAGCCGGAACGCCGGAGCGGGGGGCGCTGCGATGCCCGGCGGCGCCCTCCGGTGCGCCGCGGCCGCCGGCTGCGCGCGCGAGAGCCTCCGCCGTCGCGTCGAAGTCCGCCGTCGCGGGGAGGTAGAGCGCTCGGCGCACGCGGAGCGGATCGGGCGCCTTGCCCGCGGGCGTGCGCGGCATCGGCGCCGCGTCGACCCATGCGGCGCTCCAGGCGCCCTCGTCCATCAATCCCATCTCCCAGCGTGCCGGTTCGCTCCACGGGCCCGCCACGCCATCGCGATCCCACGCCAGCACCTTCCAGTGGCAGATCGCCCCGGAGGCGAGCGGGTCGCCCGCATAGACCGCGTGGGAGGATCGACTCTCGACGACGCCGCTGTCCCAGCGGTCGCCCTCGTCGGCATCGAGCAGGGCGCGCGTCGAGGCGACGAGGATCCGGTACGCGCTCTGTCGTTCGGCCCGCCGCGACGACTCCACGATCCACTTCAGCCGCGGCGCCGGATCGCCGACTCCGACCGGATCGATCGTCCACTCGCAGCGGAGGTCCGTCGCCCGGAGGTGGCCCTCCGTCATCGCGGCCGCGACGGTCGTCGACGTCCGCGCGCCGATCGCGACGCTCGCCTCGTCGGCCGCGATCGTCGCGCCCGGCAGGGCGAGAGCCGCCGCGGCGACGAGCTCGGCGCGGGTCGAGAGGAGGCGTCTGAGGCGGTGACGCATGGAGGGAGGCGATCTCTGCGCGTGCGTCGTTCGGCGCGACGCCGATCGACGCTCTGAGATGAGCACGCCGCCAGTGTACAGATCGGGCAGGAGCGACCGAACCTGCCGCGATCCCGGTCGAACCCGCCGAGCATCGGCCTTCCGCCGGCTCCCTGCGCCGCTTCGGGGATGTCGCTTCGATAGACTGACCCTGCCTTGACCCACGCCGCCGCATCAAGCAGCCAGCCCGCGATCCGCGCACCTCGCACATACGACGAGCTTTGCGCAGACGCCCGGAGAAGGACGACGGAGGTCGCCGTCGCGGCCCTCGCGCGTGCGCTCGGGATGGGCGGTGAGATCCGCAGCGGGCCCGGCGCGAAGGAATGTGACGTGGACTCCTCCAGCGCCGTGACCGATGGAAACGACGGTTGCGGCGGCGCTGATGCGCGACCGATCGTCATCGACGTCCGCGAGCCGGAGGAGTTTGCCGCCGGCTCGATTCCGGGATCGATCAACGTGCCGCGCGGCGCGCTCGAGAGGCAGGTCGGCGGCCTGCTCCGCCTCGAGCTTCCGACCGCTCCCCGGCGCGACGGTCGCTCCCATGACCGACCGGAACGAGAGCCCGCCGAGCCCGAGCGAGGTGAGACGCTCGGCGTGCAGGGCGCTCCCGCGCGGCGCATCGTGATCGCCTGCCAGACTGGCCGGCGCAGCGCCCTCGCCGCGGCGACCCTCGCCGCGATGGGCTATGACGATTCGACGGGCTTCGCGCTCGAGAGCCTCGGCGGAGGCGTCGAGGCGTGGATCGCGGCGGGTCATCCCGTGACCCGAGCGGGCACGTCGTCGGGCAGGCGCAGCCGGCGGGGCGTTGCCGACGTCGCGGCAGGAGCCGGGGGCTCGGAGGGTGGACCGCGGGCTGCGAAGTCCGAAGTCGATCCCTCCGACTTCGCCTCGATCCGCGCCGACTTCGGCATCACCGGCGAGCTCGTCCGCACCGCCGATGGGGTGATGCGGCCGCTGGTCTACCTCGATCACGCCGCTTCGACGCATCCGCCCTCGACGGTCGTGGCGACGCTGACGCACTTCCTCGAATGCGAGTACGCCAACGTCCACCGGGCGAACTACGCGCTCGCCCGGGCCGCCACCGACCGGTTCGACGCGGCGTTTCGGATCTGCGCCGAGTTCGTCGGCGGCGACCTCGATGAGGGGTGCGTCGTCTTCACCGCGAACACCACCCACGGCTGTGACCTGGTCGCCCACTGCACGGCGCACCTGCCGGGGAAGACCTTGGTGACGGACCTTGAACACCACTCCAACGACCTGCCTCACCGGCGCTGCGGCGAGGTCGTCCGGGCGCGGCTGACGCGCGAAGGCCGGCTGGACCTGGAGCACGTCGAGTCGATCTTCCGCCGCGAGCGGATCCGGCTCTTCGCGGTCTGCGGAGCGGCGAACGTGACCGGCTGGATGCCGCCGCTCCGCGAGCTGGCGCGGCTCGCGCACGAGCACGGCGCCCTGATCGCCGTCGACGCGGCCCAGCTCGTCGCCCATGTGCCCATCGACGTCCGCCGCGGCGACGAGGCCGAGGGGATCGACTTCCTCGTCACCGCGGGTCACAAGGCCTACGCACCCTTCGGCATCGGCTTCGTCTACGCGCGCCGCGCGCTCCTCGACGCCGCGCCGCCGCACCTGCCCGGAGGCGGGACGGCGGCGAGCGTGACCGACGCCGACGCGGTCTACCTCTCCAGCCCCGACCGGCATCAGGGCGGCACCCCCAACATCGGCGGCGCGATCGCCTATGCGGCGATGCTGCGCTATCTGAAGGCCATCGGCATGGAGCGCGTCCGGGCCCACGAGCTCGCGCTGATGCGCCGTGCGTGGGCGCGCCTCCGCGGGCTCGACGACGTGATCCTCTACGGTCCCGACGCCCTTGATGAGCGGGTGGGGATCCTCACCTTCAACGTCGCGGGCGTCAACGACATGCTCGCCGCCGCGGTGCTCGGCGAGGAGTTCGGCGTCGCGGTGCGCAACGGCCGCTTCTGCGCCCACGTCCACGCGGCGAACCTCCTGCGCAATCAGGGCGGGCATACGCCGATCGGAGATGCGCCGCCCAGCGCCGTCCGCGCGAGCTTCGGGCTCTACAACGACGAGGCCGACGTCGATCGGCTGCTCGAGGCGATCGACGCCCTGCGAGGCCGGCGCTGGCGCGGGCGCTATGAGCTCCGCGCCGGCGCGATGGTCGGAGAGCGGCAGTGGGGCGGCCGCTGCGCGGACGCGTGGATGGAGAGCGGCGGCGACTGATCGCTGACGATGGACCGGCGCGGCGGCGGGAGATCGGAGACGCGCCGGGCGCGAGTCGACGGAGGCCTCCGGGATGGCGCCCTCCGGGTCGGCCTTGCTCAGCGCATCTCGAAGACCACGCCGGGCGCAGCCCGCTCGAACTCCTCCGGCACCGAGGTCGTCACGCGGTCGGCTGCGATTCCCTTCTCGCGCGTCATGATCTCGGCGATCCGCGCAGCGCGGGCCGCCGCGAGATCGCGCAGCATCGCATCGGGCACCTCGATCGTCGCAAGGACGGCGCGCTCCTGTCCGTCGAATGGGGGCATGGCGCCGCCCGCTCCGCCGGGAGCGCGCTGCGCTTCCGGCAGTCCGGCGTGGATGCTCATGACGATCTGCCTGTAGAGGTCCGGGGCGACCACTCGGACCGTCGGGAACGACTCCTGCACGCGCCGCAGGACCTGCTCGGAGAGCAGCACCGGCCGGATCGCCGCGATGTCCGCCTCCCGGTTCACAAAGCCGGCGATCGCGAGCTCGAGCTGCGGTCGCTCGATCAGACCCTGACCGAGCGCGTCGATCTTGCGGAGCCCCGCCGCCGGGACTTCGGAACTCCCCGGCTCGAAATCGACGAAGGAGAGATCAAGGTTGCCATCGCCCGCGAAGAGCGACGCGATGAGCTGGAACGGGGCGGTGACGACCCTGCCGAGCAGGCCCAGGACGGCCTGCCAGATCAGCCCTCCGAAGGAGAACTGCGGCTCGGTCATGTTGCCGGAGAAGGGAACCTGCCCCTTGATCTGTCCGGCCGGATCGCGGAGCAGCGCGAGTCCGAGGTCGAGCGGGATGCCGGGCGCCTGGGGGCTGTCGACCTTCGCGCCCAGCGCGATCCGGTCGAGCAGGAAGTCGAGTTCGCCCGTGACTTTCCCCGAGTCGATCGTGATCGGAAGCGTCAGCGAGAGTCGTCCTTCGTCGATCCGCCAGCCCGCATAGCGCCCGGAGAGGGCGCTCATCGGCGGCAGCGGCACGCCGACGAGCGTCACCGTCAGATCGGCGTTGGGAAGCGGGCTGAAGAGGTCGAGCGTGCCCCGGGTCGTCATCCTTCCCGAGCTCTGGAAGCGAGCGGAACCCTCGATGGCGCTCGGCGAGCCCGGCTCGCTGGAGATCCCGCTCGCGGCAAGGGTCAGCTCCTCGATGAGCATCGCCGCCGGCGGATCCGCGTCGAGATCGCGCAGCTCGAGCCTTCCGTTGCTCACGTTCACCGACCCGAGGCGGATGGCCAGAGGCAGGCGGCCATCGAGCGACGCTGCCGCGCGGTCGGGAGTGGGCGACGGCGCGGGACCCGCGGCGGCTGGTGCGGCGGCGCTCCCAGAGTGCGGCGTCGCCGCCTGCCGGGGGATGAGCGTCACGTCGCCGTCGATGGTCGGTGCCTCGATGTCGAGATCCTCGATGGCGACCGCAGCGGGTTCGTTCGACCAAGCGACGCCGCTGGCGAGGATTCGACCCGCCGCGAGCGTCGAGGTGCCGCCCGCGAACTCGGCGGCCGTCGCGGCGCCTTCGATCGACACGTCGCCCGCGACCGTCGTCGTCTCCCCGGCGGCCGCCTCTCCCTTGAAGCCGATCGCCGCGACCGTCAGGTCGGGGCGGCGGTCGCCGACGTCGGCGGGGCGCGCACGCGCGCCGCGGACGCCGCTCAGGGCGATCTCTCCGCGCCACTGCGTCATCGGCCGGCCGCTCCGCTCGCCATGTTCGAGCGATCCGTCCAGCGTCGTCGCCTCGGCGGCAAGCTCGATCGGTTCGACCGAACCGAGAACGACCGTCGAGGGCGAGATCGCGACGTCGCCCGACCAGCGCAGGCCTCCCTCGGCGTCGGTCGCCAAGGTCGTCCTCGAGCGCAGCCCGGCGCTGCGGAGAGCGAGCGCTGACGCCGGGTCGCCACGCGTTCGGAGGCCGACGTCCGCGGCGCCAAGTTCGAGGGTGCCGTTCCACTCCAGCGACGGCGCCTCCGGACCTGATCTTGGCCCCTCCGGCGCCCCTTCTGGCGCCCCCCCCGGCGGCGCACTCCGCGCCGCGTCGGCGGCCATCGGAAGCGCCAGGCCGAGCGCGCCGTCGAGGCGCAGCTCGGCGATCGCGGCCGTGGTCGCGTCGAGGAGCTCCGGCGCATCGACCGCGATGCCGAGCGCCCCGACCGTTCCCGTGTGGGTGGCGCGTGAGACGGCCTCCCGCTCGGAGGGCTCGAAGCGAGCGGGACCGGCGATCGTGAGCCGGTCGACCGTCGCTGCGATCGGGCCCGCGAGATCGAGCGCCGCGAACGCACCGCCATCGGCGGTCACGGTGCCGTCCCACGTGAACCTCCACGCGTCGGCGAGGCCGTCGAGCGAACCGCCGAGGGCACCGTCGATATCGAGACGATCGGCCCCGACCTTCAGCGCGTCCGCCTCGTCCCCGCCCATGCCGACGGAGCCGGGACCGAGCTGCACGCGGCCGATCCAGTCGATGGCCGCTGCGTCGAGATTCTCTCCGCGCGGCAGCGCCGCGGCGGCGCGCCCGTCGACCAGCAGCGCGCCGGCCTCGCCCCGGAGCGCCTCGGCGTCGCGCCGGAGGACCGACGCTGCGTCGGCACGGATCGAGCCTGCCCATTCCGCCCGGAGCCGCTCGTCGAGGAGCGCCGCGAGCGTTCCCTCGGCGAGGCCGCCGCGGAGGGTGAGGTGAATGCCCTCTCCCTCCAGCTCGGCGGTGCGAAGCGTCGCATCGCCGAGCCCGATGCGAACCGAGGCATCGAGAGCGCCGGGCGCGTCGGCGGGCGCCCCCGCGCCCGGCAGCCTCGCCGTGAGCGTTCCATCGATCGTCGTGGCGTCGAGGGCCGTCCCCAGCCCGGGGCCTGCGAAGGCGGCGAGCCGGAACTCATCGAGATCGACCCTGCCCTGCGCCGCGATCGCGCGGAGGCGCGGATCGATCGAGAGACCGACCGAGCCCTCTGCGGCGATCAGGCGCGACTGAAGGTCGACGGGTCCGGCGACCTCGAGCGCGGCGGTGCGAGCGCCCTCGAGCGCGAGTCGTCCGCGGGCGGATACGTCGAGTCCATCGGCCCGCCGCTCACCCCACGCCCCGCCCTCGACGAGCAGGCGCGGCAGGAACACCTCCGCGTCTCCGAGCCCAAGCGCCGCGAGCAGCCGCGCGGCGCCCTCGGCGTCATCGACGAGCAGGGAGCCGGTCCACGCGAAGCTCCCGGCACCCTCCTCGTCGAGATCCGTCTCCGACTGTCCGTCGAGAAGGAGTCGCCCGACGCGCGCCTTCGGCGCCGCGTCTCCGCGCCGGATCAGCTCCGCCTCCTCGAAGCGCATCCGGCCGGTGAAGCGCGAACGGAGCGCCCCCTCGTCGGTCGCCTCGGCGGAGAGCTGTCCGTCGATGAAGGCTCTCGCCGAGACAAGCTGGGGATCGTCCAAGGGCGGTGAGAGCAGGATCGAGAGATACGCATCGCCGGGATCGAGCCGGACTCCGTCGAGCAGCAGCGAACAGTCGAGCGAGCGCGCCTCGAGCCGGAGCGTGCCGACCGAGGCGATCACGCCCTCCTCGGGCTCCACCAGCAGCGCATAGGGGATCGCGAACCCCTCCGAGCTGCGGACCGGGCCGGCGTGCAGCGTCAGCCGCTCGATCGCGATCGCGGCGCTGGGCGTCACGGCCCTGTCTGTGAGCTCCAGCCGCTGCTCCGTGATCGCCAGCCGCTCGAGCTCGAAGGACCACGGACCGATCACGTCCTCGACGAGATAGGCCAGCGCCGTGGTGAGCTGCCGGATCGGGTAGGGGATCTCCTGCACATCGACGCGCTCGCTTCCGGACGGGTCCGGCTCCGCGGAGCCCGCAGCCGGCGACGCGGCGCCGGCGCTGCCTCCGGTCACCGCAGCGGCGGTCGCCGCCGCCTCGTCTTCGCCGCCGCGCTCCGAGGCACGCTCCGCCTCCTCCGAGACCTCGGAAAGGGGGTGTTCGTCAAGCACCAGCATCCGGACGACGTCGAGAACTCCCTCGTCGTCGCGCTCGACGCGCAGATGGCCCTGACGGAGGCTCACAGAGGCGACGCGCGCCGCGCGCGAGTCCGCGTCGATCTCGAGACCCTCGATCCGGACTGTCGGCAGGCGGATCAGGTCGGCCTCGGCGCGGCGCACGATGAGGTCGTCGACCTCGATGACCTCGAACCGGATGTTCGCCTCCCGGGGCGTCCGCACCGGCGCGAAGTCGTACGAGAGCCGCAGCGCGAGCCGTCCCTCGACGACCCGCGCGTCGGTGAAGCGCATGGCGTAGGGCATGAAGCGCGGCATCAGCAGCTCTTCCGCGGTCAGCGTGCCCTTGGACGAGAAGGGGTCGGCGCGGATCTCGCCGATCCACTCGACCGTCGCCCCCGAGTCGGTGGTGGCGAGCAGATGGTGAGGGTTGGCGTTGCGGGGATCGGTGTCGAGTCCCTCGAGCGTGAAGGCGACGCCGCCGATCTCGAACTCGAACGGCTCCGGCAGCGTGTGATCGTCGACCCGGATGCGACCGCCGTCGAGCGTGAACGCGTCGATCACGACGTGCGGAATCCTCGTCAGCGGCTTGCTCTCCCGCTCGGGATCGCCGGGAAGGAGCGCCGCGAGGTTGAACGTGCCGTCCTCCGCGAGCTCAAGGAAGGCAAAGGGCTCGGAGAGGCGAAGCGACCGGAAGTGCCAGCCCGCTCGGGTGAGCGATCGCCACGGTTCGAAGTCGCACTCGAGCGCGGCGAACGAGATCGTCTCGCGCTCGGCGCGGTCGTCGATCCGCAGCCCTTCGAGCAGCAGGCGGAAGGTGTAGGGATTGAACTCGGCGCGGCGCAGGGAGATCGTTCCCTCGACGGAGCGGCCCGCGAGCGGGCTCGCGACGTGCTTGAGCAGCAGCGGCACCCCGAAGAACCCGAAGAGCGTGTAGGCGACGACCGCGGCGGGAAGACCGATGAGCGCCCGTCGCGACCACCGCCCGCGGCGCGAGCACCATCCCCTGAAGCCGCGCGCAGCCGCCGGCGCGGCGCCGCGTCCGGTCGGCGCGGACGGCGAGGACGCGGCGGCGGGCGCGGCGCCGGCGCTCGCCGCGTTCGAGCCGCCCGACGTCGGGGCGACCTCGGAGCCGCTGTCGAGATGGCGCTCCGGCGGCTGCGCCGGAGGCGTGCCGCCAGAGGTCGGATCTCCCGTCGGAGGATTTCCGGGGGTGGCTTCGGACATCGGTTCGATCGCCCCGCAGCACGGCGCAAGGAAGCGACTCTATCGCGCGATCACGGGTCCGGAACCGGAGTTCGCGGTGCAGGTCGTGGCTGCCGCCACTCGGCCGCGCCGCGACGCAGCTTCGGACCGGGTCCGTCCGGAGTGAGCGGCGGAGCTCAGCCTTGGCACTCCAGCGCCTTCTTCGAACCGCGGCTCTCGATCTCGCGGCGAAGTCCCTCGACGAAGCCGGCGAGCGGGACCGCGCCGTGGTCCTTCATCTCTCCGCGGACGCGGAGACTCACGGACCGAGACTCGGCGTCGCGCGGCCCGACGACGAGCAGATAGGGGATCTTCTCCTCGGCCGCGACGCGGATCTTGGACTGGATGCGGTCGTTCGACTCGTCCATCGTCGCGCGGATGCCTGCCTCGCGCAGCGCCGCGAGCACCTCGGCCGCGTAGGCGTTGCTCTTCTCGCTGATGGGGAGCACGCGAGCCTGCTCCGGCGCGAGCCACGCCGGGAAGGCGCCCGCGAAGTGCTCGATGAGGCAGCCGATGAAGCGCTCCATCGAGCCGAAGGGGGCCCTGTGGATCATGACGGGACGGTGCCGGGCGTTGTCCGCTCCGACGTACTCGAGCCCGAAGCGGATCGGCAGGTTGTAATCGACCTGGATGGTGCCGAGCTGCCAGTCGCGGCCGATGACGTCCTTGACGACGAAGTCGATCTTCGGTCCGTAGAAGGCGGCCTCGCCCGCCTCTTCGCTGAAGGGGCGCCCGAGCGACGCCGCCGCGGCGCGGCAGGCGGCCTCGGCCTTGTCCCAGTTTGACGGATCGCCGACGTACTTCGAGCTGTCGGGGTCGCGGAGCCCGACGCGGACGCGGTACTCCTCGATCGCGAGCGTCGAGAAGATCAGCTTCACGAGCGAGATGCAGCCGAGGAGCTCCTCGGCGACCTGGTCCTCGCGGCAGAAGAGATGCGCGTCGTCCTGCGTGAGCCCGCGGACGCGGGTCATGCCGCCGATCTCGCCCGACTGCTCCCAGCGGTACACGGTGCCGAACTCGGCGAGGCGCACCGGGAGATCGCGGTAGCTCCGCGGCTCGCTCGCATAGATGCAGACGTGGTGCGGGCAGTTCATCGGCCGCAGCAGATAGCCCTCGATCTCCCCGGCGCTCAGCTGGCTGGAGAGCTCCGAGCAGGTGCGTCCCTCGTCGGAGAGGGCGGCGAGCTGCTCGTGGTCGAGGATCGGCTGGAACTGGCTCTCCCGGTAGTAGGGATAGTGGCCGCTGGTGCGATAGAGATCCAGCTTGCCGATGTGCGGGGTGAAGACCTGCTGATAGCCCTGGCGCCGGAGCTCCGCGGAGATGAAGTTCTGGAGCTCCTGCCGGATGATCGCGCCGCGGGGCGACCAGAGGATCAGCCCCGGACCGACGCGCTCGTCGGTCGCGTAGAGGCGCAGCGCCTTGCCGATGACGCGGTGATCGCGGCGCTTCGCCTCCTCGAGCCGGGCGAGGTGCTGATCGAGCTCCTGGCGGGTCGGGAAGGCCGTCCCGTAGACGCGCGTGAGACGGTCGCTGGTCTCGTCGCCATGCCAGTACGCGCTCGCGAGCGAGAGCACCTTGAAGGCGCCGATGCGGCCGGTGCTGGGCACGTGCGGTCCGCGGCAGAGGTCCTCCCAGTCGCGCCCGGGCGCTCCGGTGGCGTACCAGGAGAGCGTCGGGCTCCCGGCCTCGACGGCGCGGCGGGCGTTGTCGAGCTTGTACTTGCTGCCCTCGCCTTCGAGCTTGCGCAGGCCCGCGTCGGCGGCCATCTCGAAGCGGGAGAAGGGCCGGTCCTCGGCGACGATCGCGGCCATCTCCGCCTCGATGGCCGCGAAGTCCTCGCTCGAGAGCGGGCGGTCGCCGGGGATCGCCATGTCGTAGTAGAAGCCCTGCTCGACCGGCGGGCCGTAGACGAGCTGCGCGCCGGGAATCACCCTCTGAATCGCCTCGGCCATCACGTGGGCGGCGCTGTGCCGGAGAAGGAAGAGGGCGTTGGGATCGACCGCACCGTCCCGCGGCTTCGCCGTCACGATCGAGACCGCAGCGTCCGTGTCGATCGGTGCCGAGAGGTCGCGGAGCTCGCCGTCGACGACGATCCCCAGCGCGGCCTTGGCGAGACCGGGACCGATGTCCGCAGCGAGCGCGGAACCGGTCACGGAGGCGGAGTAGTCGCGGATCGAGCCATCCGGCAGGGTCAGTCGAGGCATGGAACGCGAAGGGTACCGGAGCGGCGCGCGGCGCGACCTCGCACCGCCGGACGCCGCTCCGGACCCTGCCCGCGGATCGGGGCGATCGCGCGGGATCGCGATCGCGCGATCGCCGCTTCGCCGCTGCGGCGGTCTCCGGAAGCGGCGTTCCGCCGCGCGGGCGCTCGTCGCTGGAATCGGGCGTGAGTCCGGACTGCCGGCGGCGGGCCCCTCCCCCTCACCCTCCCGCTTCCCCTCCCGCTTCCCCTACCGCTTCCCCTACCCCCGGGGGGGGGGCGGGATTCGCTCTTGCTCGCAGCGCACCCGCGTTCCGGTGGACTCCAGAACGCAGTTCGGGCGGCTGGGGCGAGTGTCTTGGCATCGGACACGTCGCCACGCCCGCCGAGCCCGGTCGAGTGTTGACGCTGCTGCCGCAGTCGCTGCGGGAGTGGCGGCCGGCGACGCACCCGGCCATCGGACACTCTGCCGATTCCGGAATCGGCACTTGGAGGAACTTGAGAGAGCGTTCGTTCAGATCGCGCAGAGCGCGCGCGGGACCGGGCTGGCGCGCCTGACCACGACCATGGCCGCGTGCGGAACGACTCGAGGCGCGCGATCGCAACGAGGCCGCCCGTCGCGGCGCCGGGAGGCTCGGTGACACAGGCTGCTCGGGGCGCGGAAGCGCCCGCGGAGAGGACGGGGGCGAGTCCGCGGATGGGCTACGGCTCCGGCGCGAGTCGCGCCCGGACCGCGCGGAGCCGCCCGGCGATCTCCTCCGCGTCCGCCGCGATCGCCTCGAGACGCGCGGGGGAGACCCCCGCCGGCGGAGTGCCCCGGAGCCACGCGCTGGTCGCCGCGACCGCCGCATCGGCCTCGGCGAGGCGGTCGGTCATCGGGCCGACGGGAGAGCGATCGGCCGAGGGATCGCCGCTCGCCTCCCGGCGCGCCGGCGCTCCGTCGTCGCGGTCGAGCAGCCTCTCGATCGCGGTGACGATCGATTCCGCGAGGCCGAGCGCCGACTCGTGGACGCTGATCACGCGCGGGTCGTCGGCAGCGAACGACGCGCGGCGCGCCGTGAAGGCCTCCCTGAAGGGCGCGATCGCTTCGGCGGGGCGCCCTTGCGCGAGGAGCACTGTGGCAAGGTCGTGCGCCGCCCCCGAGGTCGCCCGGTGTGCGCCCCCGAGCGCCGCCTCGAAGCCCTCGGCCGCGCGACGGAGAAGCGGCTCGGCTCCGGCGAGGTCCTCGGCCTGGGCGCGGAGTCGTCCGAGCATGCTGACGAAGTGGAGGGTGTCGACATGCCCGGGACCGTGCACGCGCTCGGCGGTGGCGACGGCGTCCTCGGCATAGGGGATCGCCTCGCCGACGCGGCCGCGGCTGTAGAGCAATCCCGCCATGTGGTTGAGCGACTGGAGCGTCGCCGGATGATCGACCCCCAGCGCCCGGATCGAACGGTCGGCGGCTTCGCGGACCGTCCGCTCCGACTCCTCGAAGTGGCCGAGCCGGTGCAGGATCAGCCCGAGGTTGAGCATCGCCTGGAGCGTGTAGGCGTGATCGGCGCCGAGCACGCGCCGTCGCCGCTCGAACGTCTCGCGGTCGAACGCCAGGGCTTCCTCGAAGCGTCCCTGCTGGGAGCGGAGGCGTCCGAGCCAGTTGACCGTGGTGATCGCCGTGGGACGGTCGGGATCGAGCTTCCGGCGCGCGAGCTCGAACGCATCGAGCAGGACGGGCTCGGCCTCGGCGAGCCTCCCCTGGTCCATCAGCGCCCCGCCGAGGGCGCGGATCACCTCGATCGAGAGCGAGACGTCGGTGATCGTCCCGGCGGCGATGACGCTGCGATACCCCGCTTCCGCCTCGACGAAGCGGCCGAGCGAGTTGTGCAGGTGTGCGAGCTGGAGGCGGGTCTCCACGGTCTCGGGATGGTCGGGACCGAGATGCTCCGTTCGGAGATCGAGCGCGCGGGCGAGCGGCTCGAGCGAGCCGGAGTTCAGCCCGAGCTGGTGCATGGTCTGCCCGGTGGTGTCGAGCAGCCGTGCCCGGACGAGCGGCTGCGACTCGAACTGCCCGTCGATGGCCTTGATCGTCTGCTGGAAGATCGTCTCGTCGAGCGCTCGGAGCGCCACGGTTGCGAAGCTCACCCGTTCGAGCATCGACTTGAGCGCCTCGACCTCCTTGTCGATCGATTCGTCGCCCGCCCCGGTGCGACGGAGCGTCGCCCGTGTCTGCTCGACGATCGAGGCATGCAGGCCATCTCCCATCCGGCGGACGTCGATCGTGGTGAGCTGCCGCTGCTGGAACGTCGCGACTTCCTCGCGCTCCTCGGCTCGCCGCGTGGCGATCGACTCGGCGGCCTCCGCCCGGCGCGCCTCGTCTTCCGCGCGGCGGCGCTGATGCTCCTCCTCGACGAGGGAGCGGTCGAGCTCGAGGTTGGCCGCGACGAGGCGCTGATTGGCCGCGCGGGCGTTGAGCAGCCCGATCGTCGTGCCCGCTCCGCCGAGCAGGACCACCGCGCCGAGCCCCGCCGCCGCGGCGACCGCGCCGGCGTGGCGGCGGCAGAACTTCGCCAGCAGGTAGCCCATGGTCGGGGGGCGGGCGCGGACCGGCCGATGCTCGACATGGGCCAGGATGTCCTCCGCAAGGGCCGCCGCGGTCTCGTAGCGATTGCGTCGGTCCTTCTCGATGGCGCGGAGCGCGATCCAGTCCAGCTCGCCGCGGAGCAGCACTCCGAGCCGCCTCGGGTCCGTCCGGCGCGACGCGGCGATTCCCGCGCTCGAAGCGCTCGTCGCGAGGCGCGTCGAGGGGCGCGGCGGGTCGGCTTCGCGGACGATGCGGATGACCTCGTCCAGCGGCGCCTCGCGCAGGCGCTCCTCGTCGAAGGGAGGCACGCCCGCCACGAGCTCGTAGAGCAGGACGCCGAGCGAGTAGATGTCGCTGCGGGAATCGATGTCCGGCGATCCCGCAGCCTGTTCCGGGCTCATGTAGGCCGGGGTGCCGAGAAACTGCCCGAACTGCGTGAAGAGCGTCCGCTCGGTCAGTCGCGTCGAGGTCGCCTTGGCGATGCCGAAGTCGATGATCTTCGGCAGCGGCACGCCGTCGGCGAGCGTCACGAGGACGTTGCTCGGCTTCAGGTCGCGATGCACGATCCCCTTGGTGTGGGCATGCTGCACCGCTGCGCAGACCTGCCGGAACAGCCGGAGCCGCTCCTGGATCGTCAGCCTCGCGCGATCGCAGAACCGGGTGATCGGCTCGCCGGCGACCAGCTCCATCACGAAGTAGGGGCGCCCGCGCTCCGTCTCGCCGGCATCGAGGACGGTGGCGATGCAGGGATGCTCCATCATGGCGAGCGCCTGCCGCTCCGCCTCGAAGCGTGCGATGACGCGGCGCGTGTCCATGCCGCGCTTGATGATCTTCAGGGCCACCCGCCGGACGATCGGCTCGCGCTGCTCGGCCATCCAGACCGAGCCGAAGCCGCCTTCGCCGATGTGCTCGAGAAGGCGGTATCGGCCGATCGTCGCTCCGGGGCGGATCGTCGGATCCTCCGCAAGATCCGCGTCGGCCCCGCGCTCCGCCGCTCGGTCGCCCGCGAGGAAGCGCGTCGCGCGGTCAGCTCGCCCGTCGGCGCGCAGCAGCGAGTCGACATCGCGGCGGAGACCGATCTCGGAGCCGCAGGCCCGCTCGAGAAACTCGGCGCGGGCCGGGCCGTCGGGGAGCGCCCGTGCGTCGTGGAAGAGCCGCTCGACCCGCTCGAGGCGGTCAGGCTCGCCGGGCGCCGAAGGCTCGTCGGGGCGTGTGCTCATGAACGTGGCGTGCAGTCATCCGCGACCGACAGCGCTCGCGCGCCGCGAGCGCCACCCGCGAGCCAATGCGGCGGAGACGCGCCGGAGCCGTCAGCGCCGACCGACGCAGGAGTGCTGGGCGCCCCTTCATCGCGGCGGCGCGGCATCCGGTCTCCGGGCCGAGCCCGCTCGACCGTCGGCGGCTGCGGGCTCCACCCCGGAGGCGGCCTCGGGCTCGGGGTTGAGCTCCCGATGCAGCCACGCCCGTGCGAACGCCCAGTCGCGCTCGACGGTCGCGAGCGAGACCCCCATCACCGCTGCGGCCTGCTCCATCGTCAGGCCGGCGAAGAACCGCAAGCGGACGAGATCGGCCTTGCGTCGGCTTCCCTTCGCAAGCCGCTCGATCGCCTCGTCGATCTCGAGCAGCTCCGCGGAAGGATCGTCGAGGGCGAGGTCCGCTGAGTCGAGCGTCTGGCGCGCGATCCCGCCGCCGCGCTTCAGAGCCCCGCGGGCCCGCGCGCGATCGATCAGGATGCGGCGCATCGCCTCGGCGGCGGCGGCGAAGAAGTGCCCCTGGCTGTCCCATCTCGGGGCATCGCCATCGGCGCCGAGGAGGCGCATGTACGCCTCGTGCACCAAGGCGGTGGGCTGGAGCGTCTGGCCCGGCGTCTCCTTTCGGAGCCGAGACTCCGCGAGCCGGCGAAGCTCGTCATAGACGACCGGCAGCAGCTCGGCCGCCGACCGCGCGTCACGTCGCTCGATCGACGACGCTATCGACGACTCGATCGACGGGGAGCGATCCGGAGGCGTCTGCATGCGCCGGCGATCGTAGGGGCTCGCAGCCTGTGGCGAAAGTGCTTCGGAGGCGAGGGCGTTCGG
The DNA here is from genome assembly GCA_937871505.1 of uncultured Planctomycetia bacterium. GTDB lineage: Bacteria > Planctomycetota > Phycisphaerae > Phycisphaerales > SM1A02 > CALMPF01. The sequence continues at coordinate 86,197 of CALMPF010000007.1, read as the reverse complement.
AGATCGCGGTGACGCAGGCTGTTCGTGAAAGGGGCGTCGGACCGCGCCGACGCCGCAGCGCCGACGCCGCAGCGCCGACGCAGGAGCGCCGACGTCGGGGCGGCGGGGGCGTGGCACGGGCCATGCGGCATGAGCGCGGCGCGGCAGAGCCGCGCGCGTGAGCGCCGAGCCGCCGCGGTAGACTGGCGCTCATCATGGCCAGCGGAACCGACGGGTCGGGGAGTGTCCGCTTCGAGCTGCCGCCGTCATGGCGGCGGATCGCGCCGGATCGGGGCGGAGCCGAGGAGGGCCGGACCGCGCCGGGCGCCGACGCGGGAGTGTCGCGGCGCGCTCGGGGCGGCCGCAGCGCTCGCAACGGCGGAGACGGCGCCGCCGCATCCGGCGGCGGGCGCGCTCGCGATGGCGCTGAAGGCGATCTCCTTCAGGCGTGGCTGGCGGAGGAGGCGCTCGACCAGCGCGCTCTCGAGCGCTTCGAGATTCCCGAGGACGACCTCGCTGCGGCCGCTCGTCCGGAGGCCGGCGCTCCTTCGAGCGACGACGAGCGAGCGGACGTTCGGCGCGCCTCGGGCGGGCGCCGGGGCGCGGCAGCGCCGCGCGACGGGAGCGGGTCCGGCGCCGAGCGGGACGGAGCCGATGGAGGAGCCGCGGAGGCGACCGGCTCAGGCCGCGTCACGGTCGAAGTCTCCGCGACCGAGCACGCGGTGATGCTCGTTGAAGAGGAGGGGGTCTTCCGCTGGGTCTTTCCCGAGGAGGATGCGGAGAGCGCCGCCGCGGCGAGCGCGGGGCGCCGGCGCGGAAGCCCGCGCGGGGCGCGGGCTGCCGAGCCGGCACGTCGAGCCGTTCACTTCCGGTTCTCGCCGCTGCCGTCGACTCCGGACGCGGAGGAGCCGCGTGGGCGCCGCCGCGGCGGCGCCGGCGGTCGCGGTGCGGTCGCTCGCGTGCGCTCGATCGTCACGCGGGTGTTCACCTACCCGGCGGACTGGCTGATCGGCCGGGCCCTCGACCGGCTCGAACCCGACGCCATCGAAGGCGCGATCGACCTCGGCGCCGCGCCGGACTCGAGATCCGCGGCGCGATCGTCGGGCGCGCCCGGGCCGGAGTCGGCGCTGGACTGGACTCCTGCCGCGCGGCCCCTCGGCGGAATCCCCGCGACGGCGTCGCGGATGCTGCTGCTCGTTCACGGCACCTTCAGCAGCACCGCGGGGAGCTTCGGCGGTCTGCTGGCGACCGATGAGGGACGGCGCTTCCTCGCCGCGGCGCGCGCTCGCTACGGAGCGGTCGTCGGATTCGATCATCGCACGCTCCGGCTTCCGCCGCGGGCCAATGCCGAGGACATCGTCGACGCCATCGCGCGGGCGCTCGGCGCCCGACGCCATCCGATCGAGATCGATGCGATCGCCTTCAGCCGCGGCGGACTGGTGCTGCGCCAGGTCGTCGCGGTCGCGGCGGAGCGCGGGATTCCGGTGCGCTTCGGGAAGATGGTGTTCGTCGCCTGCGCCAATGACGGGACGCAGCTCGCGCGACGCGAGAACTGGAACAGGCTCGTCGACCTCTCGACGACGCTCGCCGTCGCGGGCTGCAACGCGGCGGCGCGGGCCGCAGGAGCGGCGGCGCCTCCGGTGGCGGTGGCGGCGAGGCTCCTCGCCGCATCGACGACGGGGATCGCGAGCTTCGTCAAGCTCCTCGCCGCCCGCGCCCTCAGAGACGGCAAGGTCCCCGGGCTCGCGGCGATGGACCCCGATGCCGACGACCTGCGGTCGCTTCGCCGGGCGCCCGCGTGGGTTCCCGCGGGCGCCAGCGCGGCGACGGTGACGGCGAGCTTCGACATCGCGCTGGCGCCTGCGAACGACGCGGAACTCGCGGCCGTCGGCCTCGGGGTGCGCGTCAAGGGATGGCTCGCCGAGGGCTTCATGCGGGCTCTGATGAAGGGCGCCGAGAACGACCTCGTCGTCGATCTGGCTTCGATGCGGTCGCTCGGGGGCGGCGCGGCCGCTCCATCGCTCGACTACGGGACGCAGTGGCGCGTCTTCCACACGCGCTACTTCGTCGAACCGCGCACCGCGGAGCACCTCGGCCGCTGGCTCGGGCTCATCGACGGCGCGGGAGCGGTGATCACGCTCAACGAGGAGCGTCCTGATCCGCAGAAGGCGCCTGAGCGGGGCGCCCCTGAGGAAGCCGATGACCCCGACGAGCTTGGCGGGTCGGGGCTCCCCGATGATCCCGATGACCCCGACGAGCTCGACGACGCGGAGGAGTACGACGACAGCGTCGATGTCAGCGACCCGGGCGGACGCCGTCCATCGCTCGGATGGTCCGGGATCGGCGGAGCCGGCGCGGGCGAGGATGAGCGGGCAGCGTCCGAGGACGAATCGAGCTCGCCGCGCTCTCCGTGGCGCGGGTCCGCGTCGGCGCGGGCGTCGGACCTCGGAGCGCGGGGTGGGCGCGGCGCGGGGAGCTGGAGCTTCGAGATCGACCGACCGGGCGGACGCACTCCAGACCCGCCGCTCTCGGAGGAGCCGCCGCCCCATCGGCGCGGCCGCGCGCGAGGTTCGGCATCGATCGAGCTGGGGCGGACGGATGAGTCCCGAAAGCGCGGCGCATCGGGCGGGCGGGGCGGCCGCGAGCCCGGAAGCGCTGCCGCGGACGCGGGAGGTCGGAGACGGGGATCGGGGCGAGATCGCGCGGGTTCCTCCTCGGCGCGACGCGAGCCGGTTCATGTCCGCGCCGAGTGCGACGCGCGGCTGCAACGCGGGCGAACGCGGACCCTCCGCATCGAGATCGCGCGCGAGGCGCTCGCCCTTCGCGGCGATCCGGCGTCCGTCGGCGGAACCGCGGAGCTGGAGCGCGATCGGAGCGTGATTGTCGAGGTGACGGCGAAGTCGCAGATCGAGATCGTCGGCGAGGACCGCGCCGAGATCGCCGTTCCGGAGCCGGGGTCGCCTGCGGAGCTGGCCTTCGACATTCGCGGGACGGACCTCGGCCCCGCGGAGCTCTGGGTGTCGCTGCGTCAGCGCGCCCAGCCGCTGCTCCGTCTCGTGCTCCGCCCAGAGGTCGTCGCCGCTTCCTCGGCGGCCGGGTCGGGAAGGGTCGTCGCGGATGGCGTGCCGGAGCTCCCGCGACCCGAGCTCACCGCGGTGCCGACGCTGATGATCCACGAGCAGCGCAACGGCGACGAGCTTCGCTACCTCTTCTCGCTGGCGATGCCGGATGGGCGCGTCTTCAGCGGGCGCTCGGAGCCGATCCGGCGCGATCGCGGGGAGTACGTCGCCGGCCTCTACGACGACATCGAGAAGCGCTGGCTCGCTTCGCGCGGCGATCGCACAGCTTTCGCCGAGGAGCTCAAGGCGCGCGGCGTCGAGCTCTTCAGGGAGCTTCTGCCGCGCGACCTCCAGGCCGCGATCTGGCACCTCCGCGATCAGATCCGGGCGATTCGCGTTCTCTCGGAGGAACCCTTCATCCCGTGGGAGCTCGTCCATCCCGCGCCGCCACTGACTCCGTTCGGCGGGCGCCCGGCACCGCCGGCCGAGACCCGCTTTCTCGCCCAGATGGGACTGGTCCGCTGGCTCTACGGGCCGGTGCAGCCGCCGACGGAGCTCTGGGCGCGGCCGGGGCGCGTCTTCCACCTCGTTCCCGACTATCCCGATCCGGGAATGGCGCTTCCAGGCGCCGCGGAGGAACGCAGCGTCGTGGAGAACCTGCTCGGCGCGGCGCCGGCGCCGGGCGCTCTCGCAGCGCTTCAGTCGTTCCTCCGCGACGGGGCGTTCGATCTGCTGCACTTCGCCGGCCATGGGGAGGCGGCCGTCGGGCGCGTCGACGGCACGCGGCTGCTTCTCGAAGGGCGCGTCTCCGGGTCGACGTGGATTCCCGAGTCGATCGGGCCGAGCACCGTCGAGACGCTCTTCCATCTCGACGGCGAGGCGATGCACCGCCCCCTTCTGATGCTCAACGCCTGCCAGGCGGGGCGATCGGGGTGGCGACTGACGAGCGTCGGCGGCTTCGCCGAGGCGTTCCTCGGCGGCAACGCGGGCGCCTTCGTCGGTGCGCTCTGGGAGGTCGGGGACGCGCCCGCGCTGGGCTTCGGTCGTCATCTCTATGAGCGCCTGCTCGCGGGCGACTCGCTCGCCGACGCCGCGATCGCGGCGCGCGAGCGCTCGCGCGGCGCCGGCGATGCGACATGGCTCGCCTATGTCGTCTACGGCAACCCCTTCGCGCGGCTGAGGACGAGCCCCTGAACCGCGCCTCCGTCGGGCCTGCCGTGCCGGCGCCGCAGGAACGGCGGCGCCCTCGTCGCCGCGGCGCGCCATCGTCGCTCGGCGGCGCTGCGCTCTGCGCCGGCCGCGCCGCCGTCGGGCCGGTCGAGCACTCCAGCGCTGGAACTCGTCTGCTGCGGCGTCCGGACGCGGCGTTCTGCGGCGTCGAAGCTCGCAGCTCGTTGCATCGATGGGTGCTTGATGGCCCGCAGCGGGGCCACCGGCGCCCCATCTGCTTCGCTTCTCCTTGCAGAACATCCGCTTCCGACCGCCTCGCGACGGACCCAAGGGGCGCTGGAGTGCTACTTCCTCCGTCCCCACGCCCAGCTGAGGTTCTCGTCGAAGACCGTCACCCGCGCCGAGGACATCAGGCGCCGGGCGAGCTGGTCCATCAGGATCCGCTCCTGCGTGAGCCGCACCGCCCGCTCGAGCTGAGGCCGCATCGAGGCGATCGGGGCGCCCGAGCCGGGGCGTTCGCGCACGAGCATCGCGACAACATAGCCCTGGGGCAGCAGGATCGGCGCGGTCAGCTCGCCCGGTGCGAGCGAGAAGACGGCGCCGCGCAGGGCTTCCGGGTAGGTCGGATCGCGCCGCGTGAAGGGCTCGAGCAGTCCGCCGCGGGCGGCGCTGGCGTCGGTGGAGACCTCGATCGCAACGTCGGCGAAAGCGCTCCCGCCGCGGACGCGCGCGATCGCGCGTTCCGCCTCGACGAGCGACGGGGCCGCGACGATGCGCACCTGCCGCGCCGGCCCCGCAAGCATGTCGTGGGCGACGAGGAGGGCATCCTCGGCGAGCGAGACCTCATCGCGCACGAGCAGCCGCATCGATGCGTTGCGCCGGAGCAGCGCCTCGAAGCGCGCGGGACCCAGACGATCGCGATCGCGGAGCTCCTCCAGCAGCCGAGCCGCGGTGGCGCCATCCGGCGAGAGCGACTCCAGCAGGATCGCCCGCTCCGCGTCGATCTCGCGAGCGCCCGCAGCGAGCCCGCGGCTTCGCAGCTCGATCGCGACGAGGCGGTCGAGGACGGCCTCGCGCAGCGCCGTCTCGCCTCCGGACTCGGCCAGAAGCGGCCAGAGCTCGTCGAACGGAAGCGCCTGTCCATCGATCATCGCCGGCGTGCGGACGAAGCGGGCGGGTGCGCTGCCGTCGGTCGGCGCGGGCGGCCGCGGCGAGGTCTGGCAGGCGGCGAGGAGCGCGAGCAGGGGCAGCGCCAGCGCCGCGCTGCGGCGCCGCGCTCGAAGCAGGAGGGCGAGGGACAGCGGGCGGCCGTTTCGGACGTGCATGGCGACATTCTCCCCGCGATCGGCGCTGCCGTCATCGAGCGCAGCCGCTCCGGCGCTGATCCTCGCGGGGAGCGGCGGTCGGCAGGCTCGTTGCCGATCGGGCGTCGAGGCCGCTCAGGGGTCGAGCGTGAGCAGAAGCCCCCCGGGGCCGCGGGCGATGACGCGCTCCGGCCGATCGATCAGCCGCAGCGCCGCGGTGGCGGTGAGCTGCGGGTCGTTCCACCCGCTGCGCTCCCAGCGGGCGAGCATCTCCGGATCGACGAGAACGTGCGTGAACCCGGCCTCGCGAAGCCTCCGCCGCCACTCCGAGGGATCGTCGGAGGCGGCGAGCGCCGCCGAGAAGGGCCCGCGGTCCCAGGTCGTCTGCCAGGCATATGAGGCCGGCTCTCCGCGGTACCAGAAGGGCCGGGCGTCCCCGAGAAGGAGCACATGCGAGCCGATCGGAAGGCCGTGGTTCAACCACCACGCCATCGACGCCTCGGCGAGCAGCCGCTCGCGCTCGTGCGGCGTCGCCCGATCCAAGAGCCGCTGCTGCACATCTCCCGTGAAGAACGACTCGGCGCCGATGGCCGCGAAGGGAGCGCCGCCGCGCTCGCCGAAGAGGAGTGCGAGCGGTCCGAGCGCGAGGGCGCAGAGGGCGACGCCGAGGCTTCGCGGGCGTCGCCACCACGCGGTCTGCGCGGCGGTCGCGGGCGCGATGCTCACGGCGGCCGCGATCGCCAGCGGCGCGACCGCGGGAAGCAGGAAGCGGGACTTCAAGTGCGTTGCCAGGAGCCAGAAGCCGATCTGCATCAGAAGGACGAGCGCCAGCGTGACTCCGGCGCGGCAGCTCCCGCGCAGCGAGAGCCAGGCGATCGCAGCGAGTCCGAGCCACGGCAGCGCTCCCCATTGCGGCCGCCATGGCTCGCCGTCTTCCGGGGCGGGGCCGAGGCCGAAGATCATGAACTGCTCCCAGAGCGCCGCCGCGCGGCCGCCGAAGCCTGCGGAGCTCGCGTGACCGGCGGTGAAGATCGCCGACTGCTCGGCGCCCCAGTGGCCGGAGCCGAGAAGGGACGTGGCGAAGGGAAAGAGCGGATTCCCGGTGGCGATCCCGTTGCGGATGAACCACGGAAGCAGGACGAACGCTGCCGCGAGCGCCATCGCGGCGCCCGCCACGGCGATGGAGATCGCCATGCGGCCGGCCGCCATGCGCACCGCCGCTCGCGGACCAGCCGCATGACCCGCGCCGTCGCACGGCGCCTGGCGCTCGGAGGCGTCGGCCGCGCCTCGTCCGGTCTGGCGGAGGGCGAGCAGGAGGGCCAGCGGGAGCGCGACGAAGCCCGCGGCGGTCAGCTTCGCGCCGCACGCCGCCCCTGCGAGGATGCCGAGCGTCGTCGACGTGCGCGCCTCCCCCGAGGCCGCCGCGCCGCGCTGCGCGGCGAGCACCGCGAGCCCTGCGGCGAGGAAGAGCACGACCGCCATCTCGTTGTAGGCGAGCGACCCGGTCACCGCGACCCACGGGGTCGCAAGGACGAGGCCGAAGCCGACCGCCGCGGCGATCGCGCCGCGCTGCGGTCCGGCGCTCCATGCCGCGGCAGCCTGTCCGGTCGTCCATGCAGCGGCGATGGCGATCATGGCATGCAGGAGCTGGCACGCGACGGCCGCGCGATGGGCGTCGCCGCCGAGGGCGATCAGGTGCAGGAACGCGGATTCGACGAAGCTCGGCAGATGCCCGTACACGCTGTGCGGCACCGCGCCGATGGCCCCCTCCGCGTGCCAGCGCTTGGGCAGCTCGAGGTGGTAGGAGAGGGCGTCGTAGCCCCCGAACTCGGTCGACCAGAGCCAGCCCGGCGCCGAGGTCGCCGCGAGCACGAGCGCCGCGACCGCCGGCAGCGCGACGATCGCGACGGGGTGCATCGGGTGGACGGCGGGCCGGTCGCGCAGCAGGCAGGCGCCCGCCAGAACGCACCCAAGCGCGAGGAGCGCAGCGGCACCTGCGGACGTCGAGAGCACTCCCAGCGTTCCCAGCGCGACGTCGAGCCAGAGCGCGGCGGCGACGCCGAGCGCGAGCTGAATCGCCGCGCCGGAAGGGCCGCGCACGTCCAGCAGCCGCCGCAGCGGCCATCCGAGTCCGAAGGCCATCGCCATCCATCCCGCAGCGCCTGCGATGCCCGAGAGGAACGCGAGGAGGAACGCGCCCGCGACGGCTCCGCCGCCGACGAGCAGCGCGAGGAGCGCCGCCGAGGGAAGCGTCGCGGCGGCGACGATCAGGCCCGTGGGCGGGAGGGCGCCGCGGACGCCGAGCGCGTCGACCGATCGGTGCGAGCCAGGACGATGGGTGGCCGATCGCGCGAAGCGCATGAGAGGAGCTCAGGCTCCGCGGAGAGGGAGCGGGGGAGCGTAGTTCTCTCGGGCTCGCCTGCGACGGCGCACGCCCCGCCGCCTCGGCGCGCGCGAGGAGGCGCCGAAGCGCTTGCCGCCTCTCGTCGCGCGAGGGCGGATCCGCGCGCGGCAGGGCCGTCGAATACGCTCGCCCGATGGACCCGATCTCCCATGCCATGCTCGGCGCCGCGGCTGCGGGCGCTCTTCTCGGCCGCCGCCTCGGTCGCCACGCGTTCGCCGTCGGCATCGTCGCGGGGGTGCTTCCCGACGGCGACGTTCTCGACAAGGCGATCCCGAACCTCGTCGACCCGGCGCTGCCATGGGAGTTCCACCGTCACGCGACGCACGCGGCGATCGCCGTCCCGCTCATCGCCGCCATCGCGATCCTCCCCTGGATGCTCTCGAGCGCGTGGCGGCAGCGCTGGAAGCCGCTCTTCGCCGCGGGGCTCGTCGCCGCCGCGAGCCACACGTTGCTCGACACCTGCACCTCGTTCGGCACGCATCTCTGGTGGCCCTTCACCGGCGAGCGCAGCGCCTGGGACATCATCGCGATCGTCGATCCGATGTTCACGCTGCCGCTGCTGGTCGCGGTCGCGGTCGCCTGCTGGCGGAACTCGCCCCGGGCGGCCCAGGTCGGTCTCGCGTGGGCGATCGCGGTCCTCTCGCTCGGCGCCGTGCAGCACCTTCGGGCGCGGGCGGCGCTCGAAGCCCACATCGCCGCCGGCGGCGAGGAGGTGGAGCGGATCAGGGTGCTTCCGACGCTCGGCAACACGATACTCTGGCGCACGCTGCGCGAGACGCGCGACGAGCAGGGACGCCGCATCGCCCGCGCCGCCGCGGTCCGCGTGCCCTACTTCGGCGCCGCCGAGCTGCGCGATGGCGAGGCGATCGCCCTCATCGAGCCCGATGCCCTGATCTGGCCGGACGAGGAGACGGCGGCCCGCGCGGCGCGCGTCTTCGAGGTCTTCGATCGCTTCGCCGATGGCTGGCTCGGCTTCGCGGGGGAGCCGCCCACCTCGGCGTGGGCGAACTTCGTGCTCGCGGACCATCGCTACAGCGTCTCATCCGACGGCTTCTCGCCGCTCTGGGGGATCGCCGCTCGCCCGGGCGACCCGGTCGCGCCGCTCGAGTGGGTGGGCCTGATGGACCGCGACCGGGCGACCCTGCAACGGCTCTGGTCCGAGGTGATGGGGCGCGATCGCGAGTGACGGGAGCGCGGGCGCCCGCGCGCCGCGCGTGCGTGCGCGCGGTCAGGCGCGCGTGACCTCCGGCTCGCCGATTCGCGAGGCTCTCGTCAGGGCGAACTCGTCGTCAGGAGGGCGGCGTCGCCGTCACGAGGCGCGTCGATCGCATCCGAGCGCGTCGGCAACCCCGTTGACCTGCGATCGCCGCGCAGCAGCGAGCCCCGGGGGGACGACAGCCGAGCTGTCTATGCCCCTGGCTTGAGTCGCAGGCCGTCCGGGTCGTGGAGCATCCGGAGCTCGCCGTCGACGATCGTCACGATCGGACGAGCCTCGACCGCCCAGCCGTCGAAGGGAGCGTTGCGGCTGCGCGAGCGGAACGCCGCCGCATCGATGGTCCAGCGCTCGGTCGGGTCGATCGCGGTGATGTCGGCGGGTCCACCGACGCGGAGTGCGCCGTACCCCGCCCGATCGAGGCCGACGAGCCGCGCCGGTTTGATCGTCATGAGGGCGATCAGCCGCGGCCAGTCGATGACGCCGTCGGCGACGAGCGCCTTCGCATAGAGCGGCACGGCGCCCTCAAGACCGATGATGCCGAACGGCGCCGCGTTGAAGTCGAGGCCCTTCTCGTCGACGGCGTGCGGCGCGTGATCGGTGGCGAGCACGGTGATGGTCCCGTCGGCGATGCCCTGCTTGAGCAGGGCGATGTCCTGCGCACTCCGCAGCGGGGGGTTCATCTTGGCGTTGGTGTCGTAGGTCGCGCAGGCTTCCTCAGTCAGAAGCAGGTGGTGCGGCGCGACTTCGGCCGAGACAGGCTCTCCCCTCGCGCGGGCCGCCCGGATGAGCTCGACCGAGCCGCCGGAGCTGAGGTGCTGGGCGTGGTACGCGGCGCCGACGTCGCGGTTGAGGCGCAGGTCGCGCTCGATCATGATTTCCTCGGCGAGCCGCGGCCATCCAGCGAGGCCGAGGCGCACGGCGAGCGGTCCTGCGTTCATCACGCCGCCGGGGGTGAGGGAGGCATCCTGGCAGTGCTGCATGAAGGGGCGCCCCACGGCGCGGCACGTGTGCAGCACCTTGAGCATCATCCCTGCGGATGCGATCCCGTCGCCGTCGTCGGAGAAGGCCACGGCGCCCGCCGCCGCCATCGCCCCGATCGGCGCAAGCGTCTCGCCGGTCCGCCCGATCGTCGCGGCGCCGACGGGATGGACTCGACACTGTCGGAGGGCCGCTCCCTTGAGCCGGATGAACTCCACGAGCTGCGGCGTGTCCAGCGCGGGGCGCGTGTTCGGCATGCAGCAGACGCTGGTGAAGCCGCCCGCGAGCGCCGCCGCGCCTCCCGAGGCGAGGTCTTCCTTGTGCTCCTGCCCCGGCTCGCGGAAGTGAACGTGGATGTCGATGAGCCCGGGTGCGACGATCGACCCCTCAAGATCGAGGATGCTCGTTCCCGGCGGCGCGTCGAGCCTCCGCGGCGCGACCGCGGCGATGCGACCATCGACCACGAGCACATCGGCGGTGGCGTCCAGTCCCGATGCCGGATCGATCACCCGTCCGCCGCGGAGGAGCAAGGGGGAGCGGACGCCAGGCGGTGCGAGCGGCGCGACATCGGCGCGGAACGCGTCGGTCATGCTGCGGATCGTGCTCGATCGCCCTCCCAAACGCAAGACGGACGCGCGATGAGCGCACGAGGGACGCCGCGGCGACGCGTGGCTGCGCGCGGTCCGGCCACGGCGTCGTGCAGCCTTTGCAGCGCCGGGCGGCACATCGGGTGCCGCCCCGTCCGCCCGGCCATGCCGCGATCCGCTTCGCGCTCCGGCTCACCGCCTTTGGGGGTAGGGCGGCTCAAGCCCCGCGCCCTCGATCCAGACGGTGTCGGCGAGGAACTCGAGCCGCTGCTCGGGCTGAGTGATCGCCGCGATCTCGGTCGGCGAGCGTCCCGCGTCCTCGGCGAAGTGGCGGAGCTGATCGACGCTCACGGTCACCACGCGCGCATCGCCGAGGAGCACCGCGCGATGTCCTGCGGCGTTCCGCGGGACGAAGAAGCCGTAGTCTCGGAAGCGGACGAAGACCTGCCTGCCCGCGTCGTCGCGGAGAACGATCCAGCAGCCCTTGACGAGGCAGACCTCCTCGATCGTCCCCTCGATCGCGATGGAGCGCTCATCGCCGCGGAGGGAACCGAGGGCGACGGTCGGGGAGTGCTCGCTCGAGGCGCCGGCGGCGCCGAAGCGGGTCCAGCCGTCGTGGGCGCCGTCCTTCGCGGCGCATCCGCCAAGGAGCGCGGCACCGAGGGTGGCCGAGAGCGCGAGTCGGGCGAGGGTCACGGTCGAGGGTCGCATCAGGGGAGGCTCCGGGTGGTGGGGTGTCCGGCGAGATGACCAGAGCCGCCGGCGAGGCGGCATGAACAGCGATGCCCGCCGAGCGGCGGGCATCGCAGGATCCTGATCCGCGGTCGGCTGTTCTGGCGACGAATCGCCGGTCAGGCCGAGCCGCGGGAGTGGTCTGGACGTGGCTGGAACGTCACTTCGCGCAGGGCTTCGAGCAGGACTTGGCGCAGCTCGACTTGGTCTCGCTGACGGCGCCCATCGACGCGCCCGAGCCGCATGGCTTCGAGCAGGAGGACTTGGTCTCGCTCACGGCACCCATCGCGGCGCCGGAGTCGCAGGGCTTCGAGCAGGGCTTCGCGCAGCTCGACTTGGTCTCGCCGACGGCGCCCATCGACGCGCCGCTCATCGGGCAGGTCGCAGCCTTGTCGCAGGGCTTGGTGCAGGACTTGCTGTCGACGGCGCCCATCGACGCCCCGGCGGAGCCCTTGTCGCCGCAGGCGGCCTTCTCGCCGCACGAGCTGGCGCAGCTCTTCGCGCAGGAGCCCTCGGCGCTGACGGCAGCGGGGGAGACGGTCGACTCGGTCTTCGGAGTGGTCTCGCAGCCGATGAGGGTGGCGGCCAGACAGAACGCGGCGATCGGGGCGAACAGCTTCATTGGAAAGGGCTCTCCTTGGCGTGGGTTGAACGAAGGTTTCTTGGGTGAAAGCCGGGGGTCGGATGCGTCTCTCGACCCGCCGAACGTTCAAGACGCCAGTCGGCCTGCCAAAGGCTGCGACCGGACGGTCTTGCGGGGACTTGCGCCGACCTGTTCTCAGCCGCTTCCGGACGGAAACGGCCCCGATCAGGTTCTGAAACGACGCGGAGTATACGGGGGAACACGGAAGGCCGATTCAGTATTCCGCCGCCCAACTCGGACCAGCCTCTTCCGCCCCCCGGCTCCCGCGCTCCCGCCTTGGGGCATCGTCCGGGGGAGCGACCGACGCCGAGGGCTCCTCCGAGTTGGGGAGGCTTCTCTACGATGACGGAGGTCGCACGGGGATACAGGCTTCTCGCGTCGAACGAACGGCTCGCCCGGCCCGACCGCCCCGCGACGACCCGCGCGGCGGGGGGGCGGGGCAGCCGCCGCGGCCGCGGAAGCCGCTGCGTCGCGGCGCCCGGCGCAGCCGCCGCGTCCCGCCTCTCTGGCCGCGATCTGGCCCCATCTGTGGGCTCGCACCAACGCACGACTCCCGAGATGTCGCCGAGCCGCCAGCCGCAGTCGCCCGATGAGGAGCCCCCCGCCCCGCCGAAGCGGGTCGGACGCGCGGCGCCGACCGCTGCCCAAGATCAGTCCGGCGGGTTCGCCCGTCCCGAAGCTCAGGGCGGGAAGCCCCCGAAGGCCCGGAAGCCTCCGAAGCCCCGGAAGAGCGGTTCGGCTCTTCCGACCTCGGATGCGACGCGCGTCGAGGCGACTGGGGGAGGCGCTGCCTCCGCCGATCGAATCGAGACGCTCCTGCGCAAGGCCCGAGACCTGCCCCGCGTCCCCGGGGTCTACCTGATGAAGGACTCGGAGGGCCGCGTGATCTACATCGGGAAGGCTGGCGTGCTCCCGAGCCGGGTCTCCTCGTACTTCGTTCCCAGCGCCGACCTCGGCTTCAAGAAGCAGCCGATGCTCGCCGTGGTCGCCGATTTCGACGTGATCCCCTGCGAGAGCGAGTGGGAGGCGATGCTCATGGAGAATCGCCTCATCAAGGACACCCGCCCGCGGTTCAACGTCCGGCTGCTGGACGACAAGTCCTACCCGTACCTGGCGGTGACGATGCGGGACGATTTCCCCGGCGTGTACCTCACCCGGAATCCGACCGACGAACGCTTCCGCGGAGCGCGGCTCTTCGGACCCTTCACCAGCGTCTCATCGCTGCGCGAGGCGATCCAGGTGCTCCAGCGGGTCTTCCGCTATCGCACCTGCGAGCTGGAGATCGTCGCGGGCGATCCGCGCAACGACCGATTCCGGCCCTGCCTGCTCCACGCCATCGGCCAGTGCACGGCGCCCTGCGCGAACCGCATCGGCGTCGACGGATATCGCGAGGACATCGACCGCTTCCTCCGTTTCGTCGGCTCCAGGCGCAGCACGATGCTCCGCGAGCTCGAGGCGGAGATGCGGGCGGCGGCGGAGCGCCGCGAGTTCGAGCGGGCCGCGGTCCTGCGCGATCAGATCAAGGCGATCGACCGCCTCGGAGACCGCGACCGCAAGGCGATCCGCGGCGCCCGGGAGGGCGCCTTCGACTGGCAGCCGGAGGTGACGATCTTCTCAGGCGATCCGGCCCAGGGGCTCCGGTCGCTTCAGCGGACGCTCCGGCTCGACGCGCCGATCCGGTGCATGGAGGCGATCGACATCGCGCATCTCGGAGGCGATGAGACCGTCGGCTCGAAAGTCTGCTTCATCGATGGGCGTCCGTTCAAGGATGGATATCGACGCTTCAAGGTCCGCAGCGTCGGCAACGACGACTATGAGGCGATCCGCGAGGTCGTCTCGCGCCGCTACCGCGAGGCCGGCGCCGGGCAGGAGCTCTACCCCGACGTGATCCTCATCGACGGGGGCCTCGGTCAGCTCCACGCGGCGATCGGGGCATTCGAGGCGCTCTCGGTCCATCCGCCGATGGTGATCTCGCTCGCGAAGAAGGAGGAGATCATCTTCGTGCAGCGCCGCTCCGAGCCGATCCGCCTCGGCCGCGAGAATCCCGGCCTCCGCCTCTGCCAGGCGATCCGCGACGAGGCGCATCGCTTTGCCCAGCACTACCACCACATCCTGCGGCGCAAGTCGATGCTCGGCGAGTGACCGCGCGGAAGCGGCCGTCTGCTCCGACGCGCCGAGCTCGCGAACCACTCCCCGCTCCGCCGGGCGCCGGACTGCCGGACTGCTACCGCCCGGCCGCCCCGCGGGCTTCCAACCCGAGTCGGCGCGCGGCCTCCTGCGCCTCGATGCCCTCGGCGCGAATCACCTTCTCCGGCGAGGCCGCGCCGACGATCACCGAGAGCGCCGTGCGGCGGAGGCCGAGACGCTCCGCGAGCAGGGCAACGAGCGCGGCGTTGGCCCGGCCTCCCTCCGGCGGCGCTGCGACGCGCACCTTGAGCCGCCCGCCGAGCGCTCCGACGAGGGCGTCGCGCGACGCCCCGGGGACGACCTTGACGGGAATGAGCACCGCGCTGCCATCCGCGACCAAGTGGACCATCGGCGTGAAGCGGGGGACGGCGCGGAGCAGGTTCGGACACCGATCAGGCAACGGGCGCCTGCGGCGCCGGCGCGGGACGCGAAGTGACCGGCGCGGGACGCGAGACGACCGGCGCGGGACGCGAGGTGACCGGCGCGGCCACGGTGGAAGGGCCGCGTCCGCGGCGATCCAGCCACCCGCCCGACGCGCCGGCTACGCGGGACTCGGCAGGACGCCGGGTCCCGGTTCGTCATCGGCGGCGGGCGTCGTCGGCCGCGGGGGCCGTCCCGCCGGACGCGCGAGCTCGGCCCCGAGCAGCTCGGCGATCGTCGGCTTGTCGAGGCGTTCGCCGCGCATCAGGCGTTCGACATCCTCGCGCTGGAGCGTCTCGAACTTGAGCAGCGCTTCCGCGACGGCGACCACCTTCTCCCAGTTGGCCGCGATCAGGCGATTGGCTTCGTCGTACGCCGCGTCGATGAGCTGGCGGATCTCCTCATCGATGACCTTCGCGGTCTCCTGCGAGTAGTCCTTCTCGGGAACGAACTGCTCGCGCGTGTCCTCGCCCGCGTAGTTGACGAAGCCGAGGCGGTCGGACATGCCCCACTCGAGCACCATGCGCCGGGCGCAGGCGGTCGCCATGCGGATGTCCTGCGCCGCGCCGGAGCTGATGTCGCCGGTCTTGCGCTCCTCCGCGATCCGGCCGCCGCAGAGGACGCGCATCGTCGCGAGCAGCCAGCGCCGTCCGTAGCCGTAGCGGTCCTTTTCGGGCAGCGAGAAGGTGGCCCCGAGCGCCTGCCCGCGCGGGATGATCGTCACCTTGTGGAGCGGATCGGCGTCGCCGAGCATCGCCTGCACCACGGCGTGGCCCGCTTCGTGATACGCGGTGGCGATCCGCTCCTGCTCCTCGATGCGGCGGCTCTTCTGGGCTCGGCCGAAGCGGATCTTGTCGCGGGCCTCCTCGAGATCGGCCATCTCGATGGCCTCCTTCCCCGCGAGCGTGGCGATGATCGCCGCCTCGTTGATCACCGCCGCGAGGTCGGCGCCGCTGAACATCGGCGTGCCCTTCGCGAGGCGTTCGAGATCGACGTCCGGCCCCATCTTCACCTTGCGGGCGTGGACATCGAGGATCTGCCGCCTTCCCACGAGGTCGGGGAGGGCGACGGTCACCTGCCGGTCGAATCGCCCCGGGCGCGTCAGCGCCGGATCGAGCACGTCCGAGCGGTTCGTCGCCGCGATCACGATGATCTGATCGCTCACCTCGAAGCCGTCCATCTCGACGAGGATCGCGTTGAGCGTCTGCTCGCGCTCATCGTGGCCGCCGGTGGTGAAGCCTCCGCCGCGGCGCCGTCCGACCGCGTCGATCTCGTCCAGGAAGATGATGCAGGGCGAGTTCTCCTTCGCCTGCCGGAAGAGATCGCGCACGCGGCTCGCCCCGACGCCGACGAACATCTCCACGAAGTCCGAGCCGGAGATCGAGAAGAAGGGGACGTCCGCCTCGCCTGCGATGGCCTTCGCGAGCAGGGTCTTGCCGCAGCCCGGGGGACCGACGAGAAGCACGCCGCGGGGGATGCGGCCGCCGAGGCGCTGGAACTTCTTCGGGCTCCGGAGAAACTCGACGATCTCACGGACCTCGTCCTTGGCTTCATCCACGCCGGCGACGTCGTTGAAGGTGACGCTGACGTTGTCCTTCGATGAGATCCGGTGGCGGCTCTTCCCGAAGCTGCCGAGCATCCCGCCGGGTCCGCTCGCGGCGCCGCGCATCGAGCGGGCGAGGATCAGCCAGATGATCAGGATGATCAGGATCGCGGGAAGCCACCCCAGCAGCACGGTGAGCCACGGGCTCGTCCCGGCGTTCTCCCGCCACTCCAGCTTCGGGTTCGCCTCCCGCGCACCGCGCAGGTCGGCGATCTTGTCGCGGTAGTTCTCTCCGGTCGGGATGATCTCGACGTAGATCGGCGCCGGGCCATCCGCCGCGGCCGTGACGCCCGGCGTTCCCTGCTTCACGCGGCCGAGCACGCGGCGATCCTCGATCACGATCGAGTCGGGCTCGATGTACCCCTCGGTCGCCCACGTGAGGAACTGCTCCCACGTGTTGACCTTGATCCCGCGACTGCCGGAGCCGGTGAGGACGACCCAGACCATCGCGATCAGGAGCAGCAGGACCGCCCATGTCATGAACTGCCGCCGCATCCGCGGCGGGGGCGCTGAGCCGCCGGGGGGCCGCGACCGGTCCTCGCCTCCGTCGCCCGGGCCGCGCCCGCTCCGTTCGTCGCCGCGACCTCCCGATGAGCCATCGTCGGAGCCTGATCCGCGTTCGCTGCCTCGCTCCGGCCCGCGCCCCTGACCGCGTCGTCCTTCGGCGGAGGCTGCCGGATCGCGCGGACGATTGCGATCGTCGCCGCGATCCGGGCCCGCGCTCGCGAACGCTGCTCCGGCTGCGAGCGCATCCGTCGAGCCCGACGCCGGACGCGCCGCGCGGCGGACTTCCCGCTCGGGCGCGTCGACCGGAACGGGGAGAGCGCAGCTCGGAGCGGCGGAACGCCACCGTGCGAAGCTCAGCGCGCGAAGCCGTTCGAAGAGGCACCGCGCCCGCGAGCGCACGGCGGATGCCGGCCGATCGGACGGGCGGAACGGAATGAACCGGGACCAGTTGGGCATGAGTGAGTCCGGCGCCGCAGGGTCGACGCCGCCGCTCGCTGCGTTCGGTCGCCGGACCGGCCGGATGCTCCGGCGCGGGCCTTGCGAGGATAGACGGCGGATGGGGTGTTCGAGTGCGTCCGGTGCGCTCCGAGTGCGCGCGAGTCGCAGCCGTTGCGACCGAGCCCTGACGTCCCGCGCACGCCTGCCGCGGGCCCTGAGGGCCTCTCGAAGCGCCGGAGAGGGAGCGTCAGCGCACGCGGCGGGCACCGGAGCCGCTGCGGCCGGGAACGTCCGAGCTGGCTTCGGGCCGGCCTCGATCCGGTCTCAGGCGGAACTGGACCGGCACCCGATCGGTGCCTTCGCGGCGCTGCGGCGGCTCGGCGCGGGCCTCACCAGTTCGTCCGCATCGCGCCGACGATGTCCGTGGCGAGCTGCTGGATGGCCGCCCACTCGCCGAGCTCGATGTACTCCTTGCCGGTGATCGTCGGCACGAAGAGACCGCTTGCGGAGAACCCCTGCCGCTTGACGATCGGCGTCCCGGTCCGCTGATCCCGCCACTCGAAGTCCACCGTGATCGTCAGGGTGTCCTGTTCGGCCAGACCGGTGCTCCGGGACTTGGCGATCCGGCGGATCTGCACGTCGGTGATCGTTCCGAGGAGGATCGTGTTCGCCCGCGCCGACGAGTCGACGCGCCACGGTGTCCGACCCTGGACCTCCTTGACGAGCGCATCGGCGAGCTCGAACTGCACGTTCCGCACGAACGTGTTGTTGACGAAGATCGGCAGCGCGATCGACTCGATGTCGTCGCCGAAGGTCGATCGCAGCGAGTAGCCCTGGGTCGGATCGCTTGCGCACCCTGCCGGAATCAGCGCGCACGCGAGCCCGCCGATCAGCACGGCGCCGACGGCGCACGCGCGGCGGCCGGCGGTTCCACGAAGCGCGCTCCGGATCATGGTCCGCCCCCCTGCGATCCGGGCGAGCGGCCCGCGGCTCCCGCCTCGCGCTCGCGCTGCGCGGCGGATTCCGCCTCTGCGGCCTCGATGGCCTCATCGAGCCGCTCCACCGGCACCGGGGGCATTCCCGGAGCGGAGGCGGCCGCGTCGCGCTCCTCCTGCTCGATCGCCGCCGCGGCGGCGCTGCCTCGGCGCGGCATGGGGACGGTCCCGTCGCGTATGCCGCAGTAGTCCGGCGCGGTCTCCCGGATCGATGGCGGGAGCTTCGCGACGAGCTCGCAGCCGAGGTCGACGGCGCGGAGCGCGGCGACCGAGGCCGGATAGCGCCGGAGCAGCCGTCGCAGGGTGAGCTCGGCGGAGATCGGATCGCGGGTGCGCAGGTACCACCGCGCCTGCTCGAGGAGCTGCGCCGCGGCGGATTCGTCGATGCGGAGAATCAGGCTCTCGGCGCCGATCTGCTGCGCCGTCAATGGCTCGATCTCGCCGAGCCGGACGAGCTGGGCGCGGGCCTCGAGCAGGCCGGAGGCGTCGAACTGCGGACCCTTGAACGACGCGAGGCGGGCGTAGATCAGCCGCAGGCGCGCCTTGCGCACGTCCGTCGAGCGCGGGTAGTTCTCGATGAAGAGCTGGTACGCCTCCGCGGCCTGGAGCATCTCGCCCTTGCGGAAGTAGAAGTCGGCGAGGGACATGCCGGCCTGCTCCGCGAGGATGCTTCCCGGGAGCCGCTCCTGAATCCGGATGAAGAGCTCCTGCGCCTCCTCCTCGGCGCTGACCCAGCGGAAGCCCCAGAGCTTTCGCCGCAGCCCCTCGGCATACTTGTTCGCGATCTCGAGTTCGCGCTCAAGGGCGATGATGTAGGCCTCGCTCCCGGGGTAGAGCGTCGCGATCGCCTCGTAGTCGAAGAGCGCCTTGTACTCGTCGCCGCGGAGGAAGAGCGCGTCGCCGCGGATGAGCAGCGCCTCCGGGCGCAGCGGATGCGGATCGTGGCGCTCGAGCCATGCCGTCGCCAGACTGATCGCGCGGCCGTAGTCCCTCTCGACGAGGGCCCGCCGCGCCTGAAAGAGCTGCGCCTCGGGGGACCCCGGCTCCGCCGGGACGACCGGCGTCCAGAGGTCGTCATCGGTCAGCGTGCGGTCGGCCCGGGGTTGCGCGGGCGCGATTCCGGGCGGCACCTGCGCCGGCGCAAGGGCGATCGCAAGCAGACCCTCCCGACCCGTTGCCGGACTCGGGCCCGAGGGCGGCGACGCCTCCGCCTCGGAGCCGGAAGCCGTCGGCGGCAGGCCGACCCCGGCGCTCCCCGACGCAGCGTGCCACGCGCCGCCAAGCGCGATCGTCGCACCGATGAACATGGCGTGCGCCGCGGATCGCCCGCCAGCCCGCAGCGGCGCGCCGGACCCCGCGCGGGAGCGATCTCCGCCGAGCGCTGCTTCAGAGCATCGAACTGGTCTGACCACGGGCGGGCGATCGTACCCGAACTCTCCTTCGACGCCGATGGGCGCCGGATCGCCGCACGGCGGGATCGGCTGGACGCGGCGGGACCGATCGAGCGATCTCGCGATCGAACCCGAGAGCGCCTCTCGCCTGGACCGGTTCCCTCGAAGCCCGATGCCGAGTACCGTCCCGCCGACGATGAGCCTGATCGAGATCGCCGAGGCCGGAGTGCGCGAACCGAGGACGCGGGGGCTGCGCATCGCGCTGGTGGTCAATCCGATCGCGGGCGGTGGCCACGGGAGCCGGGCAGCAGAGACCCTCGCCGAGGCGCTCGCCGCTGCGGGGCATGCGTGCATTCCCCATGAGACGCGCCGCGGCCTCGACCGTGCCTGGCTCGACGACGCCCTCCGCGACAGCGATCTCGCGGTCGTCGTCGGCGGCGACGGCGCCGTGCGGATGGTGGCCGAACCGGCAGCCCGCGCGGGGGTTCCCATCTGGCAGAGCCCGCTCGGTACCGAGAACCTCTTCGCGCGGGAGTTCGGGATGGGGCGCGGCGCCGCGACGCTGCTCGCGGCGCTCGCGCGCGGGCGTCTGGCGCGGATCGACCTTGGGCGAGCGGCGGGCGAGCCGTTCCTGCTGATGGCCTCGGTCGGCTATGACGCGGAAGTGGTCCACGACCTCGCAGCGCACCGCGCGGGGGCGATCTCGCACCTCTCCTACGTCGCGCCGATGCTGCGGCGCCTCCGCGCGCACGTTCCGCCGCGCCTCGCCGTCGTCGCCGACGGCGCTCGGCTCGACGACGGCGGCCGCGGCTTCGTCGTCGTCGCCAACTCGCGCCAGTACGCCATGCGGATGAACCCCGCGATGGACGCCACCATGGACGACGGACTGCTCGACGTGGTCTGGTTCCCCAGCAGCGGGCTCGCGGATCTCTTCGGCTGGATGCTCCGCTGCGAGTTCGGCCACCAGTTCGACGATGGCCGGGCGAGGTCGGTGCGAGCGGCCGCCGTTTCGATCAGCGCCGACGAGCCCTTCCTCTATCAGCTCGACGGCGACCCGCCCTGGGCGCGGGCCGTGGGCGAGCCGACCCGCTCGCTCGAGATCGTCATCGAGCCCAGCCGCCTCGACGTACTCCGGGGAGCGTGACCGAGGGTGACCGCGTCCGCGCCGCGATCACGGCGCGAACGCGCGCCGAATGCCGGACGAGGGGGCCGCGCATCGCGCGCTCGACGGCCGGGGCGACTCGGTCGCCACCGGAGCGGCGTTCGTCCCCGGTGCGGACCCTACCCGTCCGAAAACCGGACTTGTGTTCCGTCGACACCGTGGTAGACTCCTGCCTGATTCCGACCATGGATGGTCGGAATGATCGGTCGCGGGCATCAAGAGCGCTCCCCCTGCGGGACGCGACGGACGCCTGAGACCAAGTCGTGACTCCGGAAACGGAGCCAGGTGCAGTCAAGGAGCGACTGATGCCTCTCTCGACGTTGTCCCCTCTGAAGGGGCGCTCTCGGACGGCCTTCCAGCCGGAGAGCAATCGGGGTGGATGCCTTTCTTCTTCGCAGACCTCACGGAACCCGAGACCCTCGGGAGAGGCCACGCCGCGCCAAGGCGATGCGCGGCGGACGCGGTCGAGAGACGCGAGCGCGGCACCGGCGGGCGCCGGGGTCGGTCGCAGCGCTTCGGCGCGAGCGCCGCGCCCGGAGGGTGGTCGATCCAGCAAGAACGCTCTCCGCGAAGCCGGAGGTTCTGCTGCGGCCTCTGCCCGCGGCTCGGTTTCCGCGCCGCCCAGCGGCGTTCGTTCCGCGCCGCCACGCGGCTATGGGGCTGCCGCGCGCCCGAAGGCGCTTCAGGCCGCGCCGAACGCAGGTTCGACGACCGGAGCGCTCGCCGGCAAGAAGGCCGCAACCGCCGCGACGGACGCGGCGCTCTGGGCCGAGTACATCCGGACGCGCAGCCTCGACGCCCGGAACCGGCTGGTCATCCGCTACATGGATGTCGCCAGGATGATCGCCGAGCGCGAGCGGACGCGCCTCCCCGCCGAGGTCGACGCGGATGACCTGCGACAGGCCGCGACCATCGCCTTGATGGACGCGATCGAGCGATTCGATCCTGCGCTCGGCAACAAGTTCGAGACCTTCTGCGGACTGCGGCTTCGGGGCGGCATCGTCGACAGCCTTCGGCGGCTCGACTGGGTCCCGCGGCTGGTGCGCGTCCGCTCGGCACGGGTCGAACGGGCGCGGCAGCGCTTCGGCGCCGAGCATGGCCGGGCCCCGACGACGGGCGAGACGGCGGCGCTGCTCGGCTGCCCGGTGAACGTCGCGGCGGAGTTCGAGCGCGATGCCGTCCCTCCCTCGCTGGTGTCGCTCGACCGGCCCTGCGCCGGCACCCAGGGCGGGCGGGGGCTGCGCGAGCTGGACCTGATCGCCGACGAGCGCGCCGACGCACCGATGACCCTGGCGGCGCGGCGCGACCTTCTCCGCCGCATCGGCCGCGGCTTCAGCCGAGCTGAGCGGCTGGTGCTCGCGCTGTACTACTACGACGGCCTCACCATGCGCGAGATCGGCGAGGTGCTCGAGCTGAGCGAATCGCGCGTGAGCCAGATGCACACGTCGATCATCAAGCGCCTGCGCTCCATCCGGCACGAGCTGCTCGAGGACCTTCTGTAACGGCGCCGCCAACGACGATCGCGTCGTCGAGAAGTCCGCGTCGCGAAGCCCGGCTCCCGGCGAACCCTGAGCGCCGCGCCGTCGCCCACGCTCGCGGAAGCTCACTCTCGCGGAAGCTCATTCTCGCGGCAGCGCAAACTCGATCTCCAT
Source organism: uncultured Planctomycetia bacterium (assembly GCA_937871505.1). Taxonomy (GTDB): domain Bacteria; phylum Planctomycetota; class Phycisphaerae; order Phycisphaerales; family SM1A02; genus CALMPF01. The sequence goes on along the minus strand of CALMPF010000007.1, from coordinate 63,770 downwards.
CCGGCCGAACGCCGGGGCCTCGACGATCGTGCGCCGCGGCGCCCATGCGTCGCCGAGCGCGACGTGATCGAGGAAGCGGAAGTCCAGCGGCTCCGACCAGGGCACGAGGAAGTCGCCCGAGGTCGTCAGCCGCCGGATGACGAGCGGGCCCTCTGGGTCTCGTTCCTCCGCGCCTCCGGCGCCCTCGGGGCCGCCGCGAGGCTCCGGGGCGCCCAGCTCGATGATGGCCTCCGCGCCATGCGCCGTGCGCACGAGCAGTCGGTACACGCTCGGCCCGGCAGCGTCGATCGCGCGGGCTCGGAGCAGTTCGACGGTGCCCCCCACGCGCCCCGTGCCACCTTCGTTCCCGGCGCCCCCGTCGTTCCCGGCGAGTTCTCCCGCATCGACGAGGTCCACGAGTCCGTGCGGCACGACGAGCGTCAGGGCCGCCGCCTCGGCACAGCGGCCCTCGAGCGATTCCGCGCCTGTCCACGGCCTCGCGCGCGTCGCGCCTGCCCTCCGCAGCGTCAGGTGGTCGTAGCCGAACGCGTCGAGTTCGATCCGCTGGACCGTGGTGCCGGCGCCGTCCTCGGCCGCAATCGTCACCCGCGGAGTCGCGCCACCCCCCGGCGGTCGACCCGCGGGGCCAGCCCCGGCGATCCCCTGCGTCGGCAGCACCGCGCGCCCCTCGATGCTCCGCCCCCCTCCGTCGGAGCGGGGGAGCGCCGGCGCGACGCGGCGGAGCAGTGCGCGCCCTTCGGCCCGCGGATCGCCCTCCTGCGGCGCGACTTCGCCGATCCGCGGGAGCGTCGTCCGCTCTCCGCGCTGGTCGATCAGGATCGCTGTCGCCCGCGCCGGTCCCGCGCCCTCGAAGCGGATCTCGGCGCCGGGCATCATCGCGGCGGTCCATCGTTCCTCTCCGCGGCCGCCGCCGCGTCTGCTGCCGTGTCCTTCCCCGGATGCGTCCCCGGATGCGTCCCCGGATGCGCCCCCGGATGCGTCTCCTGGCGCGAACCCTGAACCTGCTTCGCGCCGGCGAAGATCGAACGCGGTCTGTCCCGGGATTCGGAGCTGGAGCCGCCCCTCGGGCGAGATCGCGACCTCGACATCCTGACCGATCCGCGGATCGTGATAGCGCCCAAGCAGCGGCGCTGCCTCGTCGGGCGCGATCTCGGGTTCGAAGCGCCCGCCGATGCGGGCGAACTCGAAGGTGAGCCCGATCTCGCTGAAGCGGAGCCAACTGGCCGATGGCGTCGCGGGCGCCGCGGTGCCGTCGTCGGCGCCCCGCGCCCCGTCGCCCGGCGCGAAGGCGAACTCAACCCACGCCGTGTCGCTGCCGACGACGCGGCGGCGACCCTGGGGATCCGGAGCCCGCAGCTCGAGCGCGGGCTGGCCCGTCGCCTGAATGAAGAGGGTGCCGCGCAGCGCGAAGACCTGCACCTCGTTGCGGAAGACATCGCCGCGATAGGTTCCCTCGAGCGCCTCCGGCGCGGCGATCGTCCCCATCGCAACAGCGCGGCCATCGAGCGCTTCAAGCACGACCTCGAGGCCGAGCTGCGCCAACGGAGCGTCCTCGCGACTCGCGAGCAGCGCGATGCCGAGATCGCGATCCGGGAGCAGCGCGATCAGGGCAGCGCAGCCGTCGAGGGCGCCCGAACGGAGCAGCAGCCGGTCGCCGGGGGTGCCGACGGAGAGCCATCCCATGCCGGCGCCCGTGCTTGGCGCGACGCCGACGACCGCGACACCCTCGTCGGAGAGCGGCGCGCTCGCAGCCCACGTCTCCTCGATTCGCTCGCGCGAGATCAGCCGCGTTCCATCGAGGCGTCCTCGGTCGAGCTGAAATCGAAGCCACCGAGCGAGGTCCGCAGCGGTCGACCACGCGCCGCGCGACGCAGCGACCGCGGGACGGTCGAAGGGGCTGACCGCAGCAAGGGGAGCCGCCGCTGCACGGCAGCTTGCGCGCCGGTGTCCGACGACGCGATCGTCCTCGGCGAGGACCAGCGAGAGCTCGATCGTCGTCCGTTCCATTCCGAGCGGCTCGAAGAGGCGTTCGGCGAGGAGCGACGCGGTGTCGGACCACGAGACGGCCTCGGCATCGCCTCGGCGCAGCGCCACGGCCGCGGCGTGCGCGGCGACCGCGACGCCGACGGCGTTCTCCTGCCAGCGCGAGCGGAACGTCGCCGTCGGGGCTGCGCGCCGGAAGGCGGCGACGACCGGCGCGGGCGGCGCGCCGCCGACCCACGCGACGGGCATCTGCATCAGTCCGGTCCGGCAGAGAAGCAGATCCCGGAAGCTGAGGTGGCGCGGAGCGGCAGCGAGATCGTCCGGATCCTCCGGGGGCAGGTCGAGCGTCAGCGAGAATCGCGGCAGCCAGCGATCGATCGGTTCATCCCAGTGGAGGACGCCGCGATCGACGAGGGAGGCGATCACCGTCGAGACGAAGGGCTCCCCCGCGGCGCCCAGCGCGAAGCGCGTCGTCGGTCCGACCGCCTGTGCACGGCGGTCATCCGCGGCGCCGATCGCATCGCCGGAGCGGGTCTCCGCCCTCTGAACACGCCCACCGTCGAGACGCTCGACCCCGAAGCCCTCCACCAGAACCGGCTCCGCCGCCCTGACGATCGCCACCGCCAGGCCGGGAATTCCCGCCGCGTTGCGGAACTCCTCGATGGCCGCGCGCAGCAGCGCGAGGTCGACCGGGGCCGGGCGATCGCCGGGGGGCGGCGTCTGTGCCGCGGGCTGCGGTCGCGCCGCGGCGGCCGTCGGCGCCGCCGCTCCTCCGGCGGGGAGCGAGGCGACGAGAAGCGTCAGCGCCGCGGCGAGCGCGCCCCGAGATCGCGATCGCGTCCGTGGCGTCGGGGCCGCGGCCGCTGCGGGCGCCCCCGCGCGGCTTCGCGGCGAGGTGTCGAGCGGGCTCGAAAGCGGAGCGAGCGGGCGCGGGAGTGCCGGGATCGATGCGAGCTTCGTCTGGGTCACGTCGGTCGGGTGAAGGGAGAGGGGAGCGGCCTTGAGAGGCGCTTCTCCGAAGCGCCTCCGGCGACGTCACGCGGCGTGCTGACGAGCCGAAGTCTCGAGGGGAAGTCGGCGGCGCAGCGGCTGGAGATCGGCGGGACAGCGGCAGGAAACGGTCGGGACTCTTCGAAAAGGGGTTGGAATCGGGTCGGGAAGCGCCCGGGACGGGGCGGGATGGCGGCGCTTCGTCCCGCAGCGGCTGCGCTGGCATCCCCGTCCGGCGCCGGATACCGTGCCCGACGCCATGCCACTGGATCGCAACGGTATCACGAGGCGCGCAGCGCAGGAGCTCCGCGACGGCTTCTACGTCAACCTCGGCATCGGGATGCCCACGCTGGTCGCCAACCACGTGCCGGAAGGGATGCTCGTCTGGCTCCAGTCGGAGAACGGCCTGCTGGGCATGGGGCCGTTTCCGCGCGCCGAGGAGGTCGATCCGGACCTCATCAACGCGGGCAAGCAGACCGTGACCGGCGTTCCGGGCCACTCCTTCTTCTCGTCGTCGGACAGCTTCGGGATGATCCGCGGCGGCCACATCGACCTGGCGATCCTCGGCGCGATGGAGGTCTCGCAGGAGGGCGACATCGCCAACTGGATGGTGCCGGGGAAGATGGTCAAGGGGATGGGCGGCGCGATGGATCTCGTGGCGGGCGTGCGGCGGGTGATCGTCACGATGGAGCATGTCAACCGCAACGGCTCGGCGAAGCTCGTCCCCGCATGCTCGCTTCCGCTGACGGGCGTGGCGTGCATCGACATGGTGATCACCGATCTCGGCGTCTTCGAGATGGACCGCGCCCGCCGGCGCTTCGTCCTCACCGAGCTGGCGCCGGAGGTGACCGTCGAGGAGATCCGCGCGAAGACGACGGCGGAGTTCCTCGTCGCCCCGGCGCTGCGTCGGGTGGGGGAGCCGGCGACCGCGTGATGGAGGCTCGCCGAGGTCGGCCGACGCCGGTGCTCTCGGTGGTGATCCCGGCGCACAATGAGGCCTTCGAGCTGCCGCGCACCCTCGCGACGCTCGGAGACGCCCTGCGGGCGCTCGACGAGCCCTCGGAGATCGTCGTCGTCGACGACGCCTCCGACGATGGGACCGCCCGCCTCGCCGTCGAGGCAGGGGCCTCCGTCGTGCCGGTGGACGTGCGCCAGATCGCCGCGGCGCGGAACCTCGGGGCCGCTTCGGCCGCTGGGGAGTTTCTTCTCTTCGTCGACGCCGACACCCGCGTCGATGCGCCGATCCTCCGCGAGGCCGTCGCGGCGCTGCGCTCCGGCGCGGTCGGCGGCGGGGCCTTGGTGAGCTGGGAGCCGCCGGTGCCGTGGTGGGGGCGGGTCTACCTCTGGCTCTTCATGCTCGTGTGGCGCCGGCTGGGGCATGCGGCTGGCTGCTTCTTCTTCGTGCGCCGCGCCGACTTCGACGCCGTCGGCGGCTTCGACGAGCGCTTCTACGCGAGCGAGGAGGTCTGGCTGAGCAAGGCGCTGCGCGCGCGCGGGCGCTTCGTGATCCTCGGGCGCCGCGTCCTGACCAGTCCGCGCAAGGTGAGGATGAGCACCGCTGCCGGGCTCTTCCTGACGTCGCTGCGCATCCTGCTCCGCGGTCCGCGCGGATGGCAGCGCCGCGAGGGGCTTGAGCTCTGGTACGACGGTCGGCGCGAAGGGCGATGACGGGGCGTACGCTGGCGCCATGCCCACGCCGCTTCCAGATGGCCGCAGGACGCCGCGTTTTGCGGGCATCTGCACCTTCTGCCGCTTTCCGGCGCTGGAGGCGGAGCAGGCGGGCGCCTCGGGGTCGGCGGTGGAAGCGGCCTCCGCATCCGCGCGGTGCGAAGGCTCCCCGCCCGAGTGGGCGCTCTATGGCGTGCCCTTCGACGGCGGCGTGACCTATCGGCCCGGCGCCCGGTTCGGTCCCCGGGCGATCCGCGAGGAGTCGCAGTACATCAAGCCCTACGACCTCGAGCTGGGCATCGACATCGCCGCGACGCTGAGCTGCGTCGACGCGGGTGACGCCCCGACGAGCCCCTATTCCTGCGCCGAGACGCAGGAGCGCGCCCTCGACTTCGCGCGCGGTCTCGGAGCCCCGGGCCGGACGCGGCTGCTCGCCGTCGGCGGCGATCACTCGATCGCCCTGGCCAACCTGCGGGCGACGCACGCGCGGCTCGGCGCGGGGGGCTCCGCCGGCATCGCGCTGCTGCATCTGGATGCCCATCTGGACACGGTCGAGAGCGTCTGGGGCGAGCGGCTCGGCCACGGGTCGCCCTTCATCCGCGCGATCGAGGAGGGCGTGGTCGATCCGACGGCGATGCTGAGCGTGGGGATCCGCGGTCCTCTGAACTCGCCGCGCGACCTCGACTTCGCCCGCGACCGCGGCGTCGAGATCCTCCGCGCCGACGCGATCGGAACGCCTGCGGCCGAGGAGGCCCTCGCTCGATTCAGGTCGCGCGTGGCGGGGCGGCCGCTCTACGTCAGCTTCGACGTCGACGTGCTCGATCCGGCCTTCGCGCCGGGGACCGGGACGCCGGTCTGCGGCGGCCTCTCGACGCGCGAGGCGCTGGCGGTGCTTCAGCGGATGGCCGGCCTCGATCTGATCGGTGCCGATGTCGTCGAGGTGCTGCCCGACCGCGACGCGGCGGGCATCACGGCCCTCGCCGCGAGTCATGTGATCCTGCGATTGCTGGCGCTGGCGGCGACGGCGCGGCGCGGCGCCGCGGGGGCGCCGTGACCGCGGCGCGGCGCCGCGGGGGCATCGCGTCCGCGGCGCGGCGTCCGCCGCTTCCCCTGCGCGATCCGTTCGTCTCGGCGCTCCGGGCAGCGCTCTTCGACCCCGCTCGCTGCGCCGTGGAGCCGGGCAGCACGGTCGTGGTAGGACTGAGCGGCGGCGCGGACTCCGTCGCGCTCGCCGCCGCGCTCGCGGTGCTCGGCCGCCGCTCCGCGCCGGGGCGCGGCGTCGTCGCGATCGCGGTCCACGTGCACCATCATCTCCGCGGCGCCGATGCGGACGCCGACTGCGCCCACGCGGAGGCCGTCGCGGCGGCGCTGGGACTCGACTTCGAGCGGGCGGACATTCACCCGGCGCGCGAGCGCGGCAACCGCGCCGCGGCGGCGCGGCGGCTTCGGCGCGGCGCCCTCGACGAGATCGCGGGCCGTCGCCGCGCCCCCGCGATCGCCCTGGCACACCACGCCGACGACCAGCTCGAGTCCGTGGTGATGGCGCTCGGCCGCGGGAGCGGGCTCGCCGGTCTCGGAGGGATGCTGCCGCGAACGACGGTCGCCGGATGCGGCGCGGCGCTGGTCCGGCCGCTGCTGCGGCTGCCGAAGACCGACTGCATCGAGTTCTGCCGGCGCTGCGGGCTTGGATGGCGCGAGGATGCGAGCAACGCGGCCCTCGATCGGACGCGCGTCCGCATCCGCCGCGCCGTCGCCCCGGTCTTCGAGTCGCTCTGGCCGGGCGCCGCGTCGCGGATCGCGGCGACCGCGGAGATCGTCGTCGCCGCGAGCGCGGCCATCGAGCGCCTGCTGCCGAAGGCGACGCGGGTGGCGGACGAACTCCGCCTCGACCGCGCGGCGTTGCGAGCGCTGCCGATGCCGCTGATCGGGATGGCGCTGCGGAGCGCGGCGACGGATCTTGACGGGAGACTCGCCGATCGGCTTCCCGCGGCGATCGTCGAGCGCGGCGCAGCGCTCGTCGCCGCGCCGCGCAGCGGCACCCGGCTCACGCTGGCGCGCGGCCACGAACTCATCGTCGAACGGGCGGCCGTGAGGCTGCGCCGCGCGGCCGCGGGCGCCGCGTGACCGGGAAGCCCTCCTTCCGACGCCGGCGCGGAAGCGGAGCGCCGCTCGGGCGCTACGCGCTCTCCTTCGCGCGGCGCCGGGCGATCTGCGCGAGCGTGCAGCCTCCCTCGACCGCGACCTCGTCGATCACGTAGGTGACGCTGGAGCTCTGGGTCTCCGGGAGGTCGTACATCAGGTCGAGCATGATCTCGTCCATGACGGCGCGGAGCGCCCTGGCGCCGGTCTGGCGCGCGAGGGCCCGATCGGCGATGGCCTCCAGCGCGCCGCCGGTGAACTCCAGCTCGGCGTGCTCGAGCCGGAAGAGATGCTGATACTGGCGGACCAGCGCGTTCCTCGGCTCGGTGAGCACGCGGATCATCGCCTCGCGGGTCAGCGGCATCAGCGGACAGATCACGGGAAGCCGCCCGACGAGTTCGGGAATCATGCCGTACTCGAGGACATCTTCCGGCGTGACCTGGGCGAGCAGGCGACCCGTCTCCTGCGATGCATCCTGGGCGATCGCATCGGCGACGTCGGTCGAGAAGCCGATGCGGCGCTTGCCGAGCCGCTTCTTCACGATGTCCACGATGCCGACGAACGAGCCTCCGCAGATGAAGAGGACGTGCGTCGTGTCAAGCTGGATGTACTGCTGCTCGGGGTGCTTGCGACCGCCCTGCGGCGGCACGTTGGCGACCGTGCCCTCGAGCATCTTCAGGAGCGACTGCTGCACGCCCTCGCCGCTGACGTCGCGGGTGATCGAGACGTTGTGGCTGGTCTTGCCGATCTTGTCGATCTCGTCGATGTAGATGATGCCGCGCTGGGCGGCGTCGAGGTCGTAGTCGGCCGCCTGGAGGAGCTTGAGCAGCAGGTTCTCGACATCCTCCCCGACGTAGCCCGCCTCGGTGAGCGTGGTCGCGTCGCCGATGGCGAACGGCACGTTGAGAATCCGCGCCAGCGTCCGCGCGAGCAGCGTCTTGCCGGTTCCGGTCGGACCGATGAGCAGGACGTTGGACTTGTCGAGCTCGACCGGGGAATCCTCGGCGTCGATCTGCGTCAGCCGCTTGTAGTGGTTGTGGACGGCCACCGCGAGCGCGCGCTTGGCGTTGTCCTGCCCGATGACGTACTGGTCGAGAAACTCCTTGATCTGCCGAGGCGAGGGGATGCTCGAGAAGAGCGGACGGGCGCCGCCCTTCTTCTTCGTCTGCCGGAAGATGTTCTGGCAGAGGTCGGTGCAGTTGCCGCAGATGTACACGTCATTGGGGCCCTCGACCATCGGACCGACTTCGCGCGAAGTCTTGCCGCAGAAGGAGCAGACGTTGACCTTGCGGCCGCGAAAGCCGCCGCCGCCGCTGCTTCCGCCGCCGCCCCCGCCACCGCCGACCATGCCGCCGCCCCCGAGCCCGCCGGCGCTGCCGGGACCGTGGCCGCCACCGCCGAGACCGCCCGGGCCGCCGGACGGCGGTCCGCCCGCCGCTGCGCCGCCTCGAGCCCCGCGGCTGCGCGTCGAGCCCTCGGCGCGGGGAGCGCTCGGGGCGGAGGTGGGGCGATCGCCGCGGCGCTTCCGCTCCGCGCTGCCGCCGGTTGCAGGAGCCCCGCCGCGATCGCGCGGCGCGAGGTTCGGCATGCCCGGTGGCGCGCTCGAGGGCGCTCCGATGGCGCTGCCGGTCGCATCGCCGGGTGCCGCGCTGGGAGGCACCCGGTCGGAACTGGCACCGGCACCGGGATCGTGAGCGGACGCGGCCGGGCGCGCAGCGACCACCCTCGACGCAGGTGCACCTGCGCGAAGCGGCTCCGCGAGGAACGATGGAGCCGGGGAGGCCGAGCGGCGCGATTTGCGTGTGGTCATGAGCAGGGTGCCCGTCGAGGTCTTCTCCGCAGGATCGCGTCGAAGGGAGGCCCCGTCGCCATTGCCAGAGGAGCCCCGACGTCGAAGGGGCGAGTGTACCCGTTTCAGCGGCGGGAATCCCGGGATGCGGCCGATGTGCGAGCCATCGCCCGCTTCGCCGCATCGAGCATCGACTGCCGCGCCCGCGCGAACTCGTCCTCGGTCAGCTTGCCCTCGCGATGGAGGCGGCGAAGCTCGTCGAGCGTGAAGGGCACGTTGCGCTCATCGGCGGCGCTGCGCATCCGCCGTCGGACGACGGCGATCGTCACGGTGCCGACCACGGCCAGCGCGGCGAGGACTCCCAGCGCCGGAAGCAGAGAAGGGAGGAGATCCTGTCCGGTGGGGACGCCGCGCGCCGACTCTGCCGTCGTGGCGGCCGGGGCCGTCGGTGCGGGCGTCTGGGGGTCCACTCCCCCGGCCGTCGCCGGCGGCACGGCCGTCGCAAGCTGCGCCCATGCGCAGCCCGCGGCCGCAGCCGCGCGATCGCCCGAGCGGCGGGCGCATCGATGCGCGGAGGTTGGAGCCGGAGCGGGCATCGCTGAAGCTCTGGTGCGCCCTCGCCGCGCTGCTAGCGGAGGCAACCCGGAGGCAACCGGCGGCGGCGGGGCGACCCCGCATTAGCCGCGAGCGGCCTGCCGCTGGCGCTCCGCGACCAGGGCGTTCCACTCCGCGGCGGGCATCTCGGTGATCGTGCAGTCGTCGAGCAGCCGGTCGCCGGTCCGCTGCTCGCGGATCTGAAGCGCCACCTCTCCGATGCCGCCCGTCCGCGTCAGCTCGCCGCGAAGCTCGTCCGGCCGCTGGCCTCGCTGCCGCGCCATCGCGGCGATGCGCCCGTTGACCTCCTGCTCCGAGACCTCGATGCCGAACTTCTCGGCGAATGCCGCGAGGATGAAGAGAAGCTTGAGCTTCGCAAGGCTCTGAAGCTCCGTCGCGCCGCGCATTCGCGCAAGGTGCCGCTCGACCTCGGCGGGCTCGACGCCGCGATAGAGCAGATCGACGCGCTGCCGCTCGATCGCCCGGACGATCTGGTCCGACGAGAGCCGCGCGGGAAGCGGGAACTCGACCGTCTTGAGCAGATGCTCGTAGACCTGCTCGCGCATCGCCGTGCGCTGCTCCATGTCGCGGCGCTGCTCGAGCGCGATGAGGATCTGGTCCCGGAGCATCGCCTCGTCATCGAGGCCGAGCTGCGAGATCACCTCGTCGAGCTTTGCGGGCGTGATGTGCTCCGCGTCGAGGATGCTGAGCTGGATGAGGAGCTTGGCCCCCCGGATGTCCTCGCGCTCATGCGACTCCGGACCGGTCGTCTCGATCTCGACGAGGTCTCCGACCGCCCGGTCCTGAAGCGCCCCGCGCAGATTGGCGATCATCAGGCCGAGGACGGGTCCCTCGTCGCCCTCGCCCTCCTCGGGCACGACGACAAGCGCCCGATCGGTCTCGAAGAGCACCTCGGCCGCGCCCTCCTTGCGGACGACCGCCCGCGCGAGAATCCGGTCGCCGGGTCCGACGGGTCCGCTGACGCGGCTCGGGGTGCCGACGCGGAAGAGCATCCGCTTGAGCTCCGCGTCGACGTGCTCGGAGGTCACCTCCGCCACCGGCTTCTTGATCTCGAGCCCCTCGATCGCGGGCAGCTCGAAGCTGGGCACGACCTCGATGTCGATCGAGAACTCCAGCGGCTTGCCCGACTCCAGCGGCGCTTCCATCGCCTCCTGGTCGAAGCTCGGGTTGCCGAGCGGACGAAGCTGGTGCGTCTCGATCGCCTTGGCGTAGGCCGTTCCGACGAGCTGAGACTTCGCCTCCCGCCGCAGGGACTCGCCGAAGCGCTTCTCGAGAAGCGCGGCGGGCACCTTTCCTCTGCGGAAGCCCGGAACCTGCGCCTGCTGACCGAGCGTCTTGAACGACTCCTTGATCTTGGCGTCGACCGACTCGGGCGGGATGGTGATCGAGATGCGCTTGAGCGCAGGGCCGGCGTCCTCGACGGTGACGGCAGGCTCGATCTCGGCGACGGCGGGTTCGGTCTCGGCCATGGCGGTGGGTCGGTCCAGGGGTGAGGAAACGAAACGCGCCGGTCTGGTCTCCGGCGCGTCGGATCGACGAGTGTACCGGAGGGCCGGCAGGGGAGCAACGGACGCGGACGAGGGGCAGGGGGGAAGCAGCGGGCCTGCGGGGGGCGGCTGGGCGGTTCGGCGCGGGGGCGGCTGGGCGGTGCGGCGCGGGGGCGGCTGCGCGGCCCGCGATCGCCCTGACTCGCCCCCGTCACCGCTGCCGAAAGGCGAACCAGCCGAGCCAGAGCGCGGCAAGGCCGGCGACGTTGCTCGCCAGCACGTACGTCAGGGCTGCGGCCATCCGGTCATCGCGGAGCAGGAGCATCGTCTCGCGACCGAAGGTCGAGAAGGTGGTGAAGCCGCCGAGGACTCCGAGCACGATGCCCGCGTGGAGCCACTCCGGCGCGCTCCGCTCCTCGGAGGAGAGAAACGCCGAGACGATCCCGATCGCGAGGCAGCCGAGCACGTTCACCGAGAGCGTCCCGTAGGGGAACCCGTGGCCGACCGTCTGATGCACGAGATGGGAGAGCCCCCAGCGTCCGAGGGCACCCCCGGCGGCGCCGAGTGCGATCGCGGCGGCAGTCGGGGTCGTGAAGGCGAAGTTCGTCATGCGGCGGGTTGGGTCGGGCCGGGACTCCGCTTCAGCAGCACGTAGACGAACTCCTGCGTCGCACCCCAGGGCGTGACGTGGCGCTCCTCGAGCGAGCGCTCCGGGACGAAGTGCGACGCGAACTCCGCCGCGAGGGTCGCCGCGTCATGTCGTCGGACGGGAAGGCCGCTGCACCGCTCCGGACCGGTCGTCGCGAAGGTCGCGATGATCGCGTGACCGTCCGAGGCGATCGTCCGCAGCGCCGTCTCGAGGTAGCGTCGGCGATCGCTCTCCTCGACGAGGAAGTGATACACCGCGCGGTCATGCCAGAGATCGAACTCGCCGAGCTCCGGAGGATCGAGCACGTCGCCGACGATCCAGCGTGCGCGGTCGGCGTCGGGACCGAGCCGCTCACGGGCGCGCGCGAGCGCCGCGGCGGAGATGTCCAGGACCGCGACGACCTCGGTCGGCCCTCCGAGGAGCTCCCCGGCGAGCGCCGACTGTCCGCCGCCGACATCGAGCACTCGGCGCGGTCTCGGAGCGATCGAGTCGACGAGCGCGAGCGATGCGGTCGGCCGCTCCTGATACCAGCTCAGCTCCCGGTCGGCCTTGGTCTGGTAGACGGACTCCCAGTGCGCGTGGCGGCTCATGTTCCTCGGGGAGGGTACTTCGCCGACGAGCCGCCCGCTCACCCTCCCCAGAGCCGCCGATGGGCCTCGAGATACCGCTCGAGCGTCCGCTCGACGATCTCTCCCGGAAGCTCCGGCCCGGGGGGCTGCTTCGTCCATGCGCCGCTGCGGACGAGCCCGAGGAGCCACTCGCGCAGGAACTGCTTGTCGAAGCTCGGCTGCTCAGCGCCCGGCCGCCATGACTCGGCGGGCCAGTAGCGCGAGCTGTCGGGAGTGAGGACTTCGTCGACGAGGAGCAGCTCGTCGGAGGTCCGCCCGTCGGCGTCGATGGCGAACCCGAACTCGAACTTGGTGTCCGCGAGAATGAGCCCGCGCTCGAGGGCATGCGCCGCGGCGGCCGAGTAGATCGCGAGCGTCAGGTCGCGCAGGCGGTGCGCGAGCGGCTCGCCGACGAGGGCGACGACCTCCGCGAAGCCGATGTTCTCGTCATGTCCCTCCTCCGCCTTCGAGGCGGGCGTGAAGATCGGCTCGGGAAGCCGATCGCCCTCGCGCAGTCCCGCGGGGAGCGCCGCGCCGCAGATCCGGCCGGTCGCCGAGTACTCGCTCCAGCCGCTTCCCGCGAGATGGCCGCGGGCGACGCACTCGACCGGGATGACCGCGGCCGCGCGGCAGAGCATCGTGCGACCCCGAAGGGCGCCGCGCGCCGCCGGCGGAATGGCCTCGATGGCGTCGACGTCGGTCTCGATGAGATGATCCGCCACGATGCGGCGGGCGCGGAGCCACTCGAACCAGCGGGCGCTGATCGCCGTCAGCAGGCGGCCCTTGCCGGGGATCGGCGTCGGCATCACCACGTCGAAGGCGCTGATCCGGTCGGTCGCGATCACCAGCACGCGCGGCGGATCGCCGTCGCCGCCGGGCAGTCGGTACAGGTCGCGCACCTTGCCGCGGCGGCGGTGGGGCAGGTCGAGCGCCGTCTCGAAGAGGGCGCTTTCGTGGAGCGCGTCGTTCGGTGTTGCGCCGGAAGGCGCGGGGGGCGTGATCATCGGAAGCGTCGGACGACGTGAGTCGGGTCCGGCCGGAGCGTTCGCGGCGACGCGCCGGGGCGCGATTGCCGCGGTCGCCGCGGCCGGCACTTGAACGGCGTCCGCGGGGGGGCACAATACCCGGCCCTCCGCGGCGCGCGGGGTTGGGACCGTCGGGTCCGTCGGTCCGCGCCGCCACGCCGGCGGGATTCGCCCGCCGGCCGCATCGCTCGTCACCTGCCCATGCTTCAGTTTCTGGTCTTCGACGATGAGGGACCGGCGCGGACATTCCCGCTGGGCAACGCCTACATGCTCGGCCGTGACGAGGTCGCGCAGCGCGCCGAGATCGACTTCCGCGATGGGCGCATCCGCTGCCGTCTCCGCGGGCCCGATCCGGCTGCGCTCTGCGTGCAGCAGGATGCCGGGTCCATGGGGCGCCTGATGCTCCAGACGCCGCTGCTCCCGCAGCGAGCGGAGCCGTACCTGCTCTCGCTGGAGCTCGCCCGCCAGCGGATCAAGCAGTTCATCGTCAAGAGCGAGGAGTGGCAGATGTTCGACCTGCCGCCGGCGCACGCGGCGATCCGGCTCTGGGAGGAGGCCCGCGAGCTCTTCACGCTCGCGGTCAACGATGCCGACCCGGTTTCCGCGGACCGGGCGGCGCGGAGGAGCGTCGTCGTCGCCGTCGACGCCTCGGAGCGGCTCGCGATGGCCCACAGCGAGGTGCTCCTCCACCGTCGGTTCGGCACGCGCGCCGCCTCCTCGACGACGTTCGGCGTCGGCGTCTGGCCGGGGCGCTTCGACGCCGCGCAGCAGGCGTTCGTGGAGCGGGAGGCGGACATCGTCTCGATCCCCCTGACGTGGCGCGATCTCGAGGTCGTCGAGGGGCGGTACGACTGGGAGCGCACCGACCGCTGGATGTCCTGGGCCCATGCGCGGGGCAAGCCGATCGTCGCGGGGCCGCTGCTGGAGCTCTCGCCGCGCGCGTTGCCCCCGTGGGTCGAGGTCTGGCAGAACGACTTCGACACCCTGCGCGACCTCGCATACGACCACCTCGCCAAGGTCGTCGAGCGCTACCGCCAGGTGGTCGGCATCTGGTCGCTCGGGGCCGGGCTCAACGTCAACGATCACTTCGGCTTCGGCGCCGACCAGCTCGTCGCGCTGCTGCGCACCGCGAGCGTGCTCGTGCGGCAGATGCGCCGCGGCGCCCGCACGATGATCGAACTCTCGCAGCCCTTCGGCGAGCACGCCGCGGGCCGCCGGGAGTCGGTGGCGCCGCTCTCGTGGCTCGACCGCGTCGTGCAGGAGGGTCTGCATCTGGACTGCCTCGGGGTGCGCGTGCGCTTCGGCCTCGGGCGCGACGGGCTCGCGGCGCGCGACCTGATGCAGGTCAGCGCCATGCTCGATCGGCTGCTTCCCTTCGAGCTGCCGGTGATGGTGACGGGTCTGGGGGTCCCCGCGGAGCGCGTCGATCCCGCCGCAGGGCAGTGGCACGGGGGATACTCGCCCGAGCTTCAGGCTGAGTGGGCGACGCGCCTCTTTTCGATCGCCATGAGCAAGCCCTTCGTCGAGGCGGTGGTCTGGGGCGATCTGGCCGACCACGCGGGGCAGGCGCTCCCGCGGGCCGGCCTGCTGACCGAGACCGGCGAAGCGCGGCCTGCCGCGGCGCAGCTCGCCGTCGCGCGGCGCAGGCTGCGCAAGCCGCTCGGCCTGCTCAAGGTCTCCGCCCGCGCCGCGGTGCTCGGCGAGGTGGAGGGGTGATCGCCGCGGCGCCCGGCGGATCCGAAGGCGTCCGCGGCGCGGCGGCGCGGCGCTGGCCCTCGACGGTCGCCTCCGCCCGCTCCCGGAGCGCAGCCATCGGATCCGCGGTCCATCGCCCCGCGACCGGCCGCGGTGCTTCGGCTACGGAGCGCGCGGCGCTCTCGGCGACGGAGCGCGCGGCGCTCTCGGCGATCGCGCTGGTTCTCCTTCTGGGCGGCTTCGCGGCGACTGCGTGGAACGCCGGGAGATCGCCCATCGACGCCGCCGCGCCTGCGGCGCTCGCGCTGCGTGATGAGCGTGCGAACGCGGCGGCCTCCGGGCTGCCGGTCGTCCTGATCGACCTGAACCGGGCGGATGCCTCCGAACTCGCGGCGCTCCCGCGGATCGGCCCCGCGCTCGCGGCTCGCATCGTCGCCGATCGCGCGGCCAATGGTCCGTTCCGATCCGTCGACGAGCTCGTCCGCGTTCGCGGCATCGGACCGGTGACGGTCGAGCTGGTCCGCCCGCTCGCGCGCGCGGCGACGCCGCCGACCGCGTCCGGGCGGACGGAAGACGAGCGATCGGAGCTGCGCCGGAACGGAGGGTGACGCGGGCGCGCGATCGGCTCAGCCCGTCCACGCCGCGAGCAGGATGCCCAGATCGCTGCCGTCGACGCTCCCGTCGAAGTTCAGGTCGGCGAGTCCGAAGCCCTGCCCCCACTGACCGAGGAGCACGCCGAGGTCGGCGCCGTCGACGTCGCCATCCTGGTCGAAGTCCGGCGGTGTCCAGCGGATCCGGCGCACGGTGCCGCCGTAGGCGACGTAATGGATGTCGCCGGTCACCGGATGCGTCGCGAAGTCGACCGGGTTCTGCGCGACCGTCGCGAAGGGATCGACCTTGACGACGACATCGAGCTCGCTGACGGAGAGCGCACGGATCCACCCCGAGGAGAAGTCGCCGAAGAAGTAGCGGCCGCGATAGCGCGTCGGGTAGCTCGTTCCGGTATAGAAGACGCCGCCGATGGAGCAGAAGCCGACGAAGCCGGGCGGGTTGGAGAGCTGCGGGTTCCCGTGATGCCAGCGCACCGCCGGACCGCGCAGCGGTCCGGGGTTCGCGGGGGTGCCGATGGTGTCGCAGGCGTAGAAGGGCACCTCCTCCTGCGGATACTCCGGCGCCGGCGCATCGCCCTCGAAGCAGGGCCAGCCGAAGTTGTCGCCGCCGCCGAGCGCGGCGCGGGCGATGTTGATCTCCTCGTGAAGGAACCAGCCGACGTCGCCGATGTAGAGCGTCCCCGGCGGCGGCGACTCCGGACGGACGGAGAAGCGGAACGGATTGCGCAGCCCGGTCGTCCAGATGCGCGACCGCTTTGACTGCGGGTCGCCGTCGAAGAAGGGGTTGTCGCTGAACCCGTCGCCGGTGCTGGGGTCGATCCGCAGGACCTTGCCCGCGAGCGACTCGAGCGACTGGCTTCGGAAGGCGCCGATGTCCTCTTCGGGACCGAACAGCCCGGGGACGAAGCAGCTCGGCGTGGTGCCGCCGGAGTCCGGCCAGTTGAAGCTCGCCCCGTCGCCCGAGGAGACGAAGAGCGAGCCGTCGGTGCCGAAGCGGACGGAGCCGATCGTGTGCGAGGCGAAGCAGGTCGGGATTCCCTCGGAGGGCGTCGCTCCGATGAGGACGGTCCGCGTCGAGAGGTCGGCGACGGCGCCGTCGCTCATCGGCGTTCCCGCGTAGCGGACGAGCCGGCAGAAGGTGCCGGTCTCCCCGGGTTCGTCGGGGCGCCCGTAGATCGGGTCGACGGTGAAGAGCAGATAGACCCGGTGGTTCTCGGCGAAGGAAGGATCGAGCGCGAGGCCGAGAAGCCCGCGATCCCAGACGTCGCCCACCTCCTCGCGCAGATCGATGAACAGGGTCGGCGGCGCCGTGCTTCCCGGCTCGCGCACCCACACCATCCCGCGCTGCTCGGCGACGAAGAGCCGACCATCGGGGGTGAAGGCGATGGCGACCGGGCGATCGAGCCCTGCGGCGACGATGTCGCTCTTGAATCCCGCCGGAAGCACTTGGGCGACCGCCGGAGCGGCCGCGGACACGAGCGAGGCGAGGAGGCAGGCAACGTCGCGGCGCGGACGAGGTCTCATCGCCGCAGCGTACTCGGAGCAGTCGCGATTGCAACGATCGACTGCGCACGCCGGAGGGCTGCGACGAGGGGCGGCGGGCGGCCGCGCCCGGAGCGGCGCTCTCGAGGGGGCGGAGAAGCTCATCGCGACGCGCTCCGGCGTTCGGAGCTGTCGTCGGACGCTTCGCGTGACGTGCCCACGGGACTTCGCTCCGCCTCCCTCGCTTCGATACCCTGACTTCGTGTCCAGCACACCGGTGCCGAGCCCAGCACCTCGCCCAGCACCAGGCCCACCACCGGGGCCAGGACCAGGCCCGGCATCAGTCCCAGCACCCGTCCCACCATCGGGGCCAACACCCCGGCCGGGAGAGACCGGCGCGGGGGCGTCCGGGCGCGTCGCCGGGCAGGAGCCGCTCGACTCCGATGCGCGCCCCGGCCGCGCGGAGCGATCCGACCACGGGGGATCCTCCGTTCCGGCCGGAGCGCTGGGATCCTCTCCCGATGAGTCGCTGGCCGACCGATCGGGGCAGGCGAGCGCTGCGTCGCGCCGCGACGATCGCGACGAGCTCCCCGGGGCGACCGGCGCGTACTCGCCGCCGGGCGAGGATCCGAAGGACGCGCGCGATCCCGCCGCGCTGCTCGGCATCCGCGATCGCTTCTCCCTTCAGGAGGCGCTGCGCGTCCTCAGCCGCTACGAGCTGGGCGTGATCGACCGCGTGCGCGAGTTCCGCCGCGGATCGCGGCGCTCGCCGAAGCTGAGGATCGTCTGCGAGTCGGGCCAGTTCCTGCTGAAGCGCCGCGCACCCGGGCGCGACGACACGGGGCGCATCGAGCTGGCCCACGAGCTCCAGAGGCGTCTTCAGGGGGCGGCGTTCCCCGTGGCGCCGCTCGTGCCGACGCGAAGCGGCGAGACGGTCGTGCAGATCGACGGGCGCAGCTACGAGCTCTTCCGCTACGTCGAGAGCGAGGGCTATTCGAAGACGCCCGAGGCTGCGGGCGCCGCCGGCGGAGCGCTGGCGCGGCTTCACGCCATCACGGCCTCCTTCGGGCCGATGGCGGAGGTCCTTCACGGCTCGTTTCACGCGTCGCGCACCGTCGAGCAGGCCTTGGAGCGCATTCCCGAGGCCGTCGGGCACGTCGAGCCGGACGTCGACCGCGCCGGTCTTCGGCGGACCTGCCGGCTGCTTCGCAAGGGGTATCTCGAGGCGATGCGGCGCGCCGAGACCGCCGGCTGGAGGACGCTCTCCCGGCAGGTCGTCCACGGCGACTGGCACCCGGGAAACGTCCTCTTCCGCAGCGATGAGGTCGTCGCAGTCCTTGATTTCGACTCCGCCCGGATCGAGCCCCGGATCGTCGACGTCGCCAACGGGCTGATTCAGTTCACGATGCTCATGGCCTCGAGCGAGGATCCGACGCTCTGGCCCGAGGGCTTCGATGGACGCCGGATCGAGACCTTCCTGCGCCGCTACGATGACGCGTTGCGCACGCCGCTTCCCGGAGGCCTCGCGGCCCCGCTCGAGGCGGCCGAGCAGGACGCGCTGCCGTGGCTCATGGTCGAGGCGCTGATCGCCGAGACGGCGCTTCCGATCGCCGCCACCGGCTCGTTCGCAAGCCTGCGCGGATCGTCGTTCCTCCAGATGATCGAGCGCAAGGTCGACTGGATCTGGCGGCGCTCCGCGCGCCTCGGGAGCCTGCTCGGCTGAACCCGATCGACCGGTCGAGCTCGACGACTTCGATTTCGCCCACCTCGCTCATCCCGCCGATGCCGCGCCGCACTTCCGACTCCCGCAGCCTGAACGGCGCGCCCCCTGCGGGCGGTCGATCGCCGTTCCGGGGCGCCGCTGCGCCGGCAGCGCCGGGCAGGGGGAGGCTCGTGACATCGTCTTCGGCGCGGGTCGCCCGAAGCGCCGTTCCGATGGCGCTCGTCGCGCTCGCGGGTCCGATCGCAGGCACTTCGATCGGCGCAGCGGACGCCCGCCTCGCTCCGCAGCCGCCGGCGGTCGCGATCTCAGGGGCAGGCTCCGGGGCAGACGCCGGGGCCGGCCCCGTTGTGCAACTCCGGAACGAACCCCGCCTCGACCCCCGAGTGGATCCGCCGCTGCTTCAGCGAGCGCGGGAAGTGCCCCCGTGGGTCGTCGGCGTCGGCTCGGTCCTGCCGGATCCCGAGCGCATCGCCCGCGTCGCGATCTCGCCGGAGCTCCTCCTCGCCGCCCGCGGGCTCGACGACGCCGACTGGGCGCTGCGCGACGAGGCGGCCCGGGCGCTCCGGGCTTCGCCGCAGCCGGATGAGGAGCTGATGGCGATCCTCGAGCGCGAGCCGCTCAGCGTCGAGCAGCGTCATCGGCTGCTGGCGATCCTCTGCGAACGCCTCGCGACCTCGCCGCGCGGGGCGCTGGGGATCCGCATGCGCCAGGCCGGCGATCTTCAGCCGGGCGTGCTCGTCGAGGGTCTCCTCCCCGGAATGCCTGCGGAAGCGGTCCTTCGCGTCGGCGATCGGATCGTCGCCATCGACGACCGGCCGGTGAGCACGGGCGACGGCCTCACCTCGATCATCCAGCTTGAGCGACCGGGCCGGACGGTGCGCCTCGACGTGCTCCGTCCGCAGCGCGACGAGCAGGGGCGGGAGCGCCGCAACGAGTTCGGCCACCCCGTGCTCGAGCGCGTGACCGTCGAGTTGCGGCTTGGCTCGTTCGACGACCTCGAGCGGTTCGACGATGGCTTCGGGGCCCGCGCCGCGCCGGGCCGGGCTGCGATGATCCGCTCCGAGCAGGTCCGGGCGGCGATGGCCCGCTACGCGCCCGCACCGATCGAGGTCGCCGTGGTCACCGCGCCGGTGGACGCGGCGCTCTACGTCGACGATCACCCGGCGATCCGTTCGCTCCTGCTCTACCAGCAGTGGATCGACGAGGGGTCGATCCGGGTGACGGAGGTGCTGCGGCGAAGCTGGCTCCAGACGCTCGAGCAGCTCCAGCTCGCCGCGGCGGATCCCTCGGCGACGGAGGCTCAGCGCCGCGAGCTGGAGGCGATCGCCAGCCGGTATGCCGAGCTGATCCCGTCCGTGGGCGCAGGGGGACGCGGCCGTCCCTGAAAGGAGTCTGCGCCACGGAGCGCCTTCAACCTCCGAGATGTCGCAGGCCCGGAGGTTCGTCACCTTCGGCGGAACGCACGCCGTGCAGATCGAGCGCACACCTCGCGCCTGATGAGCGAGCGAGGTCCGCCCCGACGCTCCATGGAGACTCGTCCCGCTGGAGAGGCGCATGCCGGACGCCCACTGTGACCTCAGGGGGCTCGGTGACGCAGACTCCTGAGAGCGCTCTCCGCGCCACTGGCTGCGCGCCGTGACCGGCCGGGAGTCCCGGGGTGTTCGGGGCGGCGCTCGGCTGTCCAAGTCACCGTCCGGCCTCATGCGCCTCCGCGGCACCGGCGACTTTCGCCACCCGCTGCGGGGTTCGCGCTACCGTCGCCCTCTTGGAACCGGCTGTGACCGCCGATCTCGAGTGGTTCGCGATCATCGAGGGCCATCCCGCGATTGCGCGCCTCGCGACGCTCGCCGAGGAGGGAGGCTCGCTCTCGGCGCGCGGCGCGGTCGGTTCGAGCACGGCGCTCGTCGCGGCCGCGGTCGCACGGCGGACGGGACGGCCGGTCCTGCTCGTCGTGGCCCATCTCGACGACGCCGACGAGTCGACCGACGAGCTGGTCGGCCTCGGCATCGACGCGCTGCGACTGCCCGCGCTGGAGACCCTCCCCGGCGAGAGCGGCGTCGCGCTCGAGCTGGTCGCGGAACGGCTCGCGGCCGCTCGGCGGCTGCTCTCGGAGCGCCCGCCCGCCGTGCTCGTGGCCGCGATGCCCGCCCTGATGCAGGGCGTCCCCGCCGAGGAGACGCTCCGGCGCATCCTGCGCACGCTGCGACCCGGCGATCGCCTCGATCTGCGCGAGCTGGCGGAGTGGCTCGGCCGCGCCGGCTATGAGCGCCGCGAGACGGTCGAGCAGCCCGGCGAGTTCGCCATCCGCGGCGGCATCGTCGATCTCTTCCCCCCCGGTGCCGACTCCGCCGTCCGGCTGGATCTCTTCGGCGACGAGATCGAGCGCATCTTCGAGATCGACCTCGCGACGCAGGCGAGCGACCGGGCGCGGGAGAGCGTCGAGCTGGTAGGGGCGACGATCGATGCGCTGCTCGGCGACGAGGCGACGGTCCTTCCGACCTCGCTGCTCCCGCGCGGCTCGGTCGCGATCCTCGCCGAGGTCGCCGAGATCCTCGAGCAGGGGCGGGGCTACTTCGAGCGCGTCCGCGATGCCCGGGGCGTCGCCGGACCCCCGCGGGTGATGGAGTCGATCGCCCGCGGCGCGCATGCCGTCCTCGACGTGAACCACTTCTCGGCGGGGGCGAACCCCGACCGCTCGGCGACGATTCCGGTCTCGCCGCTGCCGCCCTTCGCGACCGACGTGGGCGAGGCCATCGGCGAGCTCGCGACCATGGCCGGCGCCATGCGCGTCGTCGTCCCCTGCGAGACCGAGGGCGAGCTCCAGCGCGGACGGGAGCTGCTCCGCGAGCACGCGGCGGGCGCGGCGATCGCGCTCGAGCGCTGCCACCTGCACCGGGGGTTCATCTTCGGCGACGAGGGCGGAACCGGGGGGCAGGTGGCCCTGGTTCCGCAGCATGAGCTCCTCCACCGCTACGGCGCCCGGCCGCGGACCGGCAGGCTCGGCGGCGGCCGCGTGCGCGAGGCATTCATGTCGCTCGAGCCGGGGGACTACGTCGTCCACCGCGATCACGGCATCGCCCGCTTCGTCGGGCTCGGCACCCTCCCGCGGGCGGCGAGCGCGCCGACGACGGCGCGGTCGCGGAAGGCCGCGACCGGCGCGGAGCCGGAGGAGGTGCTCACGCTGGAGTTCGACGGCGCCGCCCGGCTGCACGTGCCGATTGCGCGGATCGACCTCGTTCAGCGCTACGTCGGCGCGGGGACGACCAAGCCGACGCTCTCGACCATCGGCGGGCGGCGCTGGAAGAACCAGACCGAGCGGACGAGGGAGGCCGTCCGCGATCTCGCTGCGGAGCTGCTTCGGGTGCAGGCGGCGCGGCAGGCGACCGCGGGCATCCGCTTTCCCGACGACACCATCTGGCAGCGCGAGTTCGAAGCGGAGTTCCCCTGGCAGGAGACGGAGGATCAGCTTGCGGCGATCGCCGCGATGAAGCGCGACATGTGCCAGCCGCGTCCGATGGACCGGCTCATCTGCGGCGACGTCGGCTTCGGCAAGACCGAGGTGGCGATGCGCGCCGCGTTCAAGGCCGTCGAGAGCGGACGGCAGGTCGCGGTGCTGGTGCCGACGACGGTCCTCGCCGAACAGCATGAGCACTCCTTCGCGGAGCGCTTCCGGGCGTATCCCTTCAAGGTCGCCAGCCTGAGCCGCTTCAAGACCGCGGGGGAGCAGGCGAAGACGCTGCGGGAGGTCGCAGCGGGCCGCATCGACGTCATCATCGGGACCCATCGACTCCTCAGCAAGGACGTCGTCTTCAAGGACCTCGGCCTGGTGATCGTCGACGAGGAGCAGCGCTTCGGCGTCGAGCACAAGGCCAGGCTCCTGGAGTTCCGCGTCACCGCCGATGTCCTCACGCTCTCGGCGACGCCGATTCCGCGCACGCTGCACATGGCGATGCTGGGGCTGCGCGACATCTCGTCGCTCACCACGCCGCCGCTCGATCGCCGCGCCATCGTGACCGAGGTGATTCCCTTCAATCCGCAGCGCATGCGCCAGGCGCTCGAGCGGGAGCTCGCCCGGGAGGGTCAGGCCTTCGTGGTCCACAACCGCGTCAGCGACATCCTCTCTTTCGCCGACGAGATCCAGCGCCTCGTGCCGGACGCGAAGATCGTCGTCGGCCACGGCCAGATGCCGCAGGGCGAGCTCGAGAAGGTGATGCTCCGCTTCGTCCGCCGCGAGGCGCAGATCCTCGTGAGCACGACCATCATCGAGAGCGGGATCGACATTCCGACCGCGAACACGATGATCATCAACAACGCCCACATGTTCGGCCTCGCGGAGCTGCACCAGCTCCGCGGCCGCGTGGGGCGATCGAAGCACCGCGCGTACTGCTACCTGCTCACGCCCACCGACAGGCCGGTCACCGAAGACGCGATGAAGCGGCTGCGGGCCATCGAGGACTACTCGATGCTCGGCGCCGGCTTCCGCATCGCGATGCGCGACCTCGAGATTCGCGGCGCGGGGAACCTGCTCGGCGCCGAGCAGTCCGGGCACATCTCGGCGGTCGGCTACGAGATGTACTGCCAGCTTCTCGAGCAGGCGGTGGGGGAGCTGCGCGACCAGCCGCTGCGACGCCACGTCGACACGGCGATCGAGATCGGGATCGCGGGATCGATCCCGCGCGGGTACATCCCTGCGGACCAGCGCCGGATGGAGGCGTACCGCCGCATCGTGGAAGCCGAGGATCGGGCCGCGCTGGACCGCGTCGAGGCGGACCTCCGCAGCGCCTACGGAGATCCGCCGAAGCAGGTCGAGACCCTCCTCGACCTCGCCCGCCTCCGCCTCGACGCGACCGCGCTGGGCATCCGTTCCATCGCCCGCGCTGAGCAGGACATCGTCTTTCACACCGAGCGCCCGGCGGAGCTGGAACGCGCCTTCGCCGGAGCGCAGGGGACGTTGCGGGCGATCCTCGGGACCGGGGGTGCGCCTCGCGCGGCCGCCGGCGCGGGCGGACGCGGAGCGGGCGGCATGGGTGCAGGCAATGCAACGGCGGGCATCGCGGGCGCAGCCGGTGCGAATGGCAGGTCCGTCGGTCTTCCCGGCTCCGGCCGCGGCGGCGTCGCAGAGAGCGGGGGAACGACCGAAGTCTTCTACCGCCCACCGCCCGCGTTTCTCGAGCCGAAGTCGTTGATGGCAGTGCTGCGAAAGCGACTGGCGCGAGATCACGCGCGGGCGTAGGGGCGGGTCTATGACCCGCCCTCTTCGGCTGGTCCCATGCGTCGAGTCGAATCCCGCATGCCAAGGCGTTGAACGCCGCCCCGTGTGAAATCGAACGCGGGCGGGTCACAGACCCGCCCCTACGGCGGTTTCCACGCGTCGAATCGAGGCCGGGCACGCGTGCGACGCAGATCACCTGTCGTGCCGAGGGATACGGTCTCCACTGAATCCATGTCGATCACCCCGCCCACCGATCCCCGCGCCTGCTTCACCCACCGCGTCGACGACTATCGCCGCTTCCGACCGGGCTACCCCGACGCGCTCGTGGAGCGGCTGCGCAGCATCACCGCGCTTCGCGACGGCGCGGTGATCGCCGACGTGGGAAGCGGCACCGGGATCTCCGCCGAACTCTTCCTGCGTCACGGGTACACCGTCGCCGCTGTGGAACCCAACGGTCCCATGCGCGGCGCCGCGGAGGAGGCGCTGGCGGCGCGTTTCGGCCCACGCTTCCGCAGCGTCCCCGGCTGCGCCGAGTCGACCGGGCTCGGTGACGCGAGCGTGGACATGGTCATCGCCGCGCAGGCGTTCCACTGGTTCGACCCCGAAACCTTCGCCGCGGAATGCCGACGCATCCTCCGTCCCGCGGGCTGGGTCGTGCTCATCTGGAACGACCGGTGGCTCGACTCGACGCCGTTTCTCATCGCCTATGAAGCCCTCCTTCAGCGCTTCGGCACCGACTACGCCGCGGTCGCGCATCGCAACATCGGCCCGGACCAGATCGCGGCCTTCTTCAACGCGCTCCCATCCGCGACCGCCCCGATCGCCTTCACCCTCGACAACGCCCAGCGCCTCGACGTCGACGGCCTCCGCGGCCGCACCCGCTCCTCCTCCTACGTCCCCGCGCCCAACGACCCGCGCCACGCACCGATGATGGAAGAACTCGACCAGCTCTTCGCCACCTTCGCGACAGACGGTCACGTCGAGATCGACTACGACGTGACGGTGAGTGTGGGGTCCTGCGCGTCGCCGTTCTCACAGCAAGGCCCCCGGCCCTGAGCACCGTCGGGGGGCGCCGTCCGCCGCGAGGCGGATGAGAAATGGAGGACGCCCGTGCCACCGACTTCCGCTTTGGGAAGTCGGTGTCTTCGCAGCTGTCGGCTCGACATGCCCTGGGCTGCGATCTCCCTCAGGCGACGACCGACGCACAGAGCCTCCCGACCTCATTCGAGGGCGGCCAATTGCCCCGAACCCGAACGGCAGGCGTTGCCACACGTTGTATCCTCCCCGCGGGACTTCCGATGCCGACTACACCTCCCACGCCACCGACCCAGAGGACACTCGATCCGCACTCGCTTCGGGTCATCGTCTCCGCCGACGGCGCCACGATCCGCAACGCGACGGTCGCCAAGGGAGACTCCGCTCCGGCCCTCGACTGGCAGCCTTCCGACGAGGTGGTCAAGCTGGTGCTTGGCGATCCCCCGCGCCGCGGCAAGCAGCCGGAGAAGCTCATCCAGCTTGCGAGACCGCTGCCCGCCGATCTTGCCGCGTGCTACCCGAACCTGCGCGAGTGCCATCTCTGGGGTCTGGCAGGGATCGAGTCGATCGCGACGCTGCCAGCCGCGCTTCGCACGCTCGACATCCGCGGGTGTGCGGACCTCCGCGCTCTCCCGCGGCTGCCCGCGGGCATCGAGACGCTCATCCTCGAACGCTGCCCCGCGCTCACGCTCGATGTGGACGCGAACGGCGCAGCGCTTCCTGCGCTCGAGGAGCTCAGCATCCACGGTTCGCCGGAGGTGCCCTGGCGCTGGATCGACGCCGTGCTCATCGCCGCCAGGAGGCTCTGGTCGCTCGACGCCTCGGAGTGCCCGGCGATCGAGCGCATCGCGGAGTCGCACCTCGGCGACGCGCTCGAGGAGCTCCGGCTTGAGAAGTGTCCGAATCTGATCGGGCTGCCGGAGAGACTCCCGCGGCGCCTTCGCCGGCTCGAGCTCTCGGGATCGAGCCGACTCGCGACGCTGCCCGATGACGTCGGCGACATCGACCTCATCAATCTCGCCGGGATGAGGGCGCTGCGGTCGCTTCCTCCGATCCGCAGAACGAGGACGCTCTTTCTCTTCGGCAGCGGCGTCGCGTCTCCTCCGAGAACGCTGCATGGCGAGAGCGCGGAATCGGACGTCGCGGCGCCGGTCCGCGGGTTTTTCCGGGATGTCGCGCTGAGCGGTCGCGGTGTCGCCAGCCGCGCCAAGATGCTCCTGCTCGGCAACGGCGAGGCGGGAAAGACCTCGCTCTCCCTCACGCTCCAGCCCGATCCGGAGGGTCGAAGCGCCTCCGACCTCGGCTCAACCCACGGGGTGCGCTTCTGCGAGTGGAGCGACGGTCGATCGCCGCGCCCCGGCTCAGCGAACCCGGGGTCGAGCCCTGCGCCAGCGCACGACGCGCCTCGCGCTCAGGCTTTGATTCCCGTTCACATCTGGGACTTCGGCGGCCAGGAGATCTACCACGCCCAGCATCGCCATTTCGCCAACAGCGGCACGGTCTTCGTCATCCTCTGGGAGTCCGCCGATCAATCATCCACCAGGAGTGACTCCGCCACGGACGACCCACGCCGTTCGCTGGCGTACTGGTTCAACTTCATCCTCCGCGGGCGCACCGAGCCGCCGCGAATCGCCGTCGTCCGCTCGAAGTGCGCCCAGCGGGATGACTCGGCGCGCAAGGAGTATGAGAGCGAGACGCGCGAGGAGTACAAAGCGATCATCGCTGCGGTGAGAGAGGCGTGGGCAAGGGCGGAGACCGTCGGCGCTCGAGCCGGCGAGTTCGCCGCCGCGATCGAGGCCGCCCCGCTCTTCTTCATCGACTCGCCCGAGGGTGCAACGCCGACCGGAGACATCGACGCGCTTCGAACCTGGCTCGAAACCGCCGTGGCCGCCGAGGCCGAAGCGACTGGCGGCAGCGTGTCGAAGCTCTGGGAGATCGCGGCGGCGATGCTCGACCGCTGGCTGGACCGCATGGGATCGTCTCCCGACTTCTTCGCGGCGCACAGCCAGATGCTCCCCGATCGCTTCGAGGCGAAGCTCCGGCACGAGCTCGAAGAGCGAATCGGAGCGTGGCGGCGCGAGAGCCACGCCTCCGCGAGCGCGACGCACGCGATCGACCAGATCAGGGCCGAGGAAGAGGTGAGCGGATCGCTCCCCGCGGCAGCGACCGGCGGCGGGGCTCCAAGCGACTCGATGGAGAGGCTCGCGGGCAATCTGGAGAGCGGCGCTCTGCTCCTCGACGACGACCGGATCGAGCGCCTGCTCGACTTTCTCTCGCGCAGCGGCTGGATCTACTGGAGTCGCCACCTCGCCGGGAAGCGGCTGATCGTCGACCAGGCCTGGGCGATCAAGGGGATCTACCGCGTTCTCGATCATCGCAAGATCTCGACGGTGCCCGGGGGCCGGTCGATCACGGAGTGGCTTGGGGAGACCACGGGTCGCGTCACCGCGAAGGAGCTCGACGAGTTCGTCTGGTCGGGTTCATTCAATCCCGACGAGCAGGCCCTGATGATCTCCATGATGGAAGACCTCGGAGTCTGTTTCAGGCTCGGTCGCTCCGATCGGTGGCAGTCCGGGATCGACGCGACAACGACGCTCGTCGTGTGCGCGTATCTCCCCGACATGCCGGACTCCGACGCAAGCTCGCGGCTTCGGCGGAATCGAGCCCGGTATGACACCGTGCTTGACGGGAAGCCGGGCTTCGAAGATGCCGAGTGGGTGGCGCTGCTCCGGGCGTTCGGGCGAGCCTTCGGCGAGCGGGCGGCGTACGCCCGACGCGGAGTCCTGCACACGTCGGGCCAGCGAGGTCTCGGCGTCTTCATCGAGCTGCCGGATGGCGAGCCGGGCCCGCAGGCCCAGCGCTACCGGGTGGTCATCGTCGGGCACGAAGACGAGGCCGAGGCTCGCGACCTCCTCGACGAAGTTGCGGCGGCGCTCGGGGTCCCGGCGCCACCTCGATCCGAGGTCGACGCGGTCTCCGAGGAGGATGCCGCCGCAGGCGAGCACGCCACTTCTCGGCGAGCGCTGCGTCGCGGGTTGAACCGAGCTGGCGGACCTTCCGGTGATCGAGCGTTCGCGAACCGAGAGGCGCACTCGGCGCCGCTCGCGTGGTTCTTCGAGACAGGCGGCCAGCGCGAGTGATCTCCGGACCGCTGGCCTCCGGCCCGCCCCGCACCTCACCCGACGTCCTTCGCCGACTCTTTGGGGGGGCGGCCCCTGGCACTCCAGCGCTGTGGTGCTCGACGACCCGCGACCGAAGCGATCGGTCGAGGCTCTCCTTCGCAGGAGCGGCGTTGGCGGACTGCGTCCCTTCGCTGCGCTCGGGTTCGTCATGAGGCGTCGCGCTGCACGAACGGCACGATCAGGATCGGGAGCACTCTCGCCTCGCCACGGAGGAACCCGGCTCCGCTCCGCTACGCTCAGCCCGAGCGTTGCGAAGGATCGATGCGACTGGACGAGGAACCGCCTTCGACGGGAGTCAACCGCGTGATCGAGGCATCATCGACGACGGTCATCCCCGGTTTGAGCCCCGGCTTCATCCCCGGTTTCGGCCCCGATCGCGCCGCGTTCATCCGGCAGGTCCTCGCCGACGCCGACGTGGTGGTTGAGCTTCCCGGGGGCGTTCCGTTGCCGTTTCGCCGGGTGCCGCATCGGGACGTGTCGCTGCCATACGTATTTCAGATGGGGAGTCGGGATGGCTTTGCCGACGAGGAGCCGGTGCACCGGGTGGTGTTGCGGGAGGCGGTGTATCTGGCGGTCTTCCCAGTGACGCAGGCGCAGTGGCGGTCGGTGGTGGAGGCGTGGGGCGGGACGACTGTGGGGAGCGAGGGCAACCCGGAGCCGTTGAAGGAGGATCCGAGTCGCTTCAAGGGCGATGATCGTCCTGCGGAGATGGTGAGCTGGCACGACGCTGCGGCGTGGTGCGGCGTTCTGGAGAGCCGACTTCGGCTTGGGCTTCAGTCTGGCCTTGAGTCTGATCCTCACGCTGATCCTCGGCCTGCGCTCAAGATGGTGTCGTCGCACCTTCGTGTGCAGTGGCGTGACGGGGTCTCTCGGAGGATCTCGGGTTTCCGTCTTCCGAGCGAGAGCGAGTGGGAGTGCGGCTGCCGCGCGGGGACTCGGACGGCGTTCTCCAGCGGAGACGGCGAGTCGGCGTTGCGTGCGGCGGGGTGGTTCGATCGGAACTCTGGCCACGAGACGCACGCGGTCGGGGAGCTTCGCGCGAACGGGTGGGGTCTGTACGACGTGCACGGGAACGTGTGGGAGTGGTGCGCGGACGTGTGGGACGGGCGTGCGTATGGGAAGCGGGCTCCCGAAGTTGTCGGAGGGCCCGGGGTTGAAGCGACAGATCTGGCGTGTCCAGGTCGTGATTGGACGCTGGGGGATGCCGGCGCTGACGCCCAGTACTGGGAAGAGGGGCAACGCCCCCGCACGGGCCCCGGTCGCGTCACCCGCGGCGGCTCGTGGTTCGTCACCGCCTGGAGGTGCCGCTCGGCGATTCGCGACTGGTGGTGGCCCGACAACCGCAACTGGGATACGGGCTTCCGCCCCTGTCTGGTCCCCGGTCCGTAGGCAGGACGAGAGGGCGAGAGCGGCGGCGAAGCTGGTGTCGGGAGCGAGAGCGAGCAAGCGGATCGCCGTGAACCGAGCGGGCGCCAGCCGCGGAGCCGGAGCGAACCGGGAAGCCAGTCGGCGCAAGGCCGGGGGTCAGGGCGGGAGGAGGACGAGGGCAGCGCAGGAGCAACCTCGCGCCGCTGGCGCACGCTTCGCGCGGTCGGTCCGGCGCCGCCTGGGAGGCCGTGCCACCGAACTCCGCTCTGCGAAGTCGGTGGCCTCCCTGCGGAGGTCGATCGTCAGCGTCGGGCGGCACTGAGCTTCCAGAGTGGAATTGCCCGAGGAGCCCGGATGCTGACCGCGTGCGGTCGCACCGCGTCACTCCGGTTCGGCAGCCAGCCCGATTCGCCGAAGGCCGTTTCCCCGGCCGACACCCGGGTTGACGGGGGAGGGCTGCCGCGCGCGCTCCGTGTCTCCGCGACCGGGTCGATCACACGACTCGCTGATTCCGACGACTCCGGGGCGTCGCGGCGTGCGCTTGGGGCCGCGGCCGGCGGCGCACCTGCAACACGTCGGGTCGCTCCCGGCGGTGCTTCACGCGGTGTTCCGGGGTTCTTCGGCGGGGAAACGGCGGAGGGGTCGGCAGGCATGGCTGGGGACACACGAGCCCGCAGCCGGATCCGCCTCAGCCCCGCCGCGGACGGGATCCGCGATCCACAAAGGACAGGTCCCATGCAGACCACTCCGTCGAACTCCCACTCTGGTGCCCACTCTGGTTCCCTGCCGGTTCTCCAGTCTGATCCCCAGTCGGCTTCCCAGGCTCTGGGGCTTCCAAGCCAGATTCGTCGTCTCGTCGAGCGGGTCGAGCGCCGTCCCGGCACGCTCACGCCGGATGAGCTCGCGTCGATCGTCCGCGAAGCGAACGTCCGCCTCGCCGACGTCATGCACGCCGCGACCGAGAGCGACGAGCGGTACACGCGCAACACGCTCTACGAGTCCGACCGCGTCGCGGTTGTGCTCCTCGTCTGGAAGCCGGGACAGGCCAGCCCGGTTCACAACCACGCCGGGAGTCGCTGCGCGGTGCAGGTGCTCGGCGGGATCGCGAGCGAGACCGCGTTCGAGCTCGACGCCTCGGGCACGCCGGTTCCGGTGGCGTTCGATCGGCACCAGACGGGAGAGACCTTCTCCGGTGCCGACGAGGACATCCACGTCGTCGCGAATCTCGAGGAGGAGACGCTCTACACGCTCCACGTCTACACCCCGCCGCTTCGGAACATGCGGGTCTGGAAGGATGAGGAGGCTCCGGCTGGCGGTGCGCCGGTCGCGACGAATGCGACCGGGGCGGCGGCGGACGACGCGATCGACGCGGATGGCGCCACCGGTGTCGACGGCGCGACCGATACCGCCGATACCGCCGGCGCGACCGATGCCGACGCCACCGCTGCGACGGTCGCGTCGACCGGGAGCGAAGAGACGGCTGCTCCTCGGGCCGACGCGACCTCCGAACTCCCTTCCCTCTCCCCGGAGGCGTTCCGCCGCCGCTGGGAGACGGTCGACTTCCCGATCGACGCGACGGGTCGCTACCGACCGGAGTGGCTGGGTCGGACGATGGGCCCCGGCGGCGCGCCCGGCGCCGCGCTGGGCCGCGAACCGGATCGGCGCGACCGCGTCTCCCGGCGGCTTCGAGGGCGCGGCGGCGCGATGGGAAGGACGCTCGGTGCGCTGCTCGATCGCTACGTCACCCTCGTGAGCGGGATCGCGCCGTCGGACGGCTCACCGTGGATGCTCTGGACGCGTCCTCGGCTCTACGCGGTCGTGCTGCTCTGGCTCTTCGGCGGCGCCGCGGCGTCGATGGCGATCCTCGCGTCGGGTCAGCTCTTGCTCCTCCCGCTGCTCGCCATCACGCTGCTCGTCACGGCCAGCGGCGCGCGGGCCGGGATGCTCACGATCATGCACGACGCGATCCACATGTGGTTGGAACACCCCGACCCGCGCGTGCGGCAGCTCTTCTGGTGGATCGGCACGGTGATGAGCACCCTCCTCTTCGTGGAGGACTTCCCGACGTACGCCGAGAAGCACCATCGGCATCACCTCGAGAAGAAGTTTGCAACCAACGCCGACCCCGACGTCCGCCTCATCCGCAGTCTGGGCTTCGAGCCGGGAATGGAGGTCGACGAGCTCTGGGCGCACTTCCGGCGGATGCGCTGGTCGCCCTGGTTCCACTGGACCTACTTCAAGGCGCGGCTCATCGCGCAGCTCGGCCGCGGACCGGTGGCGCAGCGGGCGGCCGTCGGGCTCCTCTGGTCGGGAGTCCTCGCGCTGGTGGCGATCAGCGGTCTCTGGCTGCCGTTCCTGATCGGCTGGGTCTTCCCGGTGGTCTTCATGTTCCAGCGGGCGGCGCTGGAGCAGTTCCTCGGTGAGCATCGGTGGCTGCGCCAGCACGATCCGGAGGACGCGGCGCAGGTCGTCTACGCCGAGAGCAGCGCCGGCCGATTCGCCCTCGCCGAGCCGCCCGACGCTGCGCTTCCGCCGGTCGACCGCGCCATCGGCTGGATGATGTGGTTCCTCGACCTTCAGCTTGTGCAGGCGCTCTATCGGCCGACGATCGTCTTCGGCGACCTCGCCCATCACGATGAGCACCACGTCCACGGCCTCGCGACGCTCCACGAGCGCGGGGTTCCCCTTCCCGTCTACGCCCAGCCGGAGATCGCGTGGATGAACACCGCGTACGGCCGCCGAGTCTATCAGTCGCTCCGCACCGAGGGCGATCCGGTTCTCAGCGAGTTCTGGAACCGCCGTGATCCGCTCCAGGCGACGTTCGAGGTGCTCAGCGAGATCGACCCCGCCATGGTCGCCGCGCCGTCGGACGAGGCCGGGACGGCGAACGGAATGCTGGGGATGTGAGGCGACTCCGTCGCGGTCATCCCGCGCTGGACGCGGGCCGATTCGAACGCCCCCCATCGGTCGCTGGACCGATGGGGGCGTTCATCGTGCCGGTTCCGGTGCATCACCCCGGACGCGACCGGAGCGTCGGGGCGAGCGCGTCGCGGTCGTCGAGGAGTGGCGCTGGAGCGGCATGCGGGCGCGCGGCGGGATCGGCGAACCACGGGCGGGGGCGGCACATCGGGGCGAGATCGCTCGGACGCGCAAGAGCGCCGCGCCGTCGCTTCCGCCGTGCTGAGGGGGAGCGCGCGCTCGGCGCCTTCGACGGTGCGCGCGACGCAGTTCCGCGGCGGCGCCGCGCATACGGTCTCCATCGAATCGATGTCGTCCACTCCGTCCACCAACCCGCTCACCCGCTTCAGCGATCGCGTCGAGGACTATCGGCGCCATCGACCCGGCTACCCCGACGCGATGGTGTCTCGGTTGCGCGAGCTGGGGGCGCTGCCCGAACACGGCGTCGTCGCGGACGTCGGCAGCGGCACCGGGATCTCGGCGGGGCTCTTCCTCAGACATGGCTGCACCGTGTTCGCGGTGGAGCCCAACGCCGCGATGCGCCGGGCCGCGGAGGAGGCCCTCTCCGTTGCCTTCGGGGCGAGGTTTCACAGCGTCGACGGGCGCGCTGAGGCGACCGGGCTCGATGCCGGGAGCGTCGATCTGGTCCTCGCCGCCCAGGCGTTCCACTGGTTCGACCGCGAGGGGTTCCGGAGGGAGTGCCGCAGGATCCTGCGTCCCGGGGGACAGGTCGCCGTCCTCTGGAACGACCGTCGGCTCGAGTCGACCCCGTTCCTCCGCGAGTACGAGGCGCTCCTTCGCGAATACGGCACCGACTACTGCGAGGTCGCCCACCGCAACGTCGGCGCGGAGGCGATCGCGGAGTTCTTCAGGCCGACTCGCCCGGTACGCTTCGTGCTCGAGAACGTCCAGCGGCTCGACCTCGAGGGACTTCTCGGGCGGACTCGATCCTCTTCCTACGTGCCCGCTCAAGGGGACCCGAGGCATCGGCCGATGATGGAAGCTCTTCGGCGTCTCTTCGACCGGTACGCCCGGGCAGGGGTCGTCGAGATCGAGTATGACGTCGTGGTCCATCTCGGCACCGTGGCCGACGCGACGTGAGGTCCTGGTGGTCAGACGACGGACATGGAAGGAGATCGCGGCGGTGAGCACGAATCGAAGGACGGTCCTCAGCGTCACCCGCGCTTCGGTGACCCACAAGTTCGTCATCGGCGGACATGAGGGGTATCTGACGGTCGGGCTCTTCGAGGATGGACGGCCGGGGGAGATCTTCATCAAGATCGCCAAGGAGGGCTCGACGCTCTCCGGGCTCATCCAGGGCTTCTGCCGCGCGTTCAGTCTGGCGCTTCAGTTCGGGCTGCCGCTTCAGGACGCCGTCGATCGATTCCGCAACATGCGGTTCGACCCCAGCGGCCCGACGAGCAACCCGGAGATTCCCGAAGCGGCGTCGATCCTCGACTACGTGGCTCGCTACATCGAGCTGGAGTTCATCGATCGGCCTGCGGCCCGCTACGCGGGCGGCGCCGAGGCGCTGATCGGGGTCTAGCCCGACTCCGAGGAGTGCCACTCGGACGGCCGCCGCTCGGATCGGCGCCACCGGCTGCCAAGCGAACTCGGTCGCACGCCGATCGGAGCCCGATCGAACGACGATCGAACACCAGTCGGCTTGGCCCCCCCGCCCTCCGCCTCCCGGGGAGGCGTCAAGTTCCGGGTCAGGTGCTGGGTCAGGTGCTGGGTCAGGGTCAGGGGTCAGCGAAAGGGGCGGGGGCGGGGGCGCGCCTCGCGGTCGCGGCTCCATGTCGAGGCGATGAAGCTCTGGCTGGCTCGCGGGGTCGTGTGGCCCTGCTGCTCGCGGCGCTCACCCGCCTTCGCGAGAGGCTCGCCGCGAGCGGTCTGGCGCCCACCATTCGAAGCGAGTCGCCCTACGCGAGTCGCCCGACGCGGGCGCTTCCACGCGGACTGCCCACCGTTGACGCCAGCCGTGGTCTCCAGCGACGGACTCCAGTCGTGGTCTCCGGTCGTGCTCTCCAGTCATGGACTCCAGTCATGGTTTCGGGCCGCCGCCGTCGTGGCGTTCACTCCGAACCTGCCGCGCGGGCATCCACTCCGGGAGGTCCGCGACGGACGCCTTGGCGGCTTCGCTCACCGGGACGCCCCACCAGTCGAAGAAGGGACCGAGGTTGCGACCGACGCTGCGCGAGAAGCGCACCATCCACTGGTCGCGCTTCTCCTCTTCGGTCCGCGGGCGCTCCGGGCCGCGGAGGCTGCGGTACTCGGCGAAGACGCGCTTGTACGCTTCCCAGCCGAAGGCCTCCTGAAGCTCCTGGTACATGATCAGGGCGAGGAAGGGATCCTGCTTCCAGCGCTCGAACGAGGGGCCCGCCAAGCCGGCCTCCGGGCCGCCCTGCCGGCGCCTTCCGCCGGAGCGGTAGGCGGCCGTCATCCGCTCGCGATCGGCGAGGGCCGGGTGCCCGTCGCGCGGTCCGAGCCCGCAGAGTCGCTGGCAGATGTAGAGCGAGAAGAGGTTCACGGTGACTTCGCCGGTTCCCTCGAAGGTCCACATCGGATCCTGGTGATTGTGTCCGAGCTCGTGGAAGAGCCCCCATGATCCGCGGCGGAGGTTCTCAAGCGTGGTCATGTCCTCGATGGCATCCATGTGCGTCATGATTGGATAGCCCGCGTGCATGTATCCCGCGCTGATCTGGAGGTCCGGGACGTATCGCTCAGGGCGCCGTCGTTCGCGGGAGATCGTCGCGAGGTCCGCCGCGGCATCGAGGATCGAATCCCAGAAGTGCAACAGCTCGGTCGGGTCCTCCAGCTCGACCAGCCGCGCCGTGGGGAGGCTCAGGATCACCTTCGAGGTCTCCAGCTCGCCCCACGGAGCCCGCGCCGCGGCCTCCCGGCGCTGCTGCGCCCACTCCTCGGCCGTGGTCACCCCGAGCACGAAGCGCGGCGCCTCGACCGCGCCGTCGATGGCCACCGTCGTCGTTCCGCTGCGGCGCTCCGGCACGTCGAGGTAGATGAGACCTCCGAAGGGGGCGATGAGCTCGGTCACCGGCGCCGCAAGCGGAACCCGGAGGGCGATCTCGGGCACGCGCTTCCAGCGCTCGAGATGCCAGAGCCGATCGGTGTGGCAGCCGACCTGAAGCGCAAGCCCGAGCCGGGATGCCTCCTCCGTCACCGTCACCCGCAGTGGCTCGCCCGGCGGCGCATAGAGCCCGGTCGAATGCCACTGCGGCGCGGAGAGCTCGACCTCGACGCGTGCCGCGACCCGCGGGGCCTCCTCGGACACGGCGCCGGGAAACGCCGCAGCCGCCTCGCGGGCGAGGGGAAGGACCCCCGCGAGGGTCTCCGGCGAGCCGTCGTCGAGGCTCGCGATCAACGCCGTGAGGAGGACTCGATCGAGCCCGCGCTCCGGTCCGAGGGGCGCCGACTCGCTCGGCAGGAGGGCGGCACCGCGCTCCGCGGCGCGGGCCGCCAGCGCCGGTCGCAGAAGTCGGTCATCGGCGGGAAGGGCCCGCAGCGCATCGACGATCGTTGCAGCCGCCTGGGCGCGCGCGGCGCGGTCGAGGGGAAGTTCGGGCCCCTCCGAGGAAAGCCGCTCGAACGCAGACGCGGCCTGGTGAAGGAGGCTCGGCGCCGGCGCTGTGCCGAAGCCGCCGTCCTTGGTCGGGGCGACGGTCCCGTCGGTCCACGCGAGACCGAACTCGCCAAGGAGTCGATTGACCGGGCTCTCCGAGACCTTGAGCCGGCGCACCTGCGCCCAGCCCCAGGGACAGACGCCGACGACGATGCCGCCGCCGCGGGCGAGGTGGGCGCGCAGCGCGTCGAGCTCGGCTGGCGTGGCGTCGCCCTCGAAGAAGACGAGGACATCGATCGTCGGCAACCGCTCGATCCACTCGGCGCCGTCGAGCTGGACGACGGCGATTCCCGCCTCCGGCGCGGCTGCGCCGAGCGCCGTGGCGAGCGCCGGGGCTCGTCGCACCCCGACGACGGGTTCGTCGGAGCTCGCGCCGGCCCAGCGCACCGCGTTCAGGAAGAAGCGTCGAGTCTGCCCGAAGTCGATCGCATCGGCGTTGGCGTAGCCGTTGTGCGAGAGGACGACGAGTCGCCCCTCGCGAGCGGCCGCGCCCTCTGCGGCGGCGACGGGTTCGACCGCGGTCGGCGCTGACGCGGCCCGGCCCTGGCGGGCGCGGGCGGCCGCGACCGTCGGCCGCTCACCAGCGCCCTCGGCGCCGAGGATCACGGGGAAGGCGTCGGGTCCGAAGACCGCGATGGCGCCGGGGACGCCCGGTGCCGCGATGGCGTCGACACCCTCGACCAGGGCGGCGCGGTCAGCGCTCCACGGGGTCAGGGAGTCCGCCGCGGCGACCGGAGGCGCACTCCTCGCGGTCGCCGGTTCGAGCGCCCGCTGGGCAGCGAGCGCCGAGAGCGGTCCGATCGCCACAAGGAGCAGGGCCGCGGCCGCCTCTGCTGGAAGTGAGCACCACCGGCGGAGCCCGCCTCCACGATGTCCGGACGCGCGGGCGGCGACTCTTCCAGCGACCCGCGGGCCTCGATCCTCCCGCGAATCCGCGCCTTCAGAGAACGCTCGCGCGGAAGCGCCACGCCGTTGCTTGGATCCGCGAGCTTCGCGAAGCGCGAAGCCCTCCGGTATCAGGTCCTGTCCCCGCTCCCGACTGGGATCGCGACTGGGATCGCGACTGGGATCCCGACTGGAGTCCCGTCCGCGAGGCGCTGGCTCGACCGGTGGCGGGGGCGCTGCGCCTAGCGAGGAGGCGGGGTGGAGCAGCATCGCCTTCAACGTCGAGATCATCGATCGACGGTAGCGATGCGGATCCGCCCGAGCGCGGCATCACGAAGGGGGCTCCGCTCACGAACGGCTGCCGAGGACCGCTGGGCAGTCGCCCCACGCACTCAGAAGCAGGTCGAGATCGTCGCTTCCGACGGCGCCGTCGCCGCTGATGTCGCAGCCATCGAGCGCGCTCTTCCACGCCCTGAGCAGGAGGCCGAGGTCCGCTCCGTCGACGGCGCCGTCGCCGTTGAGGTCGGCGGCGCAGAGGGAGTTGCCGGTCGCGAAGAGCGCCGAGAAGTCAAAGGCCGTGAACGAGATGTTCGGTCCCGGAAGGTCGATCGTCGCCGCGTACGCCTCCACCCGAAGGCAGTACGTTCCGGCTCCCAGCGCGACGACGGCGTCGAGCGACGTGAAGACATCGCCCTGCCCCGTCGCCACCGCCTCGCGCAGGAAGAGAGTCTCTGAGGCGTCGTCGCACGCCCGGAGGACGCGCAGCGAGGAGCGCGAGACCGGATCGCCGGAGGCCTGAAGCAGCCCGCCGAAGGTGATGGTCGCCGCGCAGTCGACGACGAAGCGACACTCGAGCGACGAGCGGACGGCCTCGATCGAGATTGCGGCGACGTCGAGCGCGTGCCCGGTTCCGGCGACGAAGCTGGAAGGAACGATGAAGGTGTTCTGCTGCACCCGGCTCAGGGCACCGTCGCAGCCGGATTGATAGACGATCGAGAAGAGCCCCGGGGCGGTGCTCGCGACGAGCTGCGCGCAGTCCGGCTGCGCGGGAACCGGGATCATCTCCGCGGCGCGATGCTGGGAGAGGAACGCGATCCCCCCGATCGCTGGATGGCTGGCGAGCGCGCCGAGCCCCGCGGCGACGAGCGCGGCGATCCGGCGACTCGGGGAGGCGCCCCGCGAGCGCTGCTGCCGATGCGACGGGCACGAGTGACACAACGCGCGTGGAACGAATCGACCGTCGATGAAGGAGCGCTGCATGGGCGAATGCTCCCAGCCGCGCTCCCTCGCTGTCAACCTCGGCGCGGAGCCCGCCTCCGCCAGCGGGACGATTCTCGAAGCGGCGTCCGGGCGGACCGCTTGCGACCGCGCCGCAGTCGCGCTGTGACCGCAGGCGACTGGCATCACCCGACGGAACGAACCGGCGTGCTCTCGCCGATCGGGGACGACCGATCGGGGACGACCGATCCGCCGCCTCCCGTCGTGCATGTCTCGCCCGGCCGACAGGGTGCCTGCGGGTCTGGCTGCCGGGTTGGGACGAGCTGCGCCACCTGAGTTCTGGACACGCCTCTGGTCTGGCTTCTGGTCTCGCCTCTGGCTTGGCTTCCGGTCTGGCCCGGGATTTGGCCCCCGGTTTGGCCCCGGGTTTGGCCCAAGGTCTGGCTTGACGCGGAGTCGCGCGGCCCGCGCCCGCAGCCTGTGGCGAAAGAGCTTTGTAGGCGAGGGCGAGCGGGGAGGCGAAGATGCGATTCGCCTGTCCGCTCGTCCGCAGCCCGAATGACTTTCGCCACAGGCCGCCAGCCTGTGGCTGGCAGCGTTCTCTGCGCGGTCACGGAAACGCGACTGGAAGGACTCGAACCTTCAACCCCCGGCTTCGTAGGCCGGTGCTCTATCCAATTGAGCTACAGTCGCAGCCGCCGACGGGGCCGCGACATGGCGGTCGCGGCGGATCTCGGCGAAGCGGGAAAGAGTAGCGGGGGGCCCTGGATTCGGCAACCATGCCTCCCGTGTACTACGCCGCCGCATGCCAGACCGACTTTCCCCCGCCGAAGGAGCGCTCCGAGATCGGGGACCGCGTCGGTCGCATGTGCGCCATCGCCGAACAGGCGATCGTCGGCTACGAGCCCTTCTTCGACGTCCGGCTGCTCGCCTTCCCGGAGTTCGCCCACGCGGTGCCGATCCACGACTCGGTCGCGGTGCTGCGCGACCGGCTGGCGGTGCCCCTTCCCAACGAGCACACCGACCGCTACGCCCGGATCTGCCGGAAGTACGGCTGCTACATCCAGACGGGAACCTTCCTCGAGCTCGACGAGCGCTGGCCCGACGTGGTCTTCAATGCCACTGCGCTCGTCGGCGCCGACGGGGTGCTGGCGATCTACCGCAAGGTGAACCCCTGGATCCCCTGGGAGCTGCACGCCAGCCCGCACGACCTGCTTTCCGCGGGCTATGACCGCGAGCCCTTTCCGGTCGTCGAGACCGAGCTGGGCCGGATCGGCGTGGCGATCTGCTACGACTGGCTCTTCCCGGAGACGATTCGGCAGCTTGCCTTCAACGGCGCCGAGATCCTGATCCGCGTCTCCGCGTACATGGACCCTTGGGGGGCCACCCCGCCGATGGACTGGTGGACGCTCTTCAACCGCGCCCGGGCCGTCGAGAACACCGCGTACGTCGTCGCCGCGAATCAAGGGGCATCGCTTCGCAACTACGCCCCCTTCTCCTGGCCGGGGGGCAGCATGGTCGTCGACTACGACGGTCGCATCCTCGCCCAGGCCGATCCCGGCCCGGGCGAGAAGGTCGTCGTGGCCCCGATCGACCTCGGCGCGCTGCGCGCGGAGCGCTCGCGGCGACAGGGCCACGACATGCGCGCCCACCTCCGGACCGAGATCCACCCGTACGCCTCGCGCGGGATGCTCGCGCCGGGCGGAACCCATCCTCTCGACGATGCGTCGATCCGCCACCGGATCGCGAAGGCGAAGGGCATGCTCGGAGACCACCCCGGAGCTGGAGAGGACGTGCGTCGCGCATGAGGCGCACCAAGCGCAGGAACCGCATGAGCCGCATGAGCCGCATGAGCCGCATGAGCCCCAGTCATGGGGCCTTCGTCTCGCCCGTGAGGCGTGCGCCGCGAATCGCAGCGATCGCCGCACTGGCAGCGCCGGTGTTCGTCGTCGCGGCGCTTCCGGGGTGCGGCCGGGCGCCCTCGCCTCCCGCAACCGAGGCGAGGCCGGCGCTCGCCGAGATCGCCCGCCGGCAGAACGCCGAGGGTGTCGGGCTCATCGGCCAGTTCGAGTTCGAAC
Organism: uncultured Planctomycetia bacterium; assembly: GCA_937871505.1. Taxonomy (GTDB): domain Bacteria; phylum Planctomycetota; class Phycisphaerae; order Phycisphaerales; family SM1A02; genus CALMPF01. The sequence goes on along the minus strand of CALMPF010000007.1, from coordinate 23,730 downwards.
AGGCTCAGGAGCGCTTCGCCGAGGCGCTTCGCACCGTCGATCCGCGGAGCCCCGAGGGGCGCGACATCCGCGTGAACAAGGCCATCGCGATCCTGAACCAGTCGGTCGAAGGACGCCAGGAGGAGGCGATCGCGATGCTCGAGGAGATCCTCGACGAGGATCCGGATCACCTGCGGGCCCGGTATGCGAAGGCGCTCTGCCTGCTCTTCCTCGGGCGCCCCGAGGAGGCGCGCCCGAACTTCGCGGCGGTGGCGGCGGCCGATCGCGACGACGCCTTCGCCGCCTACTACCACGGCCAGTGCCTGGAGCTCGAGGGGCGCGATGCCGAGGCGCTTGCCGAGTATGAGCGCGCCTCCGCGCTGGACCCGTACTCGCGCAGCCCCTTGCTGGGAAAGCAGCGCACGCTTCAGAAGCTCGGGCGCCGCGACGAAGCCGCTGCGGCCCTCGATCTCTTCCAGGCCCTCGCGGACAACCCGCGGGCCCGGCTGGTGGAGTTCAAGTACACGCGCATGGGGCGCAAGGGAGAGGCGATCGCGGTCGGCGAGGCGCCGCGCGCTGCGCCGCCCTCCGGTCCGATCTTCTCGCCGGTGCTCGCTCTGGCGGAACCGCCCGAGGGCTGGCGCTGGCGCGTGCTGCCGCCGGGGGAGGGCAGCGCGACCGCTGCCGACCTCGACGGCGACGGGAGGCTCGACCTCTTTCTCGTCGATGCGCTGGAGCGGGTCGCTTCGGATGCTCTCCCGACCGAGCGGCGCCATGCCCTGCTGCGTGCGCGCAGCGATGGCGGGTTCGACATCGAGCTCGAGCATCCATTGGCGCAGGTGCGCTCGGAGACGGTTCCGCTTTGGGGCGATCTCGACAACGACGGGCTCGTCGATGTCGTCTTCTGCGGCCCCGGCGGCGCCGAGGCATGGCGGCAGTTTCCGGCAGGGGAGTGGTCGCGGGCCTGGCGCTGGCCCGCCGGGCCGGAGGACGCCTCGGCGATCGGATTCACCGGCGGCGTCCTCGCCGATCTCGATCACGATGGCGACCTCGACCTGCTGCTCGTCGCCGAGTCGGGAGCGCCAGACGTGCGGCTCTTCATGAGCGTCGCGGCGGCGCCGGGAGCGATCGAGTTTCGGGAGATCGTCGCTGCCGGCGACGGTGCCGATCGCGCTCCCGACGGCGGCGCTCGCAGCGAGGCGAGTTCAGGGCTCCTTCGCGAGTCCTCCATCGGTCCCGCGCTTGCGCCCGGTCTCGGCGGCGCAACGATCCCCGCGGGCCGCGGGGCGACTCAGGTCGTCGTCGGCGACTTCGACGGAGATCGCGATCTCGACATCGTCATCCTCCGTCCGCGGGGATCGTCGCTGCTTCTCAACGACCGGCTCTGGTCGTGGACGCCGTGGGAGGACGCGGCGACGAACGCGACCCTCGACAGCCTCGTGGTCGCAGCGGCGGGCGACCTCGATGGCGACGGCGTCACCGAGATCGTCGGTCGCGATCGCTCCGGTAAGGGGTGGGCGATCGGGTGGCGGAACGGCGTCGGATCGGGTCGCTTCGAGGTTCGCGGGGTCGCCGTCGACGGAGAGGATGCCCCCGGCGCAGCGGACATGAAGGCGGAGCGGCCCGCGCTCGAGCTCGTGGACCTCGCCGGCGATGGGCGCCTTCGCGCGGTCGATCCCCGCCTCCTCGCCGGGGCCGAAGGTCTCGGCGCTCTTCATCCCGGCGAGGAGCTCGCCGCGTGGTGCTTCGCGGAGCTCGACGCCCGCCGCGGGGCTTCCCTCGTTCTGCTCACCACCGGGCCCCGAGCGCTGGTGGCGCCGCCGGGGCCGGGGCGTTTCGACTTCGCGGCCCTCGAGCTTCGCGGGCGGCTCGATCCGGGGCAGTCGATGCGCTCCAACGCGTCCGGCATCGGCACGCTCGTCAATGCCCGCGTCGGCCCAGGCTGGGTGACTCGAAGCCTGCTGCCGCACGGATCCGGGCGCGGGCAGTCGCTGCGGCCGGTCGCGATCGGAATGGGCGGCGAACCGCGCATCGACTTCATCCTCCTCGACTGGTCCGACGGCGTCTTCCAGAGCGAGGTGGGGGTTGGCCCGGGCTGGCATCGCATCGTCGAGACCCAGCGCCAGATCTCCTCCTGTCCGCTGATCTTCGTTCACGACGGCGACGGATACCGCTTCATCAGCGACGTGCTCGGCGTCGGCGGCATGGGCTATCTCGTCGAGCCGGGCCTCTACGCCCCGCCGCGGCCCGACGAGTCGTTCCTGCTCCCGGAGGGAGTCCCGGTCGCGCGCGACGGCGCTTTCGAGCTGATTCTCCACGAGCCGATGGAGGAGGCGGTCTACATCGACCGCGTGGCGCTGACGGCGTGGGATCTCCCGCCCGGCTGGTCGATGGCGCTCGACGAGCGGATGGGGCTCGCGGAGCCCTACCCGACCGGCGAGCCGATCTTCTTTCGCCGCGAGGCGACCGTTGCCCGTGCGACCGTCGAGTACGTCGATCCCGCGACGGCGCGCCCGGTCCTCATCGACGCCACGGCGGCGCTCGCCGAGGTCGACGATGTGGCCGCGGCGCTGGCGCCGATCGATCTGCGGTTTCTCGGTCGGCTGATGGCGGAGACGACGCTGACGTTGCACCTCGCCGCGCCGATCGCGGGAGAGGAGTGGGTGCTGATCGGAGACGGCTGGGTCGAGTACCCGTACTCGCAGACCAACTTCGCGGCGTGGCAGGCGGGGGTCGAGTACCACGCGCCGATCGTCGAGGCGCGCGGCGCCGACGGCGAGTGGGTCGTCCTCCTGGATCGCGTCGGATACCCCGCGGGAATGCCGCGGCGCTCCGCCTATCCGCTTCCAGCGCTGCCGCCGCAGACCGCGGCGATCAGGCTGCGCAGCACCCTCGAGATCCACTGGGATCGGCTCGCGCTGGCGCGCCGCGAGCCCTGTCCCTCCGCGCGGGCGACCGAGCTGCCGCTGCGCTCGGCGGAGCTGCGCTTCAGCGGATACCCGCGGCGAACGGACGGAGCCCATCGACGCCCGATCTACGACTACGCCGCGCGGGCGCCCTTCGCCGACATGCGGACCCAGCGCGGCCTCTACACGGCCTTCGGCCCGGTGGAGGACCTGGTGGCGGTCGCCGACGACGCGACCTGCATCTTCGGTCCCGGCGAGGAGGTCGTCCTTCGCTTCGATGCAGCGGCGCTTCCCTCCGCGCCGGGCGCGGCCGAGGAGAGCCGCGGCTGGACGCGGCGCTTCGTCGTCGCGCTGCGCGGCTGGTGCAAGGACATGGACCTCTTCACCCTCGACGGGGCGACCGTGGAGCCCCTGCCCGGAAGTCGCGAGCCCGAGGCCGAGGCGCTTCAGCGGCGCGGCACGACCCGCTTCGGCGGAGGTCGATAACGCTCCCGCGGCGCGGCTCGCGCCGCGTGCGCGGCGACGGGCTTCTCCCAATGGGTCGAAGTCGGCCTGTCGAAGCGGGCCTCTCGAAGCGGGCCGATCTTGCACGAGGCACGTCGCGGCGCTGCCGCCGGAGCAGGCCCGAATCGACGCCGAACCGCGGCAGAAGCGCGAACGACTCTCGGGCGGCAACCCGTACAATCGCCGCATGACGACGCTCGCCTCCCCGGGACCTGCGGTCGCCGCGGCGCCGCCTGCCCGCAAGAAGTACGTCCCGGTCGTCGGTCCGCGCCTCAAGAAGCTGCTCGCGGTCGTCTTCGGGCTCTTCGCGCTGCTCTGCGTGAACTCGCTCTACCTCGTCGCGATCACGATCGCGGAGTGGTGGACGGGCAGCCCCTATCAGAACCTCTTCTACCAGTGGATGTTCGCGATCCACCTCGCCTTCGGGCTGGCGATCGTGCTTCCGGTGGTCATCTTCGGGATCATCCACATGCGCAACGCCGCGGGGCGCCCGAACCGCCGCGCGGCGCGGGCGGGATATGCGCTCTTCGCGGTGGCGCTGATCACGTTGATCTCCGGCTTCCTGCTTACGCGCGTCGACATCTTCGGACTGACTCCGGAGATCCGCAATCCGTTCTGGCGCGACGTCGCCTACTGGACGCACATCGTCGCGCCGCTGGGGGCGATCTGGCTCTTCGTGCTCCACCGCCTCGCGGGGCGCAGGATCAAGTGGAAGGTCGGCGCGATCTGGGGCGGCGTGGCCCTCGGCGCCGCGGCGCTGGGCGTCGCGGCCCACAGCCACGACCCGCGCGATCGGAACGTCCGCGGGCCGAAGGATGGCGAGGCGTACTTCTTCCCCTCGCTGGCGCGGACGGCAACGGGCAACTTCATCCCCGCCGAGGCGATGATGATGAACGAGTACTGCCTGCGCTGCCACCCCGATGTGCATGCGTCGTGGGCGGGTTCGGCGCACGCCTTCAGCTCCTTCAACAACCCGCCCTACGCCTTCTCGGTGCGCGAGACGCGGCGCGAGGCCTTCGAGCGCGAGGGCTCCGTCGCCGACGCGCGCTGGTGCGCCGGTTGCCACGATCCGGTCCCGTTTCTCTCGGGCGCCTTCGAGGATCCGCGCTTCGACGATCCCGCGTACGACGTGAGCACGGATCCGCTCGGCGCCGCCAGCATCTCCTGCATCGTCTGCCACTCGGTCACCCACGTCGACGGGACCATCGGCAACGCCGCGTACACGCTCGAGGAGCCGATTCACTACCCCTTCGCCTTCAGCGAGAACCGCTTCCTTCAGTGGATCAACGAGCAGCTCGTCAAGGCGAACCCGAGCTTCCACAAGCAGACGTTCCTCAAGCCGCTGCACGGGACCGCGGAGTTCTGCGCCGCCTGCCACAAGGTCCATCTGCCTCCCGAGCTCAACGACTACAAGTGGCTGCGGGGACAGAACAGCTTCGACTCGTTCCACCTCAGCGGCGTGAGCGGTCACGGAATCCAGAGCTGGTACTACCCGCCGAAGGCGGAGACGGACTGCAACGGCTGCCACATGCCGCTGATCGCCTCGAACGACTTCGGCGCAAAGTCCTACGACGACTCCGGGCAGCTCAAGGTCAAGTCGCACCTCTTCCCCTCGGCGAACACGGCGATCCCGCACCTCGTCGGCCACCCCGATGCCGAGGCGATCATCGCCGCGCACAAGGCGTTCAACGAAGGCGTCATCCGCGTGGACATCTTCGGCATCCGCGAGGACGGCGCCATCGACGGCGCGCTGCACGCTCCGCTTCGGCCCGAACTCCCGGCGCTCCGGCCGGGGGGCGAGTACCTCGTCGAGGTCGTCGTCCGCACCGTCAAGATGGGACATGAGCTGACGCAGGGCACGGCGGACAGCAACGAGCTCTGGCTCGACGTCGTCGTCACCAGCGGCGACCGGGTCATCGGGCGCAGCGGCGGCCTCGACGAGGATGGCGACCTCGATCCCTGGTCGCGCAAGTTCAACGTCTACATGCTCGATCGCGAGGGCAACCGGATCGATCGCCGGAACCCGCAGGACATCTTCGTCCCGCTCTACAACCACCAGATCCCGCCCGGTGCGGGGGACGTCACCCACCTCGGCCTGCGGATTCCCGAGGACGTCGTCGAGCCCGTCCGCATCGACGTCGCGGTGCGCTACCGCAAGTTCGACACCACGTACATGCGCTACGTCTACGGCGAGTCCTACCGCAATGACCTGCCGATCATGACCATGGCGACCGACTCCGTCGTGCTCCCGGTCGCGGGCGGCTCCGCAGCGCCGTCGGAGCAGACCTCTCCGATCGATCCGTGGCAGCGCTGGAACGACTACGGCATCGGGCTCTTCCGGCTGGGGAGCGCCGGCTCGAGCAAGGGGCAGCTCCGGCAGTCGGAGGAGGCGTTCCGGATGGTCGAGGCGCTGGGCCGCCCGGACGGTCCCCTGAACCAGGCGCGGGTGCAGATCCGCGAGGGCCGCCTCGACGACGCGGTCGTCAGCCTCGGCCGCGCGGCCGCCCACGATCCCCCGGCGAGCCCTTGGTCGACGACCTACTTCACCGCGATCGTCAACCGCGAGAACGGCTTCCTCGACGCGGCGATCGCGGACTACAAGACCGTCGTCGCGAGCCAGTTCCCCGGCGCCGCCGAGCGCGGCTTCGACTTCTCCACGGACTACAGGCTGCTCACGGAGCTGGGACAGACGATCTTCGAGCGCGCGAGGCAGGAGCGCGGCGAGGAGCGGCGCACCGCCCGCGAAGACCTGCTTCGAGAGTCGGCGGCCTGGCTCCGCAGGGCGCTGAGCCTCGACACCGAGTACCAGCCCGCGCACTACGCGCTCTCCCAGGTCTTCGACCTCCTCGGCGACCGGGAGCAGGCGGAGCATCATCGCCTCCTCCATGAGAAGTACCGCGTCGACGACAACGCGCGCGATGTCGCCGTCGCGGCCGCGCGTCGACGCGACCCCGCCGCGAACCACGCCGCGGAGGCGGTGGTGATCTACGACCTCCAGCGCTCCGGCGCCTTCGGTCTTCCGCCGGAAGCGCAGTCATCCTCCGTGCCGGATCGCTCGACGACCTCTTCGGCGCAGTAGCTGCGCCGACCGTGCGGCGCGGGAGAGGCGGCCTCCGCACTGCGTCGGCGGCGACCTTCGGCGCCATCTCCACGCATCGCGATGCCCACCCAGAACCCGATCGATCCAACTCCCGCGACCCCGCTCGCCGCAGGACCGCGCTCCGCAGGCCCGATGCCGGTCCCGGGCTCCGCGCCCCCGGCGGCGACCCTGCTCGACGTCCCCGACGACGAGCTGGTGCCGGTCGACGACGCTGCGGTCGGCCGCGCCTTTCGCTGGTCGCTGGCGGCGATCGTCGCCGCCGGTCTCTCGATCTGGGGGATCGCCTGGTTCGTCAACCGGCCGCGGGCCACGCCGCCTGCGGAGCTCGCAGGCGCTGCGGCACCGGTCGTGCCCGAGCGCCGCACGGAGATGCTTCCTGCGATCCCCTTCACGGCGCTTCGCGGCATCGGCGTCGACTTCATCGCCGAGAACTCGGCCCGCGGCGAGAAGCTTCTTCCGGAGACGATGTCCGGCGGCGTCGCCGTGATCGACATCGACGGCGACGGCAGGCCAGACCTCTTCTTCGTCAACGGGACGCCGTGGCCATGGTCTCTCGAGGAGAGTCCGACCACTTCGCGGCTCTACATCAACGCAAGCGAGGGGGACGAGATCCGCTTCGTCGACAGCACCGACGGCAGCGGCCTCGATGTTCCGCTGCACGGGATGGGCGTCGCCGCCGGCGATTACGACGGGGACGGGCTGATCGATCTCTTCGTCACGACCGCGGTCGGAACCAATCGGCTCTTCCGCAACCTCGGAGGCTCCTTCGTCGACGTGACCGAGGAGGCGGGCGTCGGCGGCGATCCGCAGACATGGTCGACCGGGGCCGCCTTCGTCGATGTCGACGGCGACGGCCATCTCGACCTCTTCGTCGTCAACTACGTGAAGTGGTCGCGCGATCTGGACTTCGAGGTCGACTACCGGCTGACCGGCGTCGGCCGCGCCTACGGACCTCCGACCAACTTCGAGGGGACGGACTCCTGGCTCTTCCGGAACAACGGCGACGGGACCTTCACGGAGGTCGGAGAGTCGGCGGGAATCCACGTGCGGAACCCGGCGACCGGCGTCGCGGTGGGCAAGGGCCTCGCCGTGATTCCCTGCGATCTCGACGACGACGGCTGGATCGATCTCGTCGTCGCCAACGACACCGTGCAGAACTTCGCGTTCCGCAACCTCGGCGCTGCCGGAAGCCCGGGCGTCTTCGAGGAGATCGGCCTCGTCTCCGGGCTCGCCTTCGATCGCAACGGCGCGTCGACGGGCGCGATGGGGATCGACGCGGCGGAGTTCCGCAACGACGGCCTGCTCGCCATCGGCATCGGCAACTTCGCCAACGAGATGAGCTCGTTCTACGTCTCGGCCGGGCCGGGGACCGCAGCGCTGGGAACGGTGGCGCTGGGGAGTGGGGCGATGGGGACGGCGGCCCCGGAAGGTGCGGCCGCGCGATCGCGGCTGCCGTTCAGCGACGACGCCGTCAACGAAGGCATCGGCGGACCGACGCGCCTCGCCCTCTCCTTCGGGCTCTTCTTCCTCGATGCCGATCTTGACGGAAGACTCGATCTGTTCCAGACCAACGGCCACATCGAGGATCAGATCGAGGTCGTCCAGCCAAGCCAGCGATACGCGCAGCCCGCGCAGCTCTTCTGGAATCGCGGAACGGAGGGCGGCGCGCGGGCCTCGTTCGTGCTGCTTCCGCCCGAGAAGGTCGGCGATCTCGTAACGCCGGTCGTCGGGCGCGGCGCCGCCTACGCCGACCTCGACGGGGACGGCGATCTCGACATCGTCGTCACCCAGCCGAAGGGACCGCCGCTGATCCTCCGCAACGATCAGGCGAGCGGACATCGCTGGCTGCGGGTGCGGCTTGTCGACGAGACCACCGCGAACCGCGATGCGATCGGCGCGGTCGTCGAGCTGCCCTCGGAGCAGGGCCTCCAGCGACGGATGGTCATGCCGACGCGCAGCTATCTCAGCCAGGTCGAGCTGCCGGTCACGTTCGGTCTGGGGACGGCCGACCGCGTCGATCTCATCCGGGTCCGCTGGCCCGATGGCTCGACGACCGTCCACGAAGTCGGTGCGCCGGACCGACTGGTCACCATCGTCCGCCGTCGGGAGTGAGGACGTCCCGGCAGGCGCATCGCCCGCGCCGAGGAGGGCGCGCATCGGCGCGGGCGAGCGAGCCCGCTCGGAGCGCGATCAGCTCCTTCGGCGGGAGCTGGGCGAACTGGGCGAACTGGGCGAGCGGGACGTGCGGGGCGAGCAGCGCAAGAGGCGCGGTCCAAGGTCGCAGACCGCGACGCGTCGGTCGCCACCACCTCGTCCGCCGGTTGACTCGCCGATTCGCCGCGGCGCCCTTCCGCCGCGATCGTCGCTCACGAGACGGGGGCTCGGCGCGGCTTCGAGCGCCCACGAATCGTCGATCGTCGACGGTGCTCCGGGCTTCCCCGCGTCATCCCTGCGCATCATCGGGCGCGGCGGCGGAGCGGAGCCCCAGTGCGCGAAGCTCCAGTGCACGGGGCCCAAGTGCACGGAGCCCAAGTGCACTGGGCTCAGGTCCGCGGAGCCCGTTCCCCGGTCCGGTCCACCTTTCCCCATTCACCGGACGAGAGAGCCCTCGCGCCGGGCGGCGCCTTCGACGCGACTGCGCCGCATGCCCGTGGAGCGTGCCGCTGCGCTCTCTTCCGGGCGAGCGTCCGGAGGCCGGACGGGCTCCGTCCCGCTCGGCCTGCGTCGAGCGTCGCCCCGTGGCGGATCCGGATCAAGACACGACCCCGGCCTTTGCAGGCCGGGGTCGTGTCGAGTCGCATGTTCTCGCGGAGCGGAGCGGTCCTTGGTGCGACGTTCGGCCACGCTTGCGACCGATGTCGTCGCGGGCGCTCCGTCACGCGGGGACCGGCATCAGCCGCACGAACCCCACGCGCCGAGAAGGACGCCGAGATCCGCGCCGTCGACCACGCCGTTTCCGTCGAGGTCCGCCGCGTCGGTGCCCCAGGCGCCGAGCAGGATTCCGAGGTCTCCGCCGTCAACGGATCCGTTGCCGTCGAGGTCGCCGAGACAGGCGTCCTCGGGGCAGAGAATCGTCTCGACCTGGAAGTTGTCGACGCCGCCGTTGGTGACCGAGTTGTTCGGCACATCCGCGACGGAGAACTGCACGCGCACCTGCGCCGTGGGGGCGACGAACTCGCTCACGCGGAACGAGTGGACCTTCCACGCGCCGCCGGTCGTCGCGATCGTCTGGGCGAGGACCCAGGTGGCGCCGGCGTCGTTGCTCACGAGAACCTCCATCACGTCCTCCTGACCGCTTCCGGGAGGATCGTCGCAGAAGAACCATGCCGCGAAGGAGATGATGCCGTCCTGACCCTCGAGGTCGATCAGCGGCGAGAAGAGCATCGTCGGTCCGCCATCGACATCCGACGCGCCGGCCGGTGCGCCGGGAACGCCGTTGCCGGTGACCCACGCGATCACGCCGTCGCCGGCGGTCGCGTCATCCTCGGGCTGGGCGATCTGCCCGGAGACCGCGGAGCCGACGGGATCGGCGGCGACCCACGCGCCGCCGGTGAGCGACGGGTGATTGACGACCGACCAGCCGGAGAGATCTCCCTCCATCTCGTCGCGAAGGGAGATCTCGGTCCCCAGCGCGGAGAGGACCGCGTAGGTCGCGGCCGGCGCTCCGGGCGGATCGGAGAAGGTCCCTGCGGGAGAGGTCTGCACGGTGACATGCCAGGTCGCCGACTCGGTGCAGGCGAGGGCCGGGAGCGTGGCAGCGAAGATGTCGCCGCCGACGTGGTCGAGCGGCGTCTCCACGACGGGGCCGTCTCCGACCGAGTACCGCAGCTTCGCGGTCGCCGGGAGGATGTTGCCCGAGCCGGTCGGGACGATCCGCACCTCGAAGATGGTCGGAGCGTCCGGCTCGACGAAGGCGGGCAGCCCCTGCGGGTAGGAGAAGACCACGCCGACCGGCGGGACGTTCATCCAGACGGAGATGCCGCTGCATCGACCGATGATCAGGTCGTTCCAGCCGTCGCCGTCGAGATCGAAGACCGCGATGTCGTGCGTGCCGGTGAGCTGGTTGGCGGGAATGCCGCCGGTGCCCTGGTCCTGAAGGGTCACGCTCGGAGCGTTGCCGAGGTTGCGGTACAGGTGCAGGCGCCGCGAGCAGCCGCCGATGTCGACATCGACGTCGGCGATGAGGACGTCCTTCCAGCCGTCGTTGTTCAGGTCGACGATCTGGCTGTTGTTGGCGAAGCCGTCGTCGCCGCCGCTGAGGAACGAGAACGTCTTGCTTTCGAAGACCGCCATGCCGTCGGCGCCGTTGCCGAGGTTGAGCAGGTAGCGGTCGGCGCCGTCGTCGCCGAGGACGAAGTCGATCTTGCCGTCGTTGTTGAGGTCCCCGGCGGACATGCCGTAGTGGGCGCCCGCACTGGTCGTCTTGTGCTTGTTGAAGAAGCCCTGCTGGGCGGGGTTGTTGTAGCTGGTCTTGAAGGGCCCGTTCTCGCTCTTGGCGATGTCGTTCACGCCGTCGCCGTTGATGTCGAGGATGACCCCGGCGGTGCCGAAGCCCGACTGGACCATCGTGAGCGTCATCCGCTGGGACGTCTGGTCGGTGAAGAACCCGGAGCCGTCGTTGATGAGCAGGCGGTCGTTGACGTCGCTCAGGTAGTTGACGATGTAGATGTCGGGACGGCCGTTGCCGGTGACGTCGCCGACCGCGATCCCGCAGCCGTTGGGGGCCTGAGGCAGAATCGTCGGGATGCGCGCCTCCTCGTAGCGGAAGCCGAGCCAGTTGCCCTGATCGTCGACGCCGCGGTTCATGTAGATCCGCGGATGCGAGATCGTCTTGGGCAGGTTCGAGTTCAGCGCGGGGCAGGTGACGAAGTCGAGCCAGCCGTCGCCGTCGAAGTCGGCGATGGCGACGTCGCGGTCGTTGGTGATGTCGAGGAAGCCGTTCCCGCCGTCGGTGGCGGCGGTCGCGAACTCCATCGTGCGGTCGACGAGGACGCCGCCCTCGTTCATGAACAGGACGTTCCGCTTCCCGTTGGGGTTGGTGAAGGGCTGCTTGCGGACGACGATCAGGTCGATGTCGCCGTCGTTGTCGAGGTCGGCGAAGGCGAAGTCCTTCTCCTCGGGGTCGGCGGACCCCAGGCCGGGGGCGGCGACCAGTCGCGTCGATGTCGCGTTCTGGAAGGTCACCCAGCCCTGCGCCCACGTCGAGGCCGCAGGCAGGGACGCCATCGCAGCCGCTCCGGCCACGATGCAGATTCTTCTCATCAGATGCTCCCTCAGGCCGGACGGGGGCCGTAAGGACGCGCCTTGCTCCGGCTCGGACGTAACGCCGGGGGGGCACGCGGCGGGACCGCTCCCGCCATCGGACGCCGTCCTCGTCCGATGCGGCCAGTGTGACCGGCAGATGGCATCGGGTCAATGGGCGAGCGGCGATCTTGCGACGATCGCTGAACGGCGCAGCGAAAGACCCCGGCCCTTGCGGGCCGGGGTCCTTGAGTGTCACCTGCTGCCCAGACGGAGGTGGTCCGAGTGAGCGGTCAGCCGATGACGGCGGCCGAGGCCGTCGTCATCGGGGAATCACGGGCAGTTGCCCCACGCACCGAGGAGGATGCCGAGGTCGGCGCCGTCCGTGCTGCCATCGCCGTTGAGGTCGGCGTCCGCGCCGCCCCAAGCGCCGAGGAGGATGCCCAGGTCGGCTCCGTCCACCACGCCGTCGCTGTTGAGATCGGCGAGGCAGGTCGGCTTCGGATCGTCGTCGCAGACGTACGCCTCGATCCGGAACGCGTCGATGCCGGCCTCGGTCACCGAGTTGTTCGGGTTGTCCGAGACCCAGAAGCGGACGCGCATCTGGTCGGAGGGCTCGACGAAGTTGCTCACGCGGAAGTCGCTCACGACCCACTGGCCCGCGTTGGTCGTCGTGGTCTCGACGACGGTCCAGTTCGCACCGTTGTTGTTGGAGACCTCGACGCGAAGCTCGTCGGCGCCGAAGATGCCGACGTCGTCGCAGAAGAACCAGCGGGCGTAGGAGACGATGGCGTCATCGCCATCGATGTCGAAGAGCGGGGAGGTCAGGATCGTCGGGCCGCCGTCGAGATCGGACGCGCCCGCGGTGCCGCCGGGGACGCCGACGCCGGTGAGGAACGCCTGCGTGCCCTCAAAGGCCACGTTCGGCGCAGCCTGGTTGCCGGAGAGGACCGTGCCGACCGGAGCCGCCGCGATCCAGCTTCCGAACGTGACGGCCGTGTCCGCAACGGTCCAGCCGCCGAGGCCGCTCTCGGCGCCGTCGAAGAAGATCTCCTCGACGCTGTCGAAGGCGCTCGTCACGTAGGCGCTCAGCGGGGCGGTCGGCGGATCATTGACCACCGGCCCGTTGCTGAGGTCGCCGCTGAAGTAGTAGGCCACGCTGCTGCCGCACTCGATCGCGGGGAGCGTCGCGACGAACTGGTTGCCGCCGAGATCGGTCATCGGCGAGCTGGCGAAGGGACCGCCGTCGACGGAGACGTAGATGAGCCCGGTCCCAGGGACGATCGAGCCGCCGCCGACGATGTTGGCGGTGACCTGGATGTCCGTCGGAACGCCGGGATCGACGAGGCCGGGGAGGCCGTCGGGGTAGGTGAACGAGAGCGAGACCGGCGGGATGTTCATCCAGACCTGGATGCCCGCGCAGCGACCGATCACCAGATCGAGCCAGCCGTCGTTGTTCAGGTCGATCGGGGCGAAGTCGTAGGTCGCCGTCAGCATGTTGTTGGGGATGATCTGCCCGATCTCGTCGAGCATGTTCCCGTTGATGCCGTTGGTGGGGAAGGTGTTGCGGTAGATGTGCGCACGCCGGCCCGTCGTCGGGCAGAAGGGCGGAAGGTCGGCGTCGACGTCCGCGATCATCAGGTCGAGGAAGCCGTCGTTGTCGAGGTCCGCGAGGACCGCCTGGTTGCCGAACTCGTTGAGCGAATCGTTGATCGTGAAGGTCGTGAACGTCGCAAAGCCGTTCGCGGCCGTCGTGTTGTTGATCATGAACCGATCCTTCGAGTCGTCGACGACGACGAGGTCGATCCGGCCGTCATTGTTCAGGTCGCCCGCGACGATGTTGTACGGGGCGAGGCCTGTGTAGATGTTGTTCGGGCCGGTCCAGCTCATGCCCTCGAGCTGGTTGCGCCGGTAGACCGCGACGTTCTGTCCGCCGGTGAGCGTGTTGACCCGGACGACCTCGTCCCAGCCGTTGCCGCTCAGGTCGGCGGCGAGCGCCGCGTTGCCGAACGCCGAGGCGAGCTGGGAGGTCGTGAAGCGGGTGTTGGTCGAGTCGAAGAAGTAGCCGGGGTTCGCCGCGCCGTGATTGACGACGAACTTGTTGTCGAAGTCGAGGTTGGGATTCTGCGGCGGGCTCTGCTGGCACTCGCCGGGATCGGCCGTGCTCCCGTTTCCGTTGAGGTCGATGCAGACCGTCCCCGAGGTCTCGGGAGTGTCGTAGTCGACGAAGAAGATGTCCGGGTAGCCGTCGCCGGTGAAGTCGGCGACCGCCATCTCGCAGAAGCGCGGATTGGCGACGGCGCCGGTCTTCGAGAACATCTGCGGGAGCCGCTGGTGCTCGAAGCGGAAGCCGAGCCAGTTCCCGTTGGCGTCGTTGCCGAGGTTCATGTAGACCCGCGGCTGGCCGAGGATCCAGTTCACCTGATCGCTCATCGTCGTGCAGGTGATCAGATCGAGCCAGCCGTCGCCGTCGACGTCGACGGCCTTGACGTCGCGGTCGTTGGTCGGGTCGAGGAAGCCGAAGTAGCCCTCGATGTCGCTGGCGACCGCATACTCGTCGGTGCGGTCGACGAGGACGCCGCCCTCGTTCATGAGCAGCAGGTTGCGGAAGCCGCCCTGGATCGACCCGGGGAACTTGCGGACGACGACCAGGTCGACCCAGCCGTTCTTGTTGAAGTCGCCGTAGGCGAAGTCCTTCTCGATGTTGTCGTTGACGACGAGGTTGGGCGGAGCGACCAGGCGCGACGCCGTCTCGTTCTGATATGCGACCCACTGGCCGAGGGCCATCGGGGCACAGACGCCGACGGCCGTGGCGGCCGTCAGGACAGATGCCAGTCTCATTCGAAGGTCTCCTTGCGTCTCTGTCGGACTCGAAGTGGGGGACCCGGGCGTCGGTGACGCCCGGGTCCCGGGATGGGTTGGGAACGGAAGATGTCAGTCCGGGGGACTGAAGTGCCTCGCCCCGCGGGCGAGGCTTCGGGGCGATCCGGAGTGGGCGTTACGGGCAGCTTCCCCACGCGCCGAGCAGGATGCCGAGATCGGCCCCGTCGACGGTGCCGTCGCGGTTGAGGTCGGCACCGGCGTTCGCCGTGCCCCAGGCGCCCAGCAGGGCGCCGAGATCGGCGCCGTCGATCGAGCCGCTGCCGTCGATGTCGCCGACGCACACCGCGGCGCAGTCGTCGGGGATGCCGTCGCCGTCGTCGTCGGGCGCTCCGAGGAGGATCTCCTCGAGATCGCTGACGCCGTTGTCGTTGCAGTCGCCGTTGACGCCTTCGTAGGCGAGCAGGAACCACTGGAAGTCGATGAGGTCGACGACGCCGTCCTGGTTGATGTCATGCACGGCGCACTCGTCGTCGGGGCTGATCTTGTCGCCGCCGAAGTCGAAGCACGCCTTGAAGTCGAGGAAGTCGAAGTAGTCGATCTCGTTGTCGCGGTCGGAATCGAACTCGAGGCGCCCGAGCGACTGGAGGAACTTCACGACCTCGACCTGCTCGAAGAACGGAAGCGCGAAGAAGGCGCTCGCCGAGCCCTGCGCCTCGCTGCCGATGACGTTGTGCCACCAGATCGCCCCGCCCGGGCCGGCGACGCGGTCGAAGAACGTGCCGCCCGCAGCGCGACCGTCGTGGAGCATCGGGTCGCGGGTCGCGAGGTTCCAGAGCGTCGGGGTCCGGATGTCGAGATCGCCCGCGTCGCCGTCGACCATGCCGTCGCCGAGCAGGCCCATGTTGTGCAGCAGGAAGTTCGAGTACGGGCGGATCGTCTTGTTGCGGATCGCGTCCTCGAGCGAGGGATCGTCTGCGGTCGTCCACTCGGCGACATGGCAGACCGCGCAGCCGATCGCGTTGAAGATCGCCTCGCCGGACATCCCGGAGCGCGGCGTCTGCGGAGGCACGCCGAGGTAGCGCTGGAAGTGCGTGACGCGGTCGACGAAGTCGAAGCCGTCCTGGTCGGCGACGTCTTCCGGATCGGGGACGTTGTCGCAGAGGGCCAGCAGCGCGAGATCGCCGTTCGGCGCGTTCTCCACCGGGAAGAAGCGGTTGGTCAGGCCCATCTCGTTCACCGCCGCATCGGCGGAGAAGGTCAGCACGGTCGCGACCTGCGCCTTCCAGCCGAAGCGCCCCACGCGCAGCGGCACATCGGTGCAGTCGGGGCCTTCCGGCGTCTGGAGGCAGTCCTCGACGGCGTGGACCATGTGGGCCCGGCCGCGCACGCCGTCCTTGTCGGCGTCGAACGGATCCTCGTTGGCGAGGATCGCCGCGTCGGGGATCGCCTCGATCATGCCGAAGGCGAGCGACGAGTTGGTCACGCGAAGCGTGATCACGTTCGCGATCTCGGGACCGGGGATCGACTCCTCGCACCCCTGGTTGATCGCCGCGGCCTGATGGAGCGGGCCGCCGAGGTGGGTGAGCGGATCGAAGGTGCCCTTGTCGGAGAAGCCGAAGCGGGTGACGGTGATCGAACCCCATCCGCCGAGGGGGTTCGTGTGGCAGCTGAAGCAGCCGGCCTTGTTGAAGATCGGACCGAGGCCCTGTTCGTCGGTGAGCGGGGTCTCAAAGAGACCCTTGCCCGCCTCGAACAGCGCGAGTTCCGCGGCTGACAGGCCTTGGAGGGGCGCTCCGGCCTTCGGCTGAAGCTGGAGGCCGCCGCTCGCAACCGAGGCGGCGCCGACGATGAAGGCGGCGAGGCCGCAGCCCGCCGCTGTGACGAAACGGACGTCGAGACGACCCTTCGAACTCACGGGAGAACTCCTGAACAGATCGGGGAGGTGGGGAGGGGTCCAAGACCGACACGCAGAGTGGCGACGACCTTTCATGAAGCGTCGGCGGTGTCGGCCGCAGGATCACTGAGGGACTGGGAGGGAGTGGGTGCCTTGAACGAAGGTGGGATCTGGGCGGGCCGCCCCGAGGTGGGGGCTCGGTCCTGACCGTGGCGGGCTCTGCCGAGCCGGCGACTCAGCCCATACCGCGCCTTCATTCATGGAACGAGAATAGCGAATGCTGGTCGGAACGCCACAAGAAATTTCGCGCGAAAACCACGAAGTCACCCAGGCCGCCACCCGCAGTGGGCAAAGTCGCCCGAGGCCCATGATATGGGGTCCGATAGCCTTCCAAGGTCGCCCTGAAGGGCGGGAGATCGCTGCCCGTCGGCTACAGTGGGGGCCGCCCTGAACTGCCCGTGCGAACAGGATTCACCAAGGGCTCGTTTCCTGCATGAAGCTGTCCGAGGAGCGGCGCCTGCGGAGAGGCCGCGGGGCCTCGACGACCCGCTTCGGCTCCTCGCCAGCCGGATGGTCGGCTGCGACGCTCTGGTGACTCCCGCCGCAGGCGGGTGACGGTCCCGCGGAGCGGCGACCCCGGCGGCGCACCGGCGCCACGATCAGGCGCTCACGCGCCATGGCCGCTGCTCCGCCTTCGGAAGCCTCTGTCGTTCGGCGCGCTCTCGATCGGCTCGGAGCGTGCGTCGGGAGCCCAGCGAGCCTCGCTCAACCACCCCTCGCCCGTTGGACAATCGAATGCCAGACGACCGCTGCAGCCTGCCGCGTAGACGGACTCGAGCGTGTGCCTCCGTGCCGGGGCCGGATGGGCGTCCGTTCGTCGGGGCATGGTCGGGATCGACGAGCGCGCCGAGCGGGGCCGCGCGCTCGCTCTCGACGCGCGTCTCAGCGCGCGGGCTCGCCCTCTCCGCCGCTGCGGCCGCCGCCGTGGCGCTTGGTGGCTGCGATCGGGCCTCGGAGCCCGCCGTCAATCGCGGGAGCGTCAGCGCGCCCTCGGACGAAGAGTCGGCACGCCCCGTCGCGGCCGAGGTTCCGCCCGACGCTTCGGCGGCGACCGACGAACCCGTCCCGATCGTCGGTTCGATCGACAGCGGTGACCGTTCCGCCGCGTTCGCCGAGACGCCGCGGCCGCCGGAGCCGCGCGGCAGCTTCCGGCCCGCCGACCCGCGCATCGACATCGCCCGGCGGATGATCCAGACCCAGGAGTTCGCCGTCGCGGAGGTCGCCCTTCGCACCGTTCTTCGCGAGATGCCGGGAACGGCCCAGGCGGAGTTCCTGCTCGGCGTCGCGATCCAGAAGCAGAAGCGCTACGGCGAGGCGCGGACGCACTTCGAGCGCGCCATCACCCTGAAGCAGTCCTATCCCGAAGTCGATCACGCCTTCCACTTCCTGGGGTGGGCGGAGTACTACCTCGGCGACATGACCGCGTCGCGGCAGGCCTTCGAGGAGCACCTGCGCCGTGTCCCCGACGAGGCCGACTCGGTCTTCGGGCTCGGCCTCGTCGCGCTCGAGGAAGACCGCACCGACGACGCCGAGGCGCTCTTCCTGCGCAACCTCGACATGCTGCTGAAGCGCGGCGTGGTGCCGCGCGTCGATGTCGCCAAGGCGCGGGCGCGGCTCGGCGACGTCTACCTCCGGCTCGATCGCGATGCCGACGCCGAGCGCGAGCTCATCTCGGCGGTTCGCTTCTATCCCGATGCCTACGAGGCATGGGCGAAGCTGGCGCGAATCTACGACCGCGCGGGGCGCACCGACGACGCCGCCGAGGCCCGGAGCAAGGAGCGTGAGGCGCTTCGGCGACTCGGCAGGCAGGGTCCTGAGGAGGCGCCGGCTGCGGATGGCCGCACCGCCCCCGGCGGCGCGGCCGAACCGGGCTTCGGCGCCGAAGGGGATGCGGAGGGTGCGTCGAGCGACGTCGGCGATGCGGCGGCGCCGTCTCAGTCGGGCGCCGGCGCCGCAGCGCGCGGGTTCGTCGGAGGGACCCGATGACACGACGGCTCTTGCGATCGAACGTCTCTGCGTGCGGAGCGTCCTTCGCGGCCGCAGGGGCGCTGTCCCTGCTCCTCGTCGCCGCCTGCGGCGAGCGATCGCCCGCGCCGGGCGCGCCGGACGGATCCGGCGGCGCGCGATCGGATGGGCCGAGTTCCGTGGTCGGCGCTGCACCGGCGCCCGTCTCCGAGAACGCCGGAACAGCCGCAGAGCAGGAACGTCGCGCCGGCGGGGCGGTTGCGGCTCCCGGCCCCGCTGCGCTTCCGCTGCTGCACTTCACCGACGTCACCGCCGAGAGCGGCCTCATCGCCTCGATGACCTCGGGGGCGCTCCCGTCGACGCAGATCCTCGAGGTCAAAGGGGGGGGACTGGCGCTGATCGACTTCGACGGCGACGGCGACTTCGACATCTTCATGCCCAACGGCGCGACGCTTGACGATCCGGAGTCCGGTCCCGGGGCGCGGCTCTTCGAGAATCTCGGCGGCCTCCGCTTCCGCGACGTGAGCGAGCGATCCGGGATCGACCTGCGGCGCTGGGCGTTCGGCGTGGCGGTGGGCGACTACGACGGCGACGGCCGCGACGACCTGTACATCTGCTGCTTCGGGGGCGATGTGCTGCTGCGGAACCTCGGCGACGGGCGCTTCGAGGACGTCACCGCCGCGGCGGGGATCGACGCGGGAGGCTGGTCGACGAGCGCCGCCTTCGCGGATCTCGACGGCGACGGCGATCTCGACCTCTACGTCACCCGCTATCTCGGCTTCGACGTCGCCAATCCGCCCGGGCCGACGATCTTCAAGTCGATCCCGGTGATGGCCGGCCCGATCGGACTGCCCGCGACGGTGGATCTTCTCTTCGAGAACCTCGGCGACGGGACCTTCCGTGAGGTCGGCGAGCCTGCGGGCATCCGCAGCGTCCCTGCGTCGTACGGCCTCAATCTGGCCATCCTTGACCTCGACGGCGATGGCCGCCCTGACATCTACGTCGCGAACGACTCGCGCCCGAGCTTCCTCTTCCTCAATCGCACGCCCGCTGCGGACGAGGACCCGACCGGGGCCGTCGCCGGCGGAGGCGCGACGCGCCTGCGCTTCGAGGAGCGCGGCATGGCCAGCGGCATCGCGGTCAACATCGAGGGGACCGAGCAGGCCTCGATGGGAATCGGAGTCGCAGACGTCGACGGGGACGGGCGCCCGGACATCTTCACGACCAACTTCTCGAGCGACACCAACACGCTCCACATCAACGGTCCGGGCGGCGTCTTCTCCGACCGCACCCAGCAGTACGGCCTCGGCGCGGTGAGCCGGCCCTACCTCGGATGGGCGTGCGGCTTCTTCGACTTCGACCTCGATGGCGACGAGGATCTGGTGGTCTTCAACGGTCACGTCTACCCGCAGGCATCGCGGCGCACGATGGACTCGGACTATCAGCAGGTGCCGCTGCTCTTCGAACGCTCGGGGCGCCGCTTCGCGCGGGTCCCCGCGGAACGCGGGGGGGCGTGGCTGGCGGCGGCGCACCGCGATCGCACCGCGCTCTTCGCCGATCTCGACGGCGACGGCGACATCGACATCGTCGTCGGCGAGCTGAACGGACCGCTCCGGGTGCTGCGCAACGACGCGATCGAGCGACTTCGCGATGCGGCGGGGGAGCACGGCGCCGCGACTCCCGGTCGGTGGCTGATCGTCGAGCTTGACGATCGCGGAAACCCGGGCAACCGGCGCGGCGTGGGGTCGGTGATCTCGGCCGCGCCGGCCGCGCCCTCGGGCGCGAACGACGCGGGCGGCGCGCCTGCGGCGCCGGCTTCCCCGGAGGCGGTCCAGACGCGCTGGATCTGGGGAGGCGGCCCGTTCATGAGCAATGCGGCGCCCCTGGCCCATTTCGGCTTCCCCGAGGGGTCGAGCGCAGCGAGCGAAGGGGTGATCGTGACCGTTCGCTGGCCCGATGGCGGGGAGCAGGTCGTCGGACCGGTCTCCCTCGGGCGTCGGCTTGTGGTCGTCAGAGCAGCGGCGGCGGGATGATCGCGCTGCGGCGGAGGTCCCGGTCGCACGCTGCGAGGGTGTGCGCCCGGCGCGGTCCGGCGCCATTTTCGCTGCCGATTCTGCTTGACGGTTGCTCCGCCCCGAGGTTACCGTGCCCCTGTTTCGATCCGCCCTGCGCCAGCCCTCGACGGGTTCGGGAGGTTCGCTTGGCGGAACTCCGCTTGATGACTCAGTGGGAGGAGTCTTCCGATGGCGAAGCGACGCACCGAGAGCCCCGGCACTGCGAGGGAACGACTCGAGTCGATGATCGAGCTCGCGCAGTCATACCGCGGCTGGACGCAGCGCGAGGCTGCGGACGCCCTGGGGCGAAACGTCCACGCGATCATCCCGGACTCGGGCAACCCCAAGCTGGACATGGTCGTCTCTCTCTCCGAGATCCTCGACTGGCCGATCGAGATGATCGTCGCCGACTTGCGCGGGAAGATGGACGCGCCCGGAGTTCCGGGCGAGGCCGGCCTCCCCGCGGGACCGCCGATCAGCGCCGACGACGCGAAGGCGATCGTCCGACGGGCGTGGGAGCTCGGTCGCGATGAACAGTGGAGCGCACTGCTCGAGTTTTCCGCGCCGCAGAAGCACTCGAGACTCGACGGCGAGACGTTCGCGCACCTGATGTACTACAGGCAGGTGGCGCTTGAAAGTGACGGACGCTACCTCGAAGCGATCGACTCGTGTCGAAGGGGCCTGCGCCGCGTCTCGCGTCGCGCAGAAGCTGCGTGTCGGCTCCGCGCGGTCCTCGCCTACGCGCTCTGCATGACGGGTCAGCTTTACGAGGCTGGCGCGATCGCGATCGAGCTGGTCAACGAGCTCCGCGACGTCCCCCGCGCGAGTGTCATGAGAACTCTTCTCGGCTATGCGTCGTTTGTGCGAGGGATGACGCTCAGGCTTCAGGCGGAGTGCGCCGGCGCGGACTCGCGGGAGATCCTGCTCGATGCGCGAGCCGCCCTTGAGTTGGCAGCCGACGTGTTCGACGATTACCTCGCGCGTCCGTCCTCGCCGAAGGACGCCTCGTTCGCCCAGAAAGCTCGCTCCGCCGCCGGCGAGATCGGCGTCCTCCTCGGCGAGCGCACTCCCGTCGACTACGTCGATGAGACGATCCGTTCGCTCGGCACCGCCTTCGACCTCGCCACGGTCAGCTCGTGGGATGCCGAGAGCCTCGGCTGGTGCTGCGTCTTCGCCGCTCGCACCGTCATTCGGTCCCTCGGCGCGTTCGAGCATCCCGATCAGGTGCTCGGGATCCTCACGAACAAGGTCGACGAGGTTGCCGAACGACTCGGACACTGGGCCCTCCGGCAGCAGCTCTTCACGATCGAGCACATCTATCGCGTCCTGGGGGATCACGCCGATGAGACGCCGCCCCAGTGGAACTTCGATGAAACGGACATCCGGACGCTGATGGGCACAATGGGGCGCTTCCCGGAGTTTCGCGAGATCGGATGGCAGATCCTGCGGGCAGTGCAGGCGGAGAGGAAGGAGGCGCGGTGATGACCGGAGTGTGCTCGCTCGTGTTTCGACGGCTGGCCCCGACCATCGTCGGTGCTGCCTTCCTGTTGCACTGCGGACCGATGCCCGCCCCCGCGCTCGGCGCCTCGGGTTGGCTCGACTGGCGCCGGCACGCGGTGGCTCATCCCGTCGCCACGAGTTCTCCGCTTCTCCCCCCACCATCGCCCTATCTCTCCCTCCTCCCCCGCTTCTTCCAGCTTCTTGAGAGCTACGTCGCGCTCGACGCCGGCGACAAGATCCCCTTCGCGACCTGGGTCGTCCTCAATGGGATCAGCGATCCGCGGGTCGTCGCGGGAATGGTGATCCTCTACGAGTGGTACCACCGGGCCGCTGGAGCCGAGTAGCGCGGTCCAGCGCTCATCGCGTCCGGAACCGCGCCTTCAGGCGCCCCGCCGCCTCATCGAGCGTCCCGCCGCGCTTGCAGTAGGCGAGCTTCTCGTACACCTCGTCGCTGATGGCCGTCAGATCGTGCCGCCGCGCGAGGCCGGCGATCGCCGCCTGCTCCGCGTCGTCGTCGACGCGGCCGGTCGGATTGTGCGGCGCGCTGCCGAGGATGTGCGCCCGCGCGCTCCTTCGGCGGAGCGCCCCCCCGTATCATCGACGCATGCTCCGAGCCCTCGTCATCACCGCGTCGATCGTGATCCCGGCGGGACCGCTCCTCGGCCAGACGGGGCTCTCGATGCCGACGGGCGGAGGCTCGACCCCGAGATGGTCCGCCGCCCGACCGAAGGCGATTCCGCGCACCGGCGCGGTGCCGCTCTGCTACGACCCGACGGCCGTCGTCGATCTTGCGCAGCACGAAGCGCGCGCCGAGGCGCGCGGCTACGAGCGGCAGCTCCGGGATCTCGCGCGGCGCAGCTTCGGCCGAGTCCGCGGGTCGCTGCGGGCACGGGGGCTTGACGAGATCGGAGAGTTCACGGATCCCGCGGCGTTCCGCCCGATGATCCGCGTTCTCAAGGATGAAGCCGCCGACGTCCAGCAGGCGATGCTGCGGCTCTTCGATCGCAGCGGCGCCGAGGGCCAGGCGGCGCTCGCCTTCTACGCGATCGTTCAGGGCGAGGCGTCGCGCCGCGGCTTCAGGGAGGAGGCGATCAGGATGCTCCTGGCGAAAGAGCCGCCGATCGCCGAGGAGGTCCTTCGCGACCTCGACGCCGGCCTGCGCTCCACGACGCACGCGGTCGCCAACGGCGCGGCGATCGTCGCCGCCCGGCTCGGCGCGATCCAGACGATCCCGCTGCTCATCTTCGCCCAGGCGACCGCGGATCCGGTCCCGCCCAGCGGCGATCTCGCGTGGATCGTGATCGGCTCGCAGACGACCTACGTGGCGAACCTGATACCGGTGGTCGGCGGCAGCGCGGGCGCGTTCCAGCCCGTCCTCGGCGTCGTCAACGAGGGGTCGCTGCTTCGCGTCATGGACGCGGTGGCGGTGACGTACCGAATCGACGTCCACAATGCGCTGGTCTCGATGACCAGCGCAGAGTGGGGTCGGCCGACCGGAAGCATGGGCTACAACATGAAGGAGTGGTACGACTGGTACAACCAGACTCTCGTCCCCTTCCTCGATGAGCGCGACCGGATCGCCCGCATGATCGACGAGGTCGCCGCCGAGACTCCGGCCGAGGAGAGCGGAGCGGGCGCGCCGCCAAGGCCCTAGCACTACAGCGCCCCTTACTCCCGTTGACAACGCCTCATGCCGGCGAGGCG
>CALMPF010000006.1 GCA_937871505.1 uncultured Planctomycetia bacterium | reverse complement strand
GGGGGGGGGGGGCGGGGCGGGGGGGGGGGGGGGGGGGGGGGGGGGGGGGGGGGGGGGGGGGAGGGGGGGGGAGTCGTGCGGGATCGGTGTCGGTCCGGCTCGATGGTTCGGTCGCCGCCAGTGCGGCTCTCCGCGCCGGCGCGGGCGATCCAAGCGTGTCGCCCTCAGCGATCGAGCTCTGCCGCGATGATGTTGAGCGAACCGAGCACGGCGACCATGTCGGCAAGCTGATGTCCCTCGATCAGCTTCGCGAAGGCGCCGAAGTGGATGAAGCAGGGGGGCCGCACGCGGACGCGCCACGGGCATCGGGTTCCGCCGGCGACGATGTAATAGCCGAGCTCGCCGTTGGGCCCCTCGATCGCGGCGTAGCACTCGCCGATGGGCGTGTCGAAGCCGCGGTTGTGCATGAAGATCTCGAATTGCTGGATCGTCGCCTCGATCGAGCCGTAGACGTCGCCCTTCGCGGGGAGCCTGAGCTTCGCGTCGGCGAACGTGTCCATCGGCCCGGTCGGAATCCGGTCGATGAGCTGCTCGATGATCCTGATCGACTGCTTCATCTCCTCCAGCCGGACGAGGTAGCGGCAGTAGCTGTCGCCGTCGGCGGCGATGGCGACGCTGAACTTCACCCCCTCCGCTCCCTCGCCGTCCCAGTTGTCGGCGTAGCAGAGGTAGGGCTCGTCCTTGCGCAGATCGCGACGGACGCCGCTCGCACGGGCGACCGGCCCCGCGAGCGACCACGCGATGGCGTCCTCGCGCGAGATCGGACCGACGCCCTGAAGTCGATCGACGAAGATGCGGTTCCGGTCGAGGAGCACCTCGAGTTCGCGGATCACCTTCGCCATGCGGACGTCGATGAACTCGCGCACCATCCGGCGGAAGACCTCGTCATCGGGAATGTCCCGGAAGGCCCCGCCGACGCGCGTCCAGTCGGGATGGAAGCGCTGGCCGGAGATGTACTCGACGATGTCGTAGATGAACTCGCGCTCGTTGAAGCCGTAGAGGAACGCCGTCAGGCCGCCGAGGTCGAGCGCCGCTGCGCCGACGCAGAGAAGGTGGCTCTGGATGCGGCCCAGCTCCGCCATGATCGTCCGGACCACGGTGCACCGCGGGGTCAGCGCGACGCCGAAGAGCTTCTCGACCGCGTGGTGCCACGCGATGTCGTTGACGATCGGCGCCACGTAGTCCATGCGGCTGATCGTGCAGACGTACTGGTTCCAGTCGTGGTGCTCGCCGAGCTTCTCGAAACCGCTGTGGAGATAGCCGATGTGCGGCGTCGCCCGCGCCACCCGCTCGCCGTCGAGCTCGAGCACGATCCGCAGCGTGGTGTGCGTGGCGGGGTGCTGCGGCCCGAAGTTGAGCACCCATCGATCCGGCGCGTCGGCGCGGTCGGCGAGATACTCGGTGGTGTCGATGTCGACGTCGAGACCTTGATCCGGTGTGAGGGTGTACGGCATGGGGAGGTCGACGGGCTCGGGCGTCTGCGGGATCGGCTTCGACCGGCAGGGGCCGGACTCTGACCGCGAAGTCGACAGGATCTCGGCGGGCTCGTCGCGCGACGTCGAGGCTCGCGGTCGCGCGAGGGCGAGTATAGAGGATGAGCGTTGCGAGCGCTTCGGCGCGGTCGTCGTCCGGATTCGGCCTCGCTACACTCCACCCGCGATGTCCCTCCGCAGACCCCAGGTTTCCGGCCGAGGAGCAGCGCGCCCGCGCGATGCGCGCCGCGGCGCGGCGACCCCGCCCGAGACGCGCGGCAGCCATGCGGAGTCCGACGATGACCCGGCGGGGCGCGCGCGCGGCGCTGTTCGGGACGGGTCGCTGGTCGGCGGTGAGGCGGGTTTCGGTGAGCCGCCGACCGGGGAGCGCGGGGTCCCCGCCGAGGGCGCGGCGTCTCTGTCCGTGAAGCCCGCGACGGCTCCGGAACGGTCCGACCCAGCGCCGTCGGATCCAGCGCCTTCGGAACCGGTGCCTTCGGATCCAGCGCCCTCGGATCCAGTCTCCGTAGCGCCCGTGCCCTCGGACCCGGTGCCCGGAGCGGAGGTGACCTTCACCATCGGGATCAGCGCCGCGGCGCGGGCGAAGGATGCGCTTCGCGCCGCCTCCATCGGGCCGTCCGGATCGTCGCAGCGCGAGGCGTCGATCGCGCTCGACCTCGAGTCGCTCCGTCGGCACGCCGAAGCGGCCCTGCTGCATCTTCGAGCATGGGACCGCGTTGAGCGGGCGGCGCCCGGGCGCACGACGATCGCTGCGGCGGGCGCCGCGCCGTCGGTCGACCCCGGATCGGCTGGGCCGCTGGACAGACCGGCGCGGGACCAACGTCGAGCGTCGACCGCAGCGGCTCGGCCGCCCGAACCGCCCGAACCGACCACACAGGCCAGACTGGCCACACTGGCCACACTGGCCAAACTGGACAAACCGACGGGAGCGCCGGGGAGGGCCGGACGCCGGACCGCCAGTGACGAGCTTCGCGGCTCGGCCCGACCCGGCGTGGGGTCCTCGGCGGCGCGCGAGGCTGGGGCCTCCTCCATCAGCGCCGGCGCCCCTGATCCCACCCTCATGGCTGCCGAGCCTGCGACGGCGCCGCGGCTTCGCGCCGTGGCCGTCCGCGTCGTCGATGACGAGGAGATGTCGCGGCTCCACGCGCAGCATTGCGGCGACCCGTCGACGACGGATGTCCTCACGTTCGTGCATGCAGCGCTCCGCGACCCCGACCGCTCGGTCGATGAGGGACTGGTCGATCTCGACATCGTCGTCTCCCTCGAGGTCGCGCGCCGCGAGGCGATCTGCCGCGGACATCCGCTGGAACGCGAGCTCCTGCTCTACGTCCTCCACGGGATCCTCCACGGAATCGGCCATGACGATCGAGACGCGGAGGCGTACGCGAGGATGCACCGCGCGGAGGACCGCATCCTCGAAGCGATCGGCGTCGGCGCGGTCTTCGCGCGGTGCGAGTCGACGGGTGGCCACGTCGCGTCCGCCCTGGCCGCCGGCGCGAGTTCATCGACGTCGCCGCGCGGCGGCGCTGCGGGAGCGGTGGGAGCGCACGCGGACCGCCCCGCCCCTCCTTCGGGCCGGACGCAGGCTTCATCGGAGGCCCCGCCCTTGACCTCGAGTTCGGCGCCGACCCCGTCACGGAGCCCGGCCGCGCGTCCGGCAGTCGCATCGCTTCCTCCGGCCGAGCTCTCCTCGATACCCCGATGAGCGCCTCGCATGCGAGCTCCGACGCGACCGTGATCGTCGCCGGCGCAGCCCTCGGCGGAGCGCCGACGGGGCCCTTCGCGCGGCCGTCCTCTCGGTCGTCGATTGCTTCGCCGATCGCGGCGGGTTTTCCGCAGCGTGATCGCCTCCCGCGCGGGCCGTCGACTCCGAAGACCGGACACCCCAGCGCGGTCCGCACACGAGCGGGCGAGCCGTCACGTCGGCTCATCCAATCCAGAGCCGCGGCGCGCCCGCGTGGGCATCGCGCGCTCCTGCTCGCGCTGGTCGCGATGACGGCGTCGACGCTCGCCGCCGCTGCGGCCTCGACGGGGGACGCCGCGAGCAGCGCCTCCGCCCCAGAACTGCCCGCGCCCGGCGTGCCACCCTCCGGGGGGGTCGCGTTCAACCTCGTCCCCTGGATCGGCTTCGTCGTGCTCGCCGCGACGACGTACCTGGCGGCGCTGAACCTCGCGTTGATCCACGCCAGCGAATCGTCGCTGGAACGGCGCCTCGTCGCAGGGGGCCGCGCCGCCGCGTCGCAGTGGCTTCTGCCGCGGCTGTCCTTCGTCGCGCAGGGCGTCGCGCTCCTGCGCACGCTCGGTCGCGTCGGCTTCGCGGCGGTGGTCGTCGCGGAGATCGTCGGCATGGGGGAAGTCGTGCGGGTGACGCCGACAGGGCTCCTCACCAGCGTGCTCGTCGCCAGCGCCCTGCTCTGGCTCTTCACCAGCGTCCTCGCCTCGGCGATCGCCGATCACGCAGGCACGGCGCTGATCGCCCGCAGCGTCGCCCTGCTGCGCGCGGTCTACGTCCTCACGCTCCCCCTCAATCGCGTCGTCGGCGTCGTCGACGAGGCGGTGCGCCGCCTGACCGGCGCCAACGCCAGGGCCGAGGATGTCGAGGAGGAGCTGCTCCGTTCCATCGAGGACACCCAGCGGCAGGGCGGGCTGAACGCCGAGGCGGCGACGCTGCTGGAGAACGTCGTCGAGTTCACCGGCACCGACGTCAGCGCCGTGATGACGCCGCGCATCGAGATCGAGGGCCTCGAGTACACGGACGATCTCGGGGCGATCCGCGCCGTCATCGCCGAGGGAGGCCACTCGCGCATCCCCGTCTATCGCGGCAGCCTCGACGAGATCGTCGGCATTCTCTACGTGAAGGACCTCGTCCGCTACCTCGGCGCGGGCGTGGATGACTTCCGGCTCCAGCCGATCCTCCGCCAGCCGATCCGCGTGCCCGAGACCAAGCCGGTCAGCGAGCTGCTCAAGGACTTTCAGCGGAGCGAGGTCCACATGGCCATCGTGATCGACGAGTACGGAGGCACCAGCGGGCTGGTGACGATCGAGGATGTCCTCGAGGAGATCGTCGGCGAGATCCGCGACGAGCACGAGCCCCATGACGAGCAGGAGCCCGACCTCCGCCGCCTCGACGAGCGGACCGTCGAGATCGACGGCCGCTACCGCATCGACGACCTCAACGCCGAGCTCGGTCTCGCGCTGCCGGAGGAGGACGCATTCGACACCGTCGCCGGCCTCCTCCTCGCCCGCTTCGGCCGCGTCCCCTCCCCCGGCGAGGCCGCGGAGTTTCCCGGCGCCACCTTCACGATTCTCGACGCCACACCGACCCAGATCATCAAGCTCCGCGCCGAGCTGGCGTCGGTTCCGGCGGGGATGTAGAAGGGGAGTTCCGGCGGTTGTCCCGGGCTGGCACTCCAGCGCCCCTTGTCTTCTGCTGCGGTCGACCGAAGCGGCGTTTCACGGCGTCGAAGCTCGCAGCTCGTCTCGACATTGGAGGGGCTTGCAGGCCCGCAGCGGGGCCGTCGGCGCCCCGGCCGCGTCGCTTCTCATTGTGGAACATCCACTTCGGACGACCTCGCGACGAAGCCGAGGGGCGCTGGAGTGCTCAGAACTTGATCCTCTACACCCGCTCAGTCGCGCAGTCCGTGACATCGTCGGGCTCGCCGAGCCGGTAACTGGTGCTCCGGCCGCCGCCGGGGTTCTGGACCAAGATGCCGCGTTCCAGCAGCTCCCGGATATCGCGCAGGGCCGTGTCCGGTGAGCACGTCGCCAGCTTCGCGTACTTCGAGGTCGAAATGAACCCCTTGAATCCGTCGAGCATCCGGTTGATCACGAGCCGCTGGCGCTCGTTGACCGGCTTGCGGTTGATCCGCTGCCACATCCGGGCCTTGCTGAGCACTGCGCCGAGTGTCCCATCGGCGCCATCGAGAGCGCGGCCGAGGCAGCCGAGAAACCACTCCAGCCAGTCCGTGATGTCCACGTCGCCGCGCTGCGCCGCCTCCAGCCGCAGGTAGTAGTCCTTCCGCTCCGCCTCGATCTGCGACGACATGCTGTAGAAGCGGTCCATTGTGCCGTCGGCGCGCGCGAGCGCCATGTCGGCGATGGCGCGGGCGATGCGGCCGTTTCCGTCTTCGAACGGATGGATCGTCACGAACCAGAAGTGCGCGATGCCCGCTTTGAGGACCGGGTCCAGCGTGGGGGCTGCATTGAACCACGTGATGAAGCCGGACATTTCGGCATCGAGACGGTCGGCATCCGGTGCGTCGAATTGCACTTTCTCCCGGCCCATCGGCCCGGAAACGACCTGCATTGCACCGGATTCCCTCTTCCGCCATGCTCCGACGGTGATCCTGCTCATGCCGCTGCGACCAGTCGGAAAGAGCGAGGCGTGCCAATCGAAGAGGCGCGTCTTCGTGAGCGGCTTCTCGAAGTTCCGGGTGCCGTCGAGCATCATCTCCACGACGCCCTCGACATCGCGGCCCGCCTTGGGCAGCCCCGCGACATCGAGCCCCAACCGGAGCGCGATCGACGATCGGACCTCATCCGGGTTCAGCTTCTCGCCCTCGATGGCGGAGGACTTCACCACGTCGCTGGTCAGGACGGCGAGGCTTGCTTCGGCCCGCAGGTCGAACCCGAGGGCCTCCATCTTGCCAAGCAGCCGACCCTGCTTGTGGCGCACGGCCCCCAAGGGGCCGGCGAGCGCCGCGCCGTCCCAAGTCAACTCCGGCCAGCCGGGCTTCTGGTGAATGTACGCCATGTTTCTCCGCGTACCGTGCGGTGATTATGCCCCTCACTCGCCGCCATGGCAAGCCGTTTGCCGCAGCAGGTGCGGTGATCATCGCCTCCATTCGCCGCATGACGGCTCCGCAGCCCGCCGAACCGGACCCCGCGGAGAAAAGGGACACCGACGATGTTCCGCCCGGGAAGGACGGAGAGGTGGAACAACCGCCATGCACACGCAGGCTGATCGCGGACGCTGCCAGAGGACATCTCGCGACCCGCCGGCCGCAGCCTCCCCAGGTTCGAGCTCAGATCCGCGGCCCCGCCGGGACCTCTTCGGTGGTCGGTCACACGCCGGAGAGTGAGCACCTGTTGGGAGCACCTGCTGGAAGTACCGGTTGGGAGCACCGGTTGGCAGCCATGCGGTCTGTGGAGCGGAACCCGGTCCGAGCTCGCCTCGTCCGTCGCACGGAGGAGTCCGCATGGGCGAGCGCCGGATCGCACTGCGGGCCGAGGTGCCTCCTTCCGCCGGGCCTGGTCGACGCGTCAGCGTGGTTCCGGCGACACCCTCCGGAGGCGTGGCGGCGAGTGCTCCAGGACTCAGACGACGATGCCGTCGCAGCGCGGCTCCGCGGCGCCACCCGAACGGGTCGGCCGCTGGCGACGGACTCCATGATGGCCAAGCTGGAGGCGCCTCAACCGCCGACTCCGCGCCCTTCCCCGCGGCAGGCCGAGGAAGCGGGAGGGGAACGCTGCTGGGATCGATCGACGATGACCCACAGGTCGAGCGGAGCAGCCGCGGGCGGACCAAGCCTCGGCGGGATCGGCGCTCGGGAAGTGGTGGTTGTCCCGGTTCTCGCCTCGCCCGGACTCCGCCGACGCGGCAAGCAGCCTGTGGCGAAAGTGCCTTGCAGGCGCGGGCGAGCGGGGAGGCGACGATGAGATTCGCCGTTCCGCTCGTCCGCAGCCCGAAAGACTCTCGCCACAGGCTGCAAGGGCCGGTCGGCAGCGCCCGGTCGTGGGTGGCATGTGACCGAGGCGACGACGGCGCGGATGCGCCGCTCCGAAGCCTCCTCAGAAGCAGGGACCCCACGAACCGAGCAGGATCCCGAGGTCGGCTCCATCGACGACGCCGTTGCCGTTGAGGTCAGCGGGACATGACTCCTCGCAGTCGAACCAGTTCGCGATCCGGTTCGTCAGCGACGAGCCCGCCGCCGTGAAGTCGCCCGTCGCGATCAGTTCTCCGTTGAAGAGGCCGAGCGAGATGACCGTGTTGTTCATCGCCGCGGTCATCTGGGTCCACGTCGTGCCGTTCCAGCGGGAGACGCGATTGATGATGACGCCCGCGGCCCCGCCGCTCGAGGTGAACGCGCCGCCCGCGACGATCGAGTCGTTGTAGACCTCGACGGCGTTGACGGCTCCGTTGAGTCCGGCGCCCATCGGAGCCCAGGTCGCGCCGTTCCAGGTGGCGATGTTGGCGACGGTGACGCCGCCGGCCGACGTGAAGGTCCCCGCCACGACGAGGTCGCCGCCGATCTGCCTGATCACCTCCGGCGCGCCGCCGAGGCCGCTTCCCAGCGCCTGCCAGAGCGCGCCGTCCCATCGGGCGATGCGGGTGCGGATGAGGTCGCCGGAGGCCGTGAAGGTGCCCCCGGCGTGGAGGCTTCCCTGATAGACGCCGAGCGCACGGACGACGTTGTTGAAGCCGTTTCCGACCTGTTCCCAGTCGGTCCCGGTCCACCGGGCGATCCGGAGGATCGGAGTGCCGCCCGAGTTCTGGAACTGGCCGCCGGCGTAGAGCTCGCCCTCGAAGATCGTCAGTGCGAAGACGGTGCTGTCGAAGCCACTGCCCATCGCGGACCACGTCGCGCCGTCCCAGCGGGCGATGCGGTTGACGGTCACGCCCCCTGCGGTCGTGAACTGCCCGCCGACGATGAGCGCGTCCTCGAAGATGATCATCGTGCGCGCGACGGACTGAAGTCCCGTCCCGAGCGGCTGCCAGGTGGTGCCGTCCCAGCGGGCGATCCGGTTGATGGCCTGTCCACCGGCCTGCGTGAAGGCGCCGGCGATGTGGAGCTCGCCATTGAACACGATCTGGGCGTTCACGCTGTTGTTGGTTCCTGGACCGCCGAAGTCGACGTTCCAGTCGTTGCACGCCGATCCCGCGTGGGCGGAGCCGGTGGCGACCGTCGCGGCGGCGGCGAGGACCGCGAGGCGACGGCGAAGCGAACCGGTGGTCGAGGACAGGGCGCGCGACTCTCGATGAAGCATGGTGTTCTCCCGTGAGGATTGAATGGAACCAGAGGTGACTGAACCCGATGGCCCGAGCGCATGGGCCGACCAAGCGCCCGATGAAGCGGCCGATCACGTGGTCGACCGATTCTCTGCCCTCCCAAACCGACCCAAACCGACCCAAACCGACTCAGACCGATCGATCGCAGCGATGACGCTCACGACGTCAGTGTCGATCGGGCGCGACCGCGCCTCGCAGGCGGCGACGCCGCGGCAGAGCGGAGGCGACCGAACGTGTGCGATCGGCACGCCGCCGTGGAAGACGCTCCTGCGCTGCGCGCCGCTGGCCGGGACTGTCAGGCCGTTCCGAGAGAAGGCGCCATTCCGGCGTCCTGCGCCCGGACAATCGCCGAGAATCGGCAAGCTCAGGGAATCCGGAAGTCCTCTACTGTCCGCGGGACGGCGACAACCCTAACTCAGAACGGCGCCGCCCTCGGCGCCGCTCGGCGGTGCAAGCGGGTCTGGCTCGGCCAGAGGCGGACGTCGTGAGACGCGTCCGAGCTCTCAGTGATCTGAATGCCCCGGTTCAATTCCTGTGGCGCCGCGCCCGAGAGCCGAGCTCCCGAGACGAGCCGCGCGATGCGGCTCAGCCGCGAGTCGGCACAGGGCGATTCGCTCAGATCGTCACGTCGCAGCCGCCGCCCGCCGAGTGGTCTCCATCCACCACGCGTAGAGGGCGAGCATCGCGTGGTGCTCGGGGGGGTCGACGACGCCGTTGACCATCAGCCAGAGGCCGAAGGGAAGTTGGCGGTCGTTGGCCGTGGCGGCGTTGTAGCTGCTCAGGAGCGACCAGAACTGAGGGAGGTATGGAGCGAGCTTCGGGGAGGGGGGTGGCGTGATCGGAAAGCTGCCGATGAGCGAAGTGCGCGGACCTGGGGAGACGGAATGCGCGGAGTCAGCGACGCCAGACGCGAAGACCAGGGCACATGCCGCGCAAAGCCGGTGCGGGACGCGAGACGACGCGCTCTCGTGACGAAGATGGCCGGGTGATGTCGATCTGCTCATGGCTGGTCCCCTTGCTCGCGCCAGCGCTCGAGAATCGCCCACCCGCGCTCGCGGAACGCTGGAAACCGTCCCATCGCTCCCGTGAGCGTCTGGATGTCCTCGAGGTCGAGAACCAGTTCAGCGTCCGACTCCTCAAGGCGCCAGAGGTGCTCGATCGTCCAGCACCCATGAGCAAGCCGTTATAAAGGGCGATGGCGTCGGTCGTTCTCGAGTCTTCCGCCTTCCCGTTTCGTCCGTTCCGCCCACGCGGGACCCGTCGCTCCCTGAACGCTCCCCATCGGATTCCCAAGGAACTGGCATGTCGTGGCTCAGGCGAGATCGATCTGGCGGTGGCGCTTCCGGTTGGGAGTGGGAGGTCGTTCCGGCCCAAGGGGGGGCTTCACCATCAGAGGCTGAACGCGGGGCTGGCGCTGTCGGCGACGGGTTTGGCGGGCGGCGTGACGGTCCACCAGCGGGGGCCGCGGCGGGTGGATCCCCGG
The DNA here is from genome assembly GCA_937871505.1 of uncultured Planctomycetia bacterium. Lineage (GTDB taxonomy): Bacteria > Planctomycetota > Phycisphaerae > Phycisphaerales > SM1A02 > CALMPF01. The sequence continues at coordinate 7,091 of CALMPF010000006.1, read as the reverse complement.
CCCCTGGGCAGGCCCCTGGGCAGGCGCCTGGGCGCGCGCCTGGGCACGCTCATCGCGCCACAGCGCGATCCACCCCCAACTCACCCCCCGGCAGCCCATTCGGCTCCGCACCCGGCGGCTCCGAGGCTGACTTCATCGGCGGGTTTCCCGGCGATGCCGCGGCGACGATGCCGCCGAACGAGTTCACGCCGACGGGGCGCCTGAAGCGGCGGATCGTCTCTGATCGCGACAAGTGGATCCTCCTCGGGATGCACCTCTGGTGGGTCCTGCTCGTGCTTCAGCCGATCGGCCTCCTGGCGGTCGCGCTCCCCATCGGACTCTGGGCGTGGAAGAAGAACGAGGACGAGTTCCTCGATGACCAGGGCCGCGAGTCGGTCAACTTCCTTCTGAGCGTGATCATCATCTGCTTCGCGCTGGCGATCACGATCGTGGGGTTGCTGCTCATCGTGCCCTACCTGATCGTCTGCGTCGTCAGCGCGATCCGCGCCGCCTCCGCGTCGACGACGGGCGAGTACTTCCGCTATCCGATGACGTTCAGGATGCTCTGACCGGCGATGGACGCCCGCTCGGCTACCGTTGCCGATGCCGCTGCTCTCGGCCGAGAGGCTCGTCAAGTCCTACGCGGGTCGGCGCGTCGTCGACGAGGTGTCGTTCCATGTCGAGCCGGGAGAGATCGTCGGGTTGCTGGGGCGCAACGGCGCCGGCAAGACGACCAGCTTCCGGATGACCATCGGCATGATCACGCCCGAGGACGGGCGCGTCGTCTTCGACGGTCGCGATGTCCTCGGGCTGCCGATGTACCGGCACGCGCTCGCCGGGATGGGCTACCTCAGCCAGGAGCCGAGCGTCTTCCAGCGCCTCAGCGTCGAGGCGAACCTGCTGGCGATCCTCGAGTTCGCAGAGCCGCAAAGGGCCCGACGGCGGCCGCGGGCGACGGCGCTCCTCGAGCAGTTCGGCCTCACCCACAAGGCGAAGCAGGAGGCGCGGACCTGCTCCGGCGGCGAGCGCCGCCGTCTGGAGATCGCCCGGGCGCTGATCACGCGGCCGCGGCTGCTGCTTCTCGACGAGCCCTTCGCCGCCGTCGATCCGCACACCGTCGAGGACCTTCAGAGCGAGGTGCGCCGCCTCGCACAGGAGGGGATCGCGGTGCTCGTCACGGACCACAACGTGCAGCAGACGCTGCGGATCTGCGGCCGGGCATACATCATCCATGAGGGGAAGAACCTGCGCGAAGGCACGCCGCGCGAGATCATCAACGATCCGCTCGTGCGCGATGCCTACCTCGCCAGCACCTTCCGCGGCGACGAGTTCGGATGACGCGAACGCCGGCGCTCGGCACTTCGGAATCGGCGACCTCGCCGCGCCGGAGGGCCTTCGCCGGTACCATCCCGCCATGTCGCGGACGCCGCTCCGAACCGTCCTTCCCGTCGCTCTCGGCGCGGCCCTGCTCGCAGGCTGCGTGCGCCGGACGATCGACATCACGTCGGAGCCGTCCGGGGCGATGGTCGTGCTCAACGAGCGCGAGGTCGGCCGCACGCCGGTGACGGTCGAGTTCACCTATTACGGCACCTATGACGTGCGGCTTGCGCTCGATGGCCACGAACCGCTCCTGACTTCGGGCGAGGCGGTTCCCCCGCTCTGGGACAACGTCCCGCTCGACTTCGTCGCCGAAGCCCTCCCCGCGCGGCTGGACTCCACGGTGCGCTGGCACTACGTCCTCGAGCCGGCGCGCGATGCCGGACTGCTCGAGCGCGCCCGCGAGCTGAAGGCCGAGGCGGAGGGGCAGGCTGCGGCCCGGACGGGTTCCTGAGCCCGGGGTGATCCTCGAGATCGCCGCCGTCGAGCACCTCTGGTCCCGCGACGCTGGGCTCGTCCCCGCGACTCCGATCGCGTTCGGACGCCCCGGCAGCGACGACCCGGGCGACCGGGGGCTCGCATGCCGTCGATGACGGGCGACGTGGAGCGGCCCCCGGGAGAACCGACCGATCGCGCGGCGAGCCGCTCGGCCCCCTGCGGTCGGCGCAGCGCGCTCAGAGCGAACAGGTGAACGCTCCGCATTCGGGACAGCGCGACGATGCGTGCGCACGCAGGTCGTAGCGACAGCGAGGGCAGAGGCCGCTCCGTCGGCGCTCCAGCCGCGCCGAGCCGGACTCCACGGCGAGCGCGGCGCAGGGGATCGCGGCGACGGCGAAGAGCGTCGTGGCGCCGAGCACCAGCGCGAAGCCGACCGAGTCGGCCACCAGCGCCACCGCGACCAGGACCGGGGCCACGAGGAAGAGAAAGGCGAGGGCGAGGAGCAGCGCCGCGATTCCGGCGAGGATCTCCAGGGAGCCGATCAGCCGATCATTCCGCAACGCGATGCGGGCCGCACCGAGCATGGGGAAACGGTATGGCGCGTCGGTGCGATCGCTACGATCCGACCGTCTCCCGTCCCGCGAGCGCGGAGGGCCCTGCTTGCCTCTCGCTGCGACCCGGACTGGGGTCCGCAGTTGGCGCCGCATCGGCTCCCGCATCGGCTCGCGGAGTGGTTTGAGCAATGAGCCCCCGCAGCGTCCGCACCCCGCTCGAAGTCGCCGCCGAGACCTTGGCGATCCCCCTGACCATCCTCGACACGGCTCCGCAGCGGCCGCTCCATGCCCAGGGGCCGCGCTCGCTCTCGAGCGTGCGGCTTCTGCGGCTCTCGGTGACCGATCGCTGCAACCTCCGCTGCCTCTACTGCATGCCGGCGGGGGGCATCGACTTCGCCGATCGCGACGAGCTGCTCGGTCCGCGCGACTTCGAGGCCGTGGCGGCGACTGCGCTCGGGCTCGGCGTGGAGAGCCTCAAGCTCACCGGCGGCGAGCCGACCGTCCGCGGGGACCTGATCGAGATCGTCGGCCGGCTGGCGGCGCTGCGCCCGCGCGATCTCTCGATGACGACCAACGGGATGCAGCTCCGCAGGCTCGCGGGGCCGCTGCGGGCGGCGGGGATGCAGCGGCTGACGCTCTCGCTCGACTCGCTCGATCCCGAGCGCTTTCGGCGGATGACCGGCGGCGGCAGGCTCGAGCTCTTCTGGGATGGCGTCGCGGCGGCGCTCGAGGCGGGATTCGAGCGCCTGAAGTTCAACGTCGTGGTGGTGCGGGGGATCAACGACGACGAAGTCGAGGCCCTTGCCGCGCTGAGCCTCGATCGCCCGTGGACGATCCGTTTCATCGAGTACATGCCGCTCGGAGAGAGCGTCCTGACGCTCGGCGATCCGAACGAGGCGACGGTCGACAACGCGGCGGTGCGCGAGCGCCTCGTCCGCCGCTTCGGCGGACTCGAGCCGGTCGGGCGGCACAGCGAACCGGGCGTCGGGCCGGCGTCGGTCTGGAACCTTCCGGGGGCCGCGGGGCGCGTCGGCTTCATCAGCGCGATGAGCAAGCCCTTCTGCGAGACGTGCAATCGGCTGCGGCTGACCGCGACCGGCGAGCTTCGGTCCTGCCTCTTCGATGGCGGCGAGGTCGACCTGCTGCCGGCGCTGCGCCCGATTCCCGATCGGGCCGCTCTTGCCGAGGCGTTCGCAGCGTGCGTGGTGCTCAAGCCGACCGTCCACTCGGCTCGGGGCGACCGGGCGATGAGCCAGCTTGGGGGCTGATGATCGTGCGGCGCGGAGCGTGGCGGCCGAGCGAGGGTCGCCGCCGGTCCGGGCGGCGAAGCTGCGGGACGCGTCGAGCGTTCCGGCGCGACCCCTCCGCGCGGAGCGCGTGATGACCCCTCCGCGCGGAGCGCGTGATGGCCCCTCCGCGCAGAGCGAGTGATGACCCCTCCGCGCTGGGCGCGTCACGACGTTCAGCGGTTGTACGAGTAGTTGTACTTGCTCTGGTTGGTGTCGCGATCCTGCGGCGGCGTCTTGCATGCGCCGACTCCGAGCAGGCCCGCGCCGAGGGCCGCGGGAACGAGAAGGCGGAGCAGGAGGCGAAGCGAGCGGTTCAGGTTCATGGTGGGGATCTCGTGGAACCGAGAGGAACCACCGCCGGAAAGGGCGGTCGAATGGCCGGTGACGCATCGAGGGTATCGGCGCCGAGCGGGGCCGGTCGCATCACGATGTGCGTGGTGTGCCCTGCGCCGCGGGGTTCGGGGCGGCCGGCGCCGCCACGCACCCACGAGGCGCGCCGCTTCTCGTGCTAAAGTCCTCGACCCATGGCGATTCAGACCAGCGTTGCACCGCGCCAGACAATCCGACTCGTCGCGATGGCCGTCATCTGCGCTGCGCTGGGACTCTGGGGGGCGTACGACTACTTCATCAAGATCCCCCGGAACGCAGCGGCGGCGGAGCGCTATCAGGCGCTCGGCGGCGAAGCGCTCGGCATCGCCGAACGGGTGGCCCGGGGCGAGGGAACGCTTGCGGACGTCGAACGGGCCGGGGCCATCGAGGACGAGCTGGAGACGTTCGGTGGCAAGGTCCCGGAGCCGCCGGGGAAGTACGACCGCGCGATCAACCTTTGGGTCTACATCGTCGGCTGCGGGGTGATCGGCATCGTGTGGAGCCTCTGGGCGCTCTGGTCGCTCGCGCGCCGGAAGTACCGGCTCGATGACGACGGGACTCTGCACCACCCGGGCGGCACATGGCCCGCTTCGGAGATCACGGGCATCGACATGACGCGCTGGATGGAGAAGTCGCTTGCGACCCTCCAGCGGACGCAGGCCGCGGCGGCCGACGAGTCGCTCCTGCTCGACGACTACAAGTACCGGAACATGCACCTGATCGTCGGGCACTTCGCGAGCCGATTCCATCCCGACGACTGGACGGCGGAGGCGAGGATGGTCCGGCGCGAGGCGACGACGCAGACCGACGCGGATGCGACGGGGCCGGAAGCCGGGCCTGGCGAGGCGGCGGCGCCAGCCGGCGCGGAGACTCCCGGCGACCGGCGCTGACGACGTCGGGATCGGTGCCTCCGGGATCTCACTGCGCAACGCTCGTGCACATCGCTGTGCGCAGAGCGGCGACCGTCGTCCATCTCGTTGAGAATCGCAGGGCCGGAAGCGCGCCGATCCGACGCCAACGCGTTCCTCCGGGCTGCCGCGCTCCTCGATGTTCCGGCCCGGCCTTCCGCCGTCGCGCCAGCGATCCTCCCCCTGCACCCGCTCGCGCGATCGTTGCGCGGGCGGGTTTCCCTGCGCGTCCGGTTCGTCGCCGGATCGCCCAAGCTGACCGCCGCAGGCCGGCCAACGCACGGCGGGCGACGCGTCCTGCGCGGTCGGATGGCGCCGCAGGCCCCAGCCCTCGCCCCGGCGACCGATCGCTGACGCAGCATCCGTCGGCCATGTTCGGGCCGCACAGGGTCACCTCGGCCGACGTACCCTCCTTCGTCTGGACAGGTGATCGCCGTCGTGGCCGCTCGGCTGCGGCGGAGGAAAGTCCGAACACGGCTGGATCGACGGTGGTGGGTAACGCCCACCGGCTCCGCCGCGGAGCCAGGGAAAGTGCCACAGAGAAGAGACCGCCTACGTCGCCGGCGTGCCGCTTGCGGTTCGTCGGAGGCCGGCAAGGGTGAAACGGTGCGGTAAGAGCGCACCGCCCGGACGGCGACGTCCGGGGCAAGGTAAACCCCACCGCGTGCAAGCGCAAGCAGCCTTCGCGTCCGCTTCGGTGCCTTCTCAGGCATCCTCGGCGCGGCGCCCCCGGCGATCCACGGGGTTGAAGGCGGGTAGCGTGCTCGAGGCCGTCGGCAACGGCGGCCCCAGAGAAATGATCACCAGGCGCTGCCGAGGCTCCGCGCCCGATCGGGCGCAGGTTCCGGCGCCGCTCACAGAATTCGGCTTATGTCCGGACGCGGCCGACCGCCCGCAAGGGCGGTCGCGCGCCGTGGGCGCCGGCCGCCAGATCGGGATCCGGAGAAGCCGATGCCCGGCGCGTCGGCCACGTCGCGGCCGCAGCGCCGGATCCGAGCGCGCGTCGGGCGGCGTCCGTGCCCCGTTGCGGGACCGCTCCGCTCGCGGCGAAGCATCGCCCGGGCAGCGCAAACCGCGCGCCAGCCGCAGGAAGCGAGCCAGCGTCCCCAGCCCGATCGGCGTCCGCAACCGTGCCGAACCACCATGACTCGTGCCGGGGTGATCTCGGACCACAACAAGAGGAGTGAGGAAAAAGCAGACTTGAACCTTGTCTTGACGCTCAGAACGGGGACAATCTCCGCTTCGCATCGCGGGGGGTTGGTCCCCTCGACGGGAGGGCGGGACCCCGGGGTTCCCGCCGCAACGCGCAGGGAACCTTCATGAACTCGCTGACCAAGACCTCCAGCCTCCAGGCGTATCACATGCAGCTCTTCCGCGTCGCGGTCCACCCGGAGTTCTTCCGGATCGACGGCCGGCGCCGCATCGAGCACGGAGGGCATGACCTCGAGGCGTGGATCTTCCGGGGTGGGCACGTCGTTCGGCTCCGTCAGGAGAACACCTGTCTTGCGGAGGTCGTCAGCGATCAGATCGAACAGCTTCCCGATCGCGGGCTCAGCGCCACCTTTCCCTGCGCGGGCGAGCGCGACCACGAGGAGCGGATCTCGGATGATCTGCTCTACATGACGACGATCCAGACTGAGACCCTCTCCGAGCACCTCTACGTCGGCACCTACAAGGAGATGCTCCAGCACGGGCGCGAGGGCAACTCGCTGATGACGGCGTGGACCGACGAACTCGGCAAGCCCAACCTCACGCTCGTCGATCTTCAGCGGTTCCGGAACGAGCTCCACGTCCAGTCCTATCACCTCCGCAGCGACTGCGGGCTGGTCCTGCGGACGCAGTCGATGTTCCAGATCAGCTGACCCCCTCGCGCGAGCGCGCCGCCGCCGGCGGCTTCTGGATCTCCGCCAGCGGCGGTCTGCGGTCCGTCCCTCCCTCAGTCGCCTGAGCGCTCCGCCGGCTCTGGGTTCTCCGCCGCCGGCTCGGGGTTCTCCGCCGCCGGCTCTGGGTTCTCCGCCGCCGGCTCTGGGTTCTCCGCCGCCGGCTCTTGGGGGGGGGGGGGGGGGGGGGCCACCCCGCCCCTTTGCCGCGCCGCCCAAGCCGGGCCCCCGCCGGCCGTTACCTTCAAGAGACCCCCCCGGGCGATCCGACCGCGCCGTGCGCGGTTCTTCCTGTTC
>CALMPF010000005.1 GCA_937871505.1 uncultured Planctomycetia bacterium | reverse complement strand
GAAGAGCACGGCCCCGAGCAGGGCCGCCACCGGAGGGGCGGGGGTGGCGCCGAAGGAGATGTTGTCGATGCCGAAGGGGCCGTCGAAGGGATCGTCGAGGACGGCCCGGTTGAAGCCCGACAGTCCAACGATCCCGGTGAAGAAGTTCACCCCGCTTCCACCGAGCGTGATCACGGAGTCGTACACAAGAGCGGCATCGTCGTAAAGCCGGATGCGGAACTTCCCCGGGTGGTGGAAGCCGATCCACTGCTGCCGAGTCTCGAAGTCGAGCGTGAGCGGGACGAGGTTGGTCCAGCTCGCTCCGAGGCCAGCCCCATCGAGCGGATACAGGTCGAGGCTGCAGCAGGACACCGCCGTGAACAACGCGGAGAACTGCACGCCAAGGTGGGAGTACTGGTCGGTGACCTGCGTCGAGGGCGGCAGCTCCGTGAACGTGATCGTCTCCAGCGTTCCGCCCGTCGCGGGTCCGGCTGCGAGCCAGTTGTCGTAGTTCGAATAGACCACGAACGACGCGCTCGCAAGCGGCGATGCGGCCGCGAGCGCCGCGGTCGTGAGCAGGACGGAAGCGAGACGCCGCAGGCGCGCCGCGATGGCAATCGTGGTCTGTGCGATGTGGGAACTCACGGGGTGTCTCCTGACGATCCACTCTGGATCATGACGATGATGGAAGTGATGACCGACTCGATCTGCTCGAAGGTCGCGGAGTACGACCACGCGCTGAAGGCCTCGATCGACGCGAAACCGATCAACGCCAGCGCCGTTTCGACGGTGAACGCGCCGCCCCCGCCGCCGCTCAAAGACTCGCTCTCCGGCTCCGGACACGGTGAACACGCCGGGCGGGCGCATGGGCGACCCAGACACACGGCACCGAGGATGGAGCCCATGTCTGCGCCGTCGACGACATCGTCGCCGTTGAAGTCGGCGGGGCATTCAGCGCAGGCGCCCCATGAGCCCACGAAGATCCCGAGGTCGATGATGCGGTAGCGGCCCGCCGGACACGTCCACGAGGACGATCCGCCGGACGGTTCCGGGGCCATCGGTTCAGGACTCAGCGCCGACGCCGTGGGAGTCAGCAGGAGCACGGCGACGGCCGCAGGCCGCAGGACGGCGGACGGCGGACGGCGGACGGCGGACGGCGGACGGCGGACGGCGGACGGCGGAACGATGTTAGAAACCAGCCGGAAGAGGTTCATGAGGCAGAGTTTACATTGGCCCCGAGGCGATGCAAGGAGGTTCTTCAGATTCTTGGAGCGGGTCAGATTCCGCGATCCCGTCAGGGTCCGCGATCCCGTCAGGGTCTCGGCGCGGGTCAGATTCTGCGATCGGGTTCGCTCCGGCGGGCGCGGGCGATGGATGGGCGGGCTGTGAAGGGGCGGAGGGAGTGGAGGGAGACGGGCCTCGTCGGGACGCCGATCAACGACGGACGCGCGCTTCGAGGCGCACGCGGAGGGACCCGACCGAGGTCCGTCGATGCCACGATGTGCGCCCGCGCCGGTCGCTCGACGGCGCGCGGCGGATGACGCCGCACCTCGACGGCGTCGGTGGAACGAACGCCGATGGCGAGCGGGACCCGCGCTTCGCGTGGGCCGCGTCGATCCGCATCGCTCGTCCGGATGCACCGCGCGTCCGGATGCTCCGCTCGTCACGGAGCTTCGCTCGGCGCTGCCACATCAGACTCCGACGCCTCAGGACGGGCCGAGAGGGTCCAGATCGCCCGCTGCGGCCTCGAGAGCCATCGCGGCCCGGCGGCCTCGACCACGGCCATCTCCTCGATGCCGAGATATCCCCGGCCCGGAACGTCGACGCCGAGTTCGAGCGTGACGACGTGGCCGACCTCGACGCGCCGGTGCGGCGTCCGCCCGTAGCGCTCCCAGCGCGGACCGAGCACGACGCCACCGTCGTGCGCCGCCCTCCCGACTTCGTGCCCGGTCGCGTGGTCGTACTCCGGCCATCCTGCCGCGACCAACGTCGATCGCGCTGCGGCGTCGACGCACCATGCCTCGACACCCGCGCGCAGCGCCGCGAAGCCCGCATCGACCGCGGCCCGGACGGCATCGAAGGCGGAGCGGACGTCCTCGGGGATCTCCGACTCGCCGTCGTGCGGAACGTACCAGCTCCTCTGGAGATCCGAGCAATACCCCTCCTGCCGCACGCCGACATCGACATGAAAGATGCAGCCGCGCTCGATGGTCAGGCTCGCGTCGGCGATGCCATGGCCGCCCATCGACCGAGGCGAAGTCGTCACGATCGGACACCCAGCGCTGCTCCACGCCGGCCCGACGCCGAGGCGGCGCATCTGCTCCTGCATGAAGCTCCACGTCTCCCGTTCGCTCCGCCCGGGCCGGGCCCACCGGCCGACCTCGTCGAGCATCTGCTGCGTGGTCGCGATCGCCCCTTCGATGCGGCGAAGCTCCGTAGCGCTCTTGCGGCCGCGGACGATGCGCACGAGCTCCTCAGCGGAGACCAGCAGATCGGCGTGGGGCGTTCCCTCCAGGTGCCGTCGCAGGAGCAGGAACATGCCGTGCGTGAGGCCGTCCGCCTTCACGTCGTCGATCGAGTGGTCGATGGCGATCGAGCGCGGCGCCAGCCTGTCGAGCACCGCCCGCAGGTCGCTCCGGATTCCCTCGATGTAGCCGACGGTCTCGGCGAACAGCCCGGTCGACTCGACCAGCGCCGCGTCATGGGTGCCCACGATCGCCACCGGGCCGGGAAGCCGCTCCGCCGTCCGCGGAACGATGATCGCGCTCTGCCAGGTCAGGTCGTGCCCGAAGATCAGCGGAAGCACCGGGTCGCCGCCGTCGCCGGTCTCGCGCACGAAGACGAGCCAGCAGTCCAGATCGAGCTCCTCGAGCGCCTCCCTCGCGACGGCGAGCTTCTCGGCTGCAAGCGCGGAGCTTCCGCTGGGCTCCGCCGCGGCGTTCGCGGCGGCAACGTCGACACCGGCTGGGTTCGATCTCCGCCGCGCTTCCGGCCGAGACGCGTGGCGATCCGCGCGCGGGGTCGGCTCCGTGTTGATCTTCTCGGTCATGCCGAGATCATCCTTGGCCTTCCGGTCGCGGCAGGAGAGGGACGGAGAGGTCTCGATGAGGTTCGCTTCGAGCGACGCCTCCCGGAGGGATGAGCGACGCCGCCGGGCCCGTACGGCAGGCTCTTCGCACTACACTCGCCGCTTGGCACCCCTGCCGCCGGATGACGAGACGTCACGCGCGGAGGCCGCGGCTCCGCACCGCGGCGCGGCGGGGGCCGCGCGGGCAGGCCGCCGCGGCGGAGCGGATGAGACGACGGCGTCGATCGCGCCGCGCAGCGACGAGCCTCGCGACGCAGGCGGAGCCGTCGCCGAGGTCGGTCCGCTCGACGCGTCGGACCCGCCGGAGGCGCTGCTCGCCATCGAGGAGGCCTCGGCGGCGCAGGACGCAGCGGGGACGATCCGCTCCGGCAAGCTCGCGGGGCGGAGCATGTGGGCCGCGATCTGGATCCTCGCCCTCCCGGTGCTCCTTCAGCAGGCGATGGCGGCGCTCGTCGGCCTCGTTGACAAGATCTTCGCTGGAAACCTCCCCGGCTCGATCGTCGTTCCGGCGCTCGACGCCATCGGCATCGGCGCGTACATCGGGTGGTTCATCGGGATCGCGATGGCCGGCCTGGGCATCGGTGCCCAGGCGATCATCGCCCGTGCGATGGGACGCGGCGACCTCGCCGAGGCGGGAGGCGCCCTCGGGCAGGCGATGGTCCTCAGCGTCGTCTGGGGCGCTCTCGTCGGCGCAGCGATGTGGGTCACGGTGGAGCCGCTTGCGCGCTACTGCCGCCTCGACGATGCCGCGACGCGGATGTGCGTCGAGTACATCCGGATCCTGGCGCTCTCGATGCCGCTCTGCGGCGTGATGATGGTCGGCTCGATGTGCCTTCACGGCGCCGGCGAAACCACGCGGCCGTCGATGATCGCCATCGGCGTGAACCTCGCGAACGTCATCGGATCGTGGCTGCTCTCGGGCGTCGCGCTGCGCTTCGGCTCGACGGTCATCGACCACCCGCTGGGCATCGATCCGGAGGTCTGGGGCGTGCGCGGGATCGCGGCGGGGACGGCGCTGAGCTACTCCTTCGGCGCGCTGGCGACGCTCACGCTGCTCCTTCGCGGCGTGAAGGACCTTCGCCTCGAGCGCCGGGCGCTGGCCCCCGATGCGGCGATGACCCGGCGCGTCGTCCGGCTCGGGATTCCGAACTTCCTCGAAGGGGTCGCCATGTGGGGCGTCAACCTCTTCGTGATGCGCTTCATCGGAGTCGCCGCGGCGGCGCGCGGAGATGGCCAGGTCGGCGAGGGGCTCGTCGGCGCCCACATCATCGCCGTCCAGTGGGAGGCCCTGAGCTTCCTCCCCGGCTTCGCCATGGGGACGGCGGCCGGCGCGCTCGCCGGTCAATACCTCGGCGCCGGAAACCCCGCGATGGCACGGCGGACGATCACCGCGTGCACGCTCATCGGGATGGCGATCATGGGCGCGATGGGGGTCCTCTTCATGACCTTCGGGAAGGCGCTGACCCGGGTGATCTCCGACGATCCGATCTACCTCGACACCGTCCCCGATCTGCTGCTCATCTGCGGCTCGGTGCAGGTCTTCTTCGCGCTGAGCATGGTCACCCGCCAGGGGCTGCGCGGCGTCGGCGACGTGCACTGGACGCTCCTGATCACCGTCGTCTCCAGCTACGCCGTCCGACTCCCTCTCGCGTGGTATCTCGGCGTCCACCTCGGGCTCGGCCTTCAGGGAATCTGGCTCGGGCTCTGCGGCGAGATCGTCATCCGCGGAATCGCCTTCGGCGCCCGCTTCCTCTCCTCGGCCTGGGAGCGAGCCCGGGTGTGAGCCTTCGCAGCCGGTGACGGGTGCGGACTTCGCGTCCTCCCCCGTCACGACGGGCAGCCGCAGCGCGGCGCGGCCGCTCCGATTCCGTGTCCTCTCCCCGCCGGGGAGAGGACTACGGAGCGGCGAGGCCCCTGCGCGGCGCCGCTTGCCTTCTTCAGGCGGACCGCTACTATCCCCGCTTCCATCCCAGTCCGCACGCACTACCGCGACGGGCCGGCCCCCTTCGGCCGCCGGTCCAGCACTCCCGTCAGGAGACGGGAGCCCCTCGCGGTGGGAGGATCACGAACATGGCCAAGAAGGTCACCAAGCAATTCAAGATCATGGCCCCCGGCGGCAAGGCGACGCCTGCCCCGCCGATCGGTCCTGCCCTGGGCGCCAACGGCGTCAACCCGGGCCAGTTCATCCAGCAGTTCAATGCCAAGACCGCCCAGTACAACGGGCGGGTGGTCGGCTGCCTGATCACGGTCTACGCCGACCGGACCTTCGAGTTCGAGATCAAGCAGTCTCCGGCCTCCGTGCTGGTGAAGGATGCCCTCAAGATCGAGAGCGGCTCAGGCACGCCGAACACGAACAAGGTCGGCAAGCTGACGCAGGCCCAGCTTCGCAAGATCGCCGAGGACAAGATGGCGGACCTGAACTCCGGCAGCGTCGAGGCCGCGATGCGCGTCATCGCCGGCACCTGCCGTTCCATGGGCGTCGAGGTGGAGAGCTGATCCCATGCCGAAGATCTCCAAGCGTCATCGCGCCAACCAGTCGACGACCCCGAAGCAGGCCCTCGACATCCCCTCGGCGGTCGCGGCCCTGAAGAAGTTCAAGGGACCGAAGTTCGATCAGTCTGTCAACGTCGTGGTGCATCTCGGAATCGACCCGAAGCAGGCCGATCAGGCGCTGCGCGGCTCGATCTCCCTGCCCAAGGGCACCGGCAGGAGCGCCCGCGTGGTCTGCTTCTGTTCCGGCGACAAGGTCGCCGACGCGAAGGCGGCCGGGGCGGTCGAGGCCGGCGCGGAAGACCTCGTCTCGAAGATCGAGGGCGGCTGGATGGACTTCGACGTCGCCGTCGCCTCGCCGGACATGATGCGCGTCGTCAGCCGACTCGGAAAGGTCCTCGGGCCGAAGGGGCTCATGCCCTCTCCGAAGGCCGGCACGGTCACGCCCGACGTCGCCAGCGCCGTCCGCGAGTACTCGGCGGGCAAGCAGGAGTTCCGCAACGACGACGGCGGCAACATCCACTGCGTCATCGGCAAGATGAGCTTCCCCGAGGGCGATCTCGCGACCAACCTCGAAGCGTTCATCGCGCACATCAATCGCATCCGCCCCTCGGCGGCCAAGGGCCAGTACATCAAGAAGTGCGTCATCAGCGGGACGATGAGCCCCGGCGTGCTGGTCGCCGTCTGAACCCGCGCCGCCCCCTCGCGGCGCCTCCTCGCTGCGCCCCCGGGCGCCGGGAGCAGGTCCGCGCGAGGGACCGCCACGCTTCGAGACCGCATCTGATCTCCCGACCGACCCGCGGACCGGCCCCGCCCGGAACCGCCTCCCCGTTTCCAGCAGCGCGAGACGCCATGAGCAAGCCCGTCAAGCAGATGATCGTCAAGCAGTACCAGGATCGATTCCGCGACGTGGAAGGCGCCGTGGTCGTCGACCTCCGGGGCTACAACGCGACGGACAACAACCAGCTCCGCAACCACCTCCGCAAGAAGGGGGTCCGCGTGACGATCGTCAAGAACACCCTGGCGCGGCAGGCGATCGCGGGGACGCCGCTCGAAGCGATCGGACCGGCGCTCGTCGGACCGGCCGCCTTCTGCTACGGCGCCGAGTCGGTCGTCAACGTCGCCCGCGACATCATCGAGTGGTCGAAGAAGGTCAAGGAGGTCGCGCTGAAGGCGGCCGTCCTCGACGGCACCCTCTTCGACGGCCCCGCGGGAGTGCGGCGGCTCAGCGAGTTCCCCACCCGCGAGGAGGCGCAGGGGCGCGTCGTCGCAATCGCGCTGGCCCCCGCCGGCAAGCTCGTCGCCGCGGCCAAGGCGCCGGGCGCGAACATCCTCGGCATCGTCAAGAGCATCGAGGAGAAGCTCGAGAAGGGCGAGTCGATCTCTCGCGTGGCGTGATCGCCCGCCGATCGAGTCCCCACCGCCGCTCGCTCTCTCCCAGCACCCGAACCACGCGCCACCGACTGGCCCCTCGCGGGATAACGGCCGCAGCCCGCGGCCCCTCTCGGACGCAGCATTTCCCACGACCGGAGCACGAATCACCATGTCCGACACCGCCACCAAGACGTTCGACGCGAAGATCAGCAAGCTGGGCGACGAGATCGCCGGGCTCACGCTGAAGGAGGCCGTCGACCTCGCCGACTACATGAAGGCCACCTACGGCATCGAGCCCGCCGCGGGCGGTGCGGTCATGGTCGCGGCTGCGGGCGCCGGCGACGGCGGCGCGGCCAAGGCCGAGGAGCAGACCGAGTTCGACGTCGTCCTTGAGAACGCCGGCGCGAACAAGATCCAGGTCATCAAGGTCGTCCGCGAGGCCACCGGCCTCGGCCTCAAGGAGGCGAAGGACGTCGTCGACGGGGCTCCCAAGGCCGTCAAGGAGAAGGTCTCGAAGGAGGACGCCGAGAAGCTCAAGAGCGAGCTCGAGAAGGCCGGCGCCAAGGTCGTGATCAAGTAAGCGCGCCGCCCTCCGGCTCCTTCGCTGCATCGTTCGCGGGCCGCCTCCTGACCGGTGTTCTGACCAGTCTTCTGACTGGTCTGCCGGCTGGGTGGCGGCCCGCGTTCATTCGCCGCAGGAGGGCGGGCGCCGCAGGCACTCACGGCAACCGCCCAGCCCTCCGACCGCGGCTGGCCCGCCGTCGAGCGCCTCCCCTTCGCCGGGGGACCCCGGGGGGGCCTCCGGGGAGGGGGGGCGGGAGCGGGGCGACCGGGGACGGGGGTCACCGACGTTCCCCGCAGCTCCCCCCTCCTGCCGCTCCTCCGGCGGGTCGCGGCCCGCGGGCGCCGGGCCGATGCGGCCGACGCCCTGTCCGCCGTTTGCCCGCTCACCGCCGAGCTCGGCCCCGCGACCGTCGAAGCCGCGCCCGCGACCGCGCAGTTCTCCGCCGGTCGAGCGGCACGCTGCTTGCTGGCGACCGCTTGCTCCCCGGCGGCGATCCGGGTACACTGGCGGGCTTGGCGCGGCTTCTCTGAACTGAATGCAGGCGGTCCCGGCAGGGCGACGATCGAGAGATCGGCGTCCTGTCGTTCGTCATTCCACGATCGAGGCCCCTCCGGGCGTCGTGCGCGGATGCGAGATCGGTCCCGCCGTCGACCCGCTCGCCCCGCTGCGGCCGCGCTGAGGACCAGCCGATGCCCAGCTCGCTCGAGGCGGCATGCGATTCGTGCAGAGCGACGCAGCGCCAGGACTCTCCCGACGTCCTCGCGATCTCTTCTCCCATCCCTCGATCCTCCCAAGACGGAGGGGACACACGCCGATGCCAACGACAGCCGTTCGCGACTTCTCCAAGCGCGGCGACGCCATTCCGGTGCCGAACCTCGTCCGCGTTCAGGAGAACGCCTATGAGCGTTTCCTCCAGCTCGACCGCCCGCACGACGGCCGGGATCCGCGCATGGGACTCGAGGCGCTGCTCCGCGAGGTCTTCCCGATCGAGAGCTACGACGGGAAGATGCGGCTGGAGTACCTGTATTACAAGCTCGACGAGCCGCGGTACACCCAGGACGAGTGCCGAGAGCTGCGCCTGACCTACGGGATGCCGTTCCGGATCGCGGTGCGCCTGCGCCGCGAGGGCGTCAACGAGGTGCCCGAGGACGAGATCTACCTCGGCGAGATCCCCGTGATGCTCGGCGGCGGCGAGTTCATCGTCAACGGCGCCGAGCGGGTGATCGTCAGCCAGCTCCACCGCTCGCCGGGCGTGGACTTCTCGATCGTCTCCTCGGTCGGCGACCGGCCGCTGCACTCGGCGCGGATCATCCCCGAGCGCGGCTCGTGGATCGAGCTGGAGGTGACCAAGAAGGACGTCCTGGCGATGCGCATCGACCAGTCGACGAAGCTCGCGGCGACCACCTTCCTCCGCGCCCTCGACGAGCAGTACTCCTCCACCGACAGGCTCCTCGAGCTCTTCTACGACGTGGAGGACATGAAGGTCGAGCGGGTGAAGCCGGAGCACTACTCGGCCGAGCTCATCGTCGATCAGGAGACCGGCGAGGAGATCTGCCGCCCCGGCGCCCAGCTCGGAGACGCCGCCGAGCTGATCATGAAGAGCGCCCTCAAGACGGTCCGGGTCATCGCCCATGCGGCGGATCCGATCGTCCTGAACACCCTCGCCGAGGAGCGGCTGGACTTCCTCGCGGAGGTGAGCGAGCACGAGGCGGCGCTGCTGAAGATCTACGGCCGCCTGCGCCCGGGCAACCCCCCGCAGGTCGACAAGGCCCGCGCCCTCTTCAAGGAGAAGTTCTTCGACGAGAACCGCTACCGCCTCGGCCGCGTCGGGCGCTTCCGCATCAACCGGAAGTTCGACGTCAGCGTCGACGAGTCGATCCAGCACATCCGCGCGGAGGATTTCCTCGAGGTCATCCGCTACATCATGAAGCTCCGGGCGAAGGACCGCACCGCGTTCGTCGACGACATCGATCACCTGGGCAACCGCCGGCTGCGCACGCTCGACGAGCTCGCCACGGAGGAGATGCGCAAGGGCTTCCTCAAGCTCAAGCGCACCGTCCAGGAGCGGATGAGCGTGAAGGACCCGGAGGAGCTCGACAAGGTCGCCGAGCTGGTCAACTCCAAGTCCGTCTCAAGCGCCATCGAGTTCTTCTTCGGCCGCAGCGAGCTCTCGCAGGTCGTCGACCAGACCAACCCGCTCTCGATGCTCGTGCACGAGCGCCGCCTCTCGGCGCTCGGCCCCGGCGGCCTCAACCGCAAGCGCGCGGGGTTCGAGGTGCGCGACGTGCACATCTCCCACTACGGGCGGATCTGCCCGATCGAGACGCCCGAAGGCACCAACATCGGCCTGATCGCCAGCCTCGGGATCTACTCCGAGATCGACGACTACGGCTTCCTGCTCACGCCCTACCGGGAGCTCAAGGGCAGCCGCTCGACGGGCAAGATCGCCCGGCTGCGCGCCGACGAGGAGCTTCAGACGGTGCTCGCGACCGGCGACGCCCTCGACAAGGAGGGCCGGATCTCCGCGGGCGCGGTGCTCGCGCGCATCCAGGGCGAGCTCGCGCAGGTCCCGGCGGAGGAGGTCCGCTACGCCGACGTGAGCGCCAAGCAGATCGTCGGCGTCTCCGCGGCGCTGATCCCCTTCCTCGAGCACGACGACGCCAACCGGGCGCTGATGGGCTCCAACATGCAGCGCCAGGCGGTGCCGCTGATCAAGACCGATCCGCCCTGCGTCGGCACCGGCATGGAGCGCGTCGTCGGGCAGCATTCGGGGATGATCGTCAAGGCGCGGCGCGCCGGAACGGTCACCTACGTCGACGCCGAGCGCATCATCGTCGACAACGCAGACGAGTACGAGCTGCGGAAGTTCGTCGGCCTCAACGAGCGCACCTGCCAGAACCAGCGGCCGGTCGTCCGCCTGAGGCAAAAGGTCAAGGCCGGGCAGATCCTCGCCGACGGCGCCAGCACCCGCGAGGGCGAGCTGGCGATCGGCAAGAACGTGCTCGTCGCGTTCAACACCTTCGACGGCTACAACTTCGAGGACGCCATCGTCATCTCGGAGCGTCTCGTCAAGGACGACGTCTTCACGTCGATCCACATCGAGAGCTTCGACGTGGAGATCCGCGAGACCAAGCTCGGCCGCGAGGAGTTCACCCGGGACATTCCCAACGTCTCGGAGCGGATGCTCAAGAACCTCGATGAGCACGGGATCATCCGGACCGGCGCCCGCGTCGGTCCCGGCGACATCCTCGTCGGCAAGGTCAGTCCCAAGAGCAAGTCGGAGCTGAGCCCCGAGGAGAAGCTGCTCCACGCGATCTTCGGACGCGCGGGCGAGGACGTGAAGAACGACTCGCTCGAGGTCCCGGCGGGCACCGAGGGAATCGTCATCGGCGCCCGGCGCTTCAGCCGCCGCACCCACCTCTCGGAGGAGCAGAAGAAGTCCCTCCGCAAGGAGATGCAGGCGTACGAGGAGGCGATGAACCAGAAGTCGATCGCCCTCTTCAAGCAGATGGTCGCGCAGATCAACGCCGCCCTCGGCGTCGAGATGGTCGACCCCTCGACGCGCCAGAAGGTCGGCGCCAGCGACCTTCCCGAAGTCATCCTCGAGCAGATCGAGAACTTCACGGAGAAGTGGATGAAGGGCGGCAAGGAGGCGCGCGAGCAGGCGCTGGTCGTCCACGGCCAGTTCTGGCCGCGCATCCTCGGCGTGCGGAAGGAGAAGGCCCGCCGCCTCGAGCACATGAAGCGCGGCGACGAGCTCCCCGCGGGCGTGCTCGAGATGGTCAAGGTCTATCTCGCGACCCGTCGGCAGCTCTCCGTGGGCGACAAGATGGCGGGCCGCCACGGCAACAAGGGCGTCATCGCCCGGATCGTCCCCGAGCAGGACATGCCCTTCCTCGACGACGGCACGCCGGTCGACGTGCTGCTCAACCCGCTCGGCGTGCCGAGCCGCATGAACGTCGGCCAGATCCTCGAGGTCCATCTCGGCTGGGCGGCGCGCGTCCTCGGGTTCCAGGCGACCACCCCCGTCTTCGACGGGGCGACCGAGAAGGAGATCATGGACGCGCTCGACGAGGCGAACGCCCACGTGAAGGCGCGCCTCGACGGGTTCGAGTCCACGGGCAAGGACCCGGGCCTCCCGCGCGAGCTGCTGGCCACGATGCCCTACGGCGGCAAGGTCCAGCTCTACGACGGGCGCACCGGGGAGCCGTTCCACCAGCGGACGACCGTCGGGTTCATGTACATCCTCAAGCTCCACCACCTCGTCGACGACAAGATCCACGCCCGGTCGACCGGCCCCTACAGCCTCATCACGCAGCAGCCCCTCGGCGGCAAGGCGCGGACCGGCGGCCAGCGCTTCGGCGAGATGGAGGTCTGGGCGCTCGAGGCGTACGGCGCCGCGTACGTGCTCCAGGAGCTGCTCACCGTCAAGAGCGACGATGTCGAGGGCCGCACGAAGATCTACGACTCGATGGTCAAGGGCACCAACACCCTCCAGGCCGGAATGCCCGTGGTCTTCGACGTGCTCTGCCATGAGATCAAGGGTCTCGGCATGAACATCAACCTCGAGAAGCAGGAGGACGAGAAGGGCGATCCGGACCGGCCGCTGCTCACGTAGCGGACCTTCGCCGCGATCGCGGGCGGGCGCGGCGGACTGCGCCGCGCGACCCCCCTCCCCTCGTCCCACCCGGGCCTCCGCCCGGAACGCACCTCGGGCCGCCCTCAGGCGGCCCTCGCCCGGCCGGAACGGAGCCCCGCCCCCTCCCGGCCCCCTCCCGGCCCCCGGCCCGGCCCCCGGCCCGGCCCCCGCCCGGCCCCCGGGGCCAGCGCCTCGGAAATGCACCTCGGAAACGCCATGAACGACTCCGTCTACGACCGCGTGAACGACTTCGGGTCGGTGAAGCTCACCCTCGCGAGCCCGAACAGCATCCGGGCCTGGAGCTACGGCGAGGTCAAGAAGCCCGAGACGATCAACTACCGCACCTACCGGCCGGAACGGGACGGCCTCTTCTGCGAACGGATCTTCGGTCCCGAGCGCGACTACGAGTGCTCCTGCGGCAAGTACAAGGGGACGAAGTTCAAGGGGATCATCTGCGACCGCTGCGGCGTGAAGGTCACGCACTCGCGCGTGCGCCGCAAGCGCATGGGGCACATCAACCTCGCGGCGCCGGTGGTCCACATCTGGTTCTTCAAGGCCCTGCCCAGCCGCCTCGGCACGCTGCTGGGGATGAAGACCGGCGATCTCGAGAAGATCATCTACTTCCAGGATTACGTCGTCGTCGACCCCGGCACGACCGACCTGCACCACCGCCAGATCCTCACCGAGGACGACTACCGCTCGGCGGTCGAGAAGTACGGGACCGCCTTCACGGCGATGATGGGCGCCGACGCGGTGCGCGACCTGCTCAACCAGCTCGACCTCCCCAGCCTCTCGGTCGAGCTGCGGAACGCCATCGGCGAGACCCGGAGCAAGCAGAAGCTCAAGGACCTCTCCAAGCGCCTCAAGCTCGTCGAGCAGATCCGCGGCAGCGAGAACGACCCCTCGTGGATGGTGCTGGACGTCGTGCCGGTGATTCCGCCCGACCTCCGGCCGCTCGTCCTGCTCGAGAGCGGTAACTTCGCCACCAGCGACCTCAACGACCTCTATCGCCGGATCATCAACCGGAACAACCGCCTCAAGAAGCTGATGGACCTCAATGCGCCCGAGGTCATCATCCGCAACGAGAAGCGGATGCTCCAGCAGGCGGTCGACGCGCTCTTCGACAACGGGCGCTGCCGCCGCCCCGTGCTCGGCTCCAGCAACCGTCCGCTGAAGTCGATCACCGACATGATCAAGGGCAAGCAGGGCCGCTTCCGCGAGAACCTGCTCGGCAAGCGCGTCGACTACTCGGCCCGCTCGGTGATCGTCGTCGGTCCCGAACTGAAGCTCCACCAGTGCGGCCTTCCCAAGAAGATCGCGCTGGAGCTCTTCCAGCCCTTCATCATCCGCAAGCTGAAGGAGCACGGACTCGCGGACACGATCAAGAGCGCCAAGCGGATGCTCGAGCGCCGCGACCCCGAGGTCTGGGACATCCTCGAGCAGGTGATCCACCACCACCCGGTGATGCTCAACCGGGCGCCGACGCTGCACCGCATGGGCATCCAGGCCTTCGAGCCGGTGCTCGTCGAGGGCAATGCGATCAAGATCCACCCGCTGGTCTGCACCGGCTACAACGCCGACTTCGACGGCGACCAGATGGCCGTGCACCTGCCGCTCTCGGTCGAGGCCCAGGCGGAGGCGCACGTGCTCATGCTCTCGCCGCACAACATCTTCAGCCCGGCGAACGGCAACCCCATCGTCTCCCCCAGCCAGGACATCGTGATGGGGGTCTACTTCCTCACGGTGCTCCACCCCGAGTGGGCGGCGACGGTCGAGCGGATCAGGATCGCCGGGGACGCGATCGCGGCCGCGCGCGAGGAAGGAGTGCCCCACTTCAAGGACGCCTTCGAGGCGATCCTCGCCCATGAGCAGCGGCGGATCGCGCTCCAGCAGCCGATCGTCGTCAAGCTCCCCCGCTTCGAGGACGTCGTCGAGTCGGAGAAGGGCGAGCCCGTGCGGATGCCGCCGCACCGGCGGCTGCTCACCACCGTGGGACGCGTCCTCTTCAGCGAGATCCTCGGCGAGGGGATGCCCTTCTACAACTGCGCCCTCGGCAAGAAGGGCTGCGCCCGGGTCATCGACGACACCTTCGCCCGCCTCGGCAAGCCGCGGACGATCGACCTCCTCGACGCGATGAAGGAGACCGGCTTCAAGGCCTCGACGACCTCGGGGCTCTCCTTCGGCATCACCGACCTCCGCATCCCCGAGGACAAGTTCAAGCTCATCGCCGAGACCCAGAAGAAGGTCGACCGCATCGAGAAGGCGTATCTCTCCGGCGCGATCACCGAGCGCGAGCGGCACAACCAGCTTCTCGACCTCTGGGCGCAGTGCCGCGAGCAGGTCGTCAAGAAGCTCGTCGAGGCGCTCCGCAACGACCGGCGCGATCCCGAGACCGGCCGCGAGGTTCCCATCGAGGGAACCGCGGGCCGCCGCTACCTCAATCCGGTCTATCTCTTCTCCGACTCCGGCGCCCGCGGCAACATCAGCCAGATGCAGCAGCTCGCCGGGATGCGCGGCCTGATGGCCAAGCCCAGCGGCGAGATCATCGAGACGCCGATCAAGGCCAACTTCCGCGAAGGGCTGAACGTCCTCGAGTACTTCTCCTCGACGCACGGCGCCCGCAAGGGCCTCGCCGACACCGCGCTCAAGACCGCCGACTCGGGCTATCTCACCCGGAAGCTCTGCGACGTGGCGCAGTCGGTCGTCGTCCTCGAGGATGACTGCGGCACCACCCGCAGCGTCTCGAAGCGGGCGATCTACCGCGGCGAGGAAGTGGACGTCCCGCTCCGCGACGCGATCCGCGGACGGACGAGCCGCGACCGAATCGTCAACCTGATCACCGACGAGGTCATCGTCGACGAGAACGAGCTCATCACCGACGAGATCGCCCGTCAGATCGAGGACCTCGGCATCCGCTCGGTCCAGGTCCGCAGCCCGCTGACGTGCGACACCGCCCGCGGCGTCTGCGCCAAGTGCTACGGCATGGACATGTCCACCGGCGGCTTCGTCGAGCTGGGCATGGCGGTCGGCATCATCGCGGCGCAGTCGATCGGCGAGCCCGGCACCCAGCTCACGATGCGCACCTTCCACACCGGAGGCATCGCGGCGAGGGGGCTGGTCGAGACGGAGCACAAGGCCGGCCAGGCGGGCACGGTCGTCCTCCGCGACTGCAACGAGGTGGAGGTCGAGACCGAGGAAGGCGCGGTGATGACGGCGCTGCGCCGCAACGGCACCATCGCCCTCATCGACGACAAGGGCCGCGAGCTCGAGAAGCACCCGGTCCCCTACGGCGCCACGATCCTCGTCGTCGGAGGCGAGCACGTCCGCAAGGGACAGTCGCTGGTCCGCTGGGACCCCCACCGCACGCCGATCCTCGCGGAGAAGTCGGGCCTCGTGCGCTTCAAGGACATCGTCGAGGGCGAGACCGTCCGCCGCGACGACACCAAGGGCGGCTCCGAGCTGATCGTCATCGAGCACACCGGCGACAAGCACCCGCAGATCACCGTCGAGGATGAGAAGGGCCACATCCTCGACTTCCACCACCTCCCCGCGAAGGCGCGCATCGAGGTGACGGAAGGGCAGCCGATCAAGATCGGGCAGATGCTCGCGCGGCAGCCGAAGGAGACGGCGAAGTCGGCCGACATCGTCGGCGGCCTTCCCCGCGTCACCGAGATCTTCGAGGCCCGGATCCCCAAGGACCCCGCGGTGATGGCGGAGATCTCCGGGCGCGTCGAGCTGCACTCCGACCGCCGCAAGGGCAAGATGACCATCCGCGTCGTCGCCGAGGGCGGCCTCGAGCACGATCACCACGTCCCGCAGGGAACGCACCTGCTCGTCCACACCGGCGACCTGGTCGCCGCGGGCGATCCGCTCACCGAAGGACCGCTGATCCCCGCCGACATCCTGCGGATCAAGGGAGAGGACGCCCTCTACACCTACATGCAGGACGAGATCCAGAACGTCTACCGAGCCCAGGGCGTGCCGATCTCGGACAAGCACATCGAGGTGATCCTCCGCCAGATGCTCAGCAAGGTCCGCGTGCAGAGCGCGGGCGACACGGCGCTGCTTCCCAACGACGTGATCGACCGCTTCCAGTTCAAGCGGATCAACGACGAGCTGGCGCTCCAGCTCAAGATCGTCGATCCGGGCGACACGGGACTCCCCAAGGACGGCTTGGTCTCGCGCGACGAGGTGCGCGAGGCGAACGCGCGGGCCGAGGCCGACGGGAAGAGCATCGCCAAGACCAAGAAGCCGCGCCCGGCGACGGTCAAGACGCTGCTCCTCGGCATCACCAAGGCGTCGCTCCAGGCGGAGTCGTTCCTCTCCGGCGCCAGCTTCCAGGAGACCACCAAGGTCCTCACGGAGGCGGCGCTCAAGGGAGCCGTCGACACCCTGATGGGCCTCAAGGAGAACGTGCTGCTCGGCCACCTCATCCCCGCCGGCACCGGATTCGATCCGTACGCCAAGATGGTCCTCCGTCGCCTCGCGGAGGCTCCGGCGGAAACCGACGAGGCGGGCGCCGCCGCGATGGCGGAAGCGGCAGCCGCGGCCGAGGCGCTCGGTGCCCAGCGCGGCCGGTCGCGGGAGCCCGCCGCAGCCCGCTGAGCCGGCCCCGCGAGTCATCGCCCTCCTGCGGCGATGGCCCGAGGCTCACGTGATTCGACGGGCGATCCGCTCGACCCACCAGGATCGCGCCGAGACAGATCGCGTCTCCTGCCCTCCCCACGGAGGCGGGAGACGCGATCTGGCGTTCCGGGGCGAGTCGGGGGAGAATGGCGGAGCGCCGGTCGCATCGACCGCGCGGGACCGGTCTGGCAGCCTGTGGCGAAGGTCATTCGGGCTCCGGGGCGGCTCGAGCCTCTGCCGGGCGCGACCCGTCCCACGCTCCGATGGCATCGAAACGCGGTCGCCCCACCCCGACGATGACGACGCGCCGAGATCCCGTCAGCCTCGATCGCTCCGCCGCATCCGCGGACGGAGCCTCCCAGGACTCGCTCGGAGCCCTGCTTCGCCGCCTCGCCTGCGGCGTCGTCGAAGCTCAGGAGATGATCGACGCAGCGAACGAGGCTGCGAGGCCCTCGCCGCCGCCGCACCCGGAACTCGCGCCACCATCGCCGCCAGCGATCGCTGCCGGCGGTGCGGATGCGCGCGGAGGCCCTCGGCCGGAGCCGCCATCGCCGTCGGTGGCCGACGAGCCGGAGGCGCTCCTTGCGCGGTTGGTTCCTCCCGCCCCGCAGCCGCGCATCGCCTCGGCCCGGATCGAGTGCGAAGTGCTGCTCGCGGCGCGGCGGCGCCGCACGATCGGCATCGGAAGCGCCGCCCCAGCCTCGATCGACGCGTCGCTGCCGGGGCCGTTCGCCCACGAGTACGCGGGGTTGTCCACCGGATCGAGGAGCGCCCGACGGCATCGCATCGCGCTGGTTATCGTGTCGACGGCGGCGACGGCGAGCGCGACGGAGTGACCTCGCGCCGCGCGGGACTGGCGTCCTGACCGCGGGGCTCGTTCCCGAGTCGCGCAGCCCGCGCCGCCGCCGGAGCATCCCGCGCCAATCCACTCGACGGCTTCGGCACGCGCGGTCCCGCCCGCTCGCGCATCGGCTCTCCGCCACCCTTCGCCCAACCCGGGAACTCACCATCATGCCTCCCACCAGTTCGCTCGCCAAGCGTCCCAGCAACCCGCGCCTCGACCGCCTGACCTCGCAGCTCTACAGCCTTCCAGAGGTGATCGCCCGCCTCGGCCTCGCGATCGCCGAGAGCCAGAAGGAGCTCAACGCCGGGTTCCTCGAAGCGATCGGCCGGATCCTCGAGCTCGCAGGGCAGAGCCGCGCGCCGGGAAAGCCGGGAGCGGCCAATCCGCCCGCGAGCGCGGGGGACTTTGAGGACCTCGACGCGGCGAGCTTCGACCGCATCGTCAAGATCCTCACGCTCCTGATGCCGCCGCGATACCAGTTCACCCAGACGACGATCGACTTCCGCGCCGACCTCGCCGAGCGCGTCGACCTCGGCGGATCTGTCGCGGGGGGGGTCGCGATCGGCGCGTTCATGGTCAACGCGGGATTCTCGGCGAGCTACGGCCATGACTACCGGGCGGCGGCGCGGATCACCGCGGTGATCAACGCCTATTCGGTCGCGCCCGCCGACTCCACCGAGCTGATCAGCGCCGCCCGGCCGCTGATGACCAAGGACAACTCGCTGCCTGGAAAGACCGCCGCGGACGCTCAGCTCGTCGAGAGCTGGAAGGCGCTCTTCGAGCTGATGACGAACCGCAAGCTCCCCGAAGCGAAGAAGGAAAACGCGGACGGCGGCGGATCGTGACCGCAACCAGCTCCTGACGGATCGAGCCTGCGGCGACCCTTCCTGAGATCGCACCGAGCATCGCACTGAGCAAGGAGATTCCGCGTGATGGCCCGCAAGAAGTCGACCCGCCGCACCCCTGAATCGTCCGGCACGGCGAGCGCCAGCAGGCCGAAGAGCGCGCGCGCCGCGGCGCCCGCGAAGAGGGGCGGTCGAGCCAAGGCAACCGCGCGCGGCGGACGTCCGGAACCGCCCGCGGCACCGCGGGAGAGCGTGGAAGCCCTGCGCAGCGCCGTCATCGCCTCCATCGGCGAGGCGCTTGCCGTTCCCCCGGCCGCGGACCCGCTGCCCGGCAGTCTCCGGATGGAGGCGGGCGGAGCGCCGGATGACGCCCCGGGTGCGCGAAGGGCACGAGGCGGACGTCCCGGGGCGGGCGTGCCGGCAGCGCCCGCTCCCGAGGGAGCGCTCGAAGAGCGGCGCCGGATCCTCCGCACGCTCGACGACGCCGCGACGGATGCGACGACGCGCGAGGAGCTGGCGCTGATCGACCGCGTGTCGCGCAGCGCCGGCGCTCGAGGCGCGGCCCTCGCGAACCTCACGGAGCCTGATCAAGCGGCCGCCGCCACGAGCATCCGCTCCTTCTTCGAGGCCGTCGGCAAGGGCGTGATCGCCGCCCAGCGCGATCTCGACGCGGAGAGCGAGCGCTACAGCGCCGGCAGCTCCCTCGGGGGCGTCGCGGTGCCGACGAGCTTTCGCATCCCGCAGGCGGAGGCCGAGATTCACTTCGCGATGCAGAAGCGCAGGGACCGCGGCTTCGACGTCTTCATCGCGAAGTCGAAGAGCTCCTCCGACCTGCTCATCGAGAACCGCGTGAAGTTCACCGTCGTCGCAGCGCCGCCGCCGCCCGACGTCGCAGCGCGCCTTGCGCGCACGCGTCCGCTGCTCGACCAGCTCGTGCTCGATCCGACCGAGCGCGGAGAGCTCGCGGCGCTCTTCCGGCGCGCCGCGGCGGAACCCGGCGACCCGGACGCGCAGCGCGCGGTCGCTCGGATCCTGCCGCTCCCTCCCGCAGGCGATGCGTCCGCGATCGGACCGGAGGTGCTCCTCGTGCGGCAGCAGCGCGCCAGGAGTGGCACCGGCGCGCCCGAGGACTCCGTCACCGCGATCAGGGCGAGCCGCGTGCAGATCGGCGCCTCCGAGGACGCGGAGTTCGACGCCGTGCGCCTCCTGCTCGGTGAGCCTCCGCGGCTCGATTCAGCGGAACGGTCAAGCCATCCGGGGACGCTCCCGGCCGCGCTGCGCACGATCGCCTTCGCGCTCGTCGATCTCGCTGACTGGCAGAAGGCGGTCGCCGACGCGATCTCGCCCGCGCCGGACGGACGCCGGTGAGCCCCCCGGCCGTTCCAGCCTCGCACCCCCGCCGCCCTGATCAGCTCGACGAGATCGTGCTCTCCTGCGTCGCGCAGGCGGTCCGCGCCGCGGCCGAGGTGGCCGCGATCGAGGGCAGCACAGCGCTCGTCACCTCGTCGGTCCCGGCTCGGCTGATCGTGCCGGCGCTCGAGCTCGAGCTCGTCGCGGGCGCCGCGATCGAGGAGGGCCGCCTCGTCATCCTCTCCCGGCGGCGCGGTCCGCGCAGCGCGATGACGATCCGCGTCACCGCGCGGATCGAGTGCGAACCGCGCTTTGAGGCGGGCGACCCGCTCCCGACCTCGCTCCGCCTCGCGACGTGGACGCGCCTCGCCGCGCGCGGTCTCCCCGGGGAGCGCATCGCGCTCTCCTTCGCTCCCTCGTCCGGCGGGCTTGACCACGCGGATCCCGGCACTCTCACCATCACGGAGAGGGTGGAGAGCGGACATCGGCGCCAGGAGTGGTCCATCGACGCGCCCGCCGGGGGCCCGCTGGGCTGGAAGTCGCCGACGCGCCCGCCGCGTTCCGGCGAGGGGTCCTTCGATCCTCCGTGCGTCGCCCTCGCCGGGGTCCTCCGCACGCTCGCCCGCGCTGAGGAGGATCTCGCGATCGGCCCGACGCGCCTGAGCGGCGAGGTTCGTCCGGGCTCCGCCTTCGACCCGCTCGTCGCGCTGGCGCAGGAGATCGAGCTCGCCGTCGATCAACCGCATGTGGACGACGGCACCCGCGAGGGGGGCGGCTACCGGCTCGTCGAAGCCGCGGTCGATCTCTCGGCGACGACTCCGGCAGGCTCGTCGATCCCTGCGGGCGTCGAGCTCCGGGGCGTGCTCCGGCCGCCGGAGCTCGTGATGGCGATGCTCCCCGCAGGCATCGTGCCCGCGGAGCGCGCAGCGCAGATCGTCGCGGCGATCGCGGCGATGCCCTCTCGGCTCGCCGGGGGTGACTTCGGAAGGCACTCCGTCGGCGCGGCGCTGCGCCTGATCTCCGATGCGACGCCCGCGCAGGCTGCCATCGTCGCCATCGACGGCGGCGACGACGGGCGCCATCGCGCGCTCGCGCTCATCGAAGGCGCTGCCGAGGGCGGGCCTCCCGCAGCGTCAGACGGGTCGGACGCCGATGCGGTGCTCATCGAGGTCCACCTTGACGCCCCCGCGGACGCCGGACCGACGCCCTCGGTCCTGCTCGCGCGCGTCCTCGCGCGCCGCAGAGCGCAGGAGCGCGACTGGGTCCCGCAGCTTCCCGACCGGGCTCCCGGGGAGACCGACGCGATCTGGCGCTGGGCATCGCGGACTTCCTCGGCGCTCTTCGCGTGCGCGTCCCCGGAAGCCTTCTGAGAGGCGCCGGTCGGGCGGCGACCGTCGAGCGGCACCGAGGGTGTCCAAAGCCTCCGGGCGTCGGCGGCGCGCTTCTCACGCACGCTCCCCCGCGCCATCGGGCTCCGCCGCGCCGTGACGCTTCGGTCAGCCGGCGCGCCGAGGCGAGGCGGCAGGACACCAAGTCGTCACCGCGTCAAGACGTCAAGGCTTGAGGGCTTGAGGGCTTGAGGGCTTGAGGCCTTCAGGGTGTGAGGCCTTCCGGGCTTCGGGCCTTCAGGGCTTCGGGACGTCAGGGCGCGGTGCCGGCGCTTCGCTCACCCCTCGACCGTCGCGTCCCGCAGGATCCGGATCGCTTCGACGGGAATCAGCGGCCCGCTGTCGATCCCGGGACAGGGCGGCCTCGCCTTCGCGTTGGTCCACGCCCGGCGCGAGGTGAGGTTCTCCGGCCAGAAGGGCCACGTCCGGCACTGCGTCGGCCGCGCCGAGTAGACGCGGCAGAGGGCCTTGCCGGGGATCGTCCCCCGGTCGAGGAAGACGCAGTCATGCCGGCCGTCCTCGAGGACCGCCTCGCGCAGCGACCAGCGGCCGTCGACGCGCCGCGCGTGGCGTCGGTAGAAGGTCGCCTCGTCGAGGTCGAGCGCGGCCGCCATCGCCCGACCTTCCTCCGGCGTGAACCAGACCACGCCCTCGGGACCGGTGCAGCAGTTGCCGCAGAGCGTGCACTCGAAGCGCAGCCCGTCGCGATACCACTCCGGCGCCTGTTCGAGCTGCGACCGGCCCGCTCCGCCGGGCGTGCGCGTCGCGAGGCCCTTTCGCGGCGCTTCGCCCGAGCCCGGCGCTTCCTTCTCGGCGGCATCCGGCGACGAGCCCGCGTCGCCGCCCTCGCCGCGCGGCCGTCCCCTGCGCTCACCCACGCGCGGCGCCCTTTCCGCGGCCCTGGCGCGGCGGCTCGCCCCACGAGTCGACCTCGACGAGGTGGACCTTCGGCTCCCGCGACCGCGGCGGAAGGTCGACCAGCGGCTCCGGACGCTCGTCGAAGGCGACGCGGTCGAGCGAGTAGACGCTCTGAAACGACCAGTCGGGGCACTCCTCCATCGCGTGCTCGATGAGCTCCTCCATCTCCGTCATCGACGAGGCGGAGGCCCAGATCGAGATGTACGCGCCGCGGTCGGGATCGCCGTCGGCGCTCTCCGCGACGACGACGGCGTGCCAGAGCGTCAGCCCGAGGTTCCTGCCCGCCTCGTCGAGATTCGTCTCCGGGTCGACGTTGAGCTCGAGACCCCAGAGCTCGCGGAGCTGGAGCAGCAGCTCATCGATGTCCGGGGACTGCTCGTCGACCAGCTCGAGGACATCGCGGATCGCCGTTCCCGGCAGCGGGTCGCTCTCGGGATCGTCCGCCCATGTCTCCGGAACCTCATCGAGCCCGAGCCCGTGCAGCACCTCCTCGACCCGGTCGCGCATGTCGATGGGGACGTGGATCGCCACCCCCTTCCACGAGTCGACGAACACCTCGATGAACGGCTCTTCGCTGTTGGCGCCGACGCCGAGCGATGCGTCCTCGAGGATGATCGACTCGAAGGCGTGCCAGACCGCGAGGAAGTGCGCCCTGCTCACCGCCTCCTCTCCGAGAAAGACGTCGACGGCGCGATAGGCGTCCCGGGAGCCGATCTCGACGATCGGAACGACCTCGTCGGGGAGCAGGTCGAACGCGGCGCGGATGACGGCGCGGAGGCGCTCGTGCGAGACGACCACGTGGAACGCGTAGCTGTCCGGCTCGTCCTCCTCCGCCTCGTTGTACGCGAGCGTGTACCCCTGCACGGGGGGTTCCATCTCGCTCGCCTCGATCCCCAGCGGAAGGGCGTACCCCTTCACCACGGATCGCGTGAGGTCGGTTCGAAGCCGAAAGTCTCGCATGGGACGCCGATGCTACGCGCATCGCCGTTCGTTATCATCGGCGGCGATGCGGCGTCCGCGAGAGGGCGCCGATCGCCCCCTCGCCGCTCCGAGCGCGGCGCAGCGGTGCCCCCCTCGGCGCTCGGCGAACGTGACGAAGGGAGCGTCCCGAGAGGATGGCCAGCGAACGCGCCCAGTGGGGCAGCCGGTTCGGCTTCGTGCTCGCCGCGGCGGGTTCCGCGGTCGGCCTGGGCAACATCTGGAAGTTCCCCTACATCACCGGCGAGAACGGCGGCGGGCTCTTCGTCCTGATCTACCTCATCTGCATCGCCCTCGTCGGCGTGCCGATCATGGTCGCCGAGATCATGATCGGGCGCGCGAGCCAGCGGCAGCCGGTCGCCGCGTTCCACGCGATCGAAGGGCGCCGCTCGCCATGGGCCGCCATCGGCTGGCTCGGCATCCTCGCGGGGTTCATCATCCTCTCGTTCTACGTCGTGGTCGCGGGCTGGGCGATGGACTACACGCTCAAGAGCGTGGTCAACTTCACCCGGCCGATCCACGACCGCGCGGAGCTCGTCGCGTCGCAGCAGATCGCGACGCTCTCGATGGAGGAGCTTCGGAGCGTCGTCATCGAGGACCGCGCCCGGCGCGAGGCCCGCGACGAGGTGGCCGCGCTGCGGCGCAGCGTGCCGCCCTCGACATGGGCGGAGCAGGCGCGGTTCGAGGCGGCGGTCGCGGGCAGCCCCGACCGCGACGCCGCGTGGGACCGCATCGTCCGCACCGAAGCGATGGCGGAGGCGCTGGCGCGGGCGGGACGGGCGCAGGCCGAGATCGACGCCGTTCGCGCCAAGCGCGGCGCCGGGGCCGCCGCGGCGGTCGCGGCGCTCTCCGACTCGGCGCTCCTCGACGAAGCCGAGGGGATCCTCCGACGAGCCGAGGTCGCGGAGGGGGTCGGACGCGCCTTCGGCGCCACCGCGACCGACGGCTGGACGAGCGCGTACTGGTCGGCGATCTTCATGCTGCTGACGATCGCGATCGTCGCGGGGGGCATCGCAGCGGGCATCGAGCGCGCCTGCCGCGTGCTGATGCCGGCGCTGATCGTGCTGGTCCTCGCGATGGTCCTCTACGGTCTCGTCGCCCACACCCGCGGCTTCATGGAGGCCGTCGACTTCGTCTTCCGCCCAGATCCCTCGAGGCTGAAGCCCAGCGGCGTGCTCGAAGCGCTCGGGCATGCGTTCTTCACGCTCTCGCTGGGCATGGGGGCGATGATCACCTACGGGTCCTACCAGCGCACCGAGCGCGAGCGAGCGGGCAAGGGGCTCGTCGGCGAGTCGGTGGCGATCGCGGGGCTCGACACCGGGATCGCGCTGCTGGCCTGCCTGATGATCTTCCCGATCGTCTTCTCGTACGGACAGGCGCCGGGAGCCGGACCGGGACTGGTCTTCAAGGGGATGCCGCTGGCATTCTCCGAGATCGGGGCGGGGGGGATGCTGCTGGCGATCATGTTCTTCGGGCTCCTCGTCTTCGCAGCGCTCACCTCCTCGATCTCGCTGCTCGAAGTGGTGGCGAGCTACTTCATCGATGAGCGCGGCTGGGGCCGCGCGAAGGCGGCGTGGATCGTCGGCGGCGTCATCTTCCTCTTCTCGATGCCAGTCGCCTTCGCCAACGACCCCGGCTTCGTGATGTCCGGCTGGGCCCCCAGCTTCGGCATGGACTACTTCGACACGATGGACCACCTCGCGAGCAACTGGATGCTCCCGCTCGGAGGCCTGCTCATCTCGATCTACGCAGGCTGGGTGATGCCGCGGCGGCTGCGCGACCTCCAGCTCGACGGGCTCTCGCCCGCGATCGTCACCGGCTGGCTCCTGCTGGTCCGCCTCGTGGCGCCCGCGCTCGTGCTGATCGTCCTCTTCCAGAAGATCGGCGCCATCGACGCCGACGAGCTCGCGGCCTGGTTCACGCGCTAGCGAGCGCCCCGCGCTCCGGGGGTCGCCCGGACGGCGAGAGGCCGCGGGCGGAGCCTGAAGGGCGCGCTCGGCTCGAGAGGACGCCTGAACGGAGAGGCTCGGTCACTCCGCGCCGGTCACGGAGTGCCGCAGCATGAGATCGAGCAGTGTCCCGACATAGGTCATCGCATCGTCTGACTGGAAGAGGACGCCCAGCGACTCGACTTCCGCCTTCGTCATGAGCTCGCCCGGACTGCGCGACCAACTGAGGCTCGCGAACGGCGTGTTCGAGAGGATGAACGCGTGAAGCTGAAGGTCGGGCGCCTGCCGTGCCACGATCTGCTGAAGCCGGGGCACGTCACGGGTGGCAAACTGGACCTTCGGGTCGCTCGGGTCCAGATGGTGCAGGCCCTTCGGATCGACGAATGCAAGATGCTGGCGCTTCTCGTCCTGAACCCACAGGAGGAAGTCGGGAAAGAAGTTCGACGCCTGGAAGAAGCCGAGCCCGGTGACTGCCTGATTGCGGAGCAGGTAGACGTCGCGGCCGCAGTTCGCCATGCACCACGCCGCCAAGTCCTGCACGAACTTGGCCTCCCACCTGTCGAGTGCGACGGGGGTGATCCGGATCTCAGCGTTCTTGCCCACATGCAGAAGTGGCTGGTAGAGGTGACCGCCGAAGGGCACCGTGCGCCACCTCCCACCCCACTGGCTCCAGGGCGCGAGAGCGTTCTGGCCGAGGGCGGTCTTCAGGCCGGCGATGAGGGCGGCGATCTGTTCGATCTGCTCGGCAGTCTGCACGAGGTCCGTGGTCTCGATTGTGTATCGCTCGATCAGACTGGGATCGTCGGGGGCGATCTCCGCGACCTCGATATAGGGGGCCTCCCACCGTCCTCGGATGCAGCGGTAGAACCGCTCGGCGAAGGCGTTGAGGAGCTGCTGCGCCATCCGCTGCCACTGCGATCGGTTCCCGTACCGATCCAGCCTCATGTCGTCGGCCGTCGCCATCAACTCGTACCAGTCATCCCGCACCAGCATCTCGCCGATCGCACGACGGTCGACATGGAGCCGATCCAGCCCACGCGAGGCCTTGAACGCCTCCATGCCGAAAAGCAGCGCGTCCAGATCGAACATGAAGGGGGGAATCGTCTTCAGCGTCTGTCTCGGCAGCTCGCTCACCTGTCCGATGGCGCTGGACACCGTCGCTTCGGCACCCTTCGATGCCGTACGTGTCTCGCCGGCAATCCCGCGAACCCGAGGGAGCCAGTTGAGCCTCGTCCGGTGCTGCCGGAGCCACGCATCCTCTGGTGCCGTCTCGTGCGGTGGCCGCAGGCGAACGAGCGGGCCGAGCTTGCGGAACGCCTGCCCGCGCTCCACGACCACTCCCTCGATCTCGCTCCGGAGGCGGAGCGTCCTGAGCTTCCGGTCGGGAAGCGGCTTCACGACAGGCAGTTCCCATACCTGCTTCTGCTGCGCCTCGGGCACCTCGCTGAAGATCCAGTCGCGGAACTGGTTCATGTAGCTGGCCTTCACGCCGAAGACCTGGAGCGTCTCCACCTGCCGCAGGTTCCTCGGCGTCGGCGGCTTCTCAGCCAGGACCGACGAGCGCCGGAGACTCATCCGATAGCCCCGAAGGCGCACACCGCGCCCGAACAACTGGATGATCTGCGTGCCCTCGTTCCTGCCCATCCGCATCAGCCCGATGGAGGAGACGCGCCACGAGTTCCAGCCCTCGGTGAACTTCCGCGAGCCCACGAGCAGGTTGACGGGGCTGTCATCACGGTTGATGCCATTGAACAGCGATCCGCGGTTGGCGTCATCCTCAAGCCGATGGACGCCATTCTCGGCACATGCATCGGCCACCGCGCCGGGATCGCCGACGTTGACGACGCCAAACGGCTCGGCTTCCCCGACCTTGAGAGCCAGTTCTCCAGACGCGCCCTTGAGCAACTGAACCGCCAGCGCGCCGCCGCCAGGAGCATGGAACACGTCTCGCAGGACGCCCTCGTGCAGCGATCTCGCCTGCGCGGCCTTGTCTCCCGAGGCATCCAGGTGCGGGAGGCGATGGGCCAGCAGATCGCGTCCCTTCTGATCCCTGAACCCCTCCTCAAGCAGGCTCTGGAGGATCGCGACCGATTCCCCCGGCTCGGCAAGGAAGCGCTTCAAGAAGAGCAGAACGTCGACCACGTCGGAGACAGATTCCCTGTCATCGGCGCTCGACACCTTTCCGCCCATCACCGTGTGCCCCACGAACACCCACAGGGGCTTGTCGATCCGGAACGGCTTCATGGCGTCGCCGCCGTCCATCCAGACCCGAAGCTGCTGGTAGTACAGCATCAGCGCCGCCGTCAGGTATCGCTTCTGCTTCTCGTCATCCTCCAGGTTCAGGATCGTGAAGTCCTTGCCGTAGCCATCGCGGTAGAAGCTCCGGTAGGCGTAGTCGAAGAGCGCGCACCGCGCGTAGCGGTTCTTCATGCCCTCGTCGGTGCCGATGGCCTCCTTGAACGTCGCCGAGTACTCGATGCAGAAGCCGTCCTTGGCGAGCTGGTCACGACGCCCCATCCACTTGCCGTCACCGCCACGGCCCGCGCCGCGGTGCCCCTCGTCCACCAGCACGAGGTTGCAGCCCTCGAACGCCTCGGTGGCCACCGTGGCATGGCCGTGGTCGTCCTGGAACTTGTGGATGGACAGGATCTTGATGGACCGCCGGGCCTGCTCGGCAAACAGCCCATCGACGCCCTGCTCGCCGACGGCGACCACATCGAACCCGGACTGGGTGAACTCCGCGGCGTGCTGCGCGCTCAGGCCGTCGTTGGGCGTGACGAGGATGATCTGATCGAGCTTGGGCCACGCTCCTGAAGCGAATGCCGTCGCGTGATGCTGGCGGAACTGGCGAACGTGGACGTGCATGAGCAGCGTCTTGCCGCTGCCGGTCGCGCACCAGAACGCCAATCGTGCCAACTGCCGTTTGGGGTCGGCGTCGTCGCCCTCGCTCGCCTCTGTCGAGAACGGAGCGACCTGATCAGGCTCCGCCGCCTCCGCGTTGTGCTCGGCGATCCTCGCGTTGATCTCGTTCCGCAGCGCTCGGGCATCCTGAAAGTACCGATCGAGGAACAGCTCGGTGAAGAGCAGCGCCAGGTACTGGTGGTACTTCCAGTCGATCCGAGGCTGGTTGTGCCGCATGCGCGAGGTGTTGATCGCCTGCGTGTGTTCCAGAATGTTCTGCTCGTACACCCGCAGCCGGTCCACGGGCACAACATTGGCGTCCGAGACGGTTGGCAGCACCCCGGCGATCGCCTCGAAGAAACGGTGCAGGCCGGTTCGTTCGTCGATGCCTTCCGCACTGTCGGGCGAGACCTGAAACCGCTCCTTGAACTGCTTCAGATCGCGCACGCCCAGCTTCGACAGCGCCCACTGAAACAGCACCGTCTGACGGTGGAAGTCGGGCTTTACCCGCCCCCCCGCACCATTGCCCGTAGGTCGACCGCGGCGGGCGGGCGACGCGGCGGCGGCCTGAGCCGGGTTTGCAGCCTCGGTGGCGGCAGCGGCGACCGCCTTCGGCGGGCGACCTCGCTTAGCCATGCCCGCCTCCCACCTGGGATGCGGAGTCGGTGTCCTCGAACATCTTGATCTTGAACGTCTCCTCCGTCGGGTACACCGTGCGGATCTCCGCTGTCGGCTGGGGCAGGGTCACCGGGCCATTGATGTAGATCAGGTGGTAGTCGCGGTGCTCCGTCCGCTCGCGGGTGCTCTCGCGGTGGCGAGCCATCCATGCGTCGAGCACGGCGGCGTCCTTCTCAGGGTCATCGGTCAGCTTGCGCCACACCACCAGCACGCGGGTGCTGTTGCCCCCATTGGAAGCGGGGTTCAACTCGCCCTCCACACGCTGGAACACGTACGGAGCATCTCCATCCCCCCGCGCGTCGCGCCGCAGGCGGCCGGTCAGCTTCATGCGCCCCAGCCCATCGGCATGCGCGGCACGCTCGAAGTCGGCGCTGTACCGCTCCAGTGGCCCGTACGCATGCACCTTGAGGCCGATCAGGTAGTTGAACGTCTCCACCAAATCGACGCGGTGCCGCTTGATCTCGGCATCGCCCGCCAGTTGGGCGTTGATCGTGTAGCCCCACGGATCGCGGAAGGCATCGAGATCGAGCAGGTGCGGGCCGAGCTCAAGGTCGAGGCCGTAGGTGATCAGCGCGTCCTTCTCCCCATCCGTGCGGCCGTCAAGGAGCGTGCCGGACGGCGCGGGGAGGTTGTTTAGGGCGTCTTCGTAGGACTCGAGGGCGAAGTACTTGATGAGAGCAGAGAGGCCCTTGTCGTGGGTCTGGGCGCTGCCGTCTTTCCAGTCTGGAGAGAAGATAACCTTCGTGATGCGTGGACGGAGCACGCTCGAGAACGCAGCCCCGTGCTCGATGAGACAGATCCGACGCCTGCCTTCGTCGGCGCGATTCTGTTGTAACACAGCGTGTCCTGTTGTGCCTGATCCCGCAAAGAAGTCGAGCACGAGCGCACTCGCATCGGCGCCAAGCGACACGATGCGATCCAGAAGCGCGACTGGCTTTGGCGTATCGGGCACCAGGCCCAACGCGTTCACTTCGTCCGCTGCGTTTGCATTGTTTGACACATCGTCCCAAATCGATACGGGAATCGAGCCGTCTGTTTCTGAAAGAAACAGCTTGCGATAGAGCTTGTCGCCAACGACAACTAATCGCCTCTCTCGGTCCAGTGACCTCATGGTGTCTTCGCTGACCAGCCACTCGCGTTCATCAAAGTGCTGGCCGGAACTCATAGTGAACGCGAATCGCGAGCCACCCTGTCCGCCTCGGGACCAGAGCCCAAGATCGCGATGCGGGCCCCTTGGATCATTGTCCTTGTTGCGGTACGCGGCGCGCGTTGCCGCAGGCATTGCGAGCCGAGCAAGCTTGGCTTCGGCATTCCCCGCGACGAACAAGTAGTCGTGTACCTTGCTAACACTGTCGGCCGAATTATCCTTTCCACGCTTTCGGTGCACACAGAGCGTTCCCAGAACGTGAGGCAACACGTTCGTGAGCAACTCTTTCATTCGCTCCAGCTCGTCATCCCCAATGCTCACGAATGCCGTGCCGCGCGTATCCAGCAACTCTGCGCCAGAAGACAAGCGCTCTGACATTAGCGATAGCCATGAAGAACGCTGGTATGAATCGCGGTAAAGGAACCCGTCGCTCCCAGTGTTGTACGGCGGGTCGATATAGATCAATCGCACGCGTGACCTGCACGAGGCCCGAAGCAGCCGCAGCGACTGGGCATTCTCTCCATTGATGAGGCACCCGGTCATCGCCTCATGAAACGTGGGATCCGCGCGCCGTGCTTCTTCGCTCGCCAATATCTCCGCCACGAACGTTGGTCCATAGAGACCCGTGTCCACTACCAAGCTGTCGCACACACCCAGATACTCCCTCGTCCCCCACCCCGCCCCGCCGAAGAGCCCGGAATCTCCCGCGATCTCCGGCCTGAACCCCAGCCGTTCCCACTCGGCCCACTGCTCTGCGTTCGCCGCGACCACGTCGCGCAGCGCTGGCGGGATGCGGTCCACGGTCACGAGCCAGTTCGTATTCAGCACGAACTTCTTCTTGAGCCACATCTTCTTCTGGAAGTCCTCCAGAGCGCCGAGGAACGCGATCAGGCGGCCGGCAACCGCGCGGATGGCCTTGACCTTGCCCTGCACGCGTTGCAGGTGGTCGGGAGGGAGCGACTCCAGATCATCCAGCCGCACGACCTCGTTCTTGATGTAGAAGTCCAGCTCGCGCCGCAGGAAGCCGCCCAGGTCCTTGTGGATGAAGTAGTCGAAGGTGTTGCGGGCGGAGAAGCGGTCGAGGTGCTTGCCGAGGAGCGTGCGGGCAGGCTTGTCGGATGTCTGGGCCGCCCCGGGAACAGCGACGAGCGCTCTCCACGCCTCTGGCATGGCTGCGAGCGCACGTTCCTCGGCATCGGCGCAGAACTGCTCGCGCTCGTCGCCCTTCTTGGGGTTGGAGGGCTTGGCGTAGTCGCCGCCGAAGACGGCGACGGCGCCTGACGCCGCACGATCCTTGTCGGCCTGGGTCGGAACGCGGAACTCGAAGCGCAGGGTCAGCGTGTCCGGGGCTTCTTCGACCGGGCTCTCCATCGCGAGGATGTACCTCCGCTTGGCGTCGTCCGGCTCCTTGTTGTTCCCGACCTCCTGCGTGGCCTCGACGAGCTTGAAGCGGACGGTCCTGTCCCCCGCCTTGAAGCGGTAGTCCTTGTGCCACTCGCCGGACTTGATGTAGTACTGGTCCTTGTTGGCCCAGTGGAGCGTCACTTCCTCGCCGCTGTACGGAATGGCGTAGGTGTCGCCCTTGTACCGGCGCTGGGAGATGAAGTCGCCCTCGTCGTAGTAGCGGCCGAAGAAGGCGAGCAGGTGGTTGTAGATGTCGGCCTCGAGATCGGCCGCCGCCGCCCCTCCAGCGGCTGCGAGCTTGGTCCGCAGGTCGATGACCTTCTTGTTCGTCTCGATCTGCTCGTCGGGAACTTCCGCGGCCCGCAGGTTCGCGATCGTCCTGTCGAGCTCGGCCTGGACGTCGTCGGCCGCCCCTGCGCCGTGCGCCGCGAGGGTGGCCTTGACGACGCCCTTGAGCTGACGGTCGAGGAACTCGGTGACCTCCTTGTTCTTCGCGCCGATGATCCGGTAGATGCCGAAGTCCAGGTCCGACTTGTCGAGCTCGAAGAGCTCCCGCAGCTTGGCCCTGAGGGCGTTGAACTTGGAGTCCGTGATGGTCGCGACCGGGGGCATGGTGTTCCGTGACTGCATCGTTCAG
The DNA here is from genome assembly GCA_937871505.1 of uncultured Planctomycetia bacterium. Taxonomy (GTDB): domain Bacteria; phylum Planctomycetota; class Phycisphaerae; order Phycisphaerales; family SM1A02; genus CALMPF01. The sequence continues at coordinate 15,867 of CALMPF010000005.1, read as the reverse complement.
ACCGCCTGAAAGCGGAGGGTAAACAGGGTCTCGCGGGAATGGTGCTGCCGGCACCGGGCGCGGAGCTGTGCCAGCAGCTCCTGGCGCTCGGCCTCCACCTCGGCTTCAACGTCGTCGAGCCGGCGAAATGCGCGGCGCCGCTCCCCGTCCAACCGCGTGATCTCCTGCTGAGCCTGCTGCTGCGCCGCGACCGTCTCGGCGAGCTCCGCGTGCCTCCGGGCAGCACGGATGTCGCGGCGGATGACCCCGATCTCCCCCTCGGCGGCGGCGATCTTGTCGTCGGCCCACTGATTGACCTGCGCCTGGATGGTGCGGAAGCGGCTGTTGCCCGCCTCGCTGGCCCGGGCGAGGGTGGCATCCGCAAGGCGTTCTGCGTCAGCGCCCAGCCGTTCGCGCGGGACGGACACTGCATCCGTCTCGGCGATCACGGTGCCGGGAACGTCCATGAGGCGCTGCGACTGCTCCTGATCGACGTTCTCGCCTTCGTCGGTGATCGCGGTGAACAGGAGGAACTCCTCGCGGGCATCGCTGTCGAGCGTCAGCTTGTCGAGCCGCAGCCAGCCGGATCGGCCGATCAGCGGCTTGAGCATGCTGATCTTGCGATCGTGACCGGAGACATCGAACCGCACGGTCGATGGCGGGGCGGTGCTGAGCGGCTGGGCTTTGGCGGCATTGAGCAGCCACTGCCCCATCGGGCTGGAGAGCCGCAGAAGGTGGGCTTCGGTCGCCGCGTACTCGTCTTCGGTACGGACCGCGGAGATGAGGCGATACCGACCAGCGGGGACATCCGGTGCGGGGGCGACGGGAAGATCAAAGCCCAGGCGGTCGTCGTCGAACGTGGCTTTGCCGTCGAGCCCCCAATGGGCCAACCGCCAGAACCGCTCGCCGACGCGGTCAAGGGCAGCCTGTGCGCTCTGTCCCCGGATCTTCAGCCGTTCGCGGACATCGGCATCGAAGTGCTCGAAGAGCTGCTGCTGCGCCTGGGTCATCTGCTGCGAGATCGTGCCTTCGAGCTCTCGCTGCAAGGCATCGAACGCGGCAGCGATCTCCGCATCGGTGCGGCATGTCTTGAGAATGGCGAGGACGCGCTTCTCGAAGTCCACCCCTTCCTCGATGGCGCCGAGAACCTCATCGCTCGCGCCGAAGAGCCCGTCGAACAGGCTGAACTTCTGCTGGAGAAGATCCTGAACCCGGCGGTCGGCGAGGTTGTCCTGGGACAGGAAGTTGACGACAACCACGTCGTGCTGCTGGCCGTAGCGATGGCAGCGACCGATGCGCTGCTCGATGCGCTGCGGATTCCACGGCAGGTCGTAGTTGACCACCAGGGAGCAGAACTGGAGGTTGACGCCCTCGGCAGCGGCTTCGGTCGCCAGGAGGATCTCGGCGCGCTCGCGGAACTCCTCGATCAGCGCCGACCGGATGTCAACGGCCTTCGAACCCGTGAGCTTGTCCGTTCCGGCATGCTTGCTCGCGAAGCGCTCGTAGGCCTGCTTGGCGGAGGGGTGGGCGTTCGAGCCGTTGAACGTGACGACCTTCCCCGCATAGCCGTTGGCTTCGAGGTGGGCGGCAAGGAAGGCCTGGGTCTTGCGGCTCTCCGTGAAGATCAGGGCCTTGCGCTTCGCACCGAGTTCGCGGAGGCGAGCGAACGCGGCATCGAGCGCCCTGAGCAGGGCCTTCGACTTGCTTCCGTGCCCGATCCTCCCGGCACGCGCGATGAGCGAGTCGATCTGCGCCAGCTCTTCCGCGACGAGCCTTCCCTGCGCGAGCGGGCTGGACGGATCGCCCGTCCGCTCAGGACCATCAAGCTGCTCGGCCAGCGCCTCGATGTCGATGTCGTCGTCCTCGGCCAGGGCGTCGAGAAGATCGTCGTCGGAGACCTTCGGCAGGCCGTCGCGCAGCGCGACCAGCCGGTCGCGCATCGTGCCGAGCGTGCTCGCGAGCGCCTGCGGAGATGACGACAGCGCCTTGAACAGGATCATCTCGATCAGTTGGCGCTGACGTTCCGGGAAGGCGAAGCTGACGTCCCGCGTCATGAACGCCATCACGTCCCGGTGGAGCGACTTCTCCTCGTCCGTCTGCGGGAACGGATGAGTCATCGCCTGGCGCTTCCTGTAGTTGATGTACGAGCAGTCCTTGCGGAGCGTGCGCTTGCACACCTGCGCGAGACGAGCGCGGAGCCCGGCGAGATCGCCGCCGGCATTGCAGTAGCGGGACTGGAATGCGCTCTTGTCTCCGAAGACATGATCGTCGATCAGCCAGCCGAGGCCGTACATCTCCAGAAGGCTGTTCTGGAGCGGCGTCGCGGTGAGCAGGAGCTTCTGCCTCGGCTCGAATGCCCAGCGCACCGCTCGACCTTCCTTGCGGCTCGGCTGATAGGCGTTGCGGAGCTTGTGGGCCTCATCCATGACCACGAGATCGAAGGGGATCGCGCGCAGATCGTCCTTCATCTGCGCGGCGAACCCGTACGAGATGACGATGATCTTGCCGCAGTCGAGTGGATTGGGAATGCCCTCGGCGCGAAGCTGGTTCCACACGCGGCGATCGAGCACGACCGCGGGAAGGTCGAACTTCTCCGCCAGCTCCGCTTGCCACTGCTTCCGGATGTGCGCAGGCGAAACGACGATGAGACGGCGCCGGCGCTCCGCCCACCGCTGGCAGAGCACAAGGCCGGCCTCGATCGTCTTTCCCAGGCCCACCTCGTCCGCCAGGATGACGCCCTTCTGGAGGGGATTCGAGATGGCAAAGAGCGCGGCCTCGACCTGGTGCGGGTTGAGATCGACCTTCGAGTCGAACAGCGTGGTGGACAGGCGGTCCATCTCGCCGATCGCACCGAGGCGGGTCAGTTCGTGGGCGTCGTAGCAGGCCTGGTGCGGAGCGGGCTTGGACTGCGGGGAGGTTGGCTGGCGGCCTGCGGCCATCGCTGGATGAGAAGTTCTCTCGCAGTGGCTGTCAACCTCTCGCGGCCACCCGAGCGCGGCCGGGTGACGGCCGGGGGCAGGCCAGCGCAGGAGCCCGGCAGCGCGCCTGCCCACCAGGGCGCAGCGCGAGAGGCCTGCCGGGTGTCCGACGCCGGCTCCGTCGTGTCACCCCTTGCTCGCCGGACTGCTGGTGCGAGGAATCGCCGTCACGGAGAAACCGACACCCGCGTTCAGACCCTCTGACCGACGAAGGTCCCAGTCGGGACCCGGGGCATCGGATCCAGTTCGATGGCGTCGCGCAGGCTTCGTGACGGAACCTCCGAGCTCTGAGCGCGTGAGTGGCCTGAACAGCGCGGGCGACGTGAAGAGCCCGGGCAACGGGGGCAACGCGGGCAACGTGAACAGCCCGAGCAACGTCGACCGCGCAGAACACCGTCACCGGATGCCCCAGACGAACCGGGTGGAGCGAGTCGCGTGGGTGGCGCGGGTGGAACGAGCGGAGTGGGAGGCGCGGGCGGAGCGGGTGGTCCGAGTGAACCGAGTGGGTGGACTGGGCGGATCGAGCGGCCGGAGAGGCACAGCGTCGCCTGAGTGAACCGAGCAGGCCGCGAGGGACCGCGTCGTCTGAGCGCACCGAGCAGGCCGGGATGGACCGCGTCGTCGGAGTGAACCGAGCGGGCCCTGATGTGCGGAGTGGGTGGAGCAAACCGAGCGGGCCGGGGGTCTGAGTCGACCGAGCAGGCCGCGGGGACCGGGTCGTCCGAACAGACCGCGGCGATGCGTTGCACCCGCAGCGCGGGCACTCTGGCCGCGGGGGACCGGGTCGTCCGAGCAGACCGCGGCGGCCGCGAGCGTCGATGGGGCAGAGGGAGCCGCCGAGTGCGCGTCGAGGCCCTCCGGCGCGGAGGCGCGCCTGCGGGAGGAGGCATGCGCGGCGCTGCGGCGTGGCCTCCCCGCGCCGCTTTCGCACCGTCCTGCCAGCAGTTATCGTGCGGCCTCCATGGACGCCCTGATCTCGCTCTATCGCGCCGTCGTCGAGCCGTTCACCGACAACGTCCTCTGGGGCGTCCACACGTTCATCGTCCTGCTGGGCGTCGGCCTCCTCTTCACGATCTGGAGCAAGTTCATCCAGTGGCGGGCGCTGACCCATGGGGTCACCGTCGTCCGCGGCGTCTATGACGATCGCCGCGATCCGGGGGCGATCAACCACTTCCAGGCGCTCTCGACGGCGCTGAGCGCCACGGTCGGGCTCGGCAACATCGGCGGCGTCGCCCTGGCCATCGGCGTCGGCGGCCCCGGCGCCTGCTTCTGGATGTGGGTCGTGGGCATCCTCGGCATGGCGATCAAGAGCGTGGAGGTCACGCTGGCCATGCTCTTCCGGGACACCAGCGATCCGGACAACCCGCGCGGCGGCGCGATGTACGTCGTGACGCGCGGATGGGGCGACCGGGTCGGCGGGATCGCCAAGCCGATCTCCTGGGCGATCGGGGCGATCTTCTGCGTCACCCTGCTGGTCTCGACGATGACCGGCGGCAACATGTTCCAGGTCTGGAACGTCGCCAACATCACCAACACCTACTTCGGGGTGCACCAGATCGTCGTGGGCATCACCCTCGCGACGCTGACGGGGCTGGTCATCATCGGCGGCATCCGCCGCATCGGCGCCGTCGCGGGGCGGGTCGTGCCGCTGATGTGCGCTCTCTACATCCTCGCATGCCTCGTCGTCGTGGCGATGAACCTCGGCCGCGTCCCCGAGCTGCTCGCCTTCATCGTCCGCGACGCCTTCACGCCGACCGCCGCGGGCGGCGCCTTCCTCGGATCGACCGCGTGGTTCGGACTGACCGTCGGCCTCCGCCGCGCCCTCTTCTCCAACGAGGCCGGGCAGGGCTCCTCACCGATCGCGCACAGCGCCGCGAAGACCGACGAGCCGGTGCGCGAGGGCGTGGTCGCCGGGCTCGAGCCCTTCATCGACACCTGCATCGTCTGCACGCTCACCGCGCTGGTGATCCTCGCGACGGGAACGTGGAACCGAGAGGCGCTGGGGAGCTTCCGCGGAGCGATCGACCTGACCCACCACGTCGAGACCGACGAGAAGGGCGAGGAGCGCCGCTTCGCCCGCGTCGAGTCCGCGGCCACGCTGGATGCACTGCCCCCGCTCCCGGCCCCGGACCAGTGGCTGCCCGGGAATCGCTTCTTCGTGCTGATCGAGGTCGACGAGGCGGACCATCGCACCCTCTCGACGCGCCGCAAGCTCGTCGGCGAGGTGGTGCGCTCCCCCGAAGCGGCCGATCGCGGCACCGACCGCGAGTTCCGCCTCTCCTGGGATGACGCCCCGCACGGCGCGAGGCTCGTCGGCGACGAGGTCTTCAGCGAGTTCGTCGGCGCAGCGCTGACCGGACACGCCTTCGACCGCGCGGTCCCCGGGCTCGGGAAGTACCTCGTGACGCTCGCCTGCTGGCTCTTCGCCTTCTCGACGATGATCGCCTGGAGCTACTACGGCGAGCAGGGCGTGGTCTTCCTCTTCGGGCGCTGGATGATCCTGCCGTACAAGTTCCTCTTCTGCGCCCTCGCGATCGTCGCCAGCGTGCCGCAGTTCATCGCCAGCGACGCCCAGCTCGGACTGCTCGCGGATCTCGGCACCGGCGTGATGCTCTTCGCCAACGTGCCGATCATCCTGCTGATGTCGCCGCTGGCGATCCGGGCCTTCCGCGACTACTTCGCCCGCCTTCGCGAGGGCAGGATGGACCCGCCCCACGCCGCCCCGCCGATCACCGAGGTGGTCGAAGGCCGCGACGTCGAGTAGCGTCGGCGGTGCTCACCCCATCGGCCATCGCCGATGCGCTCGCGGAGGGGATCGAGCGCGAGGAGGAGGCGCTCCGGCTCGAGCAGGCGGTGCATGGGATCGACGTGCGCCCGGAGGTCGCCCTGCACCCGCTGCTCGCGGCGGCCCTCGAAGGGGCCGGGTACGGCGTCTCTCGCGAGGAGCGGTACCCCTCGCAGCGCGGGGCGCGGCGGCGCAGCGAGGGGGTGCGCTGCGACCTCGTCGTGACGCCCGGCGGCCTGCCGCTGCGGCGCCCCGATGAACCGGCCACGCTCTTCGACCCCGCCGAGGCGATGGAGCTCTCGGAGGCGATGTGGCTCGAGGTCAAGTGCGTGCCGCAGCATCTCGGAGAGGGAGCCAATCGGCGCTACGCGGCCGAGCTGCTTCGGCCGCTGCGCGCCGACATCGCCAAGCTCGCCGCGGACAGCGCCATCCGCCGCGGCGCCCTCGTCCTGATCCTCTTCACGGAGGGCCGCGAGACGGCCCTTCGCGACCTCGCCGCGTGGGAGCAGCGGGCCCGCGATCGCGGGCTCGACTTCGAGCCCCCGTCGATCCGGCACGTCTCGATCATCGACCGAGTCGGCAACCGCCTCTGCACCATCGGCGTCTTCGGCGTCGCCGGGAGACCGCCGGCGGCGCGGGGATCGGAGACGGGTGAGTGAGGCGCCGCGCGCGGGAGGCGACCTCGCTGCGCTTCGCAGAGAGGGGCCTCCAGAGCAGCCTGCTCCCGCCGTTCCCCCCGCACCCGCCGATCACCGCGGCAGCTCGGCTGGCTTCGCCGGGGCCGCCGTCGCCGGGGCCGCTGCCCCGGCGGCGCCGAGGACTTCGAGAATCGCCTCCGCAGCTTCGTTGCCGGGGTCGCGTCCTTCGTAGGCCTGCGCGATCCGCGCCAGCTCGTCCGACTGCTGGGCGAGGTTGCGGCTGTCGCGCATCAGATGCGCCGCGGCCTCGATGATCGGTCCGGCGCCCCCGACATGGGGCACGAACTCGGGGACGATCGCGCGCCTGGCGATGATGTTCGGCAGCAGCCGCCACGGGGTGCGCAGCAGCACCTTCGCGCCGAGCCACGAGATCACGCCGGTGCGGTAGAGCCCGACCATCGGGGTCCGCTGCCGCGTCAGGTCGAGGGTCACCGTCCCCGAGACCGCCAGCGCGAGGTCGGCCCAGCGGATCGCCGCATCAAGTCCGGAGATGCCGTCGGTGACCGCGCTTCCCGAGATCATGTGCAGACCGTTGGGGAAGACAGGCAGCGCGCGGCGGACGAGCTCCCCCATCGCCGGGCTCGCGGCGACGACGACCCCGGCCATCCCGCCATGGCGCCCCTGAAGCTCGATGTAGGCTCGGCCGAGGAGTCCCATGTTCGCCCGAACTTCGCCAGGCCGACTGCCGGGAAGCAGGACGACCTTCGGCGCGCCGCGGGGCAGGGCCGCAGCCCGGCGCTCGAGCGCGGTCTCGTCGAGCGGCCGGGACATCGCCGGGTGACCGATGAAGCGAGCCGGAACGTCGCGCTCGGCGAACCAGCGCCGCTCGAAGGGGAGCAGGCAGAGGACGAGGCTGGTCAGGCGCCGGAGCTTGCCGATCCGCCATCCCCCCCACGCCCAGAGCTGCGGCGCCGCGAGGTGGACGACGCGGGCGCCGGCGCGGTGCATGATCCGCGCGATCGGGAAGTTCGCGGCGGGCGAGTCGACCGCGACATGGCAGAGGACGCGGTAGTGCTTCGACCAGCGGCGCAGCCGCCTGGTCGTCGCCGCGACGGCGAACGCCTTCGAGAGCGCCCCGAGCCCCATCGCGGCCCCCTCATCCGTCCGCTCGACGATCGCAGCGCCGGCGGCCTCCATCTTCGGCCCGCCGACGGCGTAGATCTTCAGTCCCGGGCGGCGCTCGAGCAGGGCGGCGATCACCGGAGCGGCGAGGGCATCGCCACTGGGCTCGAAGGCGGTGAAGAGCAGCGCCGCTGCGCTCTCCGAGGCGGATCCCGTCGTCGGCACGACCGCACCGTCGGGCTCTCTCCCCTTGGGCTTCCCGGGGCGCCCCCGCCCCGCCCCGCGCTCGCCGCTCTGCGTGCCAGGCATCGGCGGAGAGGATACCAGCGGCGCGGACTCGCGATGCGCGTCCCGCCGTGCATCGGGGAGCGTGAGGTGCGAGCCCAACCCCGCGAGCCCAAACCCGTGAGCCCACACCCGCGAGCCTGACGCCGGTATCCAGAGGTCGGGACGAGGCGCGCGGCCACCCGCGGCATCAGTCGTTGGTGCGAAACCAGCGCAGCGCCGTCGCGAGGAAGCGCGGCGGCGTGACGCCGAACTTCGCCGTCAGCGCCTCCGGCCACGGCGTTCCGTTCTTGACCGCGATCACCCAGTCGGCGAAGCCATCCGGACGGTCCTTGAGCATCAGCTCGACGAAGAGCCTCCCCACCGAGGGACCGACTCCCGATCGGCCCAACGTCGCTCCGTCGAGCGGCGGTCCGGGCCAGCCGGGGTCGGCGTAGCCGCTCTCGAGGATCCGCGCGACGTCGCCGCCGCCGCGCACGAAGGCGAGCGCCGCCGCGCGCCGCGCGGCGAGCTCGGGGAACCGGGGCGCGGCCTTCGCCGCCGTCCAGAGCGCAAGTCCCATGTTGGCCCACGGCGGAAGCCGCACGGGCGAGATGTAGCGATGCATGAGCGCATGCGCCGCCTGCCCGGCGACGCGCACGAGGAGATCGTCGCCGCCCGGGCCCACCAGCGCGACGATCGCCGTCCGCGGGCCGACCGAGTGAGCCATCGCGGTCACATCCGGCCGATCGAGCTGGAAGAAGACCCGCTGCTGGAGCCGCGCGAACGCAGCGCGATCGTCGACGAGGAAGACGACGATCTTCCCCCACGGCTGCGGCGGAGCGCTGCGGGCGCCGAGCGCGCCGATGAGCTGATCGAGCGCCCGCTCCACCGCCACCGCGAGACGCGCCTGCTCGACCCTCGGGAGCGACCCGAAGACCATCAGGCGCTCGCTCTCGACGGGCGCCATCGGCTCGATGCCCGCGAGGGTGAGCATCGTCCGGGCATCGGCGCGAAGCAGGGTCGCCGCCTGGACCAGCTCCGCATCGCTCAGCCGCGGCCACGGCGTCGGGGGCCACTGCCTTCCCTCCGGGTCATCGGCGCGCAGGCGGTCGACCGCGGCGTCACGGCCAGCGCGGGCGCGATCGGCCACCTCGCGCTGGGTGGCCTCGATCGAGGGCTCGATGTTCGGATCGAGCAGTCGCGCCCGGCGGAATGCCGACTCCGCGAGGCCGCCGCCCGATGGGTGCATCAGCAGCATCCTCCCCAGCGCCACCCACTCGGAGGCCTGGCTTCGGTCCATCAATCGAATGAACAGGGTCTGCGCGTCGGTGGGGCGCAGTTCGTTCCAGCGCCGGTAGCCGAAGTTCCCCACGACGCCGCCGAGGCGGCTCCACGAGCTGATGACGCCCGCCAGCGTCACGCCGTCGAGCAGTTGAACGCGCACGGCCATCGGCGGATCGATCGGCACGAACGCGGTCTCGTCCGGCGAGGTCGCGCTCGCTGCGCCGGATGACGGCTGAGACCCGGCCGCCGCGGCGGAGGCCGTGCGCGAGACCTCCGGCGCCGCCGCGCGCGATCGCCCGTCATGCGCCGAGCGAACGTCCCGCGGGTCGGCGGCGCGCGCGCTCCCGGCGATCGAGATCGCCGACGCGACGAGCAGGAGCGCTGCCGCGCAGCGATGCGGCAGGGCTGCTGCGCGATCAGGGCATCCACCGCCGCGCCGGATCCACGTGCCGTCACTCGCCGTCGCCTTCGCCATGGATGCCATGATGGCAGGTCGGACCCTCCGATGACAGCCCCTCGGGCCCTTCGACGATCTCTCCGGCGCGACTCCCGCCAGCGCGGGTCCGCGCGGCGACTCGAGAGCGGCGCAGCAGCGCCGTGATGGTCCGCAGGTCATTCGGGCGTGAACCTCGGAAGCGGCAGCTCTGGTACATGCATTGCGGGGAGTGCCCTGCGGCGTGCTCCGGCCCAACCCGCACGCGACCCGCCGGATGCGACCTCCGGCAAGAGTCCCCCCGCAAGCGACCCCCGCAAGCATCCCTAGACTCCCGGCGTTTCCAGAGCGAAGGCCGGCGACCCACGAGGGTCGATTGCGAGCGAACCCGCTCACGGGAGCGCTCCGGCAGCACGTCCAGAGGCGTCACGTCCGGAAGGCCGGAATCAACCGCCTGAACCCCCGCAGCTCGACGTCCTGAATCCGGGCCGTCCAGCAGTCCTGAAGTCCGAGTGCCCCGACGGTCCGCTCCGCCCCACGCAGGAGGCCCACGATGTTCGAACGACTCACCGATCGCGCTCGCAAGGTGATGGCCCTCGCCAACCAGGAGGCCCAGCGCTTCAACCATGAGTACATCGGCACCGAGCACATCCTGCTCGGGCTGGTCAAGGAGGGCTCGGGGGTCGGCGCCAACGTGCTCAAGAACCTCGACATCGACCTGCGCAAGGTCCGTCTCGAGGTCGAGAAGCTCGTCAAGAGCGGCCCCGAGATGGTCACGATGGGGAAGCTGCCGCAGACGCCGCGCGCCAAGAAGGTGATCGAGTACGCCATCGAGGAAGCGCGGAACCTCAATCACAATTACGTCGGCACCGAGCACCTGCTCCTGGGCCTGCTGCGGGAGCACGACGGCGTCGCCGCGCAGGTCCTCATGAACCTCGGGCTCAAGCTCGAGGAGGTCCGCGAGGAGGTCCTCAATCTGCTCGGCGCCGGCGTCGAGAGCGAGGAGACCACCACGCCCGGTCCCGCGCCGGAACCCTCCGAGGGCCCGGGCGGCGGCGATCCCGCAGCCTCCGCAGGCGCCCGCAACCGCAAGAGCAAGACCCCGGCGCTGGACAGCTTCGGGCGCGATCTGACCGAGCTGGCCCGCAACGGCGAGCTCGATCCGGTGATCGGCCGCGCCGACGAGATCGAGCGGCTGATCCAGGTGCTCTGCCGCCGGACGAAGAACAACCCCGTGCTCCTCGGCGAGGCGGGCGTCGGCAAGACCGCGATCGTCGAGGGCCTCGCCCAGAAGATCGTCACCGGCGACATCCCCGACATCCTCGCGGACCGGAGGCTGGTCGTCCTCGACCTGGCCATGATGGTCGCGGGGACCAAGTACCGCGGCCAGTTCGAGGAGCGCATCAAGGCGGTGATGAACGAGGTGCGCCGCGCCCGGAACATCATCCTCTTCATCGACGAGCTGCACACGCTCGTCGGCGCCGGCGGCGCCGAGGGGGCCATCGACGCCTCGAACGTGCTCAAGCCCGCCCTCTCCCGCGCCGAGATCCAGTGCATCGGCGCGACCACCTACGACGAGTACCGCAAGTACATCGAGAAGGACGCCGCCCTCGAGCGGCGCTTCCAGCCCATCCCCGTGGAGCCGCCCTCCGCGGAGCAGACGGTCGAGATCCTCAAGGGCCTCCGCGAGCGCTACGCCCAGCACCACCGCGTCAAGATCCTCGACGAGGCGCTCCGTTCGGCGGTCGAGCTTTCGGGGCGGTACATCCCCGGACGCGTGCAGCCGGACAAGTCCATCGACGTCATCGACGAGGCGGGAGCGCGGCTGCGCCTCCGCAGCATGACCAAGCCGCCGGACCTCGCGGAGCTCGAGGCCCAGATCGAGCGCCTCTCGATCCAGAAGGACGAGGCGGTGAAGAACGCCGACTACGAGCGGGCGGCCGAGCTGCGCGACCAGGCGGAGAAGGTGCGCAAGGAGAAGGAGGCCGTCCAGGCGAAGTGGCGCGAGCAGATGAACGAGGTCGGCGGCGTCGTCGACGAGGACGTCATCGCCGAGGTCGTCTCCAAGATGACCGGCGTGCCGCTCACGCGGCTCAAGAAGGAGGAGACCGAGCGCCTCCTCCAGCTCGAGGCCGAGCTGCACCGGACCGTCGTCAGCCAGGACGAGGCCGTGAAGGCGGTCGCCCGCGCGATCCGCAAGGCCCGCTCGGGCCTGAAGGACCCGAAGCGGCCGATGGGGTCCTTCATCTTCATCGGACCCTCCGGCGTGGGCAAGACGCTCCTGGCCAAGGCCTTGGCGGAGTTCATGTTCGGCGATCCCGACGCCCTCGTGTACCTCGACATGAGCGAGTACATGGAGAAGCACAACGTCAGCCGCCTCATCGGCGCTCCGCCGGGCTATGTCGGCTACGAGGAGGGCGGCCAGCTCACCGAGCGCATCCGCCGGCGTCCCTACGCGGTCGTTCTCCTCGACGAGGTCGAGAAGGCGCACCCGGACGTCTTCAACATGCTGCTCCAGATCATGGAAGAGGGGCGCCTGACCGACAGCTTCGGCCGGCACGTCGATTTCAAGAACATCATCCTGATCATGACCAGCAACATCGGAGCCGACCTCATCAAGGGCGGGAGCAGCTTCGGCTTCACCCGGCCCAACGAGGTGCAGGACTACGAGAAGATGCGCAAGCAGCTCATGGGCGAGGTCGAGAAGTTCTTCCGCCCGGAGTTCATCAACCGCCTCGACGAGATCATCGTGTTCCGCCCGCTCGTCAAGGACGATCTCAATGCGATCATCGAGATCGAGCTGAACAAGGTGCGCAAGCGCCTCGCCGACAAGGGCCTCGCGCTCGACCTCGACGGCCCCGCGAACGACTTCCTGATCGAGAAGGGCTACAACCCCGACTTCGGCGCCCGTCCGCTGCGGCGCGCGATCGGCCAGTACGTCGAGGACCCGCTCGCGGAGAACCTGCTCTCGGGCGACTACGCCTCGGGCGACCGGATCGTCGTGACGCACGAGACCGGCAAGGAGCATCTGACGTTCTCGTCGGTGCGTCCGGATGCGGCGACCGCGGGCTCTGAAGGCGGCGCCCCCTCCGAGCCTGCGACGTCCGGCGCCACCGGCGCTGTCGAGAAGTGATCGCCGTCGCGCTTCGGGATCGAGGGCCGGGCGGGAGCGGCGCAGGCCGAGCCCGTCCGGCCCTCGGTGCTTTCTCCGCACGCGCCGACGCCGCAGCGCGAGCAGCGCCGCCCGAGCCGCCCGCGGCGAGCAGCGCATGGAACGCCGGGCCCTGAGCGTCCGGTGCGACGACGGCCCTCAGCGCACTCCAACTCGCCGACTCCGTGAGCCACGAGCGCCAGCTTCCGCTCTTCCCCGACGACCAGACTGCGCGCGGCGTGACGGATGCCCCCGTCAGCCGGCGCAGGCCGGCCGCGCCGTCGACGGCCTCCGACCGCGGCGGATCGCCTCCGGCGCCGGTCCCGCTCGACTCGGAGCTGCGCGACCTCGCCGCCGGGCTCCCTCCCGCGCTGCGGATGGGGACGTCATCCTGGTCCTTTCCGGGGTGGGCGGGGCTCGTGTACCGGGCTCCCGAGGGACGAGCGCGCCTCTCCGAGGCGGCGCTCGCGCGCGCGGGGCTCGCCGCCTACGCGCAGCATCCGCTCTTCCGGAGCGTCGGCATCGACCGGACGTTTTACGCCCCCGTCCCCGCCGCCGTGCACGCCGCGTACGCCGCCGCGGTCCCGGCGGACTTCCGCTTTCTCGTCAAGGCGCCGCAGTCGATCGTTTCCGCGCGCCGCCGCGACGGCGCGCCGGAATCGGCGTTTCTCGATCCCGATCTCGCCGCCGCCCTCTTCGTGCGCCCGGCCGCCGAGGGACTCGGAGAGAGGCTCGGCGTCCTGCTCGTGCAGTGCCCGCCGCTGCCGCGGTCGGAGGTGCAGGATGCCCTCCGCGACGTGCGCCGGGGAGCGACCACGAAGGAGCCCGCGCTGCTGCGGCGGCTCGGGGTCCTCCTCGATCGCATCGTCCGCGAGGCGCCGCACGGAGCGGTCGCCGCGCTGGAGCTGCGCGACGCCGAGTTCCTCGCTCCGCCGCTCCTCCCCCACCTGCGCGCGATGCTCGAGCGCAGCGGCGCCCTCCATTGCTATGCGCTGCACCCCGCGACGGCGCCGCTGGACGCCCAGCTCGCCGCGATCCCGCCGGAGACGCAGCCCGCAGTCGTGATCCGCTGGATGCTCCGCCGCAACCACCGCTACGACGAAGCGGTCGAGGCGTACGCCCCGTTCGACCGGCTCGTGGAGCCCGATCCCGAGGCGCGCGGCGGAATCGAAGCCCTGGCCATGCACGCCGAGTCGCTCCGCCGACCGACCTGGATCATCGTGAACAACAAGGCCGAGGGCAGCGCCCCGCTCTCGATCCTCGAGCTCGCCCGGGCGATGGTGCGCGCGCGCCGGGAGCGCCGCACTGCACCGCCCCTACCGTCACCCGCGCCGCTCCGATAGCTCAGTTGGATAGAGCAGCCGCCTTCTAAGCGGCAGGTCGCTGGTTCGAGTCCAGCTCGGAGCGTTGGGGATGCACGGGCACGGCGCGGCGGCGCTCGCGGCCAGCGACGAGCTGCACCGGCGCGGTCCGTCCGGTCGCATCGGGATTGCAGTCGAAGCGCGCTCGGAGAGCGCATTTTCGCATTTGCTTGCCGCTCGGCGTGTTCTGCGAGGATCGCGCGCAACGGCGGGTAGATTCCCCGCGTCGTCGGGATCGCACCGGCGACGTCGGTGCCGGAATCGCCGGATTCCCTTCGGAACAGCACCGACGTCGAGCGAGCCCCGTCGATGCCCGGAGCCGGAGCGCCCCTCGCCATCGAACGCCGCAGGCGCGAATCGCCATGCCTGCCTGTCGCGAGCGACCGGGGGGCGCCCGCTCCGAGCTTCCATCCAAGGTCGATCGCTCGACGCGGCGCGCGTGCGCCGGGGGTGTCGGCTTGTCAAGGCCCGGCAGCAGAGGAACGTCGCTCCGCCCGCGTCGATCGCGGCGGCGACTGCGCCCTTGCCGCGGCCGCATCACCCGAAGGGGGCTTCATGAAGGTCAATGCAACAGCGACGTCGGTTGGCATGTCGGGATCCCGGCCTGAACCCGATGTCAGTTCGCCGTTGCGCACGTCATCGGCGGCGCGCCGTCGCCGTCCGGCCGGATCGCTCGCTGCGCGCGGCGCAGCCGCGCTCGCGGCGCTCATCGCAGGCGCCGCCGTTGCGGGGACGGGATCGATCCGGATCAACGAGATCCGCGTCGATCAGCCGGGAACCGACAACGACGAGTACTTCGAGCTGATCGGTCCGCCCAACGCATCGCTCGCAGGCGTCACCCTGATCGTCATCGGCGACGGCGTCGGCCTCAGCGGCGTGATCGAGGAGATCGTGCATCTCGGCGGCGCCTTTCTCAGCAACCAGGGGCTTCTGCTCGTCGGACAGTCCGAGATGACCATCGGGACGCCCGACATCGTCCGGGCGCTCAACTTCGAGAACAGCGACAACCTCACTTTCTTCCTCGTGACCGGCTTCACCGGCACGATGGGCATGGACCTGGATCTCGACGACGACGGCGTGCTGGACCTCACGCCGTGGAGCGCGATCCTCGACGGCGTCTCGATGGTCGAGAACACCGACACGCCTCCGACCGGGACCGAGTGGTGGTACGCCGAGCCGATCGGCCCCGGTCTCAACGGCGATCCGCCGTGGCACATCTACCGCTGCGCGGGCAGCGGCGCCTGGCAGATCGGCCCCAACGACCCGGCCATCGGCATGGACACGCCGGGGGCGATGAACCCCGTCTGCGAGCAGACGCGCCCCTGTCCCGCGGACCTCAACGGCGACACCATCGTCGATGGGGCGGATCTCGCGATCCTGCTCTTCAACTGGGGCTCCGAGCCGCCGGTCGACGGACCGCCCAATCCCTTCGCCGACATCAACGGTGACGGGGTCGTGGACGGGATCGACTTGGGACTGCTGCTGAACGCGTGGCACATCTGCGGCTGACGTCCCATCCCCGCCACGCGCCGATCGAGCACCGGGCGATGCGGTGACGCGGCGGGGCATACTGCGGCAGGGACGCCGCGCGGCAACCGCGGGTGTCGCGCCGCCGGGTGAAGGGTTCCCCGGCGGCGCCACCTGCGCCGCAGAGACCCGGATGGGTCTCCGTGCCGCGCTCGCCGCACCGGCGCCGAGCGGCCCGCGCCTCCCATCGCCACCGCCCCAGCCCCCGGCCAAGCCACCGCCCCAGCCCCCGGCCCCACCCCCCGCCCCACCCCCCACCCCCCCCCCCCCCCCACCCCCCCCCCCGCCCCCCGCCCCCCCCCCCCCCCCCGCCCGGCGCCCCCCCGGGGCCCGGCCCGCGCC
>CALMPF010000004.1 GCA_937871505.1 uncultured Planctomycetia bacterium | reverse complement strand
AGCTCGCTGTCGTCGCGAGATACCTCCGACTGGGGTTTTCAGACAGAACCTAGAACGCATCTCGCCCCTCCGCCACGTTCAGGAGCTCGGGAAAGACGAGAAGGGCCGGTCGCCGCCCCCGTCCCGGCGCGAGCTCCCGCAGGATCCCAGAGGTCTTCAGCACCTGAAGGAACCGCTTCGCCGTGGGCGCCGGAATGCCCGCCGAGGCCGTGAAGTCGGAACTGCGAAAGATGGGCCGTTCGAACATCCAGTCCAGTCCGTGGACAACGTACTGGGACCTCGTCAACTCGTGGAGGCGGGGCTTCATCGTCTCGTACAGGTCGAGGATGGCGCGTGCCTTCTCAAGATTGGCCTCCGCCTGCTGACGCGTGGCATCGAGGAAGAAGCGGCACCATCCCGTCCAGTCTCCGTCGCGCGAGAGGTGTCAACCAACCCCAACCCTTACGAGGTTGGTGAACCCCAACCGTTACGAGGAGTACGCGGATCATGGTGGTGGGGAAAACAAGCCCCGTCAGAGAGGAAGGTGTTGGTGCTGTCTGCGGTGGAGCAGGAGCGGCCGGGACGGCCGCGCACCGACGGCCGCATACCGGCGGTCGCATACCGACGGCCGCGCACCGGCGACCGCGCACCGGCGACCGCTCACCGACGACCGCGTACCGGCGACCGCGTCGTCTGTCATGCATCCCCCGGAATCTCCTCACGGGGCGCTCGTTGCCCAAGGACCACTGCGGACACCGCGGGGCGAGCGGGTCGGCGCCGAGGGTTCGCCGTCGGTAATCCGGCTTCACATGCCAGCGCCCAGTCGTCCCGTCGCGAGGCGGTCGAGCGGTCGTGGTCGGCGTCTCGGTCGCGTCGACGCCTGAGCTCGTGGTGCAAGGGGCGTCGCGGGCAGACGAGCGGTGGTGGTCGGCGGCTCGGTGGCGTCGACGCCTGAGCCCCGTCGGCTCGGACACGGTGCAGCTTCATCGCGAACGCGGGGCGATCGCGTCCAGCGCCGCGAGGACCTGGGTCCGCAGGTGACTCTCGTCGGCGACGTTCTCGATCACGTGCGTCGCCCGCTGGCGCTTGCGGTCGAGCGGCCACTGGGCGGCTTCGCGACGGGCGAGCTCGGCGTCGGTCCAGCCGCGCGCGGCGGCGAGGCGGGCGAGGCGAAGGACGCGCGGGGCGTCGACGAAGAGGATCGCGTCGCAGCGGTCGTCGAGACCCGCCTCGAGCAGCAGCGGCGCGTCGATCACCCGCGCGCGGGTGTCGGCGGGAGCATCGCGGAAGAGATCGCGTCGCCGACGCTCGATCCACGGATGAATGACGGACTCGAGCCAGCGACGCTCCTCGGCGCGCTCGAACACGAGCGCCGCGACCGCCCGGCGGTCGAGCGCGCCAGCCCCGCTCGCGTCGGTCCCGGGGCGGAAGACGCTCTCGCCCCACCGTTCGCGGATCGCTCCGGCGACGCTCGGATCGTCGAGTGCCTCGCGCGCAAGCGCATCGGAGTCGCAGACCACGCATCCGGATCCGGCGAGAATCCTCGCGACGCTTGATTTTCCGGCGCCGATGCCTCCGACGAGGCCGATGGTGGGCGGACGCATCTCGGGCGAGGGTAGACGGAATCGCCCGATGGCGCGGGCGACGCTGCCAAAGCCCGGCGAAGCGCTCCGGGGATGGGCGACTGCGCAGGACACGATCTCGCGCACGAGCCAGACGGCCAGATCCCGGCGAAGCGCTCCGGGGGATGGCCGCATGAGCGGATGCGCCGTTCCCGCGCGTCGAAGGATGATCCGGCGGAGGAGGATCCGCGGGGGCTCCGGCGCGTGAGCGAACCGCGCTCCCGGGACGTGCCCTTCAGCCTCGCTTGCGCGCGCAGCCCCCGGGCCCGTCCCGCCTCGAAAAGGCCACGATCTGGACGCTGCTCGGCGACGCCCCCGGCGCCGTGCCGGGTTCAATCCGATCCGCGAGGACGAGCGCCTCGAAGCCGCGTGTGCGCATCGCGCCCTCGAACGCGCGGAACCAGCGCCGGCCCGGATCGGCGATGATCGCTCGACCGCCCGGCGCCAGCAGCCGCGCGATCAGCGTCGCGAGCGGCTCGACGGCGCGCTCTTCGTAGAGCAGGTCGGCCCCGAGGACGAGATCCGCCGCCGGATACGCGCCCTCGCTGCGCCAGTCGAGGAGCATCGTGCGCAGCACCGCTCGAGCGCCCGACCCCGGCGCTGCGGCCCCGGAGACCCCCTCTCCTTCGGGCCCCAAGAGACCAGTCGCGGCCGCGCTGCGAACCACGTGCTCGAGCGCCGCAGGCTCGTAGTCGGTCGCGACGACGCGCAGCCCGCGCCGCAGGAGCGCGAGCGAGACCAGGCCGAGCCCGCAGCCAAGCTCGATCGCCGTCGGCGCTGCGCCGCTCGTCTGCGCAGCACACGCTTGCACCGCGCACTCCCCCTCCCCGGTCGAACCCGCCTCAGTTGCATGCGGCTCGCCAGCGCCGCGCGTCCGCCCGAGCAGCCTGCGGCGAGAGTCATCCGGGTTGCGGGGGAGCGGGAGGTCGAAGCCGAGCTCCGGCGCCGAAGCGTCCAGCACCCAGCGCATCAGCGCGACCGACGCAGGCCAGAGATCGGCCCAGTAGGGCAACCGCTCATCGGCGTTGAAGGCGACCTCGTCGATCAGCGCCTCGGAGGACGCGGGAGCGACCAGCCGGAAGCGCACGTCGCGATGCGCGACGTCGATCCAGCGCTCTCCCGCGCCGGGCGTGGCTTCGGCGGGCGGCGAAGCGCCGCGGTCGGACGGCGATGGGGACAGCTCCCCCGCCATCGCCCGATTGATCTGGTCGAGCTGGCCGGGCTGGGAGATCTGGTCGAGCTGGTCGAGCTGGCCGGGCTGGGAGATCTGGCCGGCCTGATTGACCTGATCATCCCGATCAGGGCGTGCGCCTGCTCCACGATCCGGAGCTGCGCCGCGCACGCCGCTCCGCGTCGGCCTCCGATTCACCGGACCGTCCGCGACCAGGTGGTTCCCTGGGGACCGTCCTTGATCGCGATGCCCATGGCGAGCAGCGCATCGCGGACGCGGTCGCTCTCCGCAAAGTCCCGCGCCGCCCGGGCCGCTGAGCGACGGGCGATCAGGGCCTCGATCTCCGCCGTGGCCGCATCGTCGGTGGCGCCGGCGGCGACGACGTTGCGCTCCAGGACGCCGAGGACGGAGTCCATCGCATGCAGCGCTTCGAGCTCGTCGGCGAGCGTCAGCGCCCCGGCGCCCGGCGCCGGCGGCGCGGGAGGCGCATCGACCGCGATCGCGCCGACGGCCTCGTTGAGCACGCCGATGGCGCGGGCGACGTTGAGGTCATCCGCAAGCGCGGCGGTGAACACCTCGAGCGCGGTGCGCAGCGGCCCCGGGGCGCCGACCGGCGCGTCGCGGTGACGCTCGAGCCACGCCGCGGCGCGCGCCCAGCGGTCGATCTGCCGCTGGCAGTCGCGCACTCCCTGAAGCGTGAAGTTGGCGTTGATCCGGTAGTGCGTCCGAATCAGCTCGAGCCGGATCGCCGCCGGCGTCGCCCCCTTCGCCAGCAGATCGCGCACGGTGAAGAAGTTGCCCTTGCTCTTCGACATCTTCTCGCCCTCGACGATCAGATGCCGGGTGTGAAACCAGTGCCGCGCGAAGCCCGGGCGCCCGCTTCCGGCGCAGCTCTGGGCGATCTCGCACTCGTGATGCGGGAAGATGTTGTCCTCGCCCCCCGAGTGCAGGTCGATCATCGCCTCGGATGACGCCGGGATCCCTCCGGCGAGGAGCAGCTCCGCCATCACGCTGCACTCGAGGTGCCAGCCCGGATATCCCTCGCCCCAGGGACTCGGCCAGCGCATCAGATGCCGCGGATCCGGCTTCCAGAGCATGAAGTCCGCAGGATGGCGTTTGAGAGCCTGGTTCGACTCGCTCACGCGGCCGCCCGCCGCCTCGCGCAGCGCGTCCAGCGTGTTGCCGCTGAGGGCGCCGTACGCGGGAAAGCTGCGGACATCGAAGTAGACCACGCCGTCCGAGGCGACGTATGCGTGGCCGCCGGCGATGAGCCGTTCGACGAGCTCGATCATCTGCGGGATGAACTGCGTCGGGCGGGGCATCAGTTCCGGGCTGCGCTCGGACTCTTCCGCGACCTTGAGACCGAGCGTGCGGCCATCCGCGATGAACGCCTCGGCGTAGAAGGCGGCGATCGCGCAGGGATCCGCCGGATCGAGATCGGTCCCGGGCGGAAGCGTCCCCGACTTCTTCGCCGCCGCAAGCCGCTTGCTCGCGACCTCCATCCGGTCCTCGCCGCTCTCGCCGCTGTCGTCGGTCATGTGACCGACGTCGGTGATGTTCATCACGTGGCGGACCTCGAAGCCGAGCAGCTCGAGCGTCCGCCGCAGCACATCCGCGTTCAGGAACGAGCGGAAGTTGCCGATGTGCGCGAAGTCGTAGACGGTCGGACCGCAGGAGTAGAACGTGACCCTCCGTCCATCCGGATCCAGTGGACGGAACGGCTCGATCGACTTGGTGAGTGTGTTGTAGAGGCGCACGGGATGGAAGTGAGTGACAGCGGAGGTGGAGGCGGCGCCGCGCCGGGATCGCGCTCCGCGACCTGCGACCGCGCCGCGGGGCCGATCGCAGTTCGCTTGCATGCTGGAGGCTCGCCGGGCGTCGAGAGGCGGCGACCGGAGCCGGGAGCCGACGCGAGACCGGCGAACGACGACGCGCGGCTCAGCGCGTCGACGCGCGCGACGGACGTGGGGCGCGCTACTTCCACGCCGCCAGCAGCAGCCCGAGATCGGTTCCGTCGACGACGCCGTCCTGGTCGAGGTCGGCGGCGCCGCGCCCTCCCCAGGCGCCGATGAGGATCGCGAGGTCCGCCGGGTTCACCACGCCGTCGCAGTTGAGATCGGCGAAGGGACACTCGACCCCGGCCGCGACGAGCACGAGATCGATGCCTGCCTCGATGCCGATGGCGGAGATGGCTCCGTCGAGCAGCACGTTCGCGGTGCCTCCCGGCGGCAAGACGGTCGGGATCGGAACCGGAAATGCGTTGATCGCGTCGATCTCGACCGGCGTCGACTCGTCCAGCGCAACGGCGATCGATGCCGTGAAGGTCGGCGCCCCCGCGACGGAGAGCGTTCCGACGATCGGAAGGACGCCCGGCAACCCGCCACCGCCGCCGATCGGTTCGCCGCCGACGATCGCGATGACCTCGAGATCGACGGGAACGATGGCGTTCACCGAGTAGACGCCGGCGCCGAGCGGAAGGAGCGCCCCGAAGGACGGACCGCTCTGCGACGCGACAATGGACGAGATGGTGGCGCCGATCGGAAGCGGAAGCGGAATCGTGAACCCGCCGGGGAAGATCGCCGTCGGCTGGAGCGTGTGGAAGTTGTTGTAGTTGATCGCCAACGTCGTTCCGACCGAGAATGGAACGCCTCCGAGGAAGTCCAGGACGAGGCCATCAAAGCTGATCGAAAGCGACGCAAGATCGATCGTCGCGATGAACCCCCCCGCCGGGGGCGCGGTCGAGTCGCCTCCGATCGAGAGCGTCGCGCTGTACCCGATCGGCGTGTTGGTCGTGCCGCCGCCGAAGAGCCCCGGGATGGTCTTCGTGCCCCCGGGGTTGGACTCCTGATCGAAGTCGCCGATGAAGGTCCCCGCCAGCGGTGCGGCAAGCTCCAGCGAAGTGCTCGAGCTGCTCGCGGCGGTGTCGATCGTGAACGAGACGATCCCGGCGGCGCCGGCGGTCGCGGCGACCGCGAAGCCGGCGCAGGGGCCGACGAGCTGCGAGCGAAGCAGGCGGCGAGAGGCAGGGGAGCGAGAGCGCATGGAGACTCCTGAGGGCGTTGAGCGGCATTCGCGGGCGATCGAGGTACCGCCGCGCGACGGACGACGAAGATATCCGGAGAATGGCCCGCGCTGCGGCGTGGCGCAGCGGGCGGCCGCGACGGTCCGGGTCTGCTCGCACCCTCGCCGAGCCGTCCGCCCGCGGCGAGACATGCCGGAGCACCGACCCGCGACCGCGCTCACGACCGGACCGGGCGGGCGGCCGCGTCCGTCGGCGACGACCGTGCCGCCCGCTCCCGCCGCACCGTCGCCGGCTCGCCCGCCGCGATCACCCCGTCGGGGAGATCGTGGAAGACGCTCGAGCGCGCCGCGACAACGGTTCCGTCGGCGACGGTCACTCCCGGACCGACGAAGACGTCCGCGGCGATCCAGACGTCGGCACCGACGGTGATCGGGCGGCGGACGATCTGCATGTCGGGCCGGGTGTAGTCGTGGGTTCCGGCGCAGAGATGGGCGTACTGCGAGATCCGCGTCCGGGCGCCGACGGCGATCTCGCCCATGCAGTCGAGGATGACGCGGTGCGCGATCACGCATCCATCGGCGATCGCGAGCCGCCATGGATAGCGCACGATGACCGAGGGGTCGATCGAGACGCCGCGGCCGACGCGGGCGCCGAAGCGCCGGAGGAGCCAGACGCGCCAGCGGTTCATGAAGGGCGGCGAGCAGCGGAAGAGCGTGGCCCGTGCGCCTGACCAGAGCATCGCGCGAAACCGCTCGACGCCCGTGCTCGGAAGGAAGATCCGGTGCCTCGGCGGCGGAACGCTGGTCGTCTCGGCGCTCCCGGCGGGAAGCGGAGCCGCAGCGCCGTCGCGCCGATCGACCGCGTGCTTCGGGACGTCGTTCCGCGGGTGCTCGAGGCTCATGGCTCAGCGGAGCTCGCGACGCTTGATCGGCTTGGCGGGGTTTCCGACGCAGACCTGCTGGGGCGGAAGGTCCTTGTACGTGCTCGATCGCGCCCCCAGCACGCTGAGCCTTCCGACGCGAACGCCGGGACCGACGAACGCGTCGGCTCCGATCCAGACATCGTCCTCGACGATGATCGGCGCCCGGATGAGCTTGAACGTGTGGTCCGTGTAGTCGTGGGTTCCCGCGCAGAGGTGGGCGTACTGGCTGATGATCGCCCGCTTGCCGATCCGGATCGTCCCGAGCGAATAGAGGATCGCGTGATCTCCAACGGTCGCGTCGTCGTCGATCTCGCACATCCACGGGACCTCGATGCTGACCGTGGGGCGCAGCGCGACGCCCTTTCCGACCTTCGCCCCGAAGCGCCGCAGCAGCCAGGCCCGGAAGGGGTACCAGTTGTGGAAGCTGATGCGGAAGATCGGCCTGCCGATCAGCATCCAGATGGCGCGGCCGACCTTCTCGCGGAACGTCCACGGGCTCGCCTCGGGACGCATCTGGAGGATGTCGGCCTGGTGCGCGACCGCTCCGTTGGTTCCCGCGGGCCCTGCGGCGGCCGCCCCCGTCGGACCGCGCGCGGGGGCGGTCAGCTCGCCCGAAGCGCGTCCATTCGAGACGGGCTCCGGCGGGGCCGCAACGAGCTGACGGTGTCGATCCCCCTTCCGCGCGAGCGCTTCCTCGCCGGAGAGCGTCGCCGCGGAGAGCATCTGCTGCGCGCGCGGCACGGTGTCGCGCTCGAAGTCCGCGTGCGAGCCGGCGCGCTGCGCTCGCAGGAGACGGAGCTTCAGCGAGGTCATCGTCTCGTAGGTCGCAATCAGGCTCGCGTAGGTGAAGCCGGCGCGACCGTCGAGAATCCCGCCGGTGACGAAGAGCATGTAGAGCCAGCGGAGCTGAGCTCGGAACGGAAGGCGGTACCCGAAGTCCTTCCACGCCCGCCATCGCTTCACGCGATCGGAGGCGAAGAGCTCGCGGAAGCGGATGTGCGTCCCGCGATTGACGGCCTGGAGCGCCTCAAGCGAGCTGTAGCGGTTGTGCTTCTCGAACCAGTCGAAGAGCCCCTTGCTGAAGGCGAAGTGCAGGTACGGCGCCCGGAGCTCCCCGACGGTGCCCTCGGTCAGCTCGCGCTGACCGTGGCCGTAGTCGCAGAAGCGCATCCTGCGACGATGAAAGAGCCGCATCTGCGTCGAGGCGCCCGCGTGGCGGAGCCATCGCCCCATGAACATCAGCTTCTGCGGAACGTGGAAGCCCGCCTCGGGGGGATCGCCGGCGATCAACGAGCGCATCGCGGCGACGAGCTCGGGCGTGAATCGCTCGTCGGCGTCGAGGTGGAAGATCCAGTCGTGGCGCATGGGGATGTTGTCGATCGCCCAGTTGCGCTGCTCGCCGAAGCTCCGGAACGGATTGACGTGCACGCTCGCTCCCAGCCGCGCGGCGACGGCCGCGGTCGCGTCGGTGGAGCCGGAGTCGAGGACATGGACGTCATCCGACCAGCCGCAGGACGCGATGCAGTCGGCGATGTTCACGTCCTCGTTGAGCGTGAGGATCACGACCGAGACCGGAACGGTCCCCCGCCGCGGGAAGCCCCCCGCCGACGCGGCGCGGTCATCCGCCTCCGGCGCAGCGCTCGCGCGCTCGGCGACGCGGATCTGCTCCGATGGCGGTGCCGCGGGTGTCATCGTCACCGGCGAGTATAAGAGCGCGTTGAACGCTCCAGCGCCCCTCGGCTGCCGCGGCGGTCGCCGCAGCGGACTCCACGTCGCGGCACACCTCCCTCGGGCCGCGGACCTTCCGATCGCGGCCGATCGGGCGGCCGCCCTCCGCGGGGGGACATCGACCGCGGGGGGACCTCGACCGCGGGTCGCTCACTCGTCCCGGAGGATGCGCGGACGCACCGGCCGCGCGGGCGATCCGACGCAGAGCGTCCACGCGGGGAGATCCCCGAAGACCGCCGAGCGGGCGCCGACGACGACGCCATCGGCGATCGTGGTGCCTGGACCGACGAAGACCTCCGCCGCGATCCAGCAGCGCGCTCCGATGACGATCGGCCGCGGCAGCAGCGGGAACGACCGCCGTTCGAAGTCGTGCGTCGCGGCGCAGAGATGGCTGCGCTGGCTGATCGTGCTCTCGGCGCCGATGGAGATCGGCGCGACGGAGTAGACCTCGACGTCGTCGGCGATCGTCGCGCAGGCGGCGAGGCGGAGGTTCCACGGCGCCCAGATCCGGGCGCGCGGGTAGACCCGCGCGGTCGAGGCAACCTCGGCGCCGAAGCGTCGCAGGAGCCAGCCCCGCCAGCGATGGCACGGACGCGGCGACCAGCGGAAGAGCGTCGCCTGCACGAGTCCCCAGAGCAGCCGTCCTGCCTTGTGGCCTGCGGAGTGCGGCGAGCGGCGGGCCGCGCGCAGGGTCGGATCGCCACCGGCCGCGGGAGCGCCGATCGACGATGCGGCTTCGCGAGAATCGTGCTGCGGTCCTGGCATGGTGGCCGTCACAGGTCGGCGGGAGTCCGCGCGCAGCCTTGAAGGTCCGCGGCGCGAACCGGTCGGCGGACTCCTGAAGCCACCGCCGCCGCGTGGGGCCGGAGACGCCCGGGCGCCCGTCGCGCGCGGGCGCGGCGGCGCTCACGCGGCCTCGGCGACGACGCGCTCCAGGAGCCGGCGCCACGCCTCGCAGGAGCGCTCACGAGCGTACTCCGAGGCGAGGGCGCGCCGCGCGTTGGCGCCGAGCTGCCGGGCCCGCTCGGGCTCGGTCGCGAGCCCGCGGAGCGCCGCGACCAGCCCATCGACATCGCCCTCGCGAACGACGAGGCCGGCCTCCTGCTCCTCGAGCACGCGGGCGATCTCGCTCGATGGATGGCCGATGAAGATCGTCGGGCGCTCCGCGGCCATCGCCCCGAAGAGCTTGCAGGGGACGATGCACCCTTCGAGCCCTTCCCGGAGGCTGACCAGATGGACGTCGGCGCAGCTCAGCGACGCGTCGAGCCGTTCGCGCGGCTGGTATCCGGCGACGACCGCGGTCGCGAGACGGCGCTCGGCGACGAAGGCGTCGACGGCCGGCTTGCGCTTCCCTCCGCCGACGAAGGCGAAGCGGATGCGGGGATCGTGGCGAAGCCGTTCGGCCGCCGCGAGCATGGTCTCGACATCGTGTCCGACGCCGAAGTTGCCCGAGTACATCGCGACGAAGCTCTCGCGGAGTCCCCACTCGCGCCGATAGGGGTTCTCCTCCCGCGGAACCGGCCGCACCTCGGCTTGGTCGGACCAGACTCCGATGTGCACGATGCGCGCCGGATCGACGCTGCGGCTCCTGCGGCGCGAGGAACCGCCGCCGTCGAGCTTGGCGAGGACGCGCTCGCGCATGCACCGGCCCAGCACCACGACCCGATCCGCCGCGCGGAGCGTCCAGCGGTTCAGGGCGTCGAAGGCGCGGGTCGCGAACGAACCCGGGCGGAGCACCCCGCACGCCACGGCGACGTCTGGATACATGTCCATCAGCCAGTGGACGTAGCGGCTTCCGCGGAAGGCGCGGAGCATCATGCCCACGAGCGAGATGAAGGGAGGCGTCGTCAGGCAGACGACGACGTCGGCGCGCCGCACCTGGAGCGACTTGATCGAGGCCGCGACGTAGAAGAGCGCGAAGTCCGCCGCGCGGGCGGCGATTCCGCGCTTGCCGAAGAGGCTCACGCCGACCCGGTGGATCTCGATCCCGTCGACAACCTCGTGCGCGGCGAGCGCGGCCCCGGCGTGGCCATAGAGGCTGCGCGACGCGATCACCTCGACTTCGTGCCCGTGGGCGACGAGGTGCCGCGCAAGGTCGTGCGCGTGCTGCGCCGTCGCGGCGACGTCGGGGTGGTACGTCTGGTTGATCAGGAGGACGCGCACTGCGCTGAGCTCGGAGAAGGCCCCGGCCTCTGACGGGCACCGGCGCCCTCGCGGCGCCACCACTCGATCGTGCGCCGCAGCCCCTCCTCGAAGGAGACGGCGGCCCGCCAGCCGAGAAGCTCCGCAGCGCGGCCGGTGTCGAGACAGCGGCGCGGCTGACCGTCGGGACGCGACGCGTTCCAGCGGATCTCCCCGGAGAAGCCCACAAGGCGCGCGATCAGCGCCACGAGATCGCGAATGGTGATCTCCATGCCCGTCCCGAGGTTCACGGGGATCGGATCGTCGAGCGATTCCGCGGCGCGGATGACGCCCTCGGCGGCATCATCGACGTAGAGAAACTCCCGGCTGGCACTCCCCGTTCCCCAGCACTCGATGGATGCGGCGCCGGTGTCGACCGCTGAGACGCACTTCCGGATCAGGGCGGGGATCACGTGGGAGGTCTCGAGATCGAAGTTGTCGCGCGGACCGTAGAGGTTGACCGGCAGCACGTACGCCCCGGCGAGGCCGTACTGCCGCCGATAGCCATCGAGCATGACCATCGCAGCCTTCTTCGCGATCCCGTACGGCGCGTTGGTCTCCTCCGGGTATCCGTTCCAGAGCTCCTCCTCCCGGAAGGGAACCGGGGTGAACTTCGGGTACGCGCAGATCGTGCCGACCTGGACGAACTTCGCAATCCGATTGACCCGCGCCTGCTCGATCAGGTGCAGGGCCATCGCCATGTTGGCGAAGAAGTAGCGTCCGGGATTGGCCATGTTCGCGCCGATGCCCCCCACCTCCGCGGCGAGGTGAATCACGACGTCGGGACGAAGGTCGGCGTACATCCGCGCCGCATCCGCCTCGCGCGTCAGGTCGTAGTCGCGCTTCCGCGGAACGGAGATCTCCCGGCACCCTCTGGCGCGGAGCCGCTCGATCACCGCGGCGCCGAGGAAGCCCGCGCCGCCCGTGACGACGAGGCGACGACCGGCGAGATCGGTCTTCGTGGGCTGGCCCATGGGCGGAGAGGGTAGCGTGAGATCGAGGGCCGGAGTCGCGGCCGTCGCTGCTCGCGCCCCTCCCATGATCGACCGGAAAGCGCGATCGCGCGGGGATTGCCTGCGACAGGAAGGTCGGACGCGGAGCGCTCATGCCGCCGGTGCCGACCGACGCGGCCGCTGCCGCCGGCGGTAACCGCGGGCGGCGGGCCTCCGAGCGGCCTTCCCAATGACCCTACACTCCCCGCCTATGTCCGAAACCCAGTCTTCACGGGCTGCGCCTGAGAGCCGAGACGCCGGATCGCCAGCTCCGCGCCGAGCGCTCGTGACCGGCATCACCGGACAGGACGGCAGCTACCTCGCTGAGCTCCTTCTCGCGAAGGGCTACGAGGTGCACGGGGTGGTGCGACGGTCGGCGAGCTTCAACACCGGGCGGATCGACCACATCTACCGCGACCCGCACGAGTCCGGCGCCCGGCTCTTCCTTCACTACGGCGACCTGACCGATGCAGGGAGCCTCCAGTCGATCCTCGCCAAGGTCGATCCCCACGAGGTCTACAACCTCGGCGCCCAGAGCCACGTCCGGGTGAGCTTCGACCAGCCCGCATACACCGTCGACGTCGTCGCCACCGGCACGATCAAGCTGCTCGACTCGGTCCGCGTCCAGCAGGACCGCGCAGGGCGCCAGATCCGCTTCTACCAGGCGAGTTCGTCGGAGATGTACGGGCTCGTCCAGGAGGTGCCTCAGACCGAGCGCACCCCCTTCTACCCGCGCTCGCCCTACGGCTGCGCGAAGGTCTTCGGACACTGGGCGACGATCAACTACCGGGAGTCCTACGGGATGCACGCCTCCTGCGGCATCCTGTTCAATCACGAGTCGCCGCGGCGCGGGGAGACCTTCGTGACGCGCAAGATCACCCGGGCCGTCGGGAGGATCTCGCTCGGGATGCAGCGCAAGCTCTATCTCGGCAATCTCGACGCCCTCCGCGACTGGGGCTTCGCGGGCGACTACGTCGAAGCGATGTGGCTGATGCTCCGGCAGGAGCGTCCGGACGACTACGTGATCGCGACCGGCAAGATGATCTCGGTGCGCGACTTCTGCGAGCTCGCGTTCGGGCATCTCGGACTCGACTACCGGGACTTCGTCGAGATCGATCCGAAGTACTTCCGCCCTGCGGAGGTCGAGCAGCTTCTCGGCGACGCCGAGAAGGCGCGCCGCGCGCTCGGGTGGACGCCGCGCACATCGGTCGACGAGCTCGCCCGCATGATGGTCGAGCACGATCTGGAACTCGCCCGCCGCGAGAAGACGCTCCGCGACGCAGGTCACGAGCTTCCAGAGTCGGTCGGACACGATCAGTGACCGGCTGCCGGCGGGCCCTCCGGCGGCGCGCGGCGCACGCTGGAGCACGGCGACGTCACCGCCGTTCCGCGCGGCCGAGCGACCTGCACCGAAGTCCGAGCAGCCTGTGACGAAGTCCCGTCGGATCTCGTCACAGGCTGCGTGATCCACCCTGAGCGGACCAGATCAGGCCCGCTCGAGCCCGATCGATCTCGCTTCCCGTCCGTCTCGACGAACGCGGTTCACTTCGCGGTGTAGCGGCCGCGCTCGACCTTCTTGAACCGATCCTTGTTCACGAGAAGCGTCTGGTTGACGACGGTCCTGAAGTTGGAGCTCTTGGTCTTGTAGCCCTCGTCGAGAACCGCCTTCGCCGCCTCGGCGACGCCGAGCGTCTTGCCCGTCATCACCTTGTGCAAGGCGTCGACGAGGCTCTGTCCGTTCTTGGGACGCCGTCCGCGCTTGCCGCGCCGGGCGACGGCGGCCGCAGCCGGACGGGCGGCGGCGCCCGATCCGCGGGGACGCCCCGGGCCCCGGCGCGGAGCGGCGGAGCCGGGCTCGATCCCGAGGCTGACGAGGTGCCGATCGATCTCCGCGAGCTTCGCTGCGAGGCGCTCCCGGCGCTTGACGATGGCGGTCGCCCCGCGCTGGCGGCGAGAGATCTCAGCCTGGAGCTCGCCGATCGAGAGCGTCTGGAGTGCGTTGCCGGAGGCTCCGGCGGGCTTGCGTCCGCGTCGTCCGCGGGTCTTCTTGGCCATGGAGTGGTTCCTTGATTTGTCCTCGTGCAGGAGCGGGGAGCGATCGGACGTCGCCGCGGCCGGTGCCGTCAAGGGCGTCGTTCGACGTTCAATCGCGGGCGGGCACAAGCCCGCGCCGGCGTGAACGCGACGTCGCCGTCGTGCGCCGAGGAAGCGCAGGACCCGACAGTCAGATCGATGCTCGCAATGCGAGCGGGTTCTCTGCGTCGCTGGGCAGGCGACGCGCTGATCAAAGCGGCGCGGCGGCAGGCCGACGCGCCTTGACATTCAAACATGGATCGGACCTTGACGCAAGTCGATCGATCGAATGACGCTCGAAAGAAGGGCGCGGCTCCGCTCTCAAACCGACTCGCCGGCCCCTCCGGATCCGATTGAGAAACGAGGGGAACGCACCGCCGTTTCACTCTCCCCGGAGCACGGATTCGGGGACTCCAAGACGCTGGAGCAGACCGTCGAACTGCTCGATCGAATAGAACTCCAGCATCAGGCGACCTGGACGTCCGCGTCCTCCCTGCTCCAGGGTCACCCGCGTTCCGAGCCACTCTCCGAGCCGCCGCTCGAGGTCGGCGCGATGGAGGGCGGCAGGCGACGCCTCGCGCGGGCCACCGCCGCCGGAAGTCGCAGCGCCCTTGGTCGCTGCCGTCACGGCCCGCTCGGTGCGCCGGACGGACCAGCCGTTGCGGATCGCCTGCGTCGCCAGAGCGCGGCGGAGCTCCTCGCGCGCGACCGAGAGCAGCGCCTTCGCATGTCCGAGGCCGAGGTGACCGCTGCGGACCGCGTCGGAGGTGAAGGTGTCGAGGTCGTTGAGGCGCAGAAGGTTGGTGATCGAAGAGCGATCGACGCCGAGCCGTTCGGCGAGCTGGGCGTGCGTCATCCCAAAGTCGTCGACCAGGCGACGGAACGCCTGCGCGCGGTCCATCGGGTTGAGATCCTCCCGCTGGAGGTTTTCGATCAGCGCCCACTCGGCCGTTTCACGATCATCGAGCGTGCGGACGATGGCGGGGATCCGCTCGAGGTTCAGGCGCATCGCGGCTCGCCACCGACGCTCGCCGGCCACCAGCTCATAGCGGCCGGGCGACTCCGCAGCCGGTCTGACGATGACGGGCTGCATGACTCCGGCGGTGCGAATCGACTCCGCCAGCGCGACCAGGGCACCCTCGTCGAAGTGCTGCCTCGGCTGCCGTGCATTCGCGACGATCGACGACGGGGGGATCTCGACCAGGCCACTCGGCGCGGGATTGGCCGGACGGCTTGCAAGCGCGGACGCACTCGCAGAGCTTCCTTCATCCGCTGAGGCGGTCGCCGAGGCCGCCGCGGCCGCGACCGTCGAGGGACCGTCGATCCTCCGTGCGTCGGGGTCAGCGACCGCATCCGGGACCGCTTCGGCGGGTGTTCGGTCTCTGGGCGGGGGCGATGCCCCCCCGGCGAGCAGCGCCCCAAGTCCACGACCGAGGCGTCGCGGTGAAGTGGCCGATTGTGTGTTATAAGACGTTTTCATTCGATTCACTCCCATTGCGTCGTGCATTCCGGCTTCGAGACTCCAGTCGTTGGCGCTCCGAAGAGGCCGGAGACCCGCTCGCGCTCGCGTCGTTCCACGTGGAACATCGTCGAAGCAAATCAGTTCATCGACGCGTGCGGGGATGCGGGATGAGTTGTAACGGGGAGTGCCGCCCTCGGGAGGGAGGATCGACGAGTCCCCCTTGCCGAAGGACCCAAGATGCGCCGAATCGGAGGCAGAAGTCGGGAGCGTGCGCGAGTTCGACCCCCAGGCGAGCCTGCGAGCTCGAGTCCGGAGGAGCGCCCGCGAGCTTGAGTCCGGAGGCGGGGTCGCGAGTTCGAGTCCGCAGGCGAGCGCGCGAGTTGGCTCGCTCCCGGGCGAGCACCTGGCGCCTCTTGCTCCGCTCGAGCTTCGGCTCGAGCTTCGATGGTCTCCAGGCGACGTCGCGAAGGCCGAAGCACTGGAGATATGCATCCGGTCTTCTCATGGAAGAAGCTGGCACCCGCTCGACACCCACCCGCCTCTCCGAGATCCCGTGTGGCCCAGCGGCACCGGCCGCGCTCCGACTGGGTCGTCCATCCTCAATGACGCGGGCTCCGCGCTGTCGTTCGTTCGGGCATCGCCGTTGAGAGGGAGGGGTCATCGGAGTGACCTCGATTCAGCGCAGTCGCTCGCGGCAACCGCCCCACCTTGGGCCCCCCAAGAGCGGCCATGATGACCGGCCAAATGGGGGGAGATGGTGTGCGATGCGATGAGATGGGATCGGGTGGGATGGGATCGTGTGCGGTCGGAGATCAGTGCGCTCTCCTCTGTGCGACGAGGGGGCCCTCCGGCGCAGGACCTGCGAAAGGTGGGCGGTGAGGGGAGCAAACTCGGGGGAACAGCGCGATCGCGGGTCGGCGGCGCAGGACCAGGGAAGGGTGGACGGTGAGAGGAGATCGACGGCGCGACCTCCGCGGAGGTCGGGGTGCGACATCGTGACGCTGCGTCTGGGCGTCAGGAGGCGCTGCGCGCGCGGGCTGCCGGAGATTCTGTGTGTCAGGCGCAGCCACGCAAGGGGTCGGCGTCCGCCGCTTCCGCCGCGCGACTGATCGGGGCTGGGAGCTGCCGGCTGTCGACCAGACACCGGCTGGATGGACGCTCGAAGCGTGGCAAGTGCGGATGCGGATCGGAGGCTGCGGGCCGTCGATCAACCACCGGCTGGATGGACTCCGCAGGACCTGGGTATGACGCTCGCGCGGTGTTCCACGTGGAACAGGTCTCTACGGAAGGCCACCGCCGCTCAGGCTCCAGCGTGGCTTCGGGAGCGCCCTCATGTACTCACAATCCGGCCTTGGCGCGGTCTCTGCCCCACCCTCGGCTCGCCCGGGCCGACGAGTCTGTTCGTTGGGCCGATCGCCAAGCAGGCATCTGACACTACAGCGCTAATCAGACTCCCGTGGTATCGGCCAAGCTGGTGGAGTGACGCGCGCTCGCTCGGCTCCGGCGCATGAGCGCTGGCCACGTGAGCAGTGCTCGCGCGAGCAGCGGTCACGCGAACAGTGGCCACGTGAACACTCGCCACGCGAGCAGTGGCCACACACGGTCGACCGGACAGCATCGCGGCGGGAATGAGCAGGGCGACTGCGGATGCCCCGTTTGCGCCATCGCGATGAGAGTAGATCACAGTTACGTCTTATAACAGTCCTACCCCGTCCGGCACGGCACCACGTCACCTTCGGACTTCCCGAGCTTCGCGCGCAAAGTGGCTTCCACACTGACGTACCGACTCATGCGAGGACGTCGCCCTCAGGTGCGGTCCGTTTCAGGTTCGAACCACCTTCAGGTAGAGTTCATGCATCTCACCCGAACTCTGAAGCACAGGCGTCCTTGAGCACGCTGAGCGGTTCAACGTGCGGACCGAGAGCGCACCGCGTCGAATTGAGCGATCACCCGAAGTCCGCCGGCCTCTATCAGAGACGGCGCGACGTGAAGTGCGGTCTGGAACTTGACCGCCCTCGACGCAGGCCGGGCGCGGAGGAGCTTGATGCTCGCCCGCCGGGCGCGTCGGTCCCCGCGCCTCGACCGCCGCGCGATCGGACGCTCACATCGATGCTGCGGCCTTCGGCCAAGTCACTGCGCCCGCTGCTTCGACGGGGGCGCCCAACACAAGAGGAGAGTCCCGCATGCGCACCTCGACGAGCGAACCCAGTCGTCGCAGCACGGATCACGAGCAGCCACCGCCGCGCGCCGCACCGAATCGGTGCTTGGCCGTGCCGGGGTGGGGGCCCCGCGGCCGGGGACGACCGCGCTCCGGGACCGGGCTCGCGCGCCTCGCCGGCGCCGTTGCACCCGCTCTGGCCGCGTGCGCGCTGGTGACGTCGGCAAGCGCCGGCGTGATCCACGTCGATCCGACGGCTCCGCCCGGCGGCAACGGCGCCACATGGCAGACCGCGCTGCGCCACCTCTCCGACGCGCTCTCGATCGCCGCGGCGGGCGACGAGATCCGCCTCGCCACGGGAGTTCACCGGCCAGACACCAGCGCTGCCGTCCCGGGCGGGACTGGCGATCGCAACGCGTTCTTCGCGATCGGCGGCCCGATGTCGCTTCGCGGAGGCTTCGCGGGGCTCGGGGGAGCCGACCCGAATCTCAACGACCCGTCGATCCATCTCACGATTCTCAGCGGCGATCTCGCGGAGAACGACGGCGACGGGATCCTCGACGACAACTCGGAGCGCCTCATCAGCGTTCCGGCGTCCTCCGCAGGCGTCGTCGTGATCGACGGCCTCACCCTCGCCGGAGCGAACGGTCTCGGCGCCCTCCGCATCGAGGCGACCGGGGTGATGGTCTCGCGCTGCCGGTTCATCGGGAACCGAAGCATCGCCGCAGGGGGAGCGATCTTCGCCACCAAGCCGCTCACGCTCCTCCATGGCTCGGCCTTCATCGCCAACCGCTCCGGTTCCTCGGGACAGGGCACCGGCGGTGTCGTGTACTTCGAGGGCGCAGCCTCGTCGACCTCGATGAGCGACTGCTACTTCGAAGGGAACATCTCGTCGCACCAGGGGGGCGCAGTCTGCTATGGCGTCAGCGCGACCGCGGTCACGCCCGAGATCAGCGACTGCGTCTTCATCGATAACCGGGGGGAGCCCATCGGAACCGTCGCGACGTTTGGAAAGGTCAAGCCGACGTTCAGGCGCTGCCACTTCATCGCAGGCCAGCTCGCCGCCGGAGCGCAACTGAGCATCTATGGCGGTCCCGCAGCGATCCTCGACTGCCACTTCCACGGGAATGCCTCGGGCGCGGCTGGAGCCTTCGCCAGCTTCTGCGTCTTCAACTGCGTCGCGGCGGACACGACGATCATCGCGGGAAGTCGCTTCACCGACAACTTCGGGACCTTCGTCGGCGCCGCGACGCAACTGGTCAATGCCGCGTCGGTGAGCAACTCGATCTTCTCGAGCAACATCGCTCTCGGGTCGCCGGGCGTCATCGAGATCACGAACAACTCGCGGCACAAGACGCTCGACTTCATCACGATCACCGGCGGGCTCCCGAACGCGATGGTCGGCCACCAGGCGGTGACGGTTCGCAACTCGATCCTGTGGGACAACGGCTCCAGCATCGCCGGACTCGGTGCCGCCTTCGCGTACTCGCTCGTCGAAGGCGGCGCCCCGGGCGGCACCGCGATCATCTCGGCGGATCCGCTCTTCGTCGCACCGGATGCCCATGACCTCCGGCTCCAGATCGACTCGCCGGCGATCGACGCAGGGAGCGCCGCGCTCATCCCGCCCGACGTCGCCGACCAGGATGGTGACGGCGACTTGACGGAGCCTCTCCCCGTCGACCACGACGGAGCGCCGCGGGTCCAGGGAGTCGCGCCGGATCTCGGCGCCTTCGAGGGCGGATTCCGCGTGACAGCGCCGACAGCCGAAGCGACGGCGATCGACCCGGGAACCACGGTGGTGCTTGAGCCTGATCCGAACCCGGCACTTCCTTCGGTCGTCGCAATTCTCACGAACGTCGATGGACCCCCCGGCGCCACGGCGTCGCTCGCCCAGGTGGGATGGAACCCCCATCCCGGTGCACCGGGCCTTACGGAGGAAGGGCTCGTCGGCGACCTCTCGACGTCGATCGCCGATGGCGCCCATCGCACGCAGATCCGAGTGCCGATCACCCTCGCGACGCTCTGGCCGGACGTCGACCCGGGGAGCGTGCGCCTCTCGATCTGGGACGACGAAGTGAACGGCTGGCGCCTCGCGGTGGCGCGCAACATCGGCGCGGCGGCGAACGGAAGCGGGGGCCCGGCGGGGTTGTTCAGCCTCGTGCTCGGCGCGGGTGGCCCGCCGCCGCCGCTTTCGACCGAGCTCGGCGACCACGGCGTCTACTGGGACGGGGTCGCTCTCGCCGGCTTCGCCTTCGCCAACGTGGATCGCGCCGGCGAGTTCGGAGTCGGCCGCGCGCTCTGTCAGGCGGACCTCGACGGCGACGGCGTCATCGACGGAACCGATCTCGGCGTCATCATCGGGGCCTGGGGCTCGGCAGGCGGCAGCGCCGATCTCGATGGCAACGGCCTGGTCGATGGCGCCGATCTGGCGGCGCTGATCGCGGAGTGGGGGCCCTGCACCGCTGGACTCGGCGACTCGAACTCCTCCGACGCGCCCGGCGGGGCCGCCGGACGGCTCGGCGCGCTCGTGCCGGTCGTCGCGACGTCGCCGGAGTGGTTCGATCCGTCGCGCGCCGATCTCAGTCGCGATGGCGCCGTCGACGGGGCCGATCTCGGGCTGCTGCTCGCCGAGTGGGGACCCGCCCAGCGAGGGCGCAGACCTCTCGCAGACCTCGACGGCGATGGTGCGGTCAACGGCGCGGATCTGGGACTGCTCCTCGGAGCCTGGGGCGGCTGACGCGATGACCGGTGCCGCGCGGGCGTCCTCAGGAGATCGTCCTCCGCCGTGACGATCGGACGAGCGTTTCACGGCGGATCGGCGCCGCACGCACTCGCGCCGCCGAACTGGCGCTCGCCGCGCTCCGATCGCTCCCTACCGCCCGGTCGCAACTCCGTCACAGCCGAACCGAACGGGGTCCCCGTCGCGTCGCGGGGACCCCGTCTTCGTTCAGTGATCGCCGCGGCACGTTCGACCGCAGCCTCTACCTTGGCAACGCAACGACATCGTCAGGGTCGATGTCAAGACGGACCGGCCCTGACCGCAGGGTGCGGGCGTTGGACTCCTGGACTTTCAGGCTCTCGCCGGAGGCGAGCTCGACCGCGTACTGCGTCGCCTCGCCGAGATAGGTCGTTCCGCCGACGTGGCCGGGAAGCGACGACGGGAGCGTGGATGCCGGGTTCAGCCGCCCGCTGCCCGCGCCCGCATCCTCGCGGGCGCTCCCCGCACTCCCTGTCCGGCCGGGGCTCCCCGAGGCGCTGATCCCCGCGCCGTCGCCTCGGATCCGCAGCGCCTCCGGACGAAGCGAGAGCAGCACCGGGGCCCCGGACTCCGGCGCGTCCGATCTCCCGCCGAATGCGCCTTCCCATGCGGTGCTCCGCAGTTCGCCCGCGGCCGTGGCGAAGGTGACCACGTCGCCGTCGGTCCGAGCGACCCGCGCCTCGAGGAAGTTCGTCTCCCCGAGGAACTCCGCGACGAAGCGGCTCGCAGGCCGTCGATAGAGCTTCTGGGCCGGCCCGCGCTGGACGATCCTGCCGTCGCGCAGGACCGCCATCTCGTCCGCCATCGAGAGCGCTTCCTTCTGATCGTGGGTCACGTAGACCGTGGTGATTCGAAGCGTCGAACAGAGCCTGCGGATCTCGCTGCGCATCTCCAGCCGGAGCTTGGCGTCGAGGTTGCTCAGCGGCTCGTCGAGGAGCAGCACCGTCGGTTCGATCACCAGGGCGCGGGCGAGCGCCACGCGCTGCTGCTGTCCGCCCGAGAGCTCGTTCGGCCGACGCTGGGCGTACGCCTGCATCTGCACCTGCTCCAAGGCCGCCATCACACGCTGCTGGCGCTGCGGCTTGGCGACCTTGCGGACATCGAGTCCGAACGCGACGTTCTCGAAGACGGTCAGGTGCGGCCAGAGCGCGTAGCTCTGAAAGACCATCCCCGCGTTGCGCCGGTTCGGAGGGACGCCGGTGACGTCGCGGGTGCCGAAGCGGATCCGGCCGCGCGTGGGATCGATGAAGCCCGCGATCATCCGCAGCAAGGTGGTCTTGCCGCAGCCGGAGGGGCCGAGCAGGAAGTAGAGCGACCCCGATGGAATGACAAGATCGACGGAGTGGACCGCCGTGGTCGAGCCGTAGTCCTTGCCGACGCCCTCGAGCGCAATCGCCGTCATGCGCGGGGACGATACAGCGATTCCGCCCCGGGCGGCAGCGAGGCCGTCGCCGCGATCAACCCGGGCGAGGGAAGTACCATCGAGGGTCGCGGCGCCTCTTCGTCCCGTCGCTCCGTCGCTCCGCCGCGCGACGATCGGGAACGTGCGCTCTCCGAGGGCGATCGACGCACCGAGGAGGCCGGTGGCTCCACGTCGGGCCATCGAGCCCGATGGAGAGGCGCGTCGCGAGCTTCGACGCAGCAGAGTTTCGCCTCCGCCCGCCGCAGCAGGCGCGAGAGGCGCTGGAGTGCCGGCCGTGGATCCCCGTCTCGAACAACTTCGCCGCATGGCGGGCTGGCGCTCGCGACCGGACGCGGCCCGGCCGATCGCGGAGGAGCTCGCGGCGGTCGTCCGCAAGCTCCGCGCCGAAGGGCGCCGGAGAGGATCGTTCACCGACGCGTGGACGGCGCTGGTTTCTCCCGAACTGGGACTGCGCTGCCGAGCGACCGAGCTGCGCAACGGGTCGCTGACGGTCGTCGCCGATGATGCCTCGACCGCGTGGGCGCTCGACAGGGCGCTGCGCGAAGGACTCGAGGTCGCGCTGCGGCAGGCGACCGGCGGCGCGGTCCAGAGAGTCCGCGTGAGGGTCGGTCGCCGCGACGAGGCGCAGCCGGACCGACTGGCGCCGAACTCAAGGCCCGGGGGCCCGTCTTCGCTGCATCCAGTCCGGCCAGATCCAGTGCGGAGGGGGGAGGCGCCGCGAAGTCCGGCGCAGGGGGAGCAGCGGGGGCGGAAGCGGCGGCGCCCTTCAAGCTAAGTGCGTCGCCAAGGTCGAGCGAAGACGAGCGCCGCCAGGCGCGGGGACGAGCGCCGCGAGAAGCGACGGCGGGCCGCGTTCCCCCCGGCGGGCCGGCTCGATGCTGCGACCGAAGGCCGGGGCCGACCGCAGGAGGCAGTGATCCTGGAGGGCGCTCTCACGCACGCGCCGCGCCGCCGCACTGCGCGACGAGCTCGGGCGGGAGCGGCTGCACGGCACCGGCGCGGTCGAGACACGCGAGCGTCGATCGTCCGGTTGCAAGCAGCGCGCCCGAACCGCGCAGCTCGTACCGATGCTCGAGCTTCACGTGGCCGACATCTTCGAGCACCGTCGTCAGTTCAAGCAGGTCGTCGTAGCGGGCGGGCCTGCGATAGCGCACATCGAGCTTCGCGACCGCGAGGAACACCCCCCGCGCCTCAAGCTCGCGGTAGTCACCGCCTGCGGCGCGGAGCATCTCGGTGCGGCCGATCTCGAACCAGATCGGGTAGACGCTGTGATGCGCCACGCCCATCGGATCGCACTCGCAGTAG
The DNA here is from genome assembly GCA_937871505.1 of uncultured Planctomycetia bacterium. Taxonomy (GTDB): domain Bacteria; phylum Planctomycetota; class Phycisphaerae; order Phycisphaerales; family SM1A02; genus CALMPF01. Next base: position 24,634 of record CALMPF010000004.1, on the reverse strand, counting down.
CGGACGCGGATGGAAGTCGAGTGGCGCTGCTCTCTGGACATGGTTCGCCCGCTCGGTGGCCGGGAGAGTCGGACTGGTGGCGACGGCGCTCGACGGTTCGGCGACGATCTCCCGAGGTGACCGACGCGACGGAACTTCCGGAGACGACGCGCCGGCGCTGCGGGGCGACTGTACCTCGCTGTCGATCGTCCCGCCTCACGCTCCGGCGCCCCGCGGCTTCTGCTGCGGTCGCCGCGCGCGCACCCTCGAGCGCGCCGTCGGGGGCCGCGCGGAACGACGCTCATCGCGCCGCCGGATGCGGCGTGCCCGCGCATCGAGAAGCGTCTGGACAGCGTCATCCGGGCCGCTCACTCACTTGCCGAGGCAGAAGCGGGAGAAGATCGCCCCGAGGACGTCATCCGGAAGCACCCGACCCGTGATCTCACCGAGGCGATCGAGGGCGCTGCGCAGGTGCGCGGCGATCAGCTCGGGCTCGGCGATCGGGCTGACATCGGGGCTGACGCCAGGGCCGAGATCGGAGCCGGGATCAGGGCCGAAATTGGGGCCGAGATCGGGGCTGGGGTCGAGCCTGGCCTCATTCGCGTCGTCGCCGCCACTCAGCGCCGCCCCGAGCCGAGCCTCGACAATGGCCAGCTCCTCGGCTGCGGAGAGCAGCGCGGCACCATGTCGGGCCTGGATCGCGCGGGCCGTCCCCTCGAAGCCGCGAAGCCGGGCCACGAGCTCTGCGAGCCCCGCTCGCAGCGCAGCGATCCCCTCGCCGGTGACGGCGCTGGTCAGGAATGGCTCCGGCAGAGGAACCGAAGATGCAGCGACGGGGTCCCCATCGGATCCCGTTGCCGATCCCCCGTGGCGCGCTGCCGAGGACCCTCCCGCGGCCTCACCCGCGTGCGCGGCGGCGCCTTGAACACTCCAGCGCCCCGTGTCTCCTGCTGCGGCGTCCGGACGCGGCGCCGCCTCCGCGCCGTCGTCCCGTCGCCCCTCAACTGCGGATCGACCGCCGCGGTTGCGCAGGTCACACTTCGTCACGACGACGATCTCGTGGCACAAGCGCCCTTGGGACTCGGCCGGGGGACCCGCGCCCCCGCCCGTCGACGCGCCGCGCTCGGCGGTCTGGGCCGCGGTCGCGGTGCCACCGCCGACTCCGCGCGGCAGACCCGCATCCCCCGCAGGGACGCAGCGCACGAGCAGATCCGCCGTCTCTCGGGCGTTCTGCGCCGCGCGCGCCATCGCCCCGTCGAGCGCCTCTCGAGTTGCGGCGTCGCGTGAGCCGTCCCGCCGAGGATCGGCTCCTCCCGGAGGCGGGGGAGCGCACGTCGACTCAACGCCCGAGGCATCGAAGCCGTTCGTCCCTGCGCACGCCGCCTGGGCAGCTCCGCTCCCCTCCGGCGCCGCGCAGTCCTCCTCAAGGATGCCGGGCAGATCGACGAGTCGAAGCGCGACCGCGCCCGCAGGCCCGTCGATCGAGAGCGTCGCCTCGATCGCGTCGCGGGTGGTACCCGCATGCGCGGCGGCGATCGCGCGCGTCTCCCCGAGGAGTGCATTGAAGAGCGACGATTTCCCGGCGTTCGGCGGGCCGGTGAGCACGACGCGCGGAAGCCCCTCGCGCCGCTCGGCGGGAGCGGCGCCCTCGACGGCAGCGCCGATGGCCGCGCGGATCGCCGCGACGCGCACGCGCAGGGTCCGCGCATCGATGGCCACCACGTCCTCCTCGTCGGCGAAGTCGATCCCGGCCTCGACGAGCGCGAGCAGCTCGACGAGCCTTTCGCTCCACTCCCGCGCCCGCGCGCCGAGGCGCCCCTCCGCGAGACTCCGGGCGGCGCGGAGCTCTTCGGCCCCGCGGGCCGCGATCGAGGCGGCGATCCCCTCCGCCTCGTCGAGCTCGAGCCGCCCGCGCAGGAACGCGCGGGCGGTGAACTCGCCGGGTCCGGCGCGGCGAGTCGGCATCCCGGCAGCCTGGCCCGCCGCAACCAGCGCGTCCACGATCCGCTCGAGGAGCAGGGGGTTCCCCGGCGCCTGGATCTCGAGGGTGTCCTCGCCCGTGAACGACCGCGGTGCGGGAAACCTCAGCGCGAGAACCGGCACCCAGCGTTCGTCAGCGAGCCGGAGCGATCCGGGCTCGATGCCGCGGGAGGTCCGGTCGCACCGGTCAGCAGACCCTGACCCGACCGACCCCGACCCGACCGCGTCGGATCGACGCCGATGCAGCCGCGACGCAAGCGGACCGAGTGCCGCGGGACCGGAGGCGCGCACGATCCCCCGGGCGCAGCCGCCGCCGCAGGAGCTGGCGACCGCGACGATCGTCGAACCGAGATCGAACATCCCTTCGAGCGCCCTTCGTTGTGATCCCTGCCTGCCGACGGCTGCGGCTTCGCGTCGCGGTGGCAGCGCTCAGGAGCGGTCCTTGTACCGCTTGGGCGGATTGCGCCGCGCCTGCTCGCGCTCCTGGGCGCGCTCGAGCGCCTTCTCGTAGAGCCGACCGAGCATGTCCTGCTTCTTCTTCTTCTTGCCCTGCTCCTGCGGACCCTGCGCGTCCATCTTCGCGATGTGACGGCGGATCTGCTTGCCCTCGACGATTCCGATGAGGCTGGAGGTCAGGATGTAGAGCGTCAGCCCCGAAGGCGCCGCGTAGAGCATCACCGGGAAGAGGACCACCATCATCCACTTCATGATGGCCTGCTGCTGCTGCTGCTCGGGAGTGAGCTTCACCGTCGGCGGCGGCGTCATGTACTTCTGCTGGAACCAGAAGACGACGCCCATCAGGACCGGAAGCAGGTTGATCCCGGTGAGGTTCAGGAAGAGGAACTGCCGCGGCTCCGCGAACTCGAGGAAGAAGTGGTCGGAAGAGCTCAGGTCGGCGAGGAAGGGCCAGTTCCAGAAGAGCTGGAAGAACCCGAAGAAGGCCGGCTGCTGCCGCAGCTCATACGCGTAATAGAGCATCGCGTAGAGGGCGATCCAGATCGGCATCTGGAGCAGCGTCGGAACCATCCCCGTCACGCACCCGACGGGATTGACGCCCTTCTCGCGATAGAGCCGCATCTGCTCCTGCTGGAGCTTCCGCGGGTCGGACTTGTATCTGGTCTGGAGGGACTCGAGCTCCGGCTTGAGCTCCGCCATCGCCCGGGTCACCCGCTGCATCTGCACCTGCGACCGCTTCATGATCGGGTGCAGGAACGTCCGGACGATCACCACGAGCACGATGATCGCCAGGCCCCAGTCGAAGACGACGCGATCGTGGAGGAAGGCGAGAAACGAGAGCAGGAGCCGCGCGAGCCAGGGGAAGGTGCAGAACGAGCAGCAGTCGCTCATCAGGTAGACGATCAGGCCCGACATCCCCAGCGCGCGATAGGGCTCGACGTCGTCGAGGATGGAGCGATCGAGCGGTCCCGCGAAGACCGCCAGATCGAACGCGGCCTTCGCTCCCGCCGCGAGCCCGCGCTTCGGCGAATAGGCCTCGGTGAAGACGATCTCGGTTCCGTCGGGCTGCATCCCCACGATCGCGTGGATCGACTCGACGGATTCCTCGATCGAGCGCGTGCGGAGCACGACGTCCGCCGGGTCGTGCAGGGCGAAGCCGAAGTAGCGGTTGGTGGTGCCGAACCAGCTCAGCACAAGCTGCTGTCGCCGCGTCTCCGCCGTCGGCCAGAGCGCGGTCTCGCCGTTGCGCACCGCCTTGATCACCTGCGAGCGCTCCCGCATCTGGCCGTCGACGAGGACGTTGAGCTGTCCCGGGTCGCGCGAGGGAGGCAGCAGGTACCCGAAGTGGAAGCGGCGGATGTCGATGTACCGGCTGCGATCCGGACGAAGGTCGATCGGGCCGTACTGGATCCATCGCACCTCGAGATCGGCATCCGAGAGGTTCTCGACCTCCTGGCGCAGCGTGATCCCGAACGCGGCCTCGGCCAGCTCGATCGTCCGGCGGACGCGAAGCCTGGCGGTTCCATCCTCATCGCGGATCTCGCTCGCGAAGACCCCGGGCCGCGGCGAGGACCAGACCGCTCCGTGAAGCGGAACCAGCACACCGTCGACCTCCAGCGAGTGGACCGAGAGCAGCGGAACCTCGATCGATCCAAGCGGCTGGGCGGTCTGGAGGATGTAGCGCAGGTCCTCAGGCGGCATCGATGGCGGGGAGGCGTCGCCCGCGGCAACCGCCCGCCAGTGCGCCGCGGCGGCGCGCCGCGCTCCTGAGGTCTCCCAGATGTCGCTGAAGGCGATGCGCTCGATGCCCGCGCCGCGCCGGGCCAGGTCGAGCCGGAGCCGGGCGACCCGTGGATCGAGCGATCCGAGCGATCCCGCGCCTGCCGGGGGAGCGCCCTCCGGGGCTGCCGCCCGCCATCGCGACGTGTCGATCGGACCTCCGCGGCGGTTGGTGAGGTCGGCGCCCAGGCCCGGCCGTTGAGGAGCGTCGCCGGCCGGCTCCGGGACCGGCGCCGTCACCATCCGATCCTCCGCCGCCTGCGATCCGGATGCGGCATCGGCGGCGCCCTGCGCGTCCGCCCCGCGCGCGCCGCTGGACGCCGCGGCGTCCTGCGATCCGGCTGGCGCTCCGGCGGGCTGACTGCCAGACTCGCCCACCGCCCCCGCAGCGCCTTGGGTCTGGGTCCCCTGCACGGCGGCCTGCTGCTGGGTCGCCGGAGGTCGCCGGGTCGCGACGGCGGTGACGACCAGCAGCGCGACGACGACGACGACGATCGTGATGAGAAGACGGCGGGCGCTGGGACTCATGCTGCGGGGAGGGTGCTTCGTGCGCTGACGGCGAAGCTCGGGGCGGGTGCGGGTGGCGAGAGTGACGGGGAGGGACGGGGAGGGTGGAAGTTCAGTGCTCGGAGACTCGGCGAGCGGCCGCCGGACGCGCTCCGTCGGTGCACTCCTGCGACGCCGAGCAGCGGTCGTCGTTCGGCTTCAGCCCCTCCGGACTCGGGGGCCGGAGCTGGGGGCCGGAACTGGGGGCCAGAACTGGGGGCCGGAACGGGGGGGCCAGAACGGGGGGCCTGATTGCGGTGCCGGACTGGGCCTGATGGGGTGCTGGATTGGAGTACGCCGAAAGCGCTTCGGGACGTGGCGCTCGGGCCGGTGTCGCTGGACCTGAATCCGGAAGCGGTCCTCGCCCGGTCGCACGCGGAAGCCGTGGGCGGCGCCGCCGAGTGCCTCCACGCTCGTCCAGCCTTCGAGCCGGTCCAGCTCGTCGGTCGTGAGAGGCCGCCGGGCGCCCAGATCGGCAACGCCGCCACGCGAGCGGTCGGATCCTCGCGCGATCGCCTGAAGGGTGACCTCGGCGAGCGCGCGCCACTTCTGCTCGATCGGGTGGACGGGGAAGCGCTCCCCGAGCCACGCCGAGACTCGCTCCGGCGCACGCGCAGGGAGGTCTGGGGAAAGCGATTCGGCCTCAGCGGTCGGGTCCAGAGCCATCAGTGTTCGCCCAAGTCGGTGGTCACTGGCGGCGAACACGGATCGCCGGGAGCGTGGCGCGGGTGCGGTCCGAGCCGGACGCGGCCCGAGAGAATACTCGCGATGCCCCCTCAGAGCCGTCACCGAACCCCGGTCCTTCCGAAGTTCGGCAACCCCAACCGTCACGAGGGGTAGGTTGGTGGCCCTGGTGGCTCGCAGCCCAGCGCCGCCTCGTCGCCTGCTCCGGCGTAAGGAAGCGGCATTCCGCTTCCGACCGAATCGCGGCGGAGCCAAGCGAGGTCATGGGAGGAAGTGAAGTTCCTCGCGCACGTTCGGGCACCGGTCCGCCGACTCCGAGGGAGATCCGGGGAGAATTCCGAGGTACCCGCGTGAGACCTCCGGTCCGTCGGTGCTCTCGGGTCGGTGAGGACTCGGCGACGTCGTCGAATCCGTCGGTTCTGCCGCCCCTTGGGAGCACAGTGATGCCATCGAAGTGCCGCAACCGGCTCGCGCCGGCTCTGTCTCGTCTCTGCGCGTCGTCGTTCGGTCGCCTTCGCGATCGCTGTCGCGATCTCCGTCAATCTCTCGCTCCGGACCACTCGGAGGGTCGCCCAGTGGGCGGCCCGTACCCCGATACCGACTCGCGGAGCCTCGGAAGCCAGCAGCGCCGCCGGGCGGGCGCGTCGACGACGCCACCGACTCCGGTGCGCGGAACGACCGCGAGTCGGTCGCTTCGGAGCGGGACTCCTCAGCGTCGGACTGGTCTCGGCGCCGGGGCGGTCGCGCTCCTGGCGCTCGCAAGCGCTGCGGTCGGCGGGTTGGGCAGCGCGGACCTGAACGGGGATTGCGTCGTGGACGGCGCGGATCTGGGGATTCTCCTCGGCGGATGGGGTGGTCCTGGCGCCGGGGACCTCAACGGCAGCGGCGTCATCGACGGGGCGGACCTCGGCATCCTGCTCGGATCCTGGGGCGATGCAACATGCCTGATGATCGAGGGGATCGATCCACACGAAGCCGCGCCGGGCACAATCGTGGTCGTCACGGGGATGTTCCCCGATCCCGATCCGCTCAACTACTGCCTCGTCGCGATGGATGAGGCGGGCATCGCAGTCCCCTTCACAGTCATCGAGGTCACTCCGAAGGCGATCACGGCACGGGTCGGACCCGTTCCGCCGACGATCGGGAAGTGCACCCTGATGATCGGAACAGGGCTGGGCAACGAAGTCGCGGCGGGCGCTGGCGCCCTGCCGATCGGTCCTGGGGGCTGGGCGTGGCAGGCGGTCGGGTCGGGCGTGTCCGCAGCGGTCCAGTTCGCGCCGTTGCAGGGTGGGCATCCCGCCCTCTTCGGAGTCGTGACCGAGGGGGCGCTCTGCACCGAGATCAGCGGGCCGTTCCCGGTCGGGACGCGGCTGCGGATCTACCCGCGGGTGCACTCCTCCGGACCGCCGCACGTCGGCTACGACGCCTACATCGGCTGCGTGAGCATCACGGAGGCGCTCGACATCGCCGGGACGGCGTCGCGGATCTGTCAGGCGATCGCAGCGGTCTACGCGGCCCACGAGCCCAACCCGCTGCTCATCGACTGCTCGACGACGCTCCTGCCCGACGGCGGGGCGCGGATCTGCCTTGCGCTTCCGGGCACATCGGCCAACTGGGGCACCTTCGTGATCGAGGAACTCAGTCCCGATCAGCTCCACGCCGAGTGCGACTACGACATGGACGGCGTCGTCGACACGCTCGACAACTGCATCGAGCATCCGAACCCGAGTCAGTCCGACTTCGATGGCGACGGGATCGGCGATGCCTGCGACTGCCCTGCCGCCGGCGGCAACGGGAGCGGTCTCGGGCCGGCAGCGACCTTCTCGCTCTGCTGCACCGCGCAAGACCCCTTCCCCAAGACGTGCCCGGGCGATCTCAACGGTGATGGCCTCGTCGACTGCGTCGACGTCGCCCTCATGGAGAGCGTCATGGGGTGGTGGGCTCCCTGCGCCGATCTGAACGGCTCGTTCGGATACGTCGACGCCGTCGATCTGGCGATTCTGCTCTCCAACTTCGGCAACTGCTTCCCGGTGAATCTCTTCGAGGACGAACCCTGCGGGAAGTCGTTCAACGACGGCTGCACAAGCGATCCTCCGCAGTTCGCGCGGCTCGCGGACGGTCACTTCATCTCAGCGACGACGTGGGCCGCCGAGGGGGAACGTGACACCGACTGGTACGAGATCGTCATCGGTCCGGGGTCGAGGACGCTCAAGCTCGGAACGCACACCCAGATCGCTATGACCATCGGCATCGTGAACACCCAGGGCGTGCCCCTGTGCGCTCTCGCGACGGGACTCGATCCGGAGCAGACGAGCCCGGCGTGCAGCGGATTCTGGATGTTCGAGTGTCTCGAGCCTGGGACGTACTGGCTCTCTGCGTCGCCGGTCGCCGAGGACGGGCATCCCTGCGGCCAGACCGAGTGGCGCTACTTCCTGAGCGTCGAGCTTCTGGAGTCGTGCGGAACCTGCGACTCGCCGCCGCAGCCGCAGTACACGTGCACCTCGACGGGCGCGACCGTCGTCACGCAGAGCGTTGATCCGGTTCCGACGCACTGGTACTGGAACATCTGGTGCACGCTTCCCGATACATCGCTGGAAACGAGCTACGCGAGGTCGTTCATCAATGCCGGCGCAGAGTTCCGTCTGGAGTGCGCGCAGCTCGGCTTCGTGAACTGGGGCTCCTCGCTCCTCGGCTCGCTCAGCGTCTACCTCGACCTCGACGGCGGCGCCCCGGTGGCGCCGGGGATCGACCTCGACCTGGTGCGTTCGATCCCGCTGGTCATTCCGGGGCAGCTTGGAGGACACGGGTGCGACTGCTGCTTCGCGCGCGACGAACCCGGATGCAGCGATCCCTGGTGCGAGTTCCTGACGTGCCACTGGATTCCATCGTGCTGCGAGATCGCGTGGGACGGCGCCTGCGCCGCCTACGCGTCGGGCGGAGGTTCGGGTTCGTGCCAGGACGTCTGCCCGTACCTGTGGCTTCCGAGCGAACTCACCGCCTCATTCGAGCCCCCGGTCGTGATTCCTCCGGGAGCGACGTATGTCATCGAGCTGACGATCCCGACATCGCCGGACGGCGTCGCGGGAATCGGGACGAACCCGCAGGGGGAGACCGCGCCCGCCTACTTCCGCAGCGGCGGAAACTGCTGGAACTCCGTGTTCGTCGAGCTGCCGCTCGGCCCGTGGTGGTTGCCGCGATACTGGTGCCTCACGCTCCGCGGCGAGTGAACTCGCCGCTTCGGGCGAAGCAGCGTGGCCTTTTCAGGGAAGTCTGTGAAAGTCCCGTGGCGGTCGCTGGGCTGCGCGGAACGCCGGCTCGGAGCGCGTCGAGGATCTGCTGGCCACCAGTCCGACGGCGTCGCGCCACGCGCTTCATCGGATCCAGCCGCAATCGCATCGCCGATCGGCGCCTCGCCCACACCCTCGACCTTCTCCTCGGGCTCGCGGAGGCTCGGCGCGCGACCCGGCGATCTCGGCTTGGACGATCAGGTCGGAGATGGACCCCGGCGGCGATCGGAGGGAAGGGAGGATGCCAGAAACGGCCTTCGCGGACGGTGGACCGCCTTGCCGCAGGCAGATGCGTCGAAACGAAGGCGATGGCGATCTGGCGGGCCGTGGCGGGCCCCGGCGTCCAGATCATCCCCATCCAGTGCAGCAGCATCTCGGCGGCGGGCGCGATCCACCGCATCGCCGAGCAGGCGCCGCGATACGTCGTCCCGATGCCGTCGGCGGCGATCCTTGCTCCGATCGCCGGGTCGCGTGGCATCGAGGGGACGACCGAGACGATCCGCCGGAACGCGACCGACGCCGACAACTTCACGCGTGCGAGCGCCGACCTCACGCACTCGCTCGACGACGACGGAACATGGACGCCGACAGCCTCCGGGCTCCCTGACCCGAGCGCCGACCCGGGGGCGGCGACGGCGGAAGCGAGCGAACCGGCGCGACTTCAGGTCGTCGCGTCGCCACCGACGGCGCAACGCTCGCGGGGGTGAGCTCCCCGTATCGCCAATCTCCCGGCGCGGCGACGGTCTGCGACTGCGCGAGCAAGGCCGGCGTCGACCGGTTCGGATCGGAGCATCAGACGGCGAGCTGCGCAGCGAGCATCACCGGCAAGGGCGTTCCGGTCGGCGTCGCCCTCACGGCGGCGAGCACGCCGCGCTGCTCTCCGGCGGAGGCGCCTGCGGACCAGGCTGATCCGTCCGGCGAACGAAACTCCTCGAAGCGCGACAGGGCCCCGGCCGCGGGGCCGGCGCTCTGTCGCGCGGGTCGCGCCGAAGGAGCCGACCCCGAGCGGAAACCCCGCAGGAGGGGCGCTGGCGACGATCTCGATCCTGATCTCGTCGCACTCGAGCGAACGCCTGACCACGATCGACCTACTGTGCCGACTGGTCATCGCGTGCCAGTCCCTCTCAGGAGCCCACTCCATTGCTTCACGTCGACATTCCGACCCGCACCGACATCGTCGATCTCGCGCGGCATCGCGATCCGATGAGCGTCTCCCTGTTCCTTCCGACGACGCCCGTCACGCCGAACGCCGACGCTGATCGGATCCTGTTCAAGAACCTCGCCCGCGAGGCTCTGGATCAGCTCGCCCCGGAGACGTCGGAAGAGAAGCGGCGCTTCCGGGATCTCGCGGAGGAGCTTGATGACCTGATCGAGGACGATGACTTCTGGAGGCTCGGTGCCAACGGGCTCGCCGTTTTTGCGACCCCGGAGAATCTCCGGACGTTTCGCGTGCCCACGACGTTCACGCCGGGGGCCCACGCATCGGACCGCTTCCATCTGAAGCCGCTCCTTCGCGCGACGACCTTCTGCAACGCCTGCCATGTCCTGGCGCTCGCTGACGGCAGTGTGCGGCTCGTCGAAGTCTCGGCGGGTCTTCCGGCCGTCGTCGTCAAGGTGCCAGGCATGCCTGAGAGTGCCGCGGATGCCGTCGGCAAGGCAAGCATCGCAGATCGGACAGTCGCAGGAAGCCTGAGCGGATCGACGGGCAAGAACCTGCGACTTCGGCAGTACGCCCGCAAGGTCGACGCAGCTCTGCGCAACGTCCTCGCCGGCAGCGATCTGCCGCTCCTGCTGGCGGCGGTCGATCGCCTCGACGCGATCTATCGCTCGGTCAACACGTATCCGCACCTGGCTGCGCGCAGTCTCGAGGGAGGACGAGAGCGCATGTCGGAGGCGGAGCTCGCCGCGGCCGCCCGACCGCTCCTCGACGAGATCTACGCTGCCCGACTCGCCGAGTGGCGCGACACGTTCGCCCAGCGCGAGCGCGCGGGACGGACGACGACCGACGTCGCCCACGCCGCACGGGCGGCGACCTTCGGCGTCGTGCAGAGCATGCTCGTCGACATCGACACGGCCGCGCCTGGAACGATCGACGAGACGACAGGCGCCATCGCGTTCGAGGAGCATGCGAGCTCCAGCAACTTCGGTCTGGTCGACGAGATCGCGCGGCGCGCGCTGCTTGGCGGCGCCGATGTGCTTGCCGTCCGCGCCGACGCGATTCCCGGCGGCAGGCCGCTCGCGGCGATCCTCCGCTACGCGTTCTGAACCGCTCGGGACAGCCGCCGCTGTTCCGGGCCACCGGCGCCGCGCTGGCGGGGGTGCCTGCGATGCCTGCTGTTCGGTCGCCAAGCCGCTGCTTCCAGCGCACCGCAGACGCCCTGCCCCGAGCCGCTCGAGTCGTCCTGCCGGGACCGCCCAATCGCATCACTCAGCGCGGCAACGACCGCCTTCCTTCACCGGCGACGACCGAGACTTCCTCTCTGCGGCTCCTCGCGGAGAAGAACCAGTTCCACCGCGTTCGGCTCGTGGCGAGATGCCTGGCAGGGAGAGCCGTGACGGAGACGGCCTGGAGCGGCGTGAGCACGCGGTGATGGTGCTCGATCGCGCCGGGTGGAACACGTCGCGCACGCTGCGACGGCCGAAGCGGATCACGCCGATCGTCCTGCCTCCGCACTCGCCGGAGCTCAACCGCGTCGAGCGGGTCTGGCCGTGGCTTCATCGGCACTGCTGGAGCGACGGGTGCCTCGAAGCGAAGCACGACCTCATCATCGAAGCGCTCGGGGGGCGTTCCGTCGCTCGACCGGGATCCGGATCAGTCGCCCCGGTCTGGCCGACGCCGCCGAGACACGCGGACGATCCGTTGGCGGCGCTGCTTCCGGCCCTGAACACTACAGCGCTGGAACGCGTCGTCGCGAGGCAGATCGGGGCGGCTTCTGGCAAGGAGCAGCGAAGGCTTCGGGCCGACGGCGTAGCCGCAGTGCTACGTCGAGGCCCGAAGCCGAGCTGCGACGCCGCCAGAATGCCGCATCCAGGCGGCCGCAGCAGACGAGTTCCAGCGCTGTAGTGTGACGAGCACCGCTTCCGGCGCGGATCCGAGGGCCAGCAGCCTGGCGGGCCGCGGCGGTCACGGAGCGAGTTCCGTCTCACACTCGCGTCGAAGGACCAGCGCCTCGAGCCAATCGTGAAAGTGAACGCCCTTCGGCTTGGTGTCGCTCTCATCCAGCCAATCGGCGACCTTTCCAAGCCAGAGCTTCGCGGCATCGTGCTCTCCCAGGCCCAGGTGCGCCCGCGAAAGCCACGCCCAGATCACGCTGCGGTGCTCGGGCCGCGAAGTCGACTGGAGACTGCGGTGCAGAAATGCAATCGCCTCGCCATGCCTCCCATCGCGACAGAGCAACGCGGCGCGCGCCCTGAGCGACCAGTGATGATCGGCATGGTCGTCCAGCTCACGCATGCCGAGGTCCGCAGCGTGTGCCAGTTCCCGGGCAGACACCGTCGCGAGCGTGCACGCTCGCGCGACGAGGAACCTGCGAAGTCCTGCACTTTCGCAGCGCTCGAGCATTGACGCGCACACCTCGCGATATCCGGCGAGGTCTCCCGCCAGCAGCCTGACGGCAGCGAGTTCGAACAGACCTTCGGTGTCACGAGAGGATCCCTTCAGAAGCTGCGAATAGGCCTCGGCTGCGATCGACCACTCCCGCTGTGCGGCGGCGGAGTACGCTCGACACCGCAGGAGCTGGAGCTTTGTCACAGCGGGCAGCTCGATCTGAGGATGTGCAGCCGAGAACTCGCGTGCCGCGTCAAGGGCGCTCGCCCATTGCTCGTTCCTCGCGAGCGCGTAAAGCAGGTACTCCAGACCCAGCGCGTACTCTGGTCGGAGCGCAATCGCCTTCTTCAGAGGGGCGACTGCGCCCTCCGGATCGCCGTTTGCCGTCAATGTCCAGCCGAGCATGCACCACGCGACCACGTTCGTCGGCTGCAAGGCCGTAGCCGTCCGGTAGAACTGAACGGCTTCCGGGTTTCCGGCGCGTCGGAGGGCATCGGCGAGCGCGATCGTCACCCACACATCCGATGGATCACGCAACTGGGCTTCACGCAGGATCTCGATGAGCGACGCCCCGGCATCGGCCTTGCTCAGCACGCGAGCGATCAGGAACACCTGGTGGCTTGGGGGCGAAGGCTCGGCGAGCGGCGCGTCCTGAATGAGCCTCTGGAGATGCGCGGCATCGCCCCAGCCGCTCGGATCTCGGAAGCGGTCCTGCCAGGGATTCGGCGATGCAGCGCGAGCGACTGCCAGAAGCCTGTCGCGCTCTTCAAAGCCCCCTCCGGTGTGCTCGGCGAATGCGGCAAGGTCCAGTGCGATCAGGAGCTCTGCGCAGAGCGGTGATTCTCTCACCCGCCCCGCCGCGACCTCGATCACGACATCGCTGCCGATCCCAGTCCGACTGAAGATGCGCGAGTACGACTCTCGCGCAGGCGAGTGGGTGTAACCGGCATCGTCGATCCCAAGGAAGTTCTGTCGAACGCGATCCAGCTCCTGCGCGACTTCGAAGTTCTCCTGAATCGCCGCCAGCCGATCACCGAGTTCCGGCGATCGGGCATCAGCCAATCTCGCCTGAGCGGTGCGGAGCACTCCGACGGCATCCATCCATTGCCTGGTCCTCACGAACTGGGACAGCGACGGCAACGCGGCTTCGATGGAGGCGCGAGCGCTCTCGCGCCGGATGGCCTCCGCCGTCTGGCGAGCTTCCTGCGCCTGTCGCAGCCTGACGCCGCCGGCTGCGGCTGCGACGACCGCGAGAGCGATGACCGAGAGGGCGATCGCCGCGGAAGGACGGCGCCTGCACCACTTGATCGCTCTTTCGACCGCGCCGACTGGCCGCGCCATGATCGGCTCGCCCCGTGCGAACCGCTCGAGGTCGTCCGCGAGGTCGGCGGCGGTCTCGTAGCGCCGGGAGGGGTCTTTCAGGAGGCACTTGAGACAGATGGTCTGCAGATCGCGCGGGACACGGGCGTTCAGCCGCGACGGCGGCACGGGCTCCTCGGTGATGACCTGGCGACGGGTCTCCGTGGAACTCTCGGCCTTGAACGGCGGCCGCCCCGTGAGCAACTCGTACAGGATGGCGCCCAGCGCGTAGATGTCGACCGCCGGCCGGGTCGCTGCGGAATCACCGGCGGCCTGCTCAGGCGCCATGTAGCTCGGGGTGCCGACCTGACGCGCATGCGTCATGATCGTGGACTCATGCTCGAGTCTTCGCGCGAGGCTGAAGTCCGCAATCTTGGGGATCCCGTCGGAGCCGAGAAGGACGTTCCCGGGCTTCAGGTCGCGGTGAACGATGCCGCCGACATGCGCAGCGTTGACCGCGCCGGCCAACACCCGGATCAGGTCCGCCGCCTCTCGCGCTGGGCGTGGCTTCCCGTTGAGCGCCCGCGCCAGATCGCCGCCATCGAGGAACTCCATCGCGAAGTAGGGGAAGCCACCGTGCTCCCCGACTTCATACACCTGCACGATGTTCGGATGACGCAGCGCCGCGACATCCTGAGCCTCACGCAGCAGGCACTCCATCTGGTCACGCGACGCGTACGCCCCGAGCAGCACCATCTTGATCGCGACCCAGCGATCGAGCCTGAGGTGCCGTGCCCGGTAGACGACTCCCATCCCCCCTGATCCGATGACGCTGTCGACCTCGTACCCGGGAATCTCGGGCAGTCGCACGTCCGTGCGCAGGCCTTCGAGCATCGCGCGCCGCGTCGACTCTTCACGACCGTCCGGCGAAGGGAACATCGCCTCCATCTGCGCCTCGACGTCGCGGGCTCGACGAAGCCGCTCCCGGAGCACGCGCTGGAGTCTCAGATCGCCGCCGCTGACCTGCTCGGGGCTCGATCCCGTCTCGAGCATCTCTTCGAGCAGCGCCCGAAGGCGCGACTCGTCGGGCAGGGGGGGATCGTCGGGAGACTCGAACTGGCGGCGGAACGCATCGGCCACGGGTCAGCTCCGTCCTGCGTCCGGCGGACGGAGATCGCCGAGCAGCTCGGTCAGGGTCAGCAGGCCCCGGTTCAGGCGGCGCTGCACGGTCTTGGCCGATACCCCGATCAGCGCGGCGGCCTCGCCCTGCGTGACGCCCTGGATGCGGATGAGCTCGAAGACCTCGCGTTCCTCATCCGGGAGATTCTCGATCGCCTCGAGCATCCTGATCGCATCCGGTCCGATCACGGATCCGGAGGTCTCCGGGGCGGGGACGGCGTCCTCGTGGAGCCCCAAAGCCTCAGTCCGTTGATCTAGGCGTCGGGCCAGGTCATTCAGCTCCCAGCGCATGTGGCGGTTCGCGAGCGCGAAGAACTGCCGAGGCGTCTCCGGGTGAACCTCCCGCATCGCCTTCAGGAGCCGTTCCACGACGGCGCTGAGCATCTCGTCCGACTGGAGATTGAGGGGCGGGCGCGTCAGCCGGGGATACTGGCGAATCAGCATCGTCGTGCACAACACGTGCAAGCGAGCCGCCGAGCGCTCGAGCAGTGCCCGCACGACGGGCTCTGACGGGGCATCACCACCGAGCTCGTGCAGGTATCGCTGTACTTCGACCGTGGTGTGTTCCGTGCTCACACGCAGGAGCGTACGCCGCCCCATCCCCCCAGCAGGAGCCAGCGGTCAGGCGTCCGAGCCGGTCTCCGATCCCGTTTCCGATCCCGTTTCTGATCCAGCGCTGTCCCCCTTCCACGCTCAGTACACGTGAACGGGATCGAGCGATCCTCTCAGTTCAGATCACGAAAGGAGCTTGTTATGACTTTCAGGAACGGCCTGGCTTCACTCCTCCGCCCCGAGGACTCCGTGCTCGTGCTGATCGACCATCAGCCCTACCAGCTCGCGAACCTGAACAGCCACGATCCCCACATCGTGGTCAACAACTCGGCGGGACTGGCGAAGGCCGCAAAGGTCTTCGGCGTCCCGACCATCCTGACCAGCGTCGTCGAGGATCGCGGTGGCCGCATCTTCCCTCAGATCACCGAGGTGTTTCCCGGCCAGGCAGTGATCGACCGCACCGTGATCAACACCTGGGAGGATCCGAAGGTCGTCGATGCGGTCAAGGCGACCGGGCGCACGCAGCTGATCATCGCCGGACTGTGGACCGAGATCTGCGTCGCGATGCCCGCGATCCAGGCGGCCGGGGAAGGCTGGGACGTGACGGTCGTCACCGACGCGTCCGGGGGCATCTCGGTCGAGGGGCATCAGGTGGCGATCCAGCGCATGATCGCAGCGGGCATCAACATGATGACGTGGGTGGCGCTCGCGTCAGAGTGGCAGCGCGATTGGGCACGAGCCGAAACCGCCGGAGCGCTGAACGACGTCATCATCCAGCACCTCGCCGGGAGCGGCATCGCCTACCTGTGGGAGCAGCAACTGCTCAACACACCGGTGCCTCGCGCGTGATGAGTCGGAGATCCGCGCGGTCTGGACGGCCGCGAGTGCGCCCGTCGGCGTCGCCAGGACTCAGCCTGTCGCCACAGGCTGAAACCCGTTCGTCCTGGCGCCCTGCCAGGCGCAACAATCTCACTGCCCATGTGCCGCGGACTTCTGACCCAGGACGTTCGCGAAGCCGGCCGAGTGCACGCGGTCACCGAGCGGAAGCCCCGCAAGGAGTGTCAATGAGCTGGTTGCCGACGGCCGATGCCGACACCGATCCGAGGCGTCCCGATGGCGTGGAGATGGTCATCCTTCCTCGAGCGAGCGACATCGGGGGGCTCGAGGTGCGCCGGGCGTTGCCGTTTCGTTCGAGGCGAATGGTGGGACCGTTCATCTTCTGGGATCAGATGGGGCCAGGCGAGTTCCTGCGTGGTCGGGGCATCGACGTGCGACCGCACCCGCACGTCGGGCTCACGACGGTGACATACCTGCTCAGCGGCTCGATCGATCACCGGGACTCCCTGGGCAACGATCTGCGGATCCACGCCGGCGATGTCAACCTCATGACCGCAGGCGCCGGGATCGTCCATTCCGAACGCACCGGCCAGGATGTGCGCCAACGTCCATCCAGCCTCTTCGGTGTGCAAAGCTGGTTGGCGCAACCTCGATCCCATGAAGATCGCGCTCCGGAGTTCACCCGCGCGCCTCGCCAGGACCTGCCGACCTTCGACGAACCGGGGATCTCCGGCCGCCTGATCCTCGGAGAGTTCATGGGTGTCCGATCGCCCGTCGCCACGCAGTGGCCATCCCTGTACGTCGACGTGTGCATGGAGCGAGGCGCGAAGCTCGGCATCCCGGCGACGACCGAGGAACGAGCGATCTACACGCTCGTCGGTCGCATCGAGGTCGGTGGCGTCCGCTTCCCGCCGCAGCAGATGCTCGTCCTTCGCCCTGGTGACGACGTGACGGTCGTGGCCCAAGATGATGTGCGGCTGATGATCCTCGGCGGCGCGGTGATGGACGGGCCTCGCTACATCGACTGGAACTTCGTCTCCTCGTCCAAGGAACGCCTGGCACGCGCGCGAGAGGACTGGCGGAACGGTCGGTTCCCGATCATCCCAAGCGATGCAGACGAGTTCACTCCGTTGCCGGACGATTCGCCCACTTCCCGCACCCCATCCTGAGCCGTCCTGAGCCATCCTGAGAAGGTCCCCCACCCACCGTCGGCGTCAACGAGCCGGCGAGCTGCCCGCCTGAACTCAAGGCGATCGCCCGCGTCCCATCCCCCACTTCCCCAGCCGAGAAATCAAGGATCCCATGAACCGCTATCACAAGCTCTACACGCCGGAAGACAGCGTCGTCGTGTTCATCGATCACCAGCCGCAGATGACCTTCGGAGTCTCGGGCATCGACCGGGCGACGCTGATCAACAATGTCACCCTGCTGGCCAAGGTGGCCAAGGAGTTCAACGTTCCCGCCATTCTCACGGCGGTCGAAACCGAGAGCTTCTCGGGCTACATCTGGCCGCAGCTCCTCGACGTGTTTCCCGGACAGCCCGTCCTGGAGCGCACCTCGATGAACTCGTGGGACGACGCGGCCTTCCGCATGGCCATCGAGGCGACCGGACGCAAGAACATCATCATGACCGGCCTCTGGACGGAAGTGTGCGTCGCCTGGCCGACGATCGAGATGCTCGGAGCGGGCTTCAACATCTACGTGGTGGAAGACTGCTGCGGCGCCACCTCTCCCGCGGCGCACGACGCCGCCCTCTCCCGCATGGTGCAGGCGGGGGCGGTCCGCACCACCACCCTCGCGGCCTTGCTCGAGTGGCAGCGGGACTGGCGCAACCGCGAGCACTACGACAGCCTCATGCGGATCATCAAGGCACAGGGCGGTGCGTACGGCGTCGGCGCGGAGTACGCCTACACGATGGTCCACAAGGCTCCGCAATCCGCGACCTCTCCCCATGTGGTGCCCTCCAAGCGGGCGCACTGACTTCCGCTCAAGGGAATGGACGGAGCTGGCCACACCTTCGACTTCCAGCGCAGCTCAGACCGGAATGCGAGCCCGATCTGCTCTCACCATGGGCGACGAGATTCACATCGCCATCACCCGGCGCGTCCGTCGGGGGCATCTCGCGGAGTTCGAGCGCCGGCTGGCCGACTTCGCCAGCCGGGCGCTCGCCGAACCCGGCGCTCGCGGGATGCACCTGCTTCATCCGCCTCCCGGCTCCGGTTCCGCCGAGTACGGGATCCTGCACAGCTTTGCCGGCGCAGCGGAAAGGGATGCCTTCCATCGCTCCCCGCTCTATCAGCAATGGCTGGAGGACATCGCTCCGTTGACGGAGGGCGAGGCCGTCCACCGCGAGCTCACGGGCCTTGAAGCCTGGTTCCGCCGCCCCGGAGAGCTGCCTCCTCCGCGGTGGAAGATGGCCGTGCTCACGTGGGTGGCGGTCTGGCCGGTCAGCATGATCGTCCCGCTCGCGATCCTGCCATTCGCCAGCCCGTTCCTTCACCCGATCCTGGCCGCCGGCGTGATCGCGGCGGGCATCGTCATCGTCCTGACCTGGGTGGCCATGCCGCTGCTTGCGAAGCTCGCCCACCCGTGGCTCCGAGCGCCTGCCCTGAGTCAGAAACACGAACCGGAGAACCAGACTCCATGAACGCTGATCTCATCCTCGAGAACGGCCGCATCGCCACGCTCGACCCGGCGCATCCCGAAGCGACCTCGCTCGCCATCGCCGATGGCAGGATCGTCGGTGTCGATGCTGCCGAGACGGTCGAGCGCGGACCCGCAACCAGGGTGATCGACCTCGGCGGGCGACGGGTGATACCCGGACTCTACGACTCCCACCTCCACGTCATTCGTGGGGGACTGAACTACAACATGGAACTGCGCTGGGAGGGCGTGCCGTCCGTGACCATTGCGCTGGAGATGCTCCGCCACCAGGCCGAGAACACTCCGGCGCCGCAATGGGTCCGGGTCGTGGGCGGATGGAGCGAGTTCCAGTTCGCCGAGCGGCGCATGCCGACGCTGGACGAGATCAACGCCGCCGCGCCCGACACGCCGGGCTTCGTGCTGCATCTGTACTGCCGTGCGCTCCTGAACAGGGCCGCGCTCAAGGCCTGCGGGTACACCAGAGACACGCCCGATCCTCCGGGCGGCGAGATCGTCCGCGACAAGGCCGGCAATCCCACCGGCATGCTCGTGGCCCGGCCGAACGCCACCATTCTCTACGCCACCCTGGCCAAGGGTCCCAAGCTCCCTCCCGAGTATCAATACAACTCGACCCGCCATTTCATGCGCGAACTCAATCGCCTCGGTCTCACCGGCGTCTGCGACGCGGGCGGCGGGTTCCAGAACTACCCGGAGGACTACGAGATCATCCAGCAGCTCCACAAGCGAGGCGAGATGACCCTGCGGATCGCGTACAATCTCTTCACGCAGAAGCCCGGCGGCGAGCTGGAGGATTTCGTCCGCTGGAACACCATCGTCAGACCCGACCAGGGCGACGACATGCTCCGGTGCAATGGTGCGGGCGAGATGCTGGTATTCTCGGCGGCCGACTTCGAGGACTTCATGGAGCCGCGTCCCGACCTCGATGCGAAGCTCGAGAGCGAACTGGAGCGCGTGGTCCGCTTCCTCGCCGAGAACCGCTGGCCGTTCCGGCTCCACGCGACCTACGACCAGTCGATCAGCCGCTTCCTCGATGTCTTCGAGCGCGTCAACAGGCATGCACCGCTTGCCGGACTGCATTGGTTCTTCGACCACTGCGAGACGATCTCCGATCGGAACATCGAGCGCGTGAAGGCCCTCGACGGCGGCATCGCCATTCAGCACCGCATGGCATTCCAGGGCGAGTACTTCGTGGACCGCTACGGTGCCGCGGCCGCAGAGCGCACGCCGCCGGTCCGCCGCATGCTGGAGATGGGCGTGCCCGTCGGTGCAGGATCGGACGCCACCCGCGTCGCCAGCTACAACCCCTTCGTTTCACTCTACTGGCTCTCGACCGGGAGGACCCTCGGCGGCCTCTCGCTCTATCCGGACGGCGCCGTGCTCTCCCGCGAGGAGGCGTTGCGGCTCTACACCCACGGCAGCGCGTGGATGTCCCGGGAGTCCGAGACCCGTGGGATCCTGGCACCTGGCCGCCTCGCCGACGTTGCGGTCCTCAGCGCGGACTACTTCTCGATTCCGGACGAGGCGATCAAGTCCCTTGAATCCGTGCTCACCATCCTGGGCGGCAAGGTGGTCTACGGCGCACAGGAGTTCGCATCGCTCGATCCGGGAGTCCCTCCGGCCATGCCGGATTGGTCGCCCGTTCGCCGCTTCCCGGGATGCTGGCGTCCTGAGTTCGCACATGCCCTCCGGCTTGAGCACCGGTCCGGCTGCGGCTGCGTCAATCATGCCCCCGCGCCGGCACGGTCCGGTCCCTTCAACCTTCCGCAGTGGATGCTCGGCCCGCGCGGCCTGCTCGACGGCGGTTGCGAGTGCTTCGCGTTCTGAGAGTCGCGATGACCTGCCGGCATCGAGCTTCTTCAATGTGGACACTCCAGCGCCGGAATGTCAATCCCCGGAGAGATGCATGAAGGCCGTGATCATTGAACAGTTCGGGCCGTCAAGCGTCATGAAGCTGGTCGAGCAGCCCACGCCCGAGCCGGGCTTCGACGAAGTCCTTGTCGGCGTGAAGGCCGCTTCGGTGAATCCCGTCGACATACAGACCAGACGGGGAGTCTACAGCAATGCGATCGCATTGCCGGCCAGGCTGGGCGTTGACTGCGCCGGCGTGATTGAGAAGGTCGGAGAGGGCGTCCATGACTTTCATGTCGGCGATGAGGTGTTCTATGTTCCGAGGCTGCTCGCGAACGAGGGGAGCTATGCAACCCATCATGTGGAAAAGGCGGCCATCGTTGCAAGAAGACCCAAGTCGATCTCGTTCGAGGAAGCTGCCACCTTGCCGCTCTCCGCTGGCACCGCATGGGAGTGCTTGATCGAGAGGGGGCGCCTGAAGTCCGGCGACAGCGTTCTCATTCATGGCGGAGCAGGAGGCGTCGGAGCGCACGCGATACAGATTGCGGCGTTCTTCGGCGCACGTGCCGTCGTCACCGCCGGTCCGCACAACAAGCAGTTCGTGGAGGCGCTCGGAGCCGATGCCAGCTATGACTATCGCAGCGAGACGTTGTACCGGGAGCTTCGTCGTGACCACGTTTCTGGCTTCGACATCATCCTGGACACCGTGGGCCAGCACACGATCGAGAACAGCCTGTCATTGCTGGCCGGTTCAGGGAGGCTGGTGTCGATTGTCGACATGTCCGTACCCCAGAAGCTCATCGACGGCTGGCCGGTGAACGCGGAGATCCACCTTGTCTTTACCACACAGTCCGCCACGCGGCTTGCTGAGATTGCAAAGGTGGTCGATGCGGGCGGCATGCGACCTGTCATCGAACGCGTCATGAAGCTGAGCGACATCGCGGCAGCCCATGATCTGATCGAGGCTGGAAACAGGCGGGGGAAGATCGCAATATCAGTCGATGAGCGGGATCTCTGAGCATCCGCGCCGCCGCGCGGGCTGCGCCGTCGCATGAGATGATGCGTCCGCACGGGCGCTCCGGGAGCCGACCGTCGGTTCCGCAAGGCCTTCGACTCCGCCCTCGCGATCGCCGCCTGCAACGCCACGACAGGTCCGAGCCTCCGGGTCCAGAGATCCGCAAGGGCTGCCCGGCTCGCCGCCCGACGCGGCGAGGGCGATCAAGCGGCCGCAGCCTGGAGTTCGCAGGATCGCGGTCAAAGTCCGGAGGTTCCAGAAGTCGATCCTCGAGAGTCGCGCTCCCCACGGCTCCGAAGATCACGGCGGGCCCCTTCCGCTGCGAGCACCCACGACCCGACGCTGCACGCGCGATCGTCGCCCTCGAATCAGCCGTCATTCTCTTCGAGGCCGGGAGGATCGCGCATCGCGGGGCATCGTCGGGGAAGCGGCTGTGCGGAGCGCCTGGACCGCGCCGCCCAGTCCGATCGGCTCGCACGCGCGGGGCGCAGAGGGCTGGACCCGGAGATCTGGAGAGCGACAGGACCGGAGTTTCGACGGGCCCGAACGGCGCCGCCGTCGGCGCGAGGCCTCAGCGCGGCCGAGCGGCGTCGAGAGCGCCATCGGGATCACGCTCGTGACGCGTCGCTCGAGTTCACGCGTCGCTCGGGACCGCGCGTCCCCGGTCAGTACGCCGTCACGATGTCGGCGAGCCTCGGTCGGGTGCGATCGTCGCGCGGGTCGCGCTCGGTGCCGATGTGGATGAACCCGGCGAGAGACTCATGGGCGGAGAGTCCGAGGGCATCGAGCACGCGGCGGTCGTAGGCGTACCACTCGGTCAGCCAGAGCGCGCCGTAGCCGCAGGCCTTTGCCGCGAGCAACAGGTTCATGCAGACCGCGCCGGCGGAGAGGAGCTGTTCGCGCTCGGGGATCTTGGGGTGGGGACGCCGTGGGTCCGTCGGGTCGCGCCGCGGGGACGACACCACCGCGACCACCACCGGCGCGTGGGTGAGGCGCTTTCTCGCTTCCGCCCGCTGCGTCGCGTCGGCCTCAGGATGATCGGCATCGAAGAAGCCGCCGATGAGCTGGCCCAGATCCTCGCGGCGGCTGCCGGCGATCACGATGAACCGCCACGGGACGAGCTGGCCGTGGTCAGGAACCCGCGCCGCGATGCCAAGCATCGTCGCGAGTTCGTCATCGCTCGGCGCCGGCGTGGTCAGCGCGAGCAGTTTGGGAGAGCGGCGGCGCGTGAGGAGGTCAAGCGCTGGCTGGTTGATGGGCGGGGTGCTGAGCGGAGCCACGGTTGGTTGCGTCATTCGGTTGGGTACGTCGTCGCCTCGCCTGAGCCCGGCCGGCCGGGCCACTGACGGGTTGATCCACGATTGGCCGGGCCGTGCGAACTTCGCGAGTCCTTCGGCGGACGCACGCTTGGCACGACCCTCGCAGGGTATGGCCTGCATGGGTTCTCCTCCGGGCCGCCCACCTCCGCTCTGGGAAGTCGGTCCGGGCGCCGGACGGCGCGGGAGGGGTCTCGTGTGATCGGCTGCCGTCCGAGTCGGCGCATCCCGGTGCCGACCCCGCGCCGCGAGCGTCGCGGCAGCTCGGAGCCGAGGTCATGCCTCGCACGTCGTCCAGCAGATCGTGGTCGATGCGCGTGCGGCGACGGATCGACATCGTCGCGGCAGCCGCGGTCCTCGTGGTCGTCCCGCCGCTGACTCTCACGGCATCCGGCAAGCCAGCCGTCGCGCCGAGAGCCGCGTTCTGGGTGGGATTCGGGCCCGTCCAGCCGCCTCCCAACCCCTACGACCGCCTCGTGGAGTCAAGGTCGCCTCAACCCGCCCGCGGCGAATCCATGCGGGATTACGTCGAGCGCTGGAGGCGGCTCGGACCGATCCTCGCCGAGTTCGAGGCGGAGGAGCTTCGCGTCAACGACCAGTCGGCGGCCTCCCGAGTCGTCGACGATGGCATTGCGATCCTGCTCCGCATCGATCCCCCCGGCCCGTCATCGGGGATGGTCGAAATGCAGCGTTGGTTCGCCCGCTGGACCACGATGACCCCGCCGGCGGAGCGCCCGGGAGCAGCGTGTTGGCGCTGGTCGCGCAATCGGTAGCCGCCGTGCCCCCCGGTTGCCCCCCCGGTTGCCCCTCAGGTCGCCCCGCGGCCCCGCGGATGGGTGTGTCCAATACCGCACCCTGACCGCTCGACACGAATCCCTCGTCGTCGTCGTCGTCGGAAGGTGACGGCAAGTGGCGGGAAGTGGAGGTTGTCCAAGGCGTGGCGAACCAGGCGACGTGGGGTCGTGTTCAGCCGCCGCCGGATGGTGCAGGACGGAGGATCATCCGGGACCCGTGTCACTCGGCCGCCGCGCGACATCGCGCCTGCGCAGCCCACCCGCGCTGAGCGTACGACATGCTCGTCACTCAAGAGACGCGACCACCCATACGCATCCCACTTGACTCTCATGCGTCGTGAGATTGCCTGCGTGCTTGCGCACGCGGCTCGGAGGAAGCCGCCAGATGATCCTCGCTTGAGGATCATCTGGGACCGGTATCAGACGTCTTTCCGGGCGGACTCACGGAGCCGACTTCAACTGTCAGACACCACAGCGCGCCATGTCAGGCTCACCCTTCGGGCTGTCGCGGAACCACCCCAAGTTGCTGGAGGACCTGGATGGCGGCCACGACGGCCGGCAGTTCCGCGGGGTTGCGCTGGGCCTCCTCGGCAATGCGCAGCAGGTTCTGGAGTGACTTGATGACCCTCGGCACAACGACCGCTGGCGGAAGGAAACGCAGCGTGCTGAGCATCAGGCCAACGCCCTCCTCCGCCGCCGCAAGGGCCTCCTCCCGGCGCCCGAGTTCGGACAGCCTGTTGCCCACGTTGTTCAGGCTCATCGCGAGGTCCGGCAGGAACGCGTCCGGCCGCGCCTGCGCCAGCGACCGGCGAATCTTCACCGCCTCCTCCGCCGCCGCAAGGGCCTCCTCCCGGCGCCCGAGTTCGGACAGC
>CALMPF010000003.1 GCA_937871505.1 uncultured Planctomycetia bacterium | reverse complement strand
CCGCCCCCCCCCCCCCCCCCCCCCCCCGCCCCCCCCCCCCCCGCCCCCCGCCCCCGCCCCCGCCCCGGGCTCGCCCCCCCCCGCCCCCGCCTCCGGAGGTTCCGCCCCGCCATGCCGTCGTTCCGCTATCAGGGCTTCAGCGCCTCCGGGCAGTCGGTCGCAGGCGTCATCGCTGCGCCAGACCGCGCAGCGGCGGTGCGCCAGCTCGCCGGGCGAGGTGAGACGGCGATCCGCCTCGATGCGATGGAGGCCGACGAGCGGTCGGCGGCGCGCGAGGAGCGCGCCGTCCGAACTGCGCGGGCGCGGCGCCCCTCGATCTCCCGGCCCGAACTCGCGTCGCTCGTGCGCGAGCTCGCCACCGCGGTCGAGGCGGGCCTGCCGCTGATGTCGGCGCTCCGCACCGTCCGACGGCAGGTCAGCGGGCGGGCGATGCCGGCAATCCTCGATCATCTGATCGAACGCGTCGAGTCGGGCGCCACGCTCCACCAGGCCGCCGCCGACTACGGTCCGCCCTTCGACGACCTCACGGTCGGAATGCTCCGCGCCGCCGATGCCTCGGGGCGCATGAGCGAGGTGCTCCATCAGCTCGCCGATCTCCTCGATCGGCAGGTCGAGCTCCGGAGCGAGCTGATCGGCGCGACGATCTACCCGCTGATCGTCGCCGCCCTGATCGCCGCGAGCGTCGTCGTGCTCATCACGTTCGTTCTGCCCCGGCTGATGGCCCCGCTGATCGCACAGATGGGCACGGAAGCGGCGGCGCTGCCGTTTCCGACGCGCGTCCTGCTGACGGTCGCCGGCTTCATCCAGTCCTACTGGCTCTTCGTCATTCTCGGGCTGATCGCGCTCGTCGCGGCGTGGCGCGTCTGGTCGAAGATCCCCGCAAACCGCCTGCGGATCGACCTGCTGCTGCTGCGGACCCCGGTGCTCGGCCGTCTGCTCCGCGACGTCGCGGTCGCCCGCTTCACGCGGACGCTCGGAACGCTCGTCGCCGCGGGGCTCCCGATCCTCCAGTCGCTGCGCATCGTCCGCGACACGCTCGGAAACACCGCGCTGATGAACGCGATCGACGAAGTGCAGGACAAGGTGACCACCGGAGCCTCGCTCGCCGATCCGCTCGAGCGCTCCGGGCTCTTCCCGCCTCTTCTGGTCCAGATCGTCAACATCGGCGAACGTTCGGGCCGGCTCGAGTCGATGCTCCTGCACGCAGCCACGGCCTTCGACCGCCGGGTGAACACCTCGCTGAAGACGTTCTCGAAGGCGCTTCCCCCGGTCCTGCTGGTCATCATGGCGTCGATCGCCGGGTTCGTCCTCGCGGGCATCATCCTCCCGCTCATCGAGCTCCAGAAGGCATTCGCAAGCGGATGAGACCCGCGGTCCCTGCGGGACGCGGCGCCGTTCGGCGCGTTCCGAGGGCGAAAGCGGATCTCGACGCCTCCAGTCTCCAGTCTCCAGCCTTCAGTCTTCAGTCTTCACCCGCACGAGACGCCACGGACCCTCACGCACCTTCGTTCGACTCGTCGCCCAGCGCAGTCCACCGTCCACCGATGCCCGCTCCGCGCCACGACCTCCGCCCAGCTCCCGCGACTTCGACAGTTCCGGAGATCCGACCCATGCACCGCACCCGCCGACCGATCCGTTCACGCCCCGGCCTCGCACGGCGCCGCCGCGCCTTCACGCTGCTCGAGGTCGTCGTCGCCATCACCATCGTCGCGATCCTCGCGGCGATCCTCGTGCCCAACGTCCTCGGCTTCATCGGAAGCTCGAAGGTCAAGGCGGCCCAGGCGGCGGTGGAGAGCCTGTCCAACCAGGTCAACCTCTACCTCGCCGACAACGGGCTGAGCACCATCCCCAAGGACTTCGACCTCTCGTGGCTGCGTGAAGGGAACAAGCCCTACCTCCGCAGCGACAACGACCTCATCGATCCCTGGGGCAACGAGTACGTCATCCGCGTGCCCGGCATCGTCAGCTACGACTTCGACGTGATCTCCTTCGGCGCCGACGGCGAGCCGGGCGGCGAGGGAGAGAACGCCGACATCGTCTCCGGCGAACGGCGCGGCTCCTCCGGCCGACGCTGACCGACCGCGACTGCGCCGAACGCATGGCAAGATCCCGCCGCAACCTCGGACCTCGACGCGCCTTCACGCTTGTGGAGGCCATCGTCGCGCTGGGAATCCTCGCGATTCTCGCGGTGCTCATGATCCCCTCCTTCGCATCGCTCGAGGAGCGGCGCGTGCGGCTGGCGATCGACGAGGTCGAGGACCTGCTCACGCTCTACGGCTTCCGCGACACGACCGCGTCGACCTCGATCAAGCTCGAGCGCGATCTCTCCGACGGCTCGATCGGGCTCTGGTCGCGGCAGATCGATCCCGACTATCCGGACGAAAGAGCCGCCTGGCTCCCCGATCGCTTCATGCGGCCGGTCTTCCTGCCCGAGGACGTCGAGCTGATCGACGTGCGCGTCGACGGGCGGCGCTACGACCCTTCCGGCTGGTCCATCACGCGCGTCCCCGGAGAGCCCCGATCGATGATCGAGCTCGATCTCGTCGGCGGCGATCTGGAGGTGACGCTGGTGCTCACGCCGCATGCGCTCTCAGCCCATCGGATCGAGCGCCGTCGCGGGGTCCTTGGCAACGATCCAGGCTATCGCATCCGCGTCGACCTCGACGGCGAGGGAAGGAGTCGCGAGACATGGTGAGACCCTCCGGCCGCAGCGCCCGCCTTCACAGCGCCGCCCGCCGCGGCTTCGCACTCGTCGACGCGGTCATCGGCGGCGTGATCCTCGCCGTCGGGCTCGCGGCGATCCTCTCGCTCACGTCGCGCGCCGTCTCGATGCAGCGCGGCGCCGAGATCCAGGTCGTGGCGGCGTGGATCCTGGACGAGCAGCTCGCGATGGTCCTCGTCGAGGGTCCGGAGGACTTCCGCGACCTGCACCCGACGTTCGGCCGATGCCGGGCGCCGTTCGAAGAGTTCGAGTTCGAGGTCCGCATCGCCGACCGCGGGATCGGTCTTCCCTGGCGGGTCACCGCCGTCGTCCGGCACATTCCGACCGGCGCTGCCTACGTCGCGCAGACGATGATCGCCGAGCGCGGCGGCGACGAGCCCAACCCCGAGCGGGCGCCTCCGGAGCCGATCGACCGCGAGGGCCGATACGACGAGCTGAGGAACCCGGACCGCCCGAGCCAACCGATCTGATTCACCCGAACCAGTTCCACGGAGCCGGCTCCGCAGAGCCAGTCCTCCGCGCCGGCCCCGCCGGCACTGGCCACCCGCTTCCACGTCCACGCCGCCTGCACACCACGACCATGGTCAGCGCGAAACCCGATCCCTCCCCCGTCGCCGCAGCGGCTTCAGCGGTCCGACCTCCGCTCCGGCGCCGGCCTTCGGGCTTCACGCTCGTCGAGCTGCTCGTCGCCGGCATCGTCATCGCCGTCGTCATGGGCGGCGTCGGCATGGCGCTGGCGCAGATCGGCCGCGCCCGCGAGAGCGCCAGGGTCCGGCTCGAGGCCTACCTCCGCGCCGACGCGGCGCTGGACATTCTCCGCCGCGATGCCCAATCGGTGATGCGCGACGGCGATCTCTTCCTCACGCGCGTCCTCCTGACCAGCGGCGCCGTCCGCCGTTACGGGATCGAGTACGACCGCGACGAGCTGCTGCTCTTCTCGACGAGCATCCGGGCGGCGCGGCCGATCGAGTTCAACGGCGAAGGCAACGAGTACGAGGTGCAGTTCCGCGTGCTCGAGGATCAGCTCGGCTCTGCGCTCTGGCAGCGCCGCGACCCGATTCCGGACGATTCGCCGCTCGGCGGCGGCGTCGCGACTCCCCTGATCGACGGGATCATCGGCCTCGGCATCGAGGCCTATGACGGGCTCGAGTGGTTCACCGAGTGGGACTCCGACGAAAGCGGTCTTCCGTGGGCCTTCCGAATCGAGGTGCTCGCCTCCGGCGCTCCCAACGGCGAGGATCCCTTCAATCCCCGGTGGCCGCGGGTCGTCCTGAGGACGATCGTGCCTGTCGATCGCGTCACCATGCCCAACCCCATCGAGGAGGAAGAGGAGGAGGTCGTCGCCGATCCCTCGCAGCTCGGTGAGGAAGGCGAGGCGGCGCTCGGCGGACGCCCGCCCGCAGGCGGTGGTGTCGGTGGCGGCGTCGGCGGCGGCGGCGGAGCCGGCGGCGGGCGCGGCGGTGCCGGTGGGGCTGGTGGCGGCGGCGGCGGCGGCGGCGGCGGACGCGGCGGGATGGGCGGCGGCGGTGGCGGACGCGGCGGCGGGGGTGGCGGCGGCGGCGGCATGGGCAACCGCGGGGGCGGCCGATGATGACGCCGCGTGCACGCCCACATGCGCCGACTCCGACGTCGGCCACGCCGCGGTCGAAGGCCGCGCGACCGCGGCGGCGCCGGTGTCCCCGGGCGCGCGGAACGGTCATCGTCGTGGTGATCTGGGCGCTCGCGATCGCTGCGGTGACGGTCGCCGCCGTGCAGGTGGCGAGCTATCGCCACGCGGTCGTCTCGCGCGACGTCCTTGGCCGGATCCAGGCGAGGTGGGCCGCTCGCGCCGGGATCGAGGAGACGATCGCCGTGATGGAGTCGCACACCGACGATCCCGATGTGCGCGACGCGTTCGCGATGGTCCGTGACCTCGAGGCCGACGGGGTCGCCCTCGGCTGGCTCGAGACCGGCTCCTGGGACATCCGCCATTCGCTCGATGGCGTCGAGTGGGCGGGGCCGATGGATGAGCACGCGAAGCTCAACATCAACCTCGCTCCGATCACGGCCTTGAACAACCTGCCGGGGATGCCCATCGACGTCCCGGCCTCGATCATGGACTGGCGCGACCCCGACGACGAGCCGAGCCTGCTCGGCGCCGAGTCGGCCTACTACCGCAACCTTCGCTTCGGATACCTGCCCCGCAACGGCGATTTCCGCTCGATCGCCGAGCTCGAGCTGGTCGCGGGCGCGCAGCCCAAGTACGTCCGCGGCGAGGACTGGAACCTCAATGGCCGTCTCGACCCCAACGAAGATGACGGTCAGGAGACCTTTCCCCCTGACAACGCCGACGGCAAGCTCGACGCGGGATGGTCGGGATATCTGACCGCGTACTCGCGCACGCGCCCGCTCGGCCTCCGCGGCGAGCCCTGGCTCGAGCTCCGCACCGCCGAGCCGACCGACATCCAGTCCCGTCTCGGGGTGGACGAGGCGCAGGCGAACGCGCTCAAGACCTGGGCGGCGCAGCCGACCGCGCGGCTCGAGACGCTCCTGACCACGGAGCTTGGCGCCCTCTCTGGGACCGGCGGTGCCGGCGCAGCCCAGGGAGGCGGCCAGCAGGCGACGCGCGGCGGCCGATCGCGCGGCGGCGGTCAGCAGCAGGCGGGGGGTCGTGGCGCCCAGCAGGTCAACACCGTGCCCCCGCTGACCACCCAGCAGCTTCGCACGATCTTCCAGGAAGCCACGCTCGAGCGCGAGCCGGCGACGCAGCGGCCGGGCCGCATGAACATCAACACCGTCCCGGCCAAGCTGCTCCGCGACGTTCTCGAGCTCGACTCGCGGATCGTCGATGGCATCGTCCGCCTCCGCGACGGGCGCCCCGAAGGGATCACCAGCGTCGCCGACCTGAAGGAGATCCGCGACATCGAGCCCGGCGTGATGACCTCGATCGCCTCGATCTTCGATACCTCCAGCAGCGTCTACTCGATCGCCTCGCGCGGACGGAGCCTCGCGGGCAACGTGGAAGTCGAAGTATTTGTCGTCGTCGATCGTTCCACATCGCCCGTCCGCATCCTCGAGTACAGGGAGCACTGAACCACCGTGGCCGCCTCGAACCGGAACCCCTCAGCCCTCGACGACGCCGTCGTCGTCGCGCTGCACCGTCTCCGCGACGGCGCCGGCGCCGCATGGCACGCCGTAGCCCTTCGCCGCGACGCGGGCGCCCGCGGCGAAGCGCCTCTGCGGCTCATCGAGACGCGCAGCTTTCCCGAGCAGGCCGAGCTCCCTCCGCGCCAGGAGATCGGGCGCTGGTGCGATCGCTGCCGCGCCGCGCGGGTCGTGATCGTGCTCCCGGCAGGGCGCGCGGTCTGCCGTTCGACGATGCTCCCGGATGGTCCTCCCGACCGGCTCCTCGCCGCCCTCCGGCTCCAGACGGAAGCCCACCTCGCGGGGGCGATCCCTGCACACCGGCTCGCCTTCGCGGTGCTCCCGAAAGGACCTGTCGACGAGCGCCTCGGCGACGGCGGCCAGCCTCTCCGCTCGGCGCTCATCACCGGGTGGCCGGAGGGCTCCGAGCCGGTCCCGTGGCCGCTGCCTGAGCGCCGCGGCGAGCTCCGCGAGGTCACGTGGATCGCGGAGGCTTCGGCGCTGGCCGCGATCGTCGGCGGAGAGCGTCCGCGCGACCCCGCGCTCTGGCTCTGCCGCGAGGAGGGAGTGGTCGCGCTCGCGCTCTCGACCCCGAGCGGCGTCGTCATCCGAACCGCGCGGGAAGAGGCCGAGGACGATCAGGGCTGGCGCCTCGCAGTGCGCCGCACCGTCGTCGAGACGGCGCTGGCCTCCGGGCTCGGCGGTGAGACTCTCACGCAGCTCGCGGCGCGGACGGACCAGCGGCTCGCAGGCGCCGGCGCGACCGCCCTGCTGCTTCCCGACGAGCTCCGCGACTCGATGCGCGAACGGGTCGCGGGAGAGTCCTCGGATCCGGGCTGGTGGAGTCGCTACGGCATCGCCCTCGGCGCGGCGGCCTGCGCCGCCGGCGAGCTGGCGGCGCTTGCGCGCCTCCAGGAGTCGACGCCGACGGAGCACCCCTCGCCGGTGATCCGTGCGGCGCGGGCGCTCTCGCAGCCGCGGACGGCGGTGACGCTCGCAGCGCTGGCCGTGGTCCTCTTCGCCTTCGGGCCGCTCGCCTTCGCCCGCGTGCGGCTGGGAATACTCCGGACGAAGGCGCCGGACCTTGCGGAGCTCCGCGAGCAGAACGCGGAGCACGAGCGCCGCCGAGCCATGTACCGCGAGCTGCGCTCGCAGACGCTGCCGGTCTCGAAACTGCTCGCCGACATCGCCAACACGACGCCGATGGGCGTCGAGCTCCGCTCGATCACCATCGATCGCGCCCAGGGCGTCCAGGTCTCCGGCGTCGCGGCGCCGGATGCGAAGGGCGAACCGAACCAGCCCGCAGGCGAGCGGATCGCGCGCATGGCGGCCCTGATGGAGGCGACCGGCGTCTTCGAGCTCCCGAAGCGCGACGTGAAGCAGCCGACCACCACCGGCGTGCGCGAGTTCACGCTCGTCAGTTCCATCACCAACGGATTCCGCAGGTTCGACTTCCCGCGCGAGCAGGACTTCGGCGCGGTGACGATGGTCAATCGCCTCTATCCGCCCCCCGAGAGCGAGCGCGGGAGCGAGGGCGAGCGACCGGCAGCGCCCTCGGGCGAGAACGGAAGCCCCTCCGAGGCTGCGGCCGTCGTGGCGATGGCAAGCGAGAACGGCACCGCCGACGCGCCCCGCAGCGCGCCCCGCCCATCCGGGGGAGGGCGCGCTGCGCGGTCCGAGCCGCGCGACGAAGCCCGCGAAGCGGGGGCGGCAGAGGCGGCGGACGCAGCGATGGGAGAGGCGGGCGAGCTCGACGACGGCGGCCGGCGCAGCGGCGTCGCCCGGCGCAGCGCCGGGGACGTCGGGGGCGCCGCCCGGCGCGGCGACCGGCTTGGCGCCGCTCCAAGCGCGCCCGAGCCGCTCTCGGCGGAACAGATCAACGCGATGACGGAAACCCAGGTCAAGGACGCGCTCGCGGCGGTGGCGATGGCGCGGAGCAATCTCCCCCCGGCTCCGGCGGCCGGCGTCGAGGACCCGGCCGAAGACCTCCGGAAGCGGCTCACCGAGGAATGGAACATGCTCCTTGAACGGCAGAAGCAGCTCCGGCGGCGAGGCACGTCATGAGTTCGTTCGGAACCACCATCCTCCATCGCTTCCGGGAGCTCCCGGTCATCCTCCGGATCGGCGTCGTCGCGATCGCGGCCGCGGGCGTCTTCGCTGCGGCTCGCGAGACGACGTGGTCCTGGGCCGCCGACGCGGCGCGCGAAGCCAGGCTCATCGAGACCGAGCTTCAGAAGGCGGCGCAGCGCCCGCGCGTCGACTCGGCGATCCGCGACGTCGTCCTCGCCCACGGGCGCATCCGCCTCCCGGCCGAGGAGTCCGATGCACGGCAGGCGATGACCGAGGCGATCAACCGCGTCGTCGCGGGGCACCGCGATGTCACCAACCTCAAGGAGAGCGATCGACCCACGGCGCGCCTCGACGCCGCCCGGAGCGGGCTCGTCGGCCCTGGTCAGGCGCTCGAGCGGATTTCCACCGAAGTCCAGTTCGACTCCTCCGCCGAGACGGCCGCTGCGATCATCGCAGAGCTCGAGACCGATCCCGCCATCGACGCCATCAGCCGCGCGCAGATCTCGCGCATCGCCGAGACGCGGACGGTGAACGTCCGGCTGACGCTCGAGGCGTGGATCGTCGTGGCCGGACGGCGGCGGGGCGCATGAGTCGATCGATGTCGATCTCCCTTTCGGATCACGCACCATGAAGCGCACTGCACGCAGCGGAATCGACCCCTCGACCAGCGGCTCCATCGACTGGAGCCCGGCGCTGATCGTCAGCCTCTCGGCGCTGGTGATCGGAGGCGGGGTGCTCGCGGCGACCCTCCCGGGGCTCACCTCTGCGGTCATGCTCCCGCGGGCCGGAAGCGAAGGCACGGATGGACTCGCGGCGCTGCTTGAAGAGCACGATGAGGCCGCAACGCTGGCCGTCGAGCGATTCCGGGGCCGGTCGATCTTCTATCCGCCTCCCCCGCCGCCGCGACCTGTCGTCCGGCCGCCTGCGCCGCCACCACTTCCGCCTCCTCCGCCGGTCGATCGCCCGCCGCCGGGCCCGCCTCCACCGCCTGCGAGCTACACGGGCCGGAAGCCCAGCTTCGTCGTCGGGAGCACCGTCTACTTCGACCAGGGACTGAGGATCTCCGTCGGCGAGGAGGTCGAGGGCATCCGCGTGATCTCAGCCGATCCCTACATCGTGAGGCTGGGGTTCCAGCGCGGCGAGTACGACGTGCCGCTCTTCGATCTCGGCAATGCCCTTGCGCCAGCCATGACGCTCGACATGGGCGCCCCCGGAACGCCGTGGCTGATCCCGACGGAGAGCACCACCAACCCCTTCACCGGGATGGCGGCGCCTGCGGCGACGCCCGCGGCACCTGCGGCAGGGCGCCCCCCCGGACGGGCAGGCGCCCGACCGGCGGTTCCTGCGCCGCCTCCGAGGGTCGATCCTCCCGCGACGTCCGATCCGGAACTGGCGGAGGCCAACCCCGGGGGGCGGCCCCCGGTGGCGATCCCCGCGCCGCTGACCGACGCGCAGATCGACTCCATGGAGCGCACCGACGCCCTCCGCGCCGTGACCGAGATCACCCGCGCTCTCAATGGCGACAACCTCGACGAGGCGACGCAGCAGCGCCTCAACGAGGAGCTCGACAAGCTCAAGAAGAAGCTCTCGCCGCCCGAGTAGCGGGATCGTCGCTGCACCGGCGGCAATCACCCGCGCTTCTCGGTCGTTGAGTCTCGCATTCAGTCAGCGCCGACATCGGCATCGCCGACTTCCACCGCATCCGGTCGACCTCTTCAGGTCGATCGGAGAGACCCGAAGCCCTTCCACCAGACCGCTTGTGCATGTCGCCTCGAGGCGTTCCAGCACGAGCCGCAACGCCGGAGATCGAGTCACCGTGACCCCTCGACGTTCAAACCAGATCGGAGTCGCCCTGCTGATCGCCTCGGCAGGCCTCGTCGGCACCTTCGTCCTGCTGCCGGGCTCGGCCGAGCGCGCCTCCGCGGATGAGCGCAGGGCGGGCGCCGGACTCGCTGCGGCGACGCTGCCGGAGGCGCTGCAAGGCGAAGCCGCATCGGACGCGACCATCACCGGCTCCGCCGAACCGGTCGGCGCATTCGGCGCACCCGACCTGACGAGCGGGATGATCGCGCAGGCGTCGCTCGGCGCGATCGCCGCCGATCCCGGCAGCGGCTTCGATGCCCAGAGCGCGGAGCGCTCCGACGACGAGGACGGCGTCGAGGTCGAGATGCCGCAGGCCGCGCCGGAGGCCGCGGCGCAGACGTCGCCGCCCCCCGCGACGGCGATCGACCGCGGCCAGGATGTCCTGATCCAGGCCCCCGCCGCGAAGGCCGATGAGGAGGAGATGGTCCGCCTGGCGTTCAAGGACACGCCGCTGGTGGACACGATCCGGTTCATCGCGGAGACCACCGGCAAAGTGGTGATCCTCCGGCCGATCCAGGTCAGCACCGCGAAGATCACGCTCCTGAGCGATCGCCCCGTGCCGCGCCGCGAGGCCCTCGACCTGCTCTTCAAGGCGTTTCGCCTCAACAACATCGGCGTCGTCCAGACCGATCGGGAGATCATCCTCGACTCGATCAACGAGCTCGCGAACATCCAGGATCCGGGCGTGATCCTCGGTCCGGATGACAGCGTCCTCGACCGGACCGACGACGGCACCATCATCAACAAGATCTTCCGGCTCCGCGTCGCCAAGGCGCAGGATGTCGCCGATCAGCTCGGCGACCTCGTTCCCGCGTACGCCAAGCTCAAGGCGGACGTCAACACCAACCAGATCCTCTTCGAGGGCAACGTCGGTCTCGCCAAGCGCTTCCAGATCCTGATCAACCAGCTCGACAAGCCGGCCTTCATCAACCTGCGGACGGAGACCTTCCGGCTCAAGCACGCCGACGCGCAGGTGATCTCCCAGACGATCGTCGATCTCTTCGAGGCCCGCTCCCAGGGCAGCGCGAGACCGCAGCAGCCGCGCCCTGGGCAGAACGTGCGGCAGCCGCAGCAGCAGCGCCAGCCGGGACAGGCGTCGCTGGAGGGGATCTTCGTCAGCGAACAGCTCCGCGTCTCGGTGCTTCCGGCGATCAACGCCGTCGTGGTGAGCGCCGAGCCGGAGATCGTCAGCGAAATCGGTCGGCTCGTCCGCGACTTCTGGGATCTCTCCCCGAGCGCTCGCGAAGGCGACCTGATCCGCGTCTACACGCTGCGCTACGCCGATCCCGTGGCGGTCCGCAACGTCCTTCAGACGATGCTCGAAGGGCAGTCCGCCGGAGGCGGGCGGGGCGGCGCCCGCGGCGGTGCCGCGGGAGCGGCGCGGGCCGGCGTCGGGGGCGAGTCCGGCGCTGACGTCGCGGTGGCGAACATCTTCCGCATCGATGCGATCCCCGATGCCCGGCAGCTCGTGATCATCAGCAAGACCCCCGAGAACTTCGTCTGGCTCGATCAGGTGATCGCCGAGATCGATCGCGAAACCAGCGTCGGGCTGCCGAAGCTGATCCCGCTGCGCTATGCCAACGCGGTCGAGGTGGCCGAACAGCTCAACGCGCTCTTCGCCGAGCCGGGCACCGAGGCGTCGATCCGCGGCGCCGAGACCGGCCTCACGCTCGGCGACATCGGGCTCACGACCCTCACCGGCGGCAACGCCGGAGGCGGCGCCACCGGCGGCGCCACCGGCGGCGCGGGCGGCGGCAACCAGCAGGCCAACGTGATCACCTTCCCCTGGCAGGGCGGGCGCTCCGGAACCGACGACCGCACGCCGGAGTCGCGGATCATCGGGAAGGTGCGCATCGTCCCGAACATCCGGCAGAACGCGCTGATGGTCCTCGCGGCGCCGGATCTTCAGCAGGCGGTCGTTGACATGATCACCACGCTCGACCGGCCCGGGCGACAGGTCCTCATCGCGGCGGTGATCGCCGCGGTCGAGCTGAAGGACGACTTCGCCTTCGGCCTTCGCGTCAGCCGCGAGGGAATCGTCACCCCCAACGGGGCGAACACCATCGGCGGGTCGATCGAGAACAACAACACCCAGAACGACTTCCTGAACTTCTTCTCGACCTCGATCCTCAACGTCAACGTCGACGCGTTCTTCGTCCTTCAGGCGCTCGACCAGAAGACCAACGTCAAGGTGCTTCAGCAGCCCAAGCTCTTCGTCTCGGACAACACGGAGGGCGTCGTCTTCATCGGTCAGGAAATCCCCTTCATCTCCAACTCGTCGACCAACGACTTCGGCCTCAACCAGTCGTTCGACTACATCCCCGTCGGCGTCACCCTGAACGTGCGACCGCGGATCACGGCCAACCGCGACGTCGCGATGGAGATCCGCCTCGAGCTCTCCAACGTCGTTCCGGGCGTCACCATCCTCGGCGGGGCCGTCCTCGATCGCCGCCGGACGCAGACCAACGTCACGCTCCGCAACGGGCAGACCGTCATTCTCTCGGGCATCCGCGTCGAGGATCAGTCGGACATCAAGCGCAAGGTGCCGCTGCTCGGCGACATTCCCGGCATCGGCGACCTGCTCTTCACCTCGACGGACAAGGCCAACTCGGTCTCCGAGCTCCTCGCCTTCGTCACGCCGATCGTCGTCGACAATCCCGAGGAGAATGACTACAACTTCAACGAAGACGCGCGGCGGCGGCTTCAGGACCTGCGGCGTCCGCTTTCCGAGCTGATCACCGACGAGAACCGTTCCGAGCCGTTCGAGCCGGTCAAGAACCCCGGCCAGATTCCGGCGATCCCCGGCGGTCCGCCGACCGCACCGATGTCAGAGGCGCCTGTCGGGGGCGGCGTGGTGACTTCTTCGAGCCTCTCCCCCGAGGCCGCGGTGCCGCCGCAGACGATCGTCGTGCCCGACTCCGATGGCGAGGAGCCGAAGCCCAAGGGCGGCCGAGGCGGCATGGGGCGATGACCCGGCGCGGCGGCGCGGAGGCGGGCGCGGCAGCCGCGGCCACTCTGGCCGCCATGGCTGCCGCGCTCCTCTGGCTCGGCGGCTGCGCCGCGGTCGGCCCCGCGCCGGAGGCGGCGAACGGATCGCTCGCCGCCCTTGCCGAGGGCACCGCCTCCGCCGGCTCGCTCCGCACGACGCCGCTCGGTTCGCTCGTGACCGACCGCTTCACGCTGCCGCTGGTGGCGCCCGACGGGCACACTGCGGCGGCCATGGTCGGCGTGCCGGCCTCATGGACGGCGCGACTCGGCCTTCCCGGCGACGCAGCGCTCACGGAAGACTCCGTGGTGGTCTTCTTCATCGCTCCGGACGAGCCGCCGGTCCGGACGGCGATCGTCGAAGGCGCGGTGGTCATCGGCCGAAGCGCCACCGTCGAGGGCTTCCTCGTCGAAGCGCCGCGGCGCGACGGGAGCCGCGACATCGGCCTCGCGGACTGGATCGACGGGAGCGTCGCGTGGCTGCGCAGCGACGGCGCGGTCAACGCGATGGCGACCATCGGTCCGGGCGGCGCGCTCGCGTGGTGCAGGCGCGCCCCGACGGCGCGGAGCTTCGAGCTGGTCTTCGCCGACCGCGGGCGCGAGGTCGTCGTCCCGCCGCCGGAGCGCGGCACGTGGCTCCTGCCGACATTCTCCGCGGATGGATCGCGGCTCTTCGCGTTCATCTTTCGCGAGGGCGACCTTCACCTCGCCTCGATCCGGACGAACGGAACCGCCCCGCGCGTCTACGAGGCCGGGCTGATCGCGCCCAACGCGTCGGTCGTCGATGCCTATCAGTCGATCAGCGCCGTCGACGGCGCGCTCCCCGGCCCGGGGCAGCCGGGGGACGCGTTCCTCTTCCATCTCGTCCGAGAAGGCCGCGCCGCGATCTGGTTCGACGACGACCGCAGGCTCGTCACGCTGCCGCGCGGCTCGCTCGCGGTCGCCTATGCAGGTCCGGAGTCGATCGTCGTGTCGTTGCGGGACGGGATCGTCCGGCAGACGTTCAGGCCCAACATCCCCGCGGCCCGGCTCTTCGATCGGCTCGCGCTCTGGCGCCCGCAGCGCGGAGGAGCGTTCGAGTCGATCCTCCTGCTCCCCGTGGTCGGAGGGGTCGACCTGCTCGGTCTCGGCGGCGCAGCGCCCGCGTCCCGCGCGCCGCGGGGCGCCGTGCAGGCGACGCAGCCCAGCGGCGCCGGCGCGACCGGCGACGCCCTCGCCGGGCCCGAGGGAGCGCGCGGCGCGACGAACGCCGCGGAGGTCGAGGCGACGGACCCTGCACGTCCCGCTGCGGATGAGATCGCTGAAGGCGGATCGTCCTGACTGAACGCGGCGCGGCGCGCGGCACGCCTGTGCGGTCGCCCGCCGTGCCGGCTGCGGCGATCGCCGGTATCGTTCGCGACCATGCATTCGATCTCGCGATCGCTCCTGGCCACCATCGCAGCGGCGGCGTCTCCGTTCCTTTCCCCCGTCTCCGCGTCCGCCGACGAAGGGATGTGGCTGCTCAACCAGCCGCCGCTGGATGCGCTCGAGGAGCGCTACGGCTTCCGGCCCGATCCCGCGTGGCTCGAGCGGATGCAGAAGTCCGCGGTGCGCTTCGAGAACGGCGGCTCCGGATCGATCATCTCCGCGGATGGCCTGGTCCTGACCAACCATCACGTCGGCAGCGACGTGATCGAGAAGCTCTCGACGCCGCAGCGGAACCTGCTGCGTGATGGATATCTCGCCCGCACCCGCGCCGAGGAGCTTCCCTGCGAAGACCTCGAGCTCCGCGCGCTCTGGTCGATCGAGGACGTGACCGATCGCGTGAACGCGGCCGCCGAGGGCCTCGCTCCGGCGGAAGGCTTCGCGGCGCGGCAGCGGGAGATGGCGAGGATCGAGAAGGAGTCGCAGGATGCCACCGGGCTGGTGAGCCAGGTGGTCACGCTCGACCAGGGGGGCCGCTATCACCTCTACCGCTCGAAGTCCTTCACCGACGTCCGGCTGGTCTTCGCCCCAGAGCTTGCGATCGCGTTCTTCGGGGGAGATCCGGACAACTTCGAGTATCCGCGCCACTGCCTCGACATGGCGCTCTTCCGCATCTACGAGAATGGCGAGCCGCTTCGCGCGGAGCATTTCCTCGAGACCAACCCCGACGGGGCGAGCGACGGCGAGCTCACCTTCGTCTTCGGCCATCCCGGAAGGACGCAGCGCCAGCTCACCGCAGACCACCTGCGCTTCCTGCGCGACGTCGAGGCGCCGATGGTGCTGAACCTGCTCGCCCGGCGCGAGGTCGCCACCACCGCGTTCGCGGGTCGCAGCCCCGAGGCTGCGCGGCGCGCCGAGGGCGATCTCTTCGGAATCGCCAACAGCCGCAAGGCGCGGACGGGGATGCTCGACACCCTCCAGGACCCCGCCTTCATCGCCGGCAAGCGCGACGCCGACTCGGCGCTGCGACGGAGGATCGCGGCCGACGCCGAGGCGCGCGACGCCGCCGCCGGAGCCGACGCGCTCATCGTCGCGTCGCTCCGCGACACCGACGATCTCCTCGCCAGGCACGCCGTTCTCGAGCAGGCGCGCGGGGCCGGCGATCTCTTCAGGATCGCCCGGACGCTCGTCCGCCTCGCGGCGGAATCGGAGAAGCCCAACGACGAGCGGCTCCCGCCCTTCCGCGACTCCAACCGGGCGGCGCTCGAGCTGGAGCTCTACTCCCCTGCGCCGATCCACGAGGATCTCGAGGCGCTGCGACTCTCGCTCTGGCTCGCCCGGATCGTCGAGGTCTTCGGCGGCGATCATCCGATCGTGGCCACGGCGCTGGCGGGCGAGTCGCCTTCGGCGCGGGCGCACGCGCTGATCAAGACCCGCCTCGGCGATGTCGAGACGAGGCGGCGCGTCGCCGGAGCCGGTCCGGCGGCGATCCGGGCCGCGCGCGATCCCCTGCTGATCCTCGCCCGCGATCTCGACGCGGAGTCGCGACGGCTGCGGAAGCTCCACGAGGACGAGGTGCTCGGACCGCAGCGAGACGCCTACGGGCGCCTCGCCCGCGCCCGCTTCATCGTCGACGGCGAGAGCAGCTACCCCGACGCGACGT
Source organism: uncultured Planctomycetia bacterium (assembly GCA_937871505.1). GTDB lineage: Bacteria > Planctomycetota > Phycisphaerae > Phycisphaerales > SM1A02 > CALMPF01. The sequence continues at coordinate 121,853 of CALMPF010000003.1, read as the reverse complement.
TCACGCTGCGAATGTCGTTCGGGCCGATCCGCGGCTACGAGGAAGAGGGCCGCGCCGTGGCGCCCTTCACGACGATCGCGGAGGTCTTCACCCGGGCCGACGAACGCGGGGACGCGTTCCCCTTCGCGCTGCCGCCGAGCTGGCGCGAGCGCAAGGAGCGCATCGACGGCTCGACGCCCTTCAACTTCGTCTCCACCGCCGACATCATCGGGGGCAACTCGGGAAGCCCCGTGGTCGATCAGGACGGCCGTCTCGTCGGCCTGATCTTCGACGGCAACATCCACAGCCTCGCGTGGGACTACGCATTCGACGACCGGCAGGGCCGCGCGATCTCCGTCGACGTCAGGGCGATGCTCGAGGCGCTGCGCGACGTCTACGACGCGCAGCATCTCGCCGACGAGATGCTGGGCGCGGCGACTCCGCCTCCGGCGCCGGCCACGAACGATCCGGCGCCGCGCGGAACGGCGCGCTGATCTTCGCGGGCGCCGCCCGGCACGCCGAAGGCGGAGCCGATCGCTCGGTCGTCGAGCCGCCGTCGGCGAGGGGCGTTTGCCGGTGATCCACCAACCTTCGGAGACGAGGAAGGTGCGACCGCCGGAAGCCCGGAGCGCCCGCTCCGGCGACGGCCGACCGGATCGGGTCAGCCGGCGCCGAAGCGGAGATGCGCGCCATCTCGGCGCGGCCGCCTATCCACACGATCCCCACGCGCCGAGGAGGATGCCCAGGTCGGCGCCGTCGACCGTGCCGCTGCCGTCGAGATCGGCGGCAGCCGCGCTCGGGCCGGTCGCGCCCCATTCGCCGAGAAGCGTTCCGAGATCGGCGCCGTCGACCGCGCCGCTTCCGTCGAGGTCGCCGGCGCAGGGCACCTTGATGCTCCCGATGGCGACCCCGTCGGCGATGACCGCGCCCACAGGCGCGCTGAGATGGACTTCGAACTGGCGGGTCATCGCCGCGACGTGCGGCGGGATGGTCACGGAGATGGTGCGGAGCGACATTCCCTGCTCGAAGTGGAGCGTTCCGGCGGCGCCGACGTAGTCGACGCCCGCGATCGCGGTTCCGTCGACGGTGTTCCACGCGACGGAGATCGTCGACGGCGCCGGCGACGAGAGCGTCACGGGGAAGTGCATCGCCTGCGGCGTCGCTCCGGGGGGGGCCGGTTCGAACGGGATGAAGGGCGCCAGCGAGGGCTGGAGGTAGGCGAGCTTCGCCGCGTTCACCGTCGTCCAGTCCGCATTGAGGATGCCGCCGGTGTCTCCGCTGTTGGGGTTGAGGCACCAGAAGGTCCAGCTCACGCCGCGCTGGTCGCCGACGAGGTCGCTCATGCCGTCCAGATCGAAGTCTCCGTCGAGATAGGTCATCAGGGTCGACAGCCAGAGCTGGTCGGACTGCGTGCCGAGCGTCGATCCGAACTCGCCGATGAGCATCGGGGCGACGTTCTCCTCGAAGAGCCACCCCCAGAAATTGCGCCAGACTCCGGGGAGGTTGGCCGGGTAGTCGGGCGCTGCGAACCACGGCTGCGCGTAGACGCTCGCCGGATAGTCGTGCGCCGAGTAGACCAGCTTGTCCATCCGGGCGATCGAGACCGGAAAGGGCGCCGCGCCGAGGAGATTGCCCCCCCACCACGTCGATTGGCCGGCGAAGCTCTCGACTCCCTCGATGATCACGAGCCAGTCGGGGTTGACGGCGTGAATCGCCTCGGCGCAGCGCTCGGCGGCCTTGTTCCAGTCGGTCGCCGGGGAGGAGTTCCCCCACGTGGCGCTGCGCTTCGGCTCGTTGAAGAGATCGGCGCCGATGACCGTGGGATCGCCCGCGTAGCGCGCGGCGAGCATCGTCCAGTCGTCGATCCAGCGGGCCTCGGTGTACGTCGGGCTGCCGGGGATGTACCAGAGGTCCTCGTTGAAGTAGTTGTCCGCCAGCGCCGAGTGGCGGTCGAGGATCACGCGAAGCCCCAGGACGCCGCACTCGGCGACGATCGCGTCGAGGACGTCGATGGGCGAGAGGCCCGCGAGATCCGGATTGAGCGCGAAGTTGATGCTGTTGGTGGTCGCGCCGGGCGCGAGCATCTCGTTGGAGAAGGGAATTCTCAGGGTGTTGAAGCCGAGGTCCCTGACCTGCTCCAGCATGGAGCGCCAGTTCCGAGTCCAGAGACCGTGAACGACGCGGGTGCCGGTCTCGAAGCCGAACCAGTTGATCCCCGTGATCCGCACCGGGTTCCCGGCGGCGTCGACGATCTGGCTCGCGCTGGCTGAAAGGAAGCCGTCGAGGATCGGCGGGGGCGGATCCTCGCCGGGATCGACGAAGGGTACCAGCACGATCGAGACGTCGGCGATCGCGATGGCGGGCGTGACCGGCGGCTCGACGGCGCCGACGTACTCGACGATCGCGGGCTCGCCGTTGACCGTGCAGTCGAGCACGTTGGCCTCGAGCGCGCCGACGCCCGTGAAGCCGATCGTCGCGACCCCGCCCGGGGGGATGCTCGGCGCCCAGAGGGGGTGGACGATCGTCGAGACGCCGCCGGCGACGCTTCCCTCGCCATTCCAGAGCGCCGACCACGTCGGACCGCCGGAGAAGACGAGCACCCAGTTCTCGATCGGCGCGGTCGACGCGTTCTCGATGGTGATCGACCCGTTGTAGCCGGTGTCCCAGGGAAACTGGGAGATGAACGTCACGACCGGAGGCGACGCGAGGAGCGGCGCCGAGAGCGCCGCGGCGGCGACCGCGGCCGTGGCCGCCCCGATGCGGCCGCGCGCCCTGCCGCGATGCGCGAGCCGCGCGGCTCGGGGGGCCGACGGAGTGCACCGAGGCGAAGGAACCGTCGCTGTGGATGAAGAGGGAGTGGGCATGCTCGACAGCTTGCGCGCGGCGGAGCGTTCGTCAACGAGAAAGTCGCTCCGCGCCCGCGCTCCGAGCGCGACATCGGCCGAGAACCACCTCCAATGCCCCGAAGGCTCGCCGTCGGGAAGCCGGAGCAGCCCTCGACGGCGCGGCGGCGTCGGCCGTCGGATCGCGCGCCGCAGGCCGCACGGCAGCCGGCGCCCCGCGCTGGATCAGTCGAAGCCGGAGCGCTCGTAGACGCCGCGCAGCCTCGAGAGCTTGGCGAGCTTCTCGTCACCGAGCAGCAGCGCTGCATCGCGGACCGCCCGGGCGCCGATCTCCGACCGTGCCATGGCGTCGTTCTCGACGATCATCTGTCGGGGCCAGGAGGTCCAATCACCCCCGGCGACATCCTCCCGGCTGTAAGGAACCGCCGCGATCGCCGCAACGCTCCGCGCGAGCTGCGCGTCGCGCTCCGCCGCGTGGCGCGCAGCGATCCCCGCCAGCTCGGCACGCTGCTCTTCGCTCTCGGCGATCCGCGACGCGTCGCGCAACGCCCCGCCGATGTCGCGGCCGTCGAAGGCAAGCCGCGGATAGGCGGCGCGGCGATAGGCCCGCTCGATCGCCGCAAGATCGCCGGCTTCGAGGACCAGCTCCCAGTCCTCCCGGGCGGAATCGAGCGCCCGCTGCCAGCGCGCCTCGGCGCGGAGGAACGAGTCGGCGAGGGCCGCCCGCCCCGCCTCGACCGCATCCTGGAGCGCGGGGTAGAGCTTCAGGATCTCCGGTCGCGCCTCCTCGGGCAGCGCGCCGAGGTGACGCCAGATCGCACTGCGCACGATCTGCTCCGACCGCTCGATCGCCGCGCGGCGCATGGCGACGTCGTGGCGCTCCCGAAGCGCGGCGTTCAGCTCGGCGACGTGACCCGCGAGGGCGAGCCGCGCGAGGGCGATCCCGGGCTCGGAGAGACCCGCCGCCGCCACGACGGCGCCCATGTCGAGGTTCGCCGGACGAACCGCGCCGTCGCCGGAGTGCCACCCCCAGAGCTGCGTGCGGCGCCCATACCGATCGGCGATGCGCGAAAGGCCGCGCTCGCCGATGAGGAACGGATCGACGCCGCCGAGCGCCGCGATGGACGCGAAGACGAAGTCGTCGAGCTGGCGGATCGCTTCGTCGAGCCGCGTCATGCTCGCAAGCCGCGATGCCTCGGTCGCTTCGAGGGAGGGGAGCTTCTCAGGATCGATGTCGGAGCCATCCCGCTCGCGGACGACCTGCGCCTGAAGCGGTGCGACCTCGGTGCGCCAGCGCTGGGCCGCGGCCTGGAGGATCGCTTCCGCCGGCTCGCGCTCCGCCTCGCCGACCAGCCCGTCGATGAACGAAGCGTCGATCGGCGCGATCTCGGCGAGGTCGCTCCACGGCACCTCATACGCCCGCGGATCCCAGCGCGTCCTTCCCGACCACCACTCGACCACCTCCGGCTCGAGCTCGCGCAGGAGCGACTCGACCGCATCGGCGTCCATCAGCTCGCCGAGGGCCGCGATCGCGTCACCCGCGTCCGCTTCCATCACGCGCATGAACTTCGCCATCCCCGAGACCCCGATCGCGGCGCCGAAGCGGACCTTGGCCCGGGTGACGTACTCCTCCATCCGATCGACCAGGCCCGACACCGATTCCCCTTCGATGCGCCCGTGCTCGCGAAGCGACTGTTCCGCTGCATGCGCGTGCTCGGCCTGCATCCGTCGCAGCTCGGCCGAACCGCGATCGATGATCTGGACCGCGGCGTGCCGCTGGCGCAGGTCGAGATCCCGCATCCGCAGAGCGACGCCGCGGATCATCGAGATCGCCTGGTCGAGCCCATCGCTCGCGGCGACCTGCGAGAAGAGCAGCGCCGTCGCGCGGTCGAAGGAGTCAGCCGGAAGGACCTGCACGATCGAGCGCCGCAGTCTCGCGAGCTGCCGTGCCAGGTCCGCGACCCCGTCAAGAACGCGCGGATCGCGCGCGATGCTGAATTCCCTCCAGAGCTCCGGCGCGACGTGAGGGGAGTTCCCCGGCAGAGGGCTGCTCGCGCGCGAGCCGGCGACCGCCAGCGCGAGCCGTCCGGCGCTCTCTCGCAGACCCGGCAGAGCGGCGTCGCGCAGGCCGCGCGCAGCGGTCACCGCGGGCTCGTCCAGATCGAGCCGGCGGGCGAGGGCGGCGATGTCGGGCACCCGAAGCGCCGGCTGGTCGTAGTGCCTCGGCAGCATCGCGCCCGCCACGGCGACCGCCCTGGCGGCGAAGAGCTGATCGACGGCGACGGCCGACTCCGGACCGAGAAGCTCGACGAGCCGCATCGCAAAGGCCTGCTCCAGCGCCCGCTGCGTCTCCAGCCGCGCGACGAGCCGGCGCTCGATGCGCTCGAGGTCAGCCATCGTCGCAAGCGAACTCGGGCCCTTCGGGCCGCCCGGAAGCAGCGGCCGCACCGCGACGGCGCTCTCGACCGCTCGCTGCCACGCCTCCTCCCGGTGCTCGTCGAGAGCCGCGTCGACGGCAGGCCAGAGCGCGGGCGGGACGACCCGGACTTCCCGATTCCACGCAACGAGCTCCTGGGTGCTCAGCCGCGGCTGGGGCATCACCCGGGAGTCCGCCGCGGCGCCGCGAACCAGCGGACCCGCGAGCGCCGCGACGAGCGGAGCGATCCCAGTCAGCATGCTGGCCACGATGCCGGCCATGATCCCAGCCACCGCACGCGCGCGACCGATCCCCTGCCGCGCGGCGACGCACCCGATCGATCGCCGCGATTCCCGCGACGGCGGGGATGCGGCCTCCATCGACCGCTCGATCCGGCTCTTCGGCGACGACATTGACGACGGCATGGAGTTGACTGAGATCATGGCGCAGAACCCAGTTCCCGGCGCCGCAGGCGCGCCCCGCGGTCGCCGCAGTCCTGACCGGTCGACCCCTCGCGCGCCGACGGAAACCGGGCGCGGACCGCGTGGGACCGCTCCTGTAGACTTGTTCCGCTCGAGCGGACTCCGCCGGACGACCGACGCCGCGATGCTAGGAGCGCTGCGTCCCGGCGTTCGCGGCCCGCGCTCGACGACCCAGCGATGGCTTCGAGGACCGCCTCCAAGCCGCTTTCGTCCGCGACCCGCGGGACCTCCAGGGACTCCGCCCATGACCGACTTCACCCCCATCATCCCGCCCGACGCGACTCCCAAGCTGGTCCGTCCATGGCTGGTCGCGGCGTGGCCCGGGATGGGCGGCGTCGGCGCCATCGCCGCCACGCGTCTCGCCCAGACGCTGAACGCGAAGCCCTTCGCCATGATCCCCGAGCGCGACTTCTTTCCGGTTGAGCACGTCGAGGTGCAGCACGGGATCGCGCGGACGGGACGGCTGCCGCGGAGCATGTTCTTCCTCTGGCGAGATCCCGAGGGCCGCCGCGACCTGATCATCTTCATCGGCGAGGCCCAGCCCCCCGCCAACGGCTTCGCCCTCTGCCAGCGGATCATCGAGCTCGCGGCAGGCCAGGGCGTCGAGCAGGTGGTCACCTTCGCTGCGATGGCGACGGGGCTCCATCCCACCGGCGAGCCCGGCGTGTTCGGCGCCGTCACCAGCCCCGCGCTGCTCGCGACGATGCGCGAGAACGGCATCGAGCTGCTTCAGCAGGGCGCCATCACGGGGCTCAACGGCTCCCTGCTCGCAGCGGCGAATGACCGCGGGATCCCGGGCATCTGCCTGCTCGGCGAGATGCCCTTCTTCGCAGCGGCGGCGCCGAATCCAAAGTCAGCCAAGGCAGCCCTCGAGGCGTTTGAGCGGCTCGCCGGCGTCGAGTTCGACCTCGCGCAGCTCGGGAGGGAGGCGGAGACGATGGAGCCGCAGCTCGTCCGGCTGCTCGATCAGATGGAGCGCCAGGCGCAGCTCGCCGCATCGATGACCGCCGGGGCGGAGTCGGACGAGGAGGAAGACGAAGAGGATGACGAGCCGACCGCCGACCCGTCTGCGCCCGACGGGCCGGCGACTGCGGACGATCCGGCGCAGGCGAGCGGTTCGGGAAAGGACTCGGGTCGGCGCAAGCGCCCCTCCCCGGCGGAGCGCCGCCGGATCGACGAGCTCTTCGTGGCCGCCGATCGCGACCGCACGAAGGCGATGGCGCTGAAGGCCGAACTCGACCGTCTCGGGCTCTTCCCGCAGTACGAGAACCGCTTTCTCGATCTCTTCCGCAAGGGCGGGTCCTGACGCTCCGTCCTCGCGCAGCCCTCGCTCTCCAGCGGGCTCGCTTCACCGGCTGCCCAGTGCCAGGGCTCCTCCGCCGGAATCAGCGCGGCGCTTGCCTCCACCCGGCGGCGCGCGGACACTTCCGCCATGCTCCCCTCGACTCGCCCGAATCGCCCGTCGCGCGCCGCCTTCCGCGTTCGATGCCACGGCGCGGCGATCGCCGCGCTCGCAGCGTTCCTGATCGCGGTCCCTGACGGTGTCGCGATCGCACAGAGCCCGCCGGCCCGGCCCACGCCCCCGACGAGGCCCGTGACCCCGCCACCGGCGAGCCCGCCGACATCGCCCGGCGCGCCGAGAGCCCCGGAGGCGCCGCGGACGCCAGTGCGGCCGGTCGCTCCGGGTGGCGCCGAGGGGGACGCTCCGCGCCTCGTCCCGGTCCGTCCTCCGAGCGCCCAGCCGACGCTGAAGGTCGGCGACCGCGCCCCGAACCTCGCCGTCGGCGAGTGGATCAAGGGCGCTCGGTACGTCACCGGCCTGCCCGAGGGAGAGGTCGAGACCGAGTTCCACACCCGGATCCTCCGCACCGGCGAGCTTCCCATCGGCAAGGTCTATCTGGTCGAGTTCTGGGCGACGTGGTGCGGCCCGTGCATGCCGGTCATCCCGCGGCTGACGAAGCTCCAGAAGGAGCATCGCGACCAGGGCCTCGCCGTCATCGGCGTGACCTCCGGAGACCCGAAGAACTCGATTGAGCAGGTCCGGCAGTTCGTGGCCGCGAAGGGCCCCGAGATGGAGTACGCCGTTCTCTTCGACGACGGTCGAAAGACGTGGGACTCCTGGATGACCGCGGCAGGAAAGCGCGGCATCCCCAACACATTCGTCATCGATCGCAGCGGCGCGATCGTCCACATCGGCGCCCCCGATGAGGCCGAGGAGGTCGTGCGCCAGATCATGGCGGGGACGTTCGTCCGACCCGATGCCGAGATGCTCCGCGCCTCCGAGGAGGAGTTCGTCGAGCTGCATCGGCTCGTCGACAGCGATCCGGAGCTGGCCTTGACCAAGCTCGCGGCGTGGAAGGAGACCTATCCGTCGAGGATCCCGGCATACCTCGATCGCATGATGGTCATCTACTTGCGCACCGGCCTCGGCGATGACGCCAAGGAAGTCGCGGAGACGCTGCTCGATCGATACGCGGCGACGGAAGATCTCGGCAACCTGACGACGATGGCGCTCATGTGGACCAGCGAGCGGACGAACCCCTTGAAGCTCCACCCTGAGTTGGCCATCGAGATCGCGAAGAAGGCCGTCGAGGTGGGCAAGGGCGACGTCGGATCGCAGCTCCTGCTCGCCGACGCGTACTTCAACACGGGGGCTGTCCCGCAGGCGATCGCGCTTGCCGAGGAGGCGCTCGCCAACGCAACGAACCCGCGCCAGAAGGACCAGGCGGAACGTCGGCTCGTCCGCTACCGCGCCAGAAACTGAGCGGGATGCGCGCCCGCGGCGCCGACCGCGGCGGAGCGCGGCATCCGATCGACCGCGGCACGGGCGCCGGCCCGCGCCGCCGGCGACGCCTCGCCGCGATCGTCCAGCAGCCTGTGGAGGTTTGATGCAGTTGATCGTGCGTCCATGGCGCCCCGCGCACTCGGCGCGAAGGTCCCGACGAAGCGCTCTCGCCGCGAGCGTCCTGCTCGCCGCGGGGTTCGCCGCGCCGATCGCCACGCCGCCGGCTCACGGTGCGAACCCGGCGCCGGGCGATATGGCTCGCACCGGCGGAACCCCGCCGGCAGCGTCGCCGGCCCCGCTCGCCGAGGTCCGCATCGGGCTCCCGCAGGCGATCGAGGCGGCCAGGCAGGTCGCCCGCGGCGGGGTCCCGCTCCGGGCGGCGCTGCGGCGCCAGGGCGACGGGGCGGCGACCACGCTGGTCTGGACGATCCGCCTGCTCGTCGAGGACCGCGAACGCGAGGTCACCGTCGCGGCGGGCTCGGGGCATGTCGTCGGATCGCGCGACGCGCTGATGACCCCGGCCCGACGCACGCAGCTCGACTCCCTCCGACCGCTCCTCGCCAAGGCCGAGATCGGTCTTGCAGATGCCGGGAGGCTCGTCGCCGAGCGCGTGGAAGGCTCCCAGGTCGTCAAGGCCGAAGTCGACATCGAGAACGGCCGTCTCCAGTACGACGTCTCAGTCCGGAGTGCCGACGGGCTCTTCGCCGCGGAGGTCGATGCGATCACGGGGGACATCGGTCGGATCGTCGGGAGCCGGCCGACGGCCCAGCCCGATCCACCGCCTGCGGCGATCCCGTCCCCGAAGCGCGAGAACTTCGATGAACTGCGCCCAGGCACGCTGCCGAAGGGCTGGCTCGCGACGGGACCTGGCGACGCCTCCGGGGCCTGGGCGGTCGCGATCGAGGAGGCTGCGGCCTCCCCGCCGAACGTGCTTGCGACGTCGGGGTCCCCGCGGGCGGCGCCGCTCGGTCGCCTCTGCCACGACGCGACGACTCCGATCGAGGACGGGACCATCGAGGCCGCGGTCCGGATCACCGGACGCCCGGCCGCGGCGGAGCAGCCCGCGGACGAAGGGGCAGGCGTCGCATGGCGCATCGTCGATGGCCGCAACTTCCATCGATTCCGCGTCGATCCGTCGAGGTCGACGATCGCGCTCGAGGTCGTTCGGGACGGCATCGTCGAGATCCTCGCCGAGGCGAAGGTCGAGCTGGCGAGCGAGGTCTGGCATCGGCTGCGCGTCCGCCACCTCGGCGATCGGATCGAGTGCTCCGTCGGTGACCGCGCGACGCTCACGACGCGCGACTCGACCCGGTCGGTCGCAGGCGGCTTCGGCTTCTGGTCGGGACCGACGACGCCGGCGCAGTTCGACGACCTTCGCGCCGAGCGGGCCGCTTCCCCGCAGCCGTGAGGCGCGGGCTTCACAGGCCGTCGCGGACCTCCCTCCACACCATGCAGCTCGTCGAGATCCAGATCGAGCGCTTCCGCGGCCTCGGGAGGATGGCGATGGCGGCGGATCCGGTGACCGTCCTGATCGGCGAGAACGACTGCGGCAAGACCAGCATCCTCGACGCGATCGGGATTGCGCTCTCCGAGGATCTCCTCACCGCGCCGCCGGTGGGTCCGCTTGACTTCCACCGCCCTCGCGGTCGGAGCGGGGCCGCCCTTGATCCCATCGGAGTGCGGCTCCGGTTCGCGGAGCGCGCGGTCGGCGACTGGACGCCTGCGCACCTCGAGCGTCTCGGCCCCGTCGCCTGTCCGCTCCGGGACGGGCGCAGCTCGGTCACGCTCGATGTCCGCATCGCCCATCAGGACGCGCCGCCGGAGGGAGACGGTGAGCCGCCGAGGTCGACCGCCGCCGGGAGCCGGGCTTCCGGCTCCGCGCGATCGCGCGCCGCGGCGACCGTCGCCTTCCTCGATCCCTCGGGAGCGGCGATCGAGGTCGACGCGCGCGCGGCTCACGCGGATCTTCGCAGGCTGGTCCCCTTCTTCCGGTTCTCCTCGGATCGTCCCGACTGGACCGACATCCTGCTCGAGCGCGCCGCCCCGCTGACCGAGGGCGCGGGCGCCGATCTCGCCCGCGGGCTCGAAGCGCTCGAGGAAACGCTCGTCGACCCGTCGCGCGATCTCGCGGCGATCGAGTCGGCGATGCGCGCCCTCGGCGCGGTCATGAAGGTGACGCGCGACGATCTGGCCGTCGCGCGGCGCTCCCCCGATCGCCTGACGGAGCTCTTCCTCGATCGGCTCTCCGAAGTCGACGACGCGCTTCCGCTCTCCCGCCGCGGCTCCGGCGCCCGCGGACTGATGCGTCTGCTCCTCGCCGCCGCGCTGCTCGCCGTCCGCGGCAGCGCCGTGCTCGATCCGCTCGCCCATCCGATCCTGGCCATCGAGGATCCCGAGGCGCATCTGCACCCGATGGCGCTGGCTTTCCTCGCCCGCGGCCTGAAGGGCGTCAGGGCCCAGAAGCTCGTGGTCACGCACTCCGGCGAGCTCCTCGCGGCCGTCGAGACGACCTCGATCCGCAGGCTCGTGCGCCACGACTCCGAAGTGCGCGCGAAGCGCCTCGCGCCCGGAACCCTCGCGCCGGATGAGCTGCGCCGGGTCAGCTATCACGTGAAGGCCCGCCGCGGAATCGCCTTCTTCGCGCGCTGCTGGCTGCTGATCGAGGGAGAGACGGAGTTCTGGCTGCTTCCGGCGGTGGCGCAGGAGCTCGGGCGCGATCTCTGGCTCGAAGGCGTCGCGTGCGTGGAGTTCGCGCAGTGCGGGATCGAGCCGCTGGTCAAGCTCGCGCGCGATCTCGGCATCGAGTGGCACCTGCTCGCGGAGGGTGACGCCGCGGGGCGCACCTACGCCTCGGCGGCCGAGCGGCTCGCGGAGCGCGATCCGATCGAACGGAGGATCACGCCGCTCGGGGCCCGGGACATCGAGCACTGCCTCTGGCAGCACGGATACGCCGACGTCTTCCGGCGCGTCGGAGGCAAGAAGCTCCGGCGCTCGTCCCACGGCGAGAACCCCTCGACGGTCATCGCCGCCGCCATCAAGGCCAGCAGCAAGCCGCAGCTCGCGGTGACCATCGGCGAGGCGATGCGCGAGGCCGGCGCTCCCGGCGTTCCGCGGCCGCTGCGCCAGGCGATCGAGCAGGTCGTCGCCCTCGCCCGCGGAACGCTCGGCGGCGACGCTGCGCCGCGGCGCAGAAGCTGGCCGCGGTGAGCGGGGCGGAAATGGGCGGGATCGATGCCGCTGGAGGCCCGGTTCCCGTTACCATCGCCGCCCATGTCGAAGGCGACCGACCCTCCCGCCGGCGTGCCCCAGCCGACCGGCTTCCGCTTCCTCGATCTGGTCGAGCGGATCGGCAATCGGCTCCCCGATCCGGTCACGCTCTTCATGGTCGGTGCGCTCTCGGTGCTCGTGGGCTCGGCGATCGCGGCGCATCTGGGCTGGTCGATGACCTATCTCGCGCGGACCGCCGACGGCTCGCTCGCCGAGCAGACGGTCGTCGCGCGGAGCCTGCTCGCGGGCGAGGACTTCCGCTGGGTCTGGACGAATCTCGTCACCAACTTCACGGGCTTCCCGCCGCTGGGCGTGGTCCTCGTCTGCATGCTCGGGATCGGCGTGGCCGAGCGCACCGGCCTGCTGGCGGCGGCCCTGAAGCTCCTCGTGACCGTGACGCCGGTCGCGGCGCTGACGCCGATGATGATCTTCGCGGGGATCCTCTCGAATGTCGCCTCCGACGCCGGGTACATCGTCCTCCCGCCCCTTGCCGCGCTGATCTTCGCCAAGGTCGGCAGGGCGCCGCTCGTGGGGCTCGCCGCGGTCTTCGCGGGCGTCGCCGCGGGCTTCAGCGCCAACCTCGTGCCCTCGTCGCTCGATCCGCTGCTCCAGGGCCTGACGCAGAGCGCCGCGGGGATCATCGACCAGGGCCACCGGGTCAACATCCTCTGCAACTACTACTTCATGATCGTCTCGACCTTCGTCCTGACGCTGACCGGATGGGCGGTCACGCGCTGGATCGTCGAGCCGCGATTCTCCGCCGCGGAGATCGCCCTCCAGAAGGCGTCGCTCGCCGAGGGCGGCGCCGACCTCTCCGACGACCGCGTCTCCCCCGCAGAGAAGCGCGGGCTTCTTGCGGCCCTCGCGACGCTCCTCGTCGCCGGAGCGGGTTACTTCGCGCTCGTGCTGATGCCCTCATCGCCGCTCTCGGGGACCTTCATCAAGAACAACCTCGAGGTCCCGGTCTGGCCGGACACGGTGGTTCCGGCAATGTTCATCCTCTTCTTCCTCCCCGGGATCACCTACGGGATCGCAGCCCGGACCATCCGCACCGATCGCGACGTCGCGGGCATGATGGGCCGCACGATGTCCACCATGGGGATGTACGTCGTGCTGGCGTTCTTCGCGGCGCAGTTCGTCGCGTGGTTCGACCGCAGCAACCTCGGTCGCCTCACCGCGCTGACCGGCGCCGACCTGCTCCAGTCGATGGATCTCCCGCCTCTGGGGCTGGTCGCGGCGATCATCCTGCTCGTCGGCTTCCTCAACCTCTTCCTCGGGTCGGCCTCCGCGAAGTGGGCCCTGATCGCTCCGGTGCTGGTCCCGATGTTCATGCGGCTGGGAATCTCGCCAGAGCTCTCCCAGGCCGCGTATCGCGTCGGCGACTCGGCGACCAACCCGATCGCGCCGCTCAATCCCTATCTCGTGGTCGTGCTCGTCTACGTCCAGCGGTGCGTCCCCAAGGCGGGACTGGGGACGCTCATCTCCCTGATGCTGCCCTACAGCCTCGTCTTCCTCATCGTCTGGACCATCCTGCTTGTCGGGTATGTCGGCCTCGGCTTCGCGCTCGGCCCCGAGACGACCGCCTGGGTCGAGGTGCCGAGATAGCTGACCCGGGCAGCGCCGCGGCGGACTCGCCGCGTCCCGTCGGCGCGGAGTGCCGGGGCCGCTCGAGCGGGCGGGGCCGCGACTACGCCCGGGCGCCGGGCCACCGCAAGCGGCCTTCGGCATCCTGAACCAGACGGCTCGCGGCGGGAACGCCGACGCGCAGCGCGCGGGCGATCTCGGCAAGCGGCATCGGGGCGGCCCCCTCGAGGCCGTGATGGAGCACGATCGCATCGCGCTGCGGGCTGGGCAGATGCGCCAGCCGGGTGCGCCACCCGCGCGGCGGATCCAGCCACGCCTGCCACGGCAGCAGCGCCGCGAAGGGATCGGCCATCGCGATCGTGCGCGACTCGCGAGGCGTCGCCTTGACCAGTCCGTCGGAGCCCGATCCGAGCGTGCCGCCGGAGCCTCCGCCCGCAGCGAGCCCCCCGCTTCCGGCAGCGGCGCCTCCCCCCGCGCCGAGCTTGGCCAAGGCCTTGTCGGTCTCCAGCGCGACGACGCGATCGAGACGCTGGCCCCGCCCCGGATCGAGTCTGTCGATCACGGCCGAGACGGTCGAGATCGCCGCGTGAAGCAGCGTCCGGACCGAGTCGGCGGCGAGCGTCTCCACCCGACGACCGGCCCACGCATCGATGCGCCTGAGCGCCTCCGGCAGCGCGGCGGCCAGCAGCGTCTGCTGCACCAGCGTCGCCCAGCGCAGGTCGGTCTCGATCGCGTCCAGCGCCGTCGACCGCGGAACCTCCGGAAGCGCGGCGATCGCGGTGGCGGCGCGGCGGCGCAGGACGTTCCACGCGCCGACGAGGGCATCGGTGCGTTCGTCGGTCGCCCGGTCTGCGGTCGACCGGTCGGCGGTCGACCGGTCGGCGGATGCGCGGATGTCCTCGCCCTCGGCCTCCGGCGCGCGGGCGAGGCGCCTTGCGGGAGGGCGCCGCGCCTTCGCACGCCGGGAGCCGTCCGCTCCGTCGCGTCCGGGCATCCCTTCCCGCTCCACGCCGCGCAGCGCCGTGACCAGCGCCATCGCCTCCTCGGCGCCGGAGAGCCTGCGAAGCCCGCGACGAACGGCGGGCGCGGAGAGGATGACCGATTCGGCCTCGGCGAGCTCGAAGGTGGGCAGCTCGATCCAGCGCAGCCGCAGCGCACGCAGCCGCTCGCGGCGCCGCACCGCGAGCTGCCGGTGAACCGCCGCTTCGGAGCGGTCCAGCCGCGTCGCGATCTCGCGGAGCGGCATCCCCCGCCGCCAGGCGCGCTCGATGAGCCGGCGGGCGCGCTCGCCGAGCTGCCGCACGGGCGTTGCGCCCTTGGCGACCAGCGCGTCCTCATGCGCCAGGAGCACCTGCCGGATCGCCTCGGGCGAGCGCCCGATCCGCGGCGCAAGCCTGCGGGCGATCGCGCTCGGCGAGCCCCCGCGCCGCGCCTCGCGCTCCCCCGCCGCGACGATCGCCGCGCGCTCGGCGGCATCGAGCCGGGTCAGGCGCGGACCGCGGTCGATGAGTTCGGGATGCCGCAGCGCGAAGGCCCGCACCGACTCCTCGAAGCAGCCGACGCGGCGTCCCTCGGCGCCGAAGTCGATCCAGTGCTGCACCAGCCCGAGCCCGCGCCAGCGCTGGAGCGTGCGAACCGCCACGCCAAGCCGCAGGGCGAGCGCTTCGAGGGAGAGCGCTCCCCCGGGACGATCGTCCGGGGTCGGCGGGGACTCCCCGCTCAGCCGAAGGACGAACGTGGCCAGATCGGCCCGGAGCGCCTCGCCGACGATCAGCACGCCCGCGCCGGCGCGGTCGCTCCTGAAGCCCGTGATCCGGAAGCGCACGAACTCCTCGGGATAGCGCTCGTCGGGATCGAGGTCCTCAAGCAGCGCCTCGCACGCGGCCATCTGCCGCCGCCTCGCCTCGAGCGGCGCAAAGGCAAGCTGCCGGTGCAGGTCGGCCAGCGCTGCGGTGCGAAAGCGGGATGGGCGCGGCATGCGACGACGTCCGTCGATCGGGCGCGAACGGTGGCGAGCGTAGCGCGGCCGGGCGCCCGCTCAGCGCAGCGCGGCAGGCGCCTCGAAGAGCTCGACCGGTCGCGAGCGCTCGATCAGCCCGTGGGCCGCGCAGCACTCGAAGAAGCGATCGAGACCGGCGCGGGCGGGTTCGTCAAGGTCGTAGCGGAGACAGCTCCCCAGATAGCGCAGCGCAAGGTCGCGCGGCCAGCCCCGCGACTCCGCGCGCCGGTCGACGATGCCCCGGAGCCGCTCGCGGTTGTGGCGCCGCTGACGATCGAGAATCGCCGCGATGTCCCCGATCCGCTCCGGATCGGCATCGGCCCTGGCCATCCACGTCGCGAAGACGAAGGGAAGGCCGGTCCACTCGCTCCACGCAGCACCGAGATCGAGCTGATAGGGGTAGCGGACCGCCGGAGGCGAGTCGCCGACGACCTTGTCGCCGATGAGGAGCATCCCTTCAGGGTGCTCGCCGATCCGGTTCTCGGCGGCGCGCTCGCGCACATCGAAGGGCACGAGGCTCGGCCGCGCGCCGAAGCGCTCGGCGAGGAGAACCTGCATCAGGGCCACCGATGTGTGGCTGTCAGCGTCGACATGGACCAGCTCGAGCCGCTCCAGCGGAACCTGCGAGAAGAGCCGGACGGTCAACGTGGCTCCATGGCAGCCCAGCATCCCCACGGGGACCAGCCGCAGGGGAATCGGTGCCCTCTGGTAGTCGATCGACGAGCAGAGCGCGACCTCGACCTCGCGGTTGACGAGGGCGTCGACGAGCCGGCTCGGAACGGAGCGCCGCAGGACGAGCCCGTCGAGCCGATCGAGCCCGTCGATGAGCGGCAGCGTGTTCAGGTAGCTCACGGCACCGACGGCCAGGGGCGCGTCGGCGGGTCCGTCAGCCCCCTCCGGGGCGTTCGCGTCGGGGGCGTTCGGGGAGGTCGTATCGGAGCTGGCCATCGGTGAATCAGCGATCGGTGCGGACGGCAGCGGTCGCTCCGGGCGGCGCCGCGTCGCGGTCGCCGATCGACGGGCGGGACGTCGCCGCGCCGATCACGAGGGTCTCGATCGTAAGGCCGGGCCCGAACGCGAGCAGCATGATCGGATCGGCGGCGGCTCCGCGCGCCGCGGCGCCGCCGGGGGCCGGACTCACCGGCGGCACATCGATCGCATCGCCCCGCAGCAACCGCTCGAGAACGAGCAGGACCGAGCCCGAGGAGATGTTCCCGACATCGCGGAGCACTCCCCACGCGTGTTCGATGCCGCGCCCACCGCCGAGTTCGAGCCCGGCATCGATGGCGTCGAGGATGCCGGGGCCGCCAGGATGGACGGCGAAGCGCGTCCGCTCGCTCGCGCCGCCCGCCCGTGCGGCGGCTGCGATGCCGCGCCGAAGCTCGGCCGGCACGGCGCGCGAGAGGTTCATCGCGAAGCCCTCGTCGGTGATCGTCCAGGTCATCGCGTCGCGGCCAGTCGGGAAGAGCATCGGCCGACCCACTCCGATCGAGCGCGGGCGGAATGACCGGGCCGCTCCGGAGCACGCTCCGAAGGCGCTCCCGACGGCGTCGCGCCCGGATCTCGACGAGCTCGCCGCAGGTGCCGCGCGCTCGGTGCGTGAACCGGTGCCGACGGGCCCGGTGCGGCGCGGCGCTCCCGACTCCGGCGCGCTCGCATCGCCCGCCGCGGGGTCGCGGAGCCGCCGCGCCGCAGCGCTCTCCGCTCCGGCGACGACCGCGGCGGCGGCGCCGTCGCCGAAGAGCGCCGTGGCGACGAGGTTGGCCGGATCGAGGTCGCGCCGAAGGTGGAGCGTGCAGAGCTCCACGCAGACCACCAGCGCCGTGCTGCGCGGATCGGCGCAGCACGCCCCAACCGCCGCCCGCACTCCCGAGATGGCGCCGAAGCAACCCATGAAGCCGAGCTGAGCACGGCGGACCGACGGCGCCAGGCCGAGCCGATCGACCAGCGCCACGTCGACCCCCGGCGCTGCGAAGCCCGTGCACGTGACGACGATCAGATCGGTGATCGACGCAGCGGCGACCTCCGCGCTGAGCATCGCCGACCGCGCCGCCCGAGCGGCCAGCGCGGGTGCCTCGAGCGCGAAGATCTCCATCCGCTCCGCGGTCGAGAGCGCAAACGTCGGCTCGATCGGCCGCACTCCGTGCCGATGCTCGATCGCGCTGCCTTCGACGATGCGCCGCCAGCGCTCGAGCGGTGCGCCCTCGAGGCCCCACGCCGAGGCGATCCGCCCGGAGAGCAGCGCCTGCGGCCAGCGTTCCTCGGGGAGCGCGTGTCCGACTGCGATCAGTGAGGCATCGGTCAGCACATGCTGCGGGGGTTCGCCCGGACCGGGCCCCCCGACCGGCGCTTCGCCAAGATCGATTCGCCCCGTCGCTCGCGCCGAGAGGGAGCGCGCCGCCATGCCGGAGGCGGGAGGCTCGACCCCGCCCGCACGGTCGCCGCCGAAGCGGGGGTGATCCACCGACGGGGCTTCATCGGCATCCACGCGGGCGTCGATCACGTTCCCGCTCCGGCGCGGAGGTCCGACCATGGTTCCGTCGGCACGCGTGTGCAGGCTGCGCTCGGCGATCCGGCCGCCGCCGCGCGAGGCACTCTGGCTGCGGGGCGCTCGCCAGCAAGCGACCGATCCCCCGGCAAGTGGTTCCCGTTCAACTGGTTCCCCGTCCACTGGTTCCCCGTCCACTGATCCCCAGGCAGCGCATCCACCGGCCGGGGGAGCCGCGGTGCTTCGGGTGCTGCCCCTCCGACCGCCGCCGATCGCATGAGGCTCGGCTGGGACCGCGGCCAAGCCGCCCGCTCAGTGTCGGACGGCTGCGGTGGCCGCGTCGACCAGTCTGCGAGACGTCGGGCGATGAGGCCGGTCACCCGCGGCAGCAAGGTTGCCGCCGCCGTGACGATCGCAGGACACCGAACCGCCCCGGCGATCAGCGCGCAGCGGCGCTGGGCGGCCGCGATCGAGTTCCGCCACGCCCGCTCGTAGCCCTCGGAGTCGAATCGCCCCGGCCGCTCCGCCGCTTCGGCGAGCGCCACCGCGCTCGCGACTGCCCAGGTCATCCCCTCGCCGGTGAACGGCTCGACGTACCCGCCCGCGTCTCCTACGAGCGCGACGACCGCGGCCGAGTGTCGACCTCCTGGGCGGCACGCCCGCCTCTGCGGACGCCACGGCATCGGTCCCGCGGCGATGACCTCCAAGGCGGGAGCCGGCCGCCCGAGCGTCGATGAACCGCCGGCGGCCTCGCGGGCGCTCGCTGCGATCGCCGCGTCATCGAACCGCTCGGCGAGCAGCGCGAGGAAGCGCGCCGGGGTGCGGGCCGCGGCGCGCTTGGCGTCGCTCTCTCGGCTCGCGTCGCTCCGTCCCATCGCGCTCGCGGCAGCGCGAGGCGACCACGGGAATCGCCGCTCCCGACGAGCGGACATGCGGACGAGGGCGGCCCCGTGCAGCACGCCCGTCTCCGAGCGAACCAGCCCGAGGTAGCCCTCCGGCACGACGTGCATCGCCACGCTGCCCGGCGGCTGCTGGTCCTCGTGCTGCCCTCGCGAGATCGCGCTGAGCCCATCGCGGCGCCCGCCGCACGATCCGGGGCTGACGTCGAGATCGAAGGCGAACCCGTAGGAGCGCCCGGCCCGCCCCGCGAGGCCGGCAGCACGCGCGACGCCGCTGCCCAGACCGTCGGCGCCGACGATCAATGCGGGCTCGATCCACGAACCATCTCCGACTTCGATCCGCGGGGTGCCGTCGTCGAGAAGGCCCAGCCGCGCCGAGAGCCCGCGGCGCACCTCGACCCCCTCGATCTCGGCTCGGTCAAGCAGCGCGGCATCCAAGGCCCGGCGATCGACGAGGACCCCGCGCCGCTGCGGGTCGTCCGCGCTCAGCGCCATCTCGAAGGAAGCACGCCGCACGCCGTCGCGGCGTGATGGGACAGCCAAGTGCACCGAGAGCCGCTGGTAGCCACCGACGCGCGCGGCCGACACCGCCTCGCCGAGCCCGAGCCTCTCGAGCGCCGCGACGCCGCGCGGGCCGAGGCAGTGGCCGCAGCACTTCGGACGGCCCCGCGGCCCGCGCTCGATGAGCGTCACCGACCAGCCGAGACGGCCCAGCAGGATCGCGGCGACGGACCCGGCGGGTCCGCCTCCGATGACGACGACGCTGGGTGTGGCGCCCATTCGCGGCATGATTCGCGGGCCCCTTCGTCGCCGGAGCCCTTTCGGGCGCGGATTCGAAAAGTCGCGGGGCAGAGAAGGCCGCCGCCCTTCCCCGAAGGCGGAACTCCGCGCTGCCAACTCGGTGCCGCCACCCGCCGCGCCGCCGACTTCAGCGCCGCCAGCGCGGGATCGCCGCCGCGCGCGCCGCCCCGAGCACGCGCGGCCCTCCCTACCCAGCGCTCGCGACGCGGCCGCCGCGGTGATCGTCCTCCCGAAGCGCCGGGACCTCGAGCTCGAAGCTCGCGGTCTCGCTGAAGTAGACGCGGCGGAGGGACGGCGAGAGTCGACAGAGCATCTCGTGCGGGATCGTCCCCGCCGCAGCCGCGACCCTGGGAAGGTGGTTGGGCGCGGTCGGATCGGGCGAGATCAGCTCGACCCGCGTGCCGATGTCGAGTGCGCCGCCGAGTCCGAACTCGGCGGCGATCTCGGTCAGGTCGATCGTGATCTGGTCCATGTTGACCGCGCCGACGACCGGCGCGAAGCGCCGAGTCAGGTCGTTCCCCGCACCGCAGCGGAGCAGCTCCTCTGGGCCTGCGGACCTTGGTTCGTCGGCCCCCTCCCTGCCGGGGCGGGCGCCGAGAATCACCGCCACCTGGGCGGCGCCGCTCGCGGCGTCGCGAACGCGCGGATAGCCGTCGGCGTATCCGGCGGGGACGAGGCCGATCACGCTCGAGCGCGGGGCCGTCCAGCGCGACCCGTAGCCGACGCCGGTGCCCGCTTCGATGCGCTTCACGTGCACGAGCCGGGTCGACCAGGTCACGACAGGCTCGATGGAGCTGCCGGCGGCTCCGATCGCATCGGCGCTCGCGAGCTCGTCGGCGCCGTACCCCGCCCATGCGAGCCCGAAGCGGACCATCTTCCGGTGGAAGCGCCGGTGGCGCAGCAGTGCGTAGGTGCTCGCCACATGCTGGACGCAGGACTCCGGCAGCGCGGCGCCGGCGGCGGCGACGACCGCGTCGAACTCGGCGAGCTGCGCCGCCATGCGCTCCAGGTCTCCCTGCGGATCGCTGAAGTGCGTGAAGATCCCCGCGGGCGCGAGCCACGGCGTCGCAGCCAGCCGCTCCAGCATCGCAGGCACGATCGCCGGCGCCGCGCCGCCGCGGCTCATCCCGGTGTCGATCTCGATGTGGACGGGGATGACCGCCCCGAAGCGCTCCGCGACGCCGATCAACGTCTCCAGATGCTCGAGGTCATGCACCACCAGATGAAGCTGACCGAGCACGAGCGGCCGGTAGAGTTCGTCCGTCCGCGTCAGCTCGCGCAGCGGCATCAGGACGAGGATCGGCGCCCCGACCGCCGCCCGGGCGAGGACGGCAGCCTGCTCCGGCGAGTACACCGCAAGCAAGTCGGCGCCGGCCGCAGCCAACCGGCGACCGATCCGCGCCGAGCCGAGTCCATACGCATCGGCCTTGACGATCGGACAGAGCCCGCAGCCGTCGCCGACGAGGGCGCGGAGTGCCCGCATGTTCCGATCGATCGCGGAGAGGTTGACCTCGACGACGCTGGTGTCGCGCATCAGGTGCCTTCGAAGTGGGCAGAGGGGGCGAGGGAGGGGGTGTCGCGGAGGGTGGCAGCGCGGCCGGAGGGTCGTGCGGGGAGCGGCGGACCTGCGGTCCGAGGCGTCAGCGCCGGACACCCGCGTCGTGTTCGCGGCTCGAGACGCGGCCGGTCCGGGGTGCATGCCGCCTCGGCGTCGCCCGCGCCGCTGAGCGGCCGTCGGCATCGGCGCGGCGATCGGAGCCGAGGAGTCCACCGGCGCCGAGCCGGCTTGCTGGTGCACCGACGCGCCGGTGCTTCGCCGACGCTTTGACCGTCCGGGGACCTTCTCTTTGTATCGGCCGCGCTCGGACGATACCATCACCGGCCGCCGCGCGGAGGTTGCTTCGGAGAGCGAGAGGCCGCCGGGATCCCCGGACTGGGCGAACGAATGAGCGAAATCTTCAGGACCGACATGACCTTCGCCGACCTCGGGCTCGAGGACGGCCTTCTTCGCGGGCTCGCCGACCTCGGCTTCGCCCACCCCACCCACATCCAGGCGCAGCTCATCCCGGTCGCCGTCGAGGGGCGCGATGTCCTCGGGCAGGCCAAGACCGGCACGGGGAAGACCGCAGCCTTCGGGCTCCCGATGCTCCAGAGGCTCGACCCCGGGACGCCGCTCGCAGCGCTCGTGCTCGTTCCGACGCGCGAACTGGCGATCCAGGTGACGGACGAGATCGAGCACCTCGCCCGCCACGCCCCGGTCAAGTGCGTTGCAATCTACGGCGGGCAGCCGATCCGCACCCAGCTCAAGGGGCTCGCCGAGCGACCCGAGATCGTCGTCGGTACGCCGGGCCGGGTGATGGACCTCCACCAGCGCGGCCACCTTCCGTGGGACAACATGCGGATGGCGGTCCTCGACGAGGTCGATCGGATGCTCGACATCGGATTCCGCGACGACATCCGCCGGATCCTCGGCTCGATGAAGGCGCGTCCGCAGACCATCTTCGTCAGCGCGACGATCTCCCCCGAGATCGAACGCCTGGCGAGGACGTACATGCGCGACCCGGCGAAGATCGTCGTCGCCGCGAAGTCGCTGACCGTCTCCCAGGTCAACCAGAGCTATCTGAGCGTCGAGCACTGGGACAAGACGCGGCTGCTCGCGCACCTGCTCACGCACGAGAAGCCGGCGCTGACCGTCGTCTTCTGCCGCACGAAGCGGACGGTCGACAACGTCGCGAAGGCCCTTCAGAAGTCGGGGATCGACGCCCATGCGATCCACGGCGACATGTACCAGCGGAAGCGCAACCAGGTGATGGAGCGGCTCCGCGAAGGCGATCTCGAGGTCCTCGTGGCAAGCGACCTCGCGGCCCGGGGGCTTGACGTGGACGACATCAGCCACGTCGTGAACTTCGACCTTCCCGAGGACCCGGAGATCTACGTCCATCGCATCGGCCGGACGGCGCGGGCGGGGCGCGACGGGATCGCGTGGAGCTTCGTCTCGACGGACCAGGGCGAACTGCTGACGGCGATCGAGCAGCTCATCAATTTCGAGATCCCGCGCAAGGACTATCCCGACTTCGTCCCCGGTCCGGTGCCCTCTGACATCCGCGCCCGCCGCGACCTCGACGCGACGCGGGCCGCGCAGCGGGCGGCTCAGCGGGCCTCCGGCGTCACGCCTCGCTCCCAGCCGAGCGTCGCTCCGAAGAGCGTCGATGCGACGACATCGGCCCAGCTCTTCCCCGGCGGGCTCGTGCCCACGGCTGCCCCCGCGCGGCGAATCGGCGGCCGCGTGCGCTCGCGCCGGCGGTGAGGTCGGGGAATCCACGGAGAGCCGGGCGTGGTCGACCCCACGAGAGCGCGTTCCTCAAAGGCCCCAGGCGCGGGCTCGCGCGCGCTCCGCGTGCTCCCCGAGGTCGCGGAGGCGCTGGAGCGGGGTCGCCCGATCGTCGCGCTCGAGACCGCCGTGCTGACGCATGGGCTCCCGCGCGAGCCGCTTGGAGAGCGGCCGCGAGGTGCGGACGCGGCGTGGCGCCCCGACGCGCCGGTGAACCTCGAGGTCGCGCGGCTGCTCGAGCGCATCGTCGCGGCCGAAGGTGCCGTTCCGGCGACCATGGCGGTCGTTCGCGGAGAGCTCTGGGCCGGTCTCGACTCCGCGCGACTGGAGGCGCTTGCGGCGGATCGCGGCGCCGGAAAGGCCGCTGCCCGGGACATCGCAGCAGCCATCGCAGGCGGCCGATCCGCAGGGCTCACCGTGGCAGGGACGCTCGCGGCGTGCGCTGCGGTCGAGCGCAGCGGCGGTGCCGCGATCAGGGTCTTCGCGACCGGGGGCATCGGGGGTGCGCATCACGGCTGGGCCCAGAGCGGCGACATCTCGGCGGATCTGATGGCGCTCGCCCGAACCCCGGTGGCCGTCGTCTGCGCAGGCGCGAAGTCGATCCTCGACCTCGCGGCGACCTTGGAGATGCTCGACTCGCTCGGCGTCCCCGTCGTCGGCCACGGGACCGCGCGCCTTCCGCGCTTCATATCGCGCTCGGGTCCGGACCTGGCGCTTCCCTGCCGGCTCGACGACGAGCGCGCCATCGCTGCCCTCTGCGCGGCGCACTGGGAGCTGATCGGAGCGGAGAGCGCCGTTCTGGTGATGCAGGAACCACCGAGCGAAGTGGCCGTCGACGCTGCGCTGATCGACGCGGCGCGGCGCGACGCCGAGAGCTCCGAGGCGCTGCGCGGAGTGCGCGGCCCGGAGGTCACGCCGAGATTGCTCGCTGCGATCGCCTCACGGACAGAGGGGCGGTCGCTCAGCGCCAACATCGGCCTGCTCATCGAGAACGCCAGGCTCGCGGCGCGGCTGGCGAGCGCCATGGTCGGCCTGAGCGGACCGCCGTGACGATCCCCGTTCGAAGTGCAGTCCGTTTGCCGAGGGAGCAAGAACCGATCGTGAGCGCGGTCCGAACAGACACCCGTCGGCGAGGCGCTGCCGAGAAGACGCCCCAGAGCCGGCGCTCGAGAGAAGGTGTCCCAGAGAGGTCGTTCGAGAGAGGACGTTCAAGGAAGTCGTTCCAGAGAGGCCACCCGTCAAAACTCACGTCGGGGCTCACGTCGGGGCTCACGTCGGGGCTGACGTCGGAGCTGGCATCGGAGCGGGCAGCGGGGCGGACTCCGGCGGCCCGCAGCGCGGGCTTCATCGGGGGTGAGCAGGGCGGCGCCCGCTCATCGGTCGATCTGGCTGTCTCTCCATCTGTCCGGCTCTCGGCCTGTCCGGCCATCCACTCAGGACTCACCGCGTCGACCTTGACTTCAGCTCGGCATCCTGTTTCAATCTCCGGTCAGATTTGGAGTCCGCGATGCACTGAACACGGCGATGCGACCGCGCCACGAGGTCGCCATCGGCGAAGCCGGACCGAATCCACCGTCAGTCTCGCAGAACAGCCGCGCCGCACGCTCCGTCCGTCCTCTCTCCGGCGGTGGACGTCGATTGGGATCGGCGATCGCGGACCGGGCTGCCAGCAAGTTTGAACACCCCCGGCAGCGCCTGTCAGACCGCGCTGCTGGAGCCCCGTCCGAGCCGCCCCTCGCGCCGGAGGCGACGAGACCCTTTGGACGTCCAAGGTCCCGCCACGCGGATTGCCCCGCCCAATTGGAGCCCAGTTGGAGCCCAGTTGGAGCCCAGTTGGAGCCCAGTCGGGGCCGAGGTGGGTCTGAACTGGCTTCGCGCTGGCGCTGAACTGGCTTCGCGCTCGCGCTGAACTGGCTTCGCGCTCGCGCTGAACTGGCTTCGCGCTGGCGCTGAATTGGCTCTGCGCTGGCGCTGAAATGGACCGGTTCTGCGCGAGCGCTCACTGGTCCTGCGCTGGCGCTCGCTGGCGCCGAACTGGCCCTGATCGGGACCCGGCTCGGAGCCAGTCCCGGTCCGGCTCGATTGATCACATGACCCGGGTCCTCGCTCGCCGCACGATCGTCGCTTCTCAATCCGGGGAACCGTTCCAACCCCCATCTCCATGTCAGTCGCAACCCCAGTCGCCCAGCGCATGACCACCGTCTCCGGAATCTTCGAGCTGAAGAAGGGCTCAGAGGGCCGGATTCGTCAGCTCAACGACGGCCTCGTCGAGAAGACCGACGATCCGTACGTGCCCGACCACCTCGCGGCGCAGCTCAACCTCCGGCCCGGACAGCGCGTGAAGGCGGAGGTCGTCAGCAAGATGCCCCGGCGCCGCAAGCCCGGAGTGAAGCTGCGCCGGATGGTCGAGCGGATTCTCGAGGTCGAGGGCGTCCCAGTCGAGCAGTATCTCAACCGGAAGTCCTTCGGCGAGCTGACGCCGATCGATCCGCAGCCGCGGATGTCGCTCGAGTACCCCGGATGCCCGCCCGCATGCCGTCTCATCGACCTCTTCTGCCCGATCGGCTTCGGCACGCGCGGCCTCATCGTCGCGCCGCCGAAGGCGGGCAAGACGATCCTGCTCCAGAACATCGCCTTCGGCATCAAGAAGAACCATCCGCATGTCGAGTTGATCGCGCTTCTGATCGACGAGCGGCCCGAAGAGGTGACGGACTTCAAGCGCAACGTGCCTGCCGAGGTGCTTGCCTCGTCGAACGACCAGGACGTCGAGCGGCACACGGCGCTGGCGCTGCTCGCCATCGACCGCGCCAAGCGCAAGCTCGAGGCGGGCGCCGACGTCGTCGTGCTGCTTGACTCGATCACCCGGGTCGGCCGCGCCTTCAACAACTCGCGCAAGTACGCCAGCGGCGGCCGGACGATGTCGGGAGGCCTCGACTCCCGGGCCCTGGAGATCCCCAAGCAGCTCTTCGGATCGGCCCGGAAGGTCCACGAAGGCGGCTCGCTCACGATCATCGGGACCTGCCTGGTCGACACCGGATCGCGCGCCGACCAGATCATCTTCGAGGAGTTCAAGGGAACCGGCAACATGGAGCTGATCCTGGACCGCTCCATCGCCGAGAAGCGGCTCTTCCCCGCGATCAACCTCGCCGCGAGCGGGACCCGCAAGGAGCACCTGCTGCTCAACGATCGCGAGCTCAAGACCGTGACCGCCCTGCGACGCCGTCTGATCGCCCTCCCGCCGCATGTGCAGATCGAGCAGCTCCTCGTGGCGCTCAAGCGCTACGAGACGAACGAGAAGCTCGTCGGCGGCGGCTGAGTGCCGACGGCAGAGCGGAAGCCCCGATTCGACCGGGCGTCCTCGCCGCAGCGGAAAGCCGCGTCCGACGCTCAGGATCGCCGGATCGCTGCGCCCCCCTGCTCAAGCCGTCGCGGCCCGCAGCCGCGCGGTACGCTGCGAGCGTGACGGTCGACCTGAACGCCGGTGAGAGTCTTGGCCAGACCCGCGCCCGATCGCCTGAACGGCCGGGCGATGCGGCGACGACGATCGCCGGACGCCTCCTCGACCGTCTCGGCCGGGCCCTCTTCGTCATGATCGCCGGCGCGGCGCTGCTCGCGGCGGGCGCATGGGCGATCGGCGCTCTCGTCCTCGTCGAAACCCCGATGCCCACGCTGCGCAAGGCGATCGCGGTCGCGGTCGGGATCGGCGCGATCATCGCCGCGATCCAGGTCGCGCGCGGGGCGCGCGGACGGGCGCTGGTGCCCGCAGCGGTCGCGCTGCTCGCGATCCTGGGGTGGTATCGAACCATCGAGCCGAGCAACGATCGATCGTGGCTTCCCGACGTGGCGCGCATCCCCTCGGCGAGGATCGAGGGGGACGTCGTCACCGTCGAGAACGTCCG
Organism: uncultured Planctomycetia bacterium; assembly: GCA_937871505.1. Classification (GTDB taxonomy): domain Bacteria; phylum Planctomycetota; class Phycisphaerae; order Phycisphaerales; family SM1A02; genus CALMPF01. The sequence goes on along the minus strand of CALMPF010000003.1, from coordinate 95,080 downwards.
CAACTTCACCTATCGCTCGCGGGATGACTTCGACCAGGTCTGGGAGACTCGGCAGTTCCGCCTCTCGGAGCTCGATTCGCTCTGGCTGGTGATGAGCTTCTGGGGACCGCGGTACATCTGCCACACCTTCGTCTCTTTCGGGTTCGAGGACGGCTCATACATCTCGATGTCCATCGAGACCCGGAAGCGCCAGGGACAGCACTACTCGGCGATCCGCGGGCTCTTCCGCGTCTTCGGGCTCGCGTACGTGATCGCCGACGAGCGCGACCTGATCGGCGTGCGGACGAACATCCGGCGCGAGGACGTCTACCTCTACCGCATCCCGATCGAGCCGCTGCGGCTCCGCGGGCTCTTCATCGACTACCTCGACGGCGCCAACCAGCTCGCGAAGCGGCCGGAGTGGTACAACGCGGTCACCAACAGCTGCGGGATCAACGTCCTCTACGCCTTCTGGAGCGGCGAACGCACGCATCGCTTCAATCCGAAGCTGCTGCTCAACGGACTCTGGGACTACTACGCGTGGCAGTCGGGCAACCTTGGTCCGGGGATGACCTTCGGAGAGGTCCGCGCAGCGGCGGCGATCGACGCGCTCGCCCGCGAAGGAGACGCCGGCGCCGCCGACACCGGTTTCTCGCGGCGGATCCGCACCCGGCCCACGGACGAGAAGGACGTCGACTGGCTCGGGGACTCGTGAGACCTCCCTGCCGATCGCCGAGACAGACAGGCAGCACACCCGAAAGGCGGACTCGTGGCACGCAAGTTCCTCTCTCTGCCCTCAGAGAAGCAGCGGATCGTCGCTCTGGAGGTCGCTCGGGTGCGCGCGGGCGGCGAGTCGCGCGGCGTGGCCGTCGCTTCCGAGCGGGGACGCCTGACGCTCTTCTCGTCGCGCCGCGACGGCGAGTGGGCGGCGTGGTCCCGCGACCACGATCTCCTCGACCGAACCCCGCGCCCGCCGAACGCCATCGAGCGATCAGGCTGGTCGGGCCGCATCGGCGTCGCCGCCGTCGACGACGGCGTCGCGCTCGTCTACAGGCGGAGGATCCGCGCTTCGAACCGCGGCGGCCTCTGGGTCGAGCGTCTCCGGTACGACTCCGCCCACGACGCCTTCGCGCCGGAGTCGGAGACGCCGATGCAGGTTCCGCGCGGAGGACTTGGAGTCGACCGCTACGGCGCCGCCCTCTGGGCGGCCGCGCGCGACGGGTCGCTCCTGCTCGTCGTCCAGGCGTGGCTCGCAGGCGATGTGACGGCCCCGCGGCTGGTGCTTCTGCGCGCGGCGTTCGACGCCGACCTCGCGGCGGCGGCAAGCTGGTCGCTGCACGACCTCGACGCCGGCGGCCATGACCTTGACGCCCGGCTCGACGGGACGCGCCTCCGCATCATCCACCGCCGCAGGCCGGGGGCGCTCGCCGTCGATCTGCCGCTTCCGCTGGATCCCGGCTTCGCCCCGTCGATCGAGCTGCACCTCTCCGATCTGCCCGGGGCTCCCCTTCCGATCCGCCCGCTCGTCGCACCGCTCGCCCTGCTCGAGTTCGACGTCGCCGCATCGAGCGTGATCGCCATCGAGGAGGATCTTCCCGGAGGCGAGCATCCCCGGTTCGTCGGAGCCGCCGACGCACCGACGACGTACACCGCAGATCGCTGGTCGGCCGTCAGCACGCTGCTGCGCCTCGTCGACGGCGCTCCGACGGTCGAGTTCATCGAGCTGCATCGCATGAAGTCGATCGCGACGCGCTTCGAGGGGCGCTGGCGGCAGGGCGACCTCATGCCGCTTCCGCGCCGCCTGCCGCGCTCGCTTGCGGAGCTCGCCCGCGCCGATCGGCTCGTCGGGATCGGGCCGAGCCGCACCGCCCATTTGCAGCTCGAGCTGGGGACGCTGCTCGCTCCCTGGCCATGCCTCCATCTCGATGAGCTCGCTGCGGAGAAGGGCAGGCGGCTCGCGCTTGCGCACCATGATCCGCGGATCGGTGCGCTGGTGGCAACCACGGTCGACCTGCTTCCGGCCGGCGAGCACGGGCTCGCGGCGACCCCCGTCGGCGTGGCCATCCTCGACATCAATCGCTCCGCTCTCTCGGATGACTTCGCTCCCGGCGAGCGGATCCCCGAGAACCGGCAGTTCCGTCCCTTCGCCCAGCGCGATCTGCACGCGCAGGACCCGCCGCCGCTGCGCATCGTCGAGCCCGGACCGACGTCCAACACGCTCGGGGCGAGCCTCGCAGTCGCCAGCGACGACCCCTCGACCTTCTTCGCGGCGGTCGACGGCGGCGACGGTGGCGGGCGCGCCTACCTCGACGCGGGTCTCTCTCCAGCGCCGACCACGCTCCCCGATCCGAAGCAGCTCCATCCGGCGATGGTGGTCTCGACCCTCCCGGCGGAAGCGCGCTGGGTGTCGATCGAGACCGCCGGTCGCATGCCGGCGCGGCTGGCGGGCTACCACTGGAACCCGTTCCGATCCCTCGGGTCGTCGCTCCAGCAGGCGCTCGACGGACTCGGAACGGTGATCGGGATGCTGGAGCTGCCCGCCGACGGCGCGCTTGACGGAGGCGGGAGAGTCGTCCGCCGGGACGACTCCGAGCGCGATCGCTTCGGGCGCTTCTCGCGGATCGAGCTGCGCCGCGCCACGGCCGACGCGCTCCAGCCTGCGGTCCTCGCGCTCGCGGGCGCTCCCGCGCAGGCGGAGTCGCCCGGCGACGCTCCGTTCCGAGCGATCGTCACCCGAACTCCGGCCGTGGTCTACGTCGGCGCGCCGATCGAGTTCGCAGCCTCGCTTCCGAGCCCGCCGACAGGCACGGCTTCCTTCGCATGGGAGTTCCTCCGCGACACCGCGCAGGGGACCCAGGAGGTCTTCATGACCGGCGAGGGTTCGGCAATCACGGTGCAGTTTCCGCAGGCGACGCTCCCCGACCGCTCGATCCCGGGCCCTCAGGCGGAGGGATCGCGCCTCGTCGCGCGCCTGACGGTCACGGTGACCGACGGAAGTTCGACGCTCACCACCACGGTCGAGTCCGCGTTTCCGGTCAGCGCCGGCCTCTGGGCGGATCTCTGGGCGGGCTTCGGGTCGTTCCGGCGCGTGCCGAACAACGCCTTCGACCCGTCGGGCGAGGCGCCGATGGCGCCGGGGTTCGAGACCCGGCTCGCGATCGTCGAGCTGTTCAAGTACCGCATCCGCTATCGCACCGATGCAGGATTCGTCGGCGATGCCATGGAGATCGACTTCCTCACGGAGCACGACACCCTGATGCGGTTCCGCCAGGGCGATGGGCCTTCGCAGGGCTTCGTCGAGCTTCACGCCCGGCTTCGCTCAACGCTCCCGGGCGATGCCTCGTCGGGAGAGCCCGCCATCTTCCTGACCGGGACGCTCGGGGGAGTCTTCGCGAGCGTGGCCGAGGTGCGCCGTCTCGAGACCGAGCTGAGGCTGGTGCGCGGCTTCACGCCCGGGACCACGACGAGCGAGCTCCGAGACGGCGCCTCCGGAAGCGAAGTGGTCGTCGAGGCGCGCGGATTCGGAGGGCGCGCGCCCATCCCCAGCGCCCTGGCGTGCAAGCCTGCGACCCCGCTCCGCGTCGAGATCGACCGCGTCGAGCCGATCGTGCGCCTCTCGCTCGCTGCGTGGGTCTCCGGAGCGGTCGTCGGGGCGATCGTCGCGCTCGGTCTCGCCGGGCCGGCGATGGCAGCGTCGGCTCCTCTGCTGATCGCCCTCGGCATCGGGCTCGGCGGTCTCATCGCGGCCGCGCTGCTCGGCGTCGTCATCGCGATCATCGTCGGCGCGGGTCTGGGACTGCTCCTCCTGCTGCTCTTCGAGCGATTCGTCTTCGCCCCCTGGGTCGAGGGCATCATCCGCGATCAGATCGGCGCTGCGCTGACGGCGGAGGCCTTCGCCGAGCAGGGGATGCTCCTCCATGCGGGCGAAGGGCTCGCCGAGGCGCTCGCGGCGATGCTGCTCGACCGGGCGATCGCCGAGGGAGCGGCGATCGCGCCGCCGCAACGCCTCGGCCGGGATCGCTTCCGCCGCCAGTGCTTCGAGAGCGTCGTGGTGACCGAGGGCCGCTGCGCCGCGCGGATCTGGACCGGCAGCGGAACCTGACACGCCGGCGCCCCGTCTCGCCGTCGCGAGGCTTGCCGGATGCGGCGCTCCGGAAGGAGCCCGGTGCTGGCGGGGCGCCGAAGGCCCCGCCGCGGACCGCAAGGTCCGCGGCGCGAGGATCGGGAGGGCCGCGAACTTCGGCGCGCGGGAGACGTCCCGCCGCCGCTCGGAGTGCATCGCAGCCTCCTCGGCGTCGCTCGGGACGAGCGGAGCCATCAGGGTCCGAAGGTCTGCCGCAGTCCTCCCGGCGGACAGAGATAGGCGTTGTCGAGCTCCCAGACGACGCCGTCGCTCCGCCGCAGCGGACGCTGCGGCGTGCCCGGATCGGCGTCGTCGCGCAGCACCACGAGCAGGTCGGACATCGCCGATGGATGCGAGAAGACGTAGTTGTGGCTGGTGGAGAACCCCGACACGGCGCAATCGACCATCTCGAGCCGCGGCAGCCGGGCAAGGAGCTTGCGGTCGCTCTCCGAGAGATCGGAGGCCATCAGCGAACCAAGCCGTCGCAGGCTGTCGAAGAGCCAGCGCGCGAACCAGATCGCCTCGTCGTCAGGCGAGAAGTAGATCACCGTCCGGCGCGGCGCGTTGACCAGCATCTCGCCGCCGAAGCGCTGCGTGAAGACGTCGTAGTCGATGTCGGGGGCCGCCAGCACCAGCGTGCCCAGCTTCAGGCGCTCGTCGACCGAGGCTTGGTCGACGCGCGCTTCGATGTAGAGCTCGCGCAGCGCCGAGACCGTCACGTCCGTGCCGCGGCTGTGGGCGATGATGTTGATCCGTTCCAGGTCCGGCATCCGCGCGAGGGCCCGCAGCACCTGCTTGAGGTGCAGCACCGTGTACTCGCCGGACTCGCGGTCGTACGCATAGCCGCGCAGCCCGCCCCGGCCCGCCGGCCACGTATACGTGATCGGAACGCCGACGCGCCCGAGGAAGTGCCACAGCTCCGCGATGCGGAAGACCGCGTCTTCGAAGTGGTTGTTGAAGCCGTGGACGAAGAGGAAGACCTCCTTCCGGGGCGTGACGTCGAGCCAGCGGCGGACGAGCTCCTGGAACGCGGCTTCCTCGCCGCGAATCCTGCCCTCGGCGTCGCCGCGGATCACCATCCGGTTCTCGACGATGTCCAGCCACGCGTTCTGGCCCGTCAGGGACCCCATCGGGGCGATCGACTCCAGCCCGAGGCGGTAGACCGCGCCGCGCGAAGCCGAACGGCTCTGCCGCACGAGGGTCGGCCAGTCCATCGCCGGCGCGAACGAGACCGTCGCGACGCCGAAGCGGATCTCGCCGCCGCGCCGGTAGCTGAAGCTCTGGGACGGATCCGCCGCGTCCGGCGAAGGAGCGCGGTCTGTGACGTAGATGATCGGGATGTCGCCGGAGCGCAGGGGCGCCGGCACGGCCGCGAAGCGGCAGGTCTCATCGCACTCGCACTCGACGACGTACGGCGTGACGATCAGCGTTCGCGGCCCCCCGCAGGCCACCAGCGTCGCGGCAAGGAGCGCGGCGGCGAGCCCCAGCAGGCCGCGGCTTGAGCGGCCGCGCAGCGCAGGTCGCACAGCCCGCCGCGCCGAATGTCCTGGGAGTGAGCTGGAGTGGTCCACCGGTCGGAGATCTCGCGAGAGCGCCTGACGCGATCCGCCGTGCGAACGCCCGGCGCCGCGCGCCGGTCAGGCGGGCTCGATCGTGACCACGAGCCCCCTGCTGGCGAACTGCTCCGCGAGCAGCTCTGCGCGCTCGCGGTGCGTCGTCACGAGCAGGGCGGTCCCGGACTCGTGCGCTTCGAGCATCCGCAGGATCGCCTGCTGCCGGTTGCCGATCCCGAGCATCACGATGGTGTCGATGACGTGTCCCATGTCGTTGACATCATCGTTGTGGAGGAGGACCTTCCACGGAGGGAGACGATCGACGCGCGGCGGAGCCGTCCTCGGCGCGCTCTTCGGAGGAGCGGCCGTCGCAGCGGGCGCACCCCCTGCTTCAGCGGCGCCAGACGGAACAGAACCAGACGGGACCTGACCAGGCGAGACCGCATCGGACGTCGACCCAGACGCCGCGCTGGACGCCGCGAGGGCCATCGCGCAAGTCATTGATGTGGTTCCGTTGCGAACCGAGTCGCGCAGATCGCTCATGGCGTCATTGTTGGCACGTCAGGCCGCCGAGGCCAATCTTCGGGCGCTTTTGCCCCCTCTTCCCGAAGATCGTCCCGGAGGCCGCCACGCGCCGAGTCCGCCTGATCGCTCCCGCCGGGGAACCCGTCGCACGTCACCGGGCAGCGCATCACCCCGCGCAGGCGACATCCCGCACCTGAAGCTCGATGCGGCGCGACCAGTCGTTGACGGCCGGCTCGACGACCGCATCGACGCGTCGACCGCGCGGAAGCGCAGGTGCGTGCGCTCCGGCGTTCCACCAGATCCCCTGCATCTCGACGGGCGCCGCACCGGGGCGCCGCTCGCCGAAGACGATCCGGAGGTGACGCTCCTTCAGGACGCGCGGAGCCTCGGCGACGGTGAGCCCGCGCACGAGGAACGCCGGGCGCGGATTGCGCCGCCCGAACGGAGAGAGGCGCGCCATGGCCGCGACCGCCGCCGAATCGAACTCCGCGAGGGAGGCATCGCAGTCGAAGCAGATCGACGGGACGAGATCGTCCGGGCGCAGATGAGCGCCGGCGTGCGCGACCAGCGCTGCGCGGAAGGCATCGAGGCGGTCGCTCCGAAGCGAGAGCCCCGCCGCGGCGGCGTGTCCGCCGAAGGTCTCCAGCTCGTGGGCACAGGCCAGAAGCCCCTCGTGGATCGAGTATCCCTCGACGCTCCGCGCCGAGCCCTTGCAGAGTTCCCCCTGGCGCTGAAGAAGGACCGCGGGTCGGCCGAATCGCTCGGTCAGCCGGGAGCAGACGATCCCGACGACGCCTGGGTGCCACGACTCGTCCGCGAGGACGATGGCCCGGTGATCCGGCGCATCCTGCCCCGTCGCCTCCACGCGGGCGCAGGCATCCTCGGCGATCCGCTGCTCCATCCGGCGGCGATCGCGGTTGACGGCGTCAAGCGCATCGGCGATCGCGATCGCCTCCTCCGGAGAAGCGTCGGTGAGGAGCCGGACCGCCTCGGCCGCGTGGCCGAGTCTCCCGCAGGCATTGAGGCGCGGTGCGAGGACGAAGCCGACCTTCTCCGCGTCGATCGAGGCGCCGCCGAGCCCGGAGCGCTCGATCAGCGCCCGCAGGCCGGTGAGCGGCGTCGAGGGCAGCGAACGCAGGCCGATCGCGGCGATGACGCGGTTCTCCCCGATGAGCGGGACGACGTCGGCGATCGTCGCCAGCGCCGCCAGCGGGAGCGAGTGCACCAGGGCTGCGCGGAGTCGGTCGCTCACCCGCTCGCTCCCGCAGAGGTGCGTCGCCAGCCGCCACGCGAGCTTGAACGCGACGCCTGCGCCGCAGAGCTCGGTGAACGGCGCCGGCGCCCACGGAAGCGCGGGGTGGACGACGGCCACCGCCGCAGGCAGCTCCAGCGGATCGGCGGGCGGATGGTGGTGGTCGGTGATGATCAGATCGAGGCCGATCGCGCGGGCCACCAGGGCCGGCGCGGTCGCGGTCACGCCGCAGTCGACCGTGACCACGAGCGTCGCGCCGTCGGCACGAAGCTCGCGGAGGGCGTCCGCGTTGACGCCGTATCCCTCGTCGATTCGATGGGGCACGTAGCAGCGGATGCGCGCGTCGGGGTCGGCGGCCCGAAGCACGTGATACAGGATCGCCGACGCGGCGATTCCATCGACGTCGTAGTCGCCGTAGATGGCGATCCGCTCTCCTCGGCGCAGCGCCAGCGCGATGCGCTCGACGGCGGCGTCGATCCCCGGAAGCAGACCGGGATCCGCGAGGTCGGTCAGACGCGGCTCGCAGAACGCCCGCGCCGCCGCCCGATCCCCGAGACCGCGCGCCGCGAGCAGCCGATCGAGGAGCGGAATCCGAACCTCCGGGGGACCCTCCCGCCGGCACTCCCGCTTCGCAGTCACCTCGGAAGAACCGCCCCGCGGCGCATCGAGGAGCGCTGCCGTGCTCGAGGCGCCTGCGGCCGAAGCCGCTCCGCGCCCAACCCCCACTTCGGCACCCACTCCGGCACCCACTCCACTACCGACTCCACCGCCAGGGCTGGGCGCGAGGCCAGCACCGGTTCCAGCCCCGAGGCCACCCCCGAGGCCAGCCCCGAGGCCAGTGCGGGGCGCCGCGCCGCCGGGCGAGCCAGCGCGCAGCGCCGCGACCGCGTCGGGCGCGGACGCGTGGGTGGAGAGTGCGTCGTGGTCGGGTCGACCGCCGAGCGGAGCGCACGCCCCGAGGCGCCATCGTCGCGTGAGTCCCTTCACCGCGAGCATCGGCAGAGGATAGCGAAGGCGGCGGCTGCGCGGACTCGGCGCGGGGATCGGGGCCTGGCTGCCATGCCCGCGCCGTGCGCCGACGAGCGCGCCACGGCCGGGGCGGGATTTCGCCGCGCGGCTTGAGCACTCCGAGATTCCCGGGGATACTCCCCCGTCCATGCACGCCCGCTACAAGACCGTTCTGCTCTTCGGAGCGCCCGGCGCAGGCAAGGGAACCCAGGGCAAGATCCTCGGGAGGATCCCAGGGTTCTACCACCTCGCCTGCGGCGACGTCTTTCGGTCGCTCGACACCACCAGCGAGCTCGGCCGGAAGTTCGTCGAGTTCTCGTCGCGCGGCGAGCTCGTCCCGGACTCGCTCACCATCGAGATGTGGCGGCAGAACATGCACGCGCAGACGGTCCTGAGCATCTACAAGCCGAGGGTCGACCTTCTGATCCTCGACGGGATCCCGCGCAACGTCGCGCAGGCCAAGGCCCTCGACGCGCACATCGAGGTCCTCCGGATCATCCATCTGGTCTGCCCGGATCTCGACCGCATGGTCGAGCGGATGAAGCGGCGGGCGATCAAGGAGAACCGACTCGATGACGCCGATGAGAAGGTCATCCGCCGCCGGTTCGAGGTCTACGAGCGCGAGACCCGCCCCGTCCTTGCGCACTACCCCGACGAGAGCGTCCACGAAGTCGATGCGATGGGCTCCCCCGCCGAGGTGCTCCAGCACATTCTCGAGGTCGTCGTCCCGGTCCAGAACCAGCACTTCCACAACCCGCTCGTCGAGGTGGGGTAGACGCCTGCGCTCACCTGAGGAGCCCTGATGCGCCAGGTGGTCCTGATGCGCCAGGCGCGCCGGGAGCCGAAAGGGCGCAGCGGACTCGATCTCGGTCGTGCCGACGAGCCACGCGGTTCGGCGCCCGACCGCGCCGGCGACGGCCGCATCCGGCGCGCTCAATCCCACTGAATCCGCGGACCGCTCGGGTCCATGCCGCTGACGAACCCGAGAAACGCGTCGCCGCCGAGCGGTCCGTCGTCGACGGTGAAGAGGCCGTCGGGTCGGGCATCGTGTCCCTCGCCGACGCGGCGACCCGGAGCGAAGACCGAGTCGACCCACTCGACGTGGCCGTCGGCGAAGAGCAGGTGACCTGCCCAGGTCCCGTCGCGCCCGAGCGTGAAGGAGGTGCCCTCGACGCGGCCGTCGCGAGGACCGCGGCTTCCGATGAGCGGCATTCGGCTGTCCAGGCTGATGCGCGCCCAGTGCTCGTCGAAGCGCCGGCCCCAGAAGGGAAGGTGGGCGTAGGAGACGTTCGAGCCGCGCTCCAGGTCCGCGACGAAGCCGGGATCCCAGTGGACTCCGCCTGCGGGGTTGTAGAGATGCCAGCGATAGTCGGCGGCGACGTCGACGACGGGATTGCGCTCGTTCGCGGAGATCAGCGACTTCGGCGCCACCGCGTCGCGCATCACCAGCAGCGAGTAGATCGACGCGGTGGTGTCGAGTTCGCGGCGCGCGCGCCCGTCGACCACGCTGGGGATCGGGTAGCCCGACGACCCCTGCGGACGCGCGCCGCCGGTCGCCCCCATGGATCCGACCCCCTCGAGCCCGGTCGCCGCCATCCCCGTGAAGAGCGAGCGGAGGTTCATCGAGTCCGCGAACGAGCGCACCGAGCCGGAGGTGGTCTGTCCGGCCCCGGTCACGGCCACGTTGAGCGAGGTGAGCAGGACGGCCGCGAGGACGACGATGATCGCCATCGTCACGAGGAGCCCGACGAGGGAGGTGGCCCGGCAGCGCATGGAAGAGCGTAGCCGCAGCCGCGCGCCGCGGTGCACGCCCGCCGACCGCGTCAGAACTGCCGGAGGAACCGCGCGTCGTTCTCGAAGAGCCAGCGGATGTCGGCGATCCCGTAGCGGCGCATCGCGATCCGCTCCACGCCGAGGCCGAAGGCGAAGCCCGTCCACTCTTCGGGATCGATCCCCACGGCGGCGAAGACGTTCGGGTCGACCATGCCGCAGCCGCCAAGCTCGACCCAGCGCCACTCGCCGCGGATGCGCATCTTCATGTCCACCTCGGCCGAGGGCTCGGTGAACGGGAAGAAGCTCGGCCGCATGCGCACCTCGGCACCCTCCCCGAAGTACGCCCGGGCGAACTGAAAGAGCGTCGTCTTGAGGTCGACCATGGTGACCGACCGGTCGACGCAGAGCCCCTCGATCTGATGGAACATCGAGTAGTGCGTCGCGTCGTGCGCATCGGGCCGGTAGACGCGGCCGACGGCCACGACCTTCAGCGGCGGCGGCGACGCGCGCATGGCGCGGATCTGGATCGTCGAGGTCTGGCTTCGGAGCAGCCTGCGGGAGCCCTCCGCGATCTCCCCCGCCGGACCCTCCATGTAGAAGTTGTCCTTCGCGTCCCGCGCGGGATGGCCGGGAGGGATGTTCAGGGCGATGAAGTTGTGGAACTCGTCCTCGACCTCCGGACCGGTCGCGACGGAAAACCCCATGCGGCCGAAGACGTCGACGATCTCGTCGATCGTCCGCGTGAGCACATGGCGCCGCCCGAGCCCCGCGGGAATCCCCGGCTCGGTGACGTCGATCGCGGGCCTCTCCGAGGGCGCCGCTCCCGCCCTGGAGCGAACCTCCTCGAACGCGGCTTCGACGACCGACTTCAGCTCGTTCAGCGCCTTGCCCAGCGCCGGGCGCAGCTCCCGCGGCGCAGCCTTGAGCGCGGTCATGGCGTCGCGCAGGCGTCCGTTGGCGCCCAGCCACGCGACGCGCCAGGCCTCGAGGCCGGAGACGTCCGGCGGAGCCTCGCCCGGAGCGACGCGGCGCAGCGCCGAGAGCGCCTCCTCGCGCAGGGCTGCGGGGTCGAGCGACGACGGACCGAGCCCCGACTGCGCGGAGGCGCCGGGAGAGGGCGATGGGGTGTCGGCGACTTCGGACATGGCGACGCGCGGCCGGTCGGAGGTCGAGGATCGGCTTCGCGCCGAGACGGCGACCGGACGGCTCAGCCGGCCGACTCGGCGTCGCCCGCCGGGGACCCGGCGCCCGCGGGGGCGGTCTCCCGCTTCTTGCGGAGCTCCGCGGCGAAGCGCGTGCGCCGGTCGGCGGCTCGGCGACGCGAGGAGCGGCGCCCGCCGACGGTCGGACCATCCTCACGGCCGACAAGCTGGAGAACCACGATGTCCGAGCCGTCACCGAGGCGATGGCGGCCGGTGCGCACGATCCGCGTGTATCCCCCTGCCCGATCCTCGAAGAGCGGCGCCACCTTGGTGATGACGTGCTGGATCAGGCGCGGAGCCTTCCTGAGCTCGCCGTAGCGGTTGAACTCGATGTCGCTCTCCGCAGGAAGCTCGAACCAGGGGTTCTGCTTCTTGAGCTCCTTCGTGTTCGGATCGGCGACCCACGCGTGGACCCGGCGATCCGTGAGCGTCGACTCGAGAAGACGACGGCCGGCGAGCGTGCGCTTTCGCTTGGCGATCGTGATGATGCGCTCGACGAAGGGCTGGACTGCCTTGGCCTTGGGCAAGGTGGTCTCGATCTCGCCATGCTCGAAGAGGCCCGCCGCGAGGTTGCGGAGCATGGCCCGACGGTGGTCGCTGTCGACGCTGAACTGCCTGCCGAAGATGCGGTGACGCATGGGTGGAGATCCTGAAGAAGTCGTCCTGCACGCCGCTGAGGCGAGCCTGCCGTCCGGTCGCAGCCGACCGAGACGAAGCGAGGAGTGTATCCGGAGAGCCGGGGGGCGAAAAGCAGGGCGCCCCCGGCAGGGTCAGCCGTCGACGTCCCCATCCTCGGCGTCGCCGTCGGGCGAGCCGGTGCCCGCGATGAACGGCGAGAGTTCGAAGCCGTCGGGAATCGGAACGCCGAGATCCAGCCCGATCTCCTCCAGCTTCCGCTTGACCTCGCGGAGCGAGGTTCGACCGAAGCTCCGCAGTCCGAGGAGTTCCGCCTCGGTGCGGGCGACAAGGTCGCCGACCGTGCGGATCCGGGCCGACTCGAGGCAGTTGCTCGCCCGGACGGAGAGTTCGAGGTCCGCGATGGGCATCTCCAGCTTGCGGAGAAGCTCCTCGTCGACGGTCGCCGCGGCGCTCGCCTCGGCGGAGACCTGGTCGCTCCCGATCTCGAAGTACTGGACGAACGGGTTGAGGTGCTTGCGGAGGACCTTCGCCGCCTCGACGAGGGCCATCTCGGGGTCGACCGTTCCGTTGGTCCAGATGTCCAGGACGAGGCGCTCGTAGTTCGTGCGCTGCCCGACCCGGGTGTCCTCGATGCGGTAGCGCACGCGCTGGACCGGCGTGAAGATCGCATCGACGGGGATCTCGCCGATGACCTGGTCCTCGCCGCGCTTGATCTGCTCCGTCGCCGGCACGTAGCCGCGCCCGCGCCCGACGGTCAGCTCGAGATCGAACTCGGTGCCGCGCTCGGTGAGGGTCGCGATCACGTGCTCCCCGTTCTTGATCGCGACGCCGGGCGGACAGTCGGCGAGGTCGGCGGTGACGACGACCTCGGTTCCCGCAGGCCCGTCGTGACGGGCGCCGATGCGGATCTTCCGCGGCTCGTCGGAGTCCGAGTTCACGATGATGCCCTTCACATTGAGGACGATGTCGACGACGTCCTCGAGCACTCCGGGAAGCGTCGAGAACTCGTGCGTCACCTTCGTCGTCTTCGAGGCCGCGCGGACCTCGAGCGAGTTGATGCAGAGGATCGCCGCCCCCTCGATCGAGGAGAGCAGGATGCGGCGGAGACTGTTGCCGATCGTCGTGCCGAACCCTCGCTCGAAGGGTTCGGTGACGAAGCGCCCGAAAGTCGGGCTCAGCGATCGATGATCGACGACGACGCGAGCGGGAAGCTCGAGACCGCGCCAGCGGACATGCATGCGGAAGTCTCCATGAACTCAGCAGCGCCTGGGATTCCCGGAGGCGGAACGCCCCGGGAAGGCAACCCCGCCGCGATCGGCGCCGATCCGGTCCTGCTGAACGACCGGGACGCCTGCTGGCGGCGGGGACGATGCGCCACCGCGACGGGTGGACGCATCCGGACTTTGGAATCGCACCGATCCGACGATCTGAACGAGGCTGGCCGCCGGCAGCGGCCGTCGCCGGTCGCGGCTCGCGCCGACGCTCAGACGCGGCGGCGCTTCGGGGGACGGCAGCCGTTGTGCGGAATCGGCGTGTGGTCCTCGATCGCGGTGATCTTCAGGCCGTTGGCCTGAAGCGCAGTCACCGCGGACTCGCGACCGGGGCCGGGCCCCTTCACGCGCACTTCGACCTCCTTCATGCCGAGGCGCTTGGCCTTCGAGGCGCACTTGTCGGAGGCGCGCGACGCCGCGAACGGGGTGCTCTTGCGGGCTCCCTTGAAGCCGACCGTCCCCGCCGAGTCCCAGCAGAGCGTCTCACCGTTGAGGTCGGTGATCGTCACCATGGTGTTGTTGAACGTCGCGGTGACATGCACGATGCCCTTGAGGACGTTCCTGCGAACCTTCTTCTTGCTGGCCATGGATTCCTGGATCGACGGTGGTGCTGACGGGGAAACGGGGACGGCGACGGAGCGCGCGGGCGAGGGCCCGCGGGGCATCAATCAGCCCTTGACGCCCTTCTTGCCGGCGACGGTCTTCTTCTTGCCCTTGCGCGTGCGGGCGTTGCAGCGGGTGCGCTGCCCGCGGACGGGGAGCCCGCGACGGTGGCGATCGCCGCGATACGAACGGATGTCCTTCAGGCGCTGGATGTCCTGCTGAACCTGCCGCCGCAGCGCGCCCTCGACGATGTACGAGCCATCGATGATCGAGGCTATCTGCGCGATCTCCTGATCGGTGAGGTCGGTAGCGCGGCGCTCGCCGTCGATCCCGGCCTTCGCGAGGACATCGTCGGCGAGCTTCGGCCCGATGCCGAAGATGTACCGGAGACCGTAGCGGATCTTCTTCTTCTCGGGGATGTCGATGCCTGCGATGCGGGGCATGGGTGTCCTTCGTCTGACTTGCGGCCGCTGGAGGCCGTGGCGCCGGAGCCCGCCGAGGGGCGAGGCGCGAGCGAGATCGGGCGCGGGGCGGATGCGGGATGAGGCGGCGCTGCGGCTCAGCCCTGACGCTGCTTGAGGCGCGGGTTCTTCTTGTTGATCACGTAGCGCTTCCCCTTGCGGATCACGATCTGGCAATCCAGGGTTCGGCGCTTGATGCTGCTGCGGACCTTCATGGCGGGCTTCCTGCGTCTTCGGGGGCGTGCGGGTGAGATCGGGTGACTGTCGAGGGTGCGGCGGGAGCCGGATGATCGAAGCGGGGACGCTCCGCGGGGAACGGAGAGGATAGGCCTACTTCCGGTAGATGATCCGCCCCTTGGTCATGTCGTACGGGCTCAGCTCGATGGTGACCTGGTCGCCGGGGAGGATTCGGATGAAGAACTTCCGCATCTTTCCGCTCACGTAGGCGAGGATCTCTTGGTTGTTGGCCAGCCGCACGCGGAACATGGCATCCGGCAGCGCTTCCGTGACTTCGGCTTCGAGGGTGATCTTCTCTTCCTTCGGCATGTGCTGGCGGCGTGTACGGGCGGTGAAGTCGGGATGCGGAACGGGTTTCTGAACTGGTCCCCAAACGGGGAACTGAACGGGAGGTGACCGGGTCGCTGATCGGGATGCGGTACGAGCGGGTCTAGCGGGTCAGGACGATCGCCCCGTCGGCGCCGACGGCGATGGTCTCCTCGAAGTGGCACGCCGGCGCGCCGTCGGCGGTTCGGACGGTCCACCCGTCGTCGGCCTCGACGGTGTCCGGGCTGCCCGCCGCGAAGATCGGCTCGATCGCCAGGGTCATGCCCCGGCGCAACGTGAAGTCCGCCGCGAGCCGGCCGGCGTCGACCTGGTTCGGGACCTCAGGCGGCTCGTGAAGCGACCGGCCGATGCCGTGGCCGACATACTCGCGGACGACGGAGAGGCCCGAGGCCTCCGCGACCGCCTCGATCTCCGCCGCGATCGTCGACCAGCGCAGACCCGGCCGGATCATGGCGATCGCGCCGTCAAGCGCGGCGCGCGTCGCATCGAGCAGGCGTCGACCGGACGCAGTGGCCGCCCCGACCGCGACGGTCGTCGCCGCATCGGCGCACCAGCCGTCGAGGCGCACGCCGCAGTCGATCGTCACCAGATCGCCGTTGACGAGCCGCCTCGCCCCCGGGATCCCGTGGACGACCTCGTCGTCGACGCTCACGCACGTCCGACAGGGGAAGCCCTGCTCGGCGCGGTAGAGGGGGTAATGGAGGAAGAGCGGCTCGGCCCCGGCGGCCTCGATCACCTGCGACGCGGCGGCGTCCGCCTCGGCGGTCGTCGCGCCGGCCACGCAGGCTTCGACGGCGGCCGTCAGCGCCCGCCGCACGACCGCACCGGCTGCCCGCATCGCGTCGATCTCGCGCGGCGTGCGCAGCGCGATCGCCCCGCCGCGCCGAGCGTTTCGGCCGTGGCGCAGGGGAGGATCGAGAAGCTGGAGCGGGGAGCGGGACATGTGCTGAGGCGTGCGGACGAAGGTCGGCGGAGGGTGCTTCCGGTGATAGCGCTGCGTGAAGGGACGCCTGCGGGAAGGCCGTCCCAGGGACCATTTACCCTCGCGCGGAGCGGATGCGCGGGCCGGGGCGCCCCGACTCGCCGGAGTCGAGGAAGCCGGAGTAGTTCCGCATCAGGAGGTTCGCCTCCAGACGCTGAAGCAGATCGAGCCCGACGCTCACGACGATCAGCAGCCCCGTCCCTCCGAGGAACGCCGAGACGAACATCGGGATGTTCATCGCCCGGGCGATCACCGTCGGGATGATCGCGATCACCGCGAGGAAGCCGGCGCCCACGTAGGTGATCCGCTCCATCACCGTCTCGAGGTACTCGGCGGTGCGCGGACCGGGGCGCAGGCCGGGAATGAAGCTGCCGCTGTCCCGGAGCTGCTTCGCCATGTCCTCCGGGCTGAACTGGACGGTCGTCCAGAAGTAGCTGAAGAAGTAGATCAGGACGATCTCGAAGAGGATGTACGGAAACGACCCGAAGTCGAAGTTCCGAGCGAGCCAGTCGGTCAGCCCCGCCCACCAGGCGGGCCCCGCGATCGCGCGGCCGGCGAGCCAGCCGAAGATCGCCGACGGGAAGATCATCAGGGAGCTGGCGAAGATGATCGGCATCACGCCGGCGTGATTGATTCGGAGCGGCAGGTAGTGCCGCTGACCGCCGTAGACCTTCCGTCCGCGCGTCTGCCGGGCCTGCTGGATAGGGATCCGCCGCTGCGCGATCGTGATGAGGACGGCCCCCGCGGTGACGAACACGAACGCAGCCGCGAGGAAGAGGATGCCGACCATCCCGATCCCGGCTTCCTGCGCCTGCGTGCTCGGATCGAAGTTCGAGATCACCCAGCCGACCGCCGCGGGCATGCGCGAGAGGATGCCGGCCGTGAGGATGAGCGAGACGCCGTTTCCGATGCCGTACTTGTCGATCTGCTCGCCCAGCCACATCAGGAACAGGCTTCCGGCCGTCAGCGAAGTCACGCCGACGAGGAAGAAGAGGATCTGGTTGTTGCCCTGAAGGAACTGGGGTTCGACCAGGCGCTGGTCGCGCATGTACCCGAGCCAGAAGAACGCCTGGACGATGCAGAGCCCGACGGTCGCGTAGCGCGTCCACTCGGTGATCTTCTGCTGCCCGGAAGCCCCCTCCTTCTTGAGTTCCTGAAGCGCGGGGACGACCGAGTTGAGGAGCTGGAAGATGATCGACGCCGTGATGTACGGCATGATCCCGAGCCCGAAGATCGTCGACTGTCCGAGGTTGCCCCCGGAGAAGATCGACGCGAACTGGACGAGCCTGCCGAACGCGGAGCTGGTCTCCGCGGCCGACTTCGCCAGATCCGCGAGCTGCTGCTGGTCGACGCCGGGAATGGGAATCCAGAAGCCGATCCGGTAGATCGCGAGGATTCCCAGCGTGAAGAGGACCCGATTCCGGAGATCCGGGATCCTGAAGATGTTGACAAGGGCCTGGAGCATCGTGGGCGACGGCGCCGTCGCGGGAGCCTCGGTCGTCGGGAGAGCGTCTGGGGTGGATCAGGCGGACTTCGAGGGCTTCGCGGCCTTCGGAGCGGAACGGTCGCGCACCCAGGTCGTCACGGGGTTCTCCGTCACGGAGCCGCCCGCCTTCTCGATCTTGCTCCGCGCGGAGGCGGAGAACCGGGCAGCGACCACGTCGAGCTTCTTGGTGAGGTCGCCGTGCCCGAGGACCTTCAGCGGGAGCTTCGCATCGCGCACGAGGCCGAGCCGGGCGAGCAGTTCGACGTCGACCTGCGTCCCCGCCTCGCAGCGCGCCTCCAGCGCCTGAAGGTTGACGACGTGATACTCGGTCGCGAAGCGCACGTTGCTGAATCCGCGCTTCGCGATCCGCTGCGCGAAGGGCTTCTGGCCGCCCTCGTAGCCGGCGCGGAACGTGTAGCCGGAGCGCGAGGTGGCACCCTTCTGGCCGCGGCCGGAGGTCTTGCCGTGGCCGCTCGAGCGGCCGCGGCCGACCCGCTTCCTCCGCTTATGGGCACCGACCAGTTCGGTGATCTCGTGGATCATCATGGGAACGAAACTCCGGCGTCTGGGCCGCCGACCAGGGTCGGGGGGCGTGCGATTCAGGGGGAACGAGGAGGAGCGGATGCCGGCGCGGTCGGCCGGAACCCACGGAGGGATGGATCAGGAGGGCGAAGCGGCCGGGGCGGGAGCCGAATCGCCGCCGCCCTCCCCGCCTTGCATCGGCTGCTGTCGCGGCGGTCGCCTTCCGGGGCCGCGCCGGCCGCGGCGATCCTCGGTGACGGTGTTGACGGGCGCCTGCGCCTTCTCGCCGACCGGCGTCGCCGCGAAGAAGGCCTTGCCGCGTTCGATCGACTCTTCCACGGCGGTGGGCGGCAGGTCGACTCCGCGCAGGCGCTGGATCGACTCGCGCGTGCGGAGCTTGGCCATCGCCTCGAGCGTCGCCTTGACCGTGTTCTTGGGGTTGTTCGAGCCGTAGCACTTCGTCAGGCAGTCCTTGATTCCCGCCATCTCGAGCACGGCGCGGACCGCGGCTCCGGCGATGACGCCCGTGCCGGGCGAGGCCGGAATCAGCCGCACCGAGCAGGCGCCGAAGCGACCCAGCGACAGATGCGGGATGGTGCGGTCCTGAAGGGCGAAGCCGCGCATCTTGCGGCGACCTTCCTTCTGGGCCTTCTCGATGGCCTGCGGGACCTGGTTCGCCTTGGCATATCCGATGCCGACGCGCCCCTGGCGATCACCGACGACCACGAGCGCACCGAAGCTGAAGCGGCGTCCGCCCTTGACGGTCGCGGCGGTTCGGTAGATGCCCACGGTCGTGGACTCGATTGAAGAAGTCTCGTCGAGAAGCTCGGGCATTGGGGACTCGAGTGCGGAGGGCGTCGTGCGGGGAAGCTGAATCGGTCGGAGCTGAAGCGATGGGGCTGAACCGGCGAGGCCGGGATTCGCCGGAGCCGGTGCGAGCCGAAGGCGGCTCAGAAGGAGAGGCCTGCCTCGCGGGCGGCGTCGGCGAGCGCCTTCACGCGGCCATGGAAGCGGTATCCGTTGCGATCGAAGACGACGCGCAGGATGCCCGCGCTCTTCGCCTTCTCCGCGAGCGCCTTGCCGACCGCGGCGGCGCCGGCCACGTTCCCGGCGCCGAGTTCCGACGAGCCGTCGACGGTCGACGCGGAGACGATGGTGCGACCGCCGAGATCGTCGATCACCTGTGCATAGATGTGCCGCAGCGATCGGAAGACCGTCAGCCGCGGACGGTCGGGCGACCCGAGGACGCGCTTGCGGATGCCCCGCTTGCGGCGCTGGCGACGGATGGTCTTGAGGACGGTCTTCTTCATGGCTGGACGTCCGTGCGAGGGAATCGCGAATGGGTCGAGGACCTTGGCGCTTCGGAAGCGGGGCGGGAGACGGAAGAGCGCGGATCAGGAGCCGAAGGCCTTGCCCTGCTTGCGCTGGATGACCTCGTCGTTGTACTTGATGCCCTTGCCGTTGTACGGCTCAGGCTTGCGCTTGGAACGGACCGCCGCCGCGAACTGGCCGACAAGCTGGCGATCGGGTCCGCTGATGGCGATCTGGATGCCGTTGGAAACCTCGACCTTGAGGCCATCGGGAACCGCAAGCGTCACCGGATCCGCATAGCCGACGTTCAGGATCAGGTTCTTGCCCTGGAGCTTGGCCTGCCAGCCGACGCCGACGATGTCCAGCTTCCGCTCGTATCCCTTGGTCACGCCCTCGACCATGTTGTCGAGCAGCGCCCGGGTGAGGCCCCAGTAGGCGCGGACCTGTCCGTCCTCCATCGACCGCTCGGGAATCGAGCAGACCAGGCGCTTCTGCGCCTCGTCGAAGGCGACCGAAACCTCCGGCCGATGCACGAGCGAGAGCGAGCCCTTCGGACCGCTCAGGTCGATCTTCCGAGTCGCGGCGTCGATGGCGACCTTGACGCCGGCTGGAACGGGGACGGGCTTCTTTCCGATGCGGGACATGGCGTTCGTCTCGGGAGCGGGAGTCGGAGGGCGGGAATCGGGACGCTGAGCGGGCGGCGCTGGAGTCGGATCAGGCGGTCCCGATGAGCGGCGGGAGCGGAAGAGCGGGTCAGCAGACGGTGGCGACGACCTCGCCGCCGACGCGCCGCTCGCGGCACTTGCGGTCGCTCATCACGCCGAAGCTGGTCGAGACGATCGCGATGCCGAGGCCCTGGAGCGGCCGGGGAAGCTCGGTGGCGCCCTTGTAGATCCGGCAGCCGGTGCGGGAGACCCGATCGATCGAGCTGATGATCGCTTCGCCGTCCGGGCCGTACTTCAGATCGATGCGGATCTGGCCCTGGCGGCCGTCGTCGAGCACCTCGAAGCCGTGCACGTAGCCCTCCTCGGCGAGGACGGCGGCGACGCCGCGGTTGAGCTTGTTGTTGAGGCACACGACCTGCTTCTGGCGATTGCGGACCGCGTTGCGGATCCGTGTGAGCATGTCGGCGGTCAGATCCTGGATTGCCATGCGAGGCTTCCTCGGGCGGGCGCGTGAGCGAAGGGACGGGTCGGGGTCGAGGTCGGGACTGGAGTCGAGCGCGAAGGCGCGGAAGGCGGCGATGCGGCCTTACCAGCTCGCCTTGCGCATTCCTGGGATCATGCCCTGGAGCGCGAGCTCGCGGAGCATGATGCGGCTGATGCGGAACTTCCGGTAATAGCCGCGGGAGCGCCCGGTCAGCTCGCAGCGGTTCTTCTTCCGCGTCGGGTACTTCGGAGTGCGCTTCATCGCCGCGAAGACGGCCTTGCTCGCCATGGTCTGGATCTCGTGAAGTCGGGAAAGGAAGAAGGTCGGGGTGGCTGCTGCGGCTCCGGCGATCGGCCGGAGCTACTTCTCTTCGGGGCGCTTGAAGGGCATGCCGAGCTGCCGCAGCACGAAGCGGCTGCGCTCGGGGGTGCTCTGCGAGAAGACGATGTTGATGTTCATGCCGTGCGAGTGCTGCACGTTGGCCATGTTGATCTCGGGCCACACCGCCTGCTCCGAGAGGCCCATGGAGTAGTTGCCCGCGGAGTCGAACGAGTCGTCCGGAAGCCCGCGGAAGTCCTTGATTCGCGGCACTGCGAGGTGGATGAGCCGGTCGAGGAAGTTCCACATGCGCTCGCCGCGGAGCGTCACCACGAACGACGACGGCGACCCGATGCGGACCTTGAAGTTCGACACCGCCTTCTTCGCGAGGACCATCACCGGCTTCTGACCGGTGATCGTCGAGAGGGTCGCGATGACCGTGTCGCGGTACTCGGGCTTGAGCTTCTGGTTCTCAAGCTGCTTGCCGACTCCGACGTTGACGACGATCTTCTCGATCCGCGGAAGCTGGTGCGGATTCCCGAGATTGAACTCCTTCAGCGTCGCGGCCGCGGCGGCATCGCGGAACTGCGAAAGCAGCCTGGGCACGGGACGGGCGGACTTCGGGGCTGGTGCGGTGGCGGTTGCCATCTTGATCTCTCGCTGGTTTCGCCGAGGTGGACGCTCGATCGGGCGGTGGGACGGTCAGGAACGCGGACCGCGGAGGCTGTGCAGCTCGCGGCCGCCGCGGGCGGCCACGCGGACCTTCGAGCCGTCAGGTCGGACCTGGAAGCGGACGCGGGTGGGCTTTCCGTCCGCCACCGGGCTCACGTTGCTGATGTGAATCGACGCCTCGCTCCGGACGATGCCCCCCTGCGTCCGGTTGGCCGTCGGCTTCACGTGGCGCGTGCGGACGTTGACGCCCTGGACGACCACGCGGTCGCGGTCGGGGATGTCGCCGGGAATCACGCGCAGGACCGTGCCGACGGTGCCCTTGTCGTTGCCGGCGGTGACGATGACGCTGTCGCCCTTGCGGATGTGGCGTGGCATGGTGTCAGACGACCTCGGATGCGAGGGAGACGATCTTCATGTAGTTCCGCTCGCGCAGCTCGCGAGCGACGGCCCCGAAGATGCGCGTGCCGCGGGGATTCCCTTCCTTGTCGATGAGGACGCAGGCGTTGGAATCGAAGCGGACATACGAGCCGTCCTCGCGGCGGACGGGATACTTGGCGCGGACGACGACGGCCTGGACCTTGTCGCCTGCCTTCACCTCGCCGTTGGGCAGCGCCTTCTTGACCGAGCAGACGACCTTGTCGCCGACGGAGAACGTCACGCGGCGAAACTTGCCGCGCGCCGTCGAGACGCCCAGCACGCCGATCACCGCGGCGATCTTGGCGCCGCTGTTGTCGGCGACTTCGAGACGGGTTTCCTTCTGAATCATGGCGGTTGTCCTGGCCGGTTCTGGGGGCTGGCTTCAGCGTGGGGAATCGAGTGCGGAGCTCGCGAGTGCGGGATCAGGCGCCCGGCGCGTCGACGCCGTGGTCGACCGGGGCTTCGCCGCGCTCCACGACGCGCACCAGGATCCACGACTTGGACTTCGAGATCGGCCGGCACTCGGCGATCTCGACCCGGTCGCCGACGCGCGACTCGTTCTTCTCGTCGTGGACGTGCAGGACCGTGCGGCGCCGGACGTACTTGCCGTACTTCGGGTGCTTCGAGGCGTAGGCGATCACCACGCGCCGCGTCTTGTCGCGCGAATCCGAGTCGACGACTCCGACGCGGTGAGGCGCCTGCTCGGGAACGACGATGGTCTTCAGGTGGCTCATGGTCAGGCGGTGCTCCCGGCGGTCGAGGCCCTGCGGGCGAGCGATGCGTCGCGGCGCGACTCGCGGCTCCCCTCGCGGCGCGGACGGGCGGCCGCGCCGCCGCGTTCGAGGTCGCGGCGGCGGTGCTCGGTGAGCAGCCGCGCGAGCTCGGTGCGGGTCTTTCCGAACTGCGACGTGTCCTCGATCTTCGAGGTGACGACCTGCGATCGCAGATCGAAGAGCCGGCGACGGAGCCGGGCAACCTCGATGCCGATCTCCTCGTCGTTGAGCTTTCGCACTTCCTTCATCTTCATGGCTGGACTCGTCGCGGTCGGTGGCGTCGTGCGGATCTGGAACGGGAACTCAGACGGCGAGCCGGCGGCCGACGAATCGGCAGCGCACCGGCATCTTGTGGGCGATTCGTGCGAGGGCCTGCCGGGCGAGATCTTCGGGAACGCCCGCGATCTCGAAGAGCATGGTGCCGGGCTTGATCCGGGCGGCCCAGAAATCGGTGTCCGCCTTTCCGGTTCCCATTCGCGTCTCGAGGGGCTTCTTCGAGATCGGCTTGTCGGGGAAGACGCGGATATAGACCTTGCCCTGGCGGCGGAGGAAGTGCTGGGCGGCGATCCGGCCCGCCTCGAGCTGGCGCGCCGAGAGCCAGTGCGTGTCGAGGCTCTGGAGGCCGAACTCCCCGAAGGCGACGTAGTTGCCGCGCGTCGCGTTGCCGCGCATCTTCCCGCGCTGCTGCTTGCGGTACTTGATCCTCTTCGGCATCAACATGGTCGGGCGTTCCTAACTCGCGAGTGACTGAGACGGGCGCTGGGAGAGCGAGGCGGGCGGGTGTCGCGTCGGGATCAGCGACGGCCGCGGGCGCGGGCACGGGCGCCGGCGGCGTTGGACTGGTTCTCGTCCTGGGTCGCCGAGAACATCCCCTTGAAGACCCAGACCTTCACGCCGACGGCGCCGCTGGTCGTGAAGCTGTGGACGCAGGCGTAGTCGACATTCGCCTGGAGCGTCGAGAGCGGGATCGATCCGAGACGGATGTCGAGGTTGCGGGACATCTCCGCTCCGCCAAGGCGGCCCGAGAGCAGGATCTTGATCCCCTTCGCGCCGCTGTTCATGGCCGACTCGGCCCGCTGCTTGAGCACCCGGCGGTAGTTCGCCCGCTTCTTGAGCTGTTCGGCGATGGTCTCGGCGAGCAGCCGGGCATCGATGTCGGGGTTGCCGATCTCGATGATCTTCACGACCACCTTGCGGTGGGTGAGGACCTGGAGGTCGTTGCTGAGACGCTCGATCTCGGCGCCCTTCGGGCCGACCACGATCCCTGGACGGGCGGTCTTGATGACGACGGTGAGCTCCTCGCGCGTCCGCTCGATGTGGATGTCGGAGACGGCCGCGAAGGGCGGAGTGCGATTGAGTCGCTTGTCGATGAAGCGGCGGATCTGGTAGTCCTCCACCAGCAGCTCGCCGAAGAGCGCCTTCGGGGCGAACCAGCGCGACTTGTGCGCTTCGGTGATGCCGACGCGAAAGCCGAATGGATGCGTCTTCTGTCCCATGGATCTGGCCTGAGTCTCGGGCGGAGGAGTCGGGTGGAGGGTCGGTCGGTCAGGAGGGGGTCGATCCGGCAGATCGGTCAACCGCGCTCTGCGACGGCCACGAAGAAGTGGCTGGTGCGCTTGCGGATCGAGTGGGCGCGTCCGCGGTCCTTGGGCTGGAATCGCTTCAGCGTGGGGCCGCAGTCGACGCGCACTTCGGCGACGTAGAGGGAAGCGACATCGGCCTCTTCCTGCTCGGCGTTGGCAATCGCGCTCTTGAGGACGCCGCGGAGGTAGTACGCGCCGCGTCGCTTGCACATGTCGAGGGCGATCGAGGCCTTGTCGATGTCAAGCCCGCGGATCATGTCCGCCACGAGGCGGGCCTTCCGGGGAGCGATGCGGGCGAAGCGGTGGGTGGCGTGATAGGCCATGGCAGGAATCCGGTCGTCGGGTCTCGGGGCGATGCTCGGTGTCGTCGTCTGTCGCCGCTGGTCGGTCTTCAGTCTTCCGTCTTTCAGTCTTCAGTCTTCAGTCTTCAGCGTTCACTCAGGTCTCGTTCGCAGCCAGCCGTCCGTCGTCGTCCTTCCCCATCGATCTCCGTCCGAAGCAGAGGAGCGAGTGCCCTGCCGGGGGTCCGAGCGGAGCGCTCAATTGGCCCGGAGGCCCGAGCGGAGCGCTCAACGGCCAAATCAGCCCTTCTGGCCCGCCTCGATGCCTTCCTTCTTGTTCGTGTGCCCGCGGAACGTCCGCGTCGGGCTGAACTCGCCGAGGCGGTGTCCGACCATGTCCTCGGTGCAGAAGACGTCGAAGAAGGTGCGGCCGTTGTGCACCTGGAACGTGTACCCGACGAACTCCGGCACGACGGTGCACGCCCGAGCCCAGGTTCGGATCGGCGTCTTGCGCGTGGCCTGGCTCATCTTCTCAACCTTACGGAAGAGCTTCTCGTCGACGTACGGACCCTTCTTGAGTGAACGTCCCATGGTGTTCGATCGGTCGGGGGCTGCCTTGGCAGGGAATTCGAAGCGGGAGGGAAGAAAACGCGGGAGACGACGCGAACGGGCCCTATCAGAGCTTGAGCTGGCCGTAGCGGACGCTGCGACGACGGCGGAGGATGAGTCGGTCGGTCCACTTTCCGCGGGATCGCGTCCGGCCGCCCTTGGCGCCCGTGCCGGCGGCGTTGCTGGGGGCCTGACCGCCCTTGGAGCGGCCTTCTCCGCCGCCGTGCGGATGGCAGTGATGGCTCATGGCGACGCCTCGGGTGGTCGGACGGCGACCGAGCCAGCGATTGCGTCCGGCCTTGCCGAGCTTGACGTTGCCGTGATCGAGGTTGCCGACCTGCCCGATCGTGGCCCGGCAGTTCAGGGAGACCTGTCGGATCTCGCCGGACGGGAGGACGATCGTCGCGTGCTGTCCTTCCTTGTTCGTCAGCCGAGCACCGCTCCCCGCAGACCGGCAGAGGCTGCCGCCCTTGCCGGGTTCGAACTCGATGTTGTGCAGCGTGAGGCCGGTGGGGATGTGCCGGAGCGGCATGCAGTTGCCGACCTTCGGCTCGATCTGCTGCGTCGAGCTCAGCACGGTGGCGCCGTCGACGAGTCCCTTCGGAGCGAGGATGTAGCGCAGGTCGCCGTCCCGGTAGCGGACCAGAGCGATGTGGCAGCTCCGATTGGGGTCGTACTCGATGCCGACGACCGTCGCGGGCACGTCGTCCTTGGTGCGCCGGAAGTCGATCACGCGATAGCGGCGCTTGTGGCCCCCGCCGCGGCTGAGGACGGTGAGCTTGCCCTGGCAGTTGCGGCCGCCGGTCTTGTTCAGGGGGCGCAGCAGCGACTTCTCCGGCGACTTCTTGGTCACCTCGGCGTGGAGGTTGACGGAGGCGTTGCGCCGGCCGTTGGTGGTGGGCTTGTAGACGCGAATGGGCATTGGCGGGATCCGGGCGAGTGCTGCGAAGCGACGACGATCACCAAGACGAGACGCTGAGGAAGAGACGATCGGGTGAGCTGCCGGATATCACGACCGGCGATCTGCAATCCAAGTGCGGCAATCCGTTCACGGACCTCCGGAGCGCTCACGAAGCCCATCCGAAGCACCAGAGCGAGTGTGGGCCCGGAGGGCCCTACGGAGCGCTCAAGGCAACGGCCCGGAGGGCCCTGCGGAGCGCTCAAAACAGCTCGATCTTCTCTCCCTCCTTCACGCGGACCATCGCGTGCTTGACGCTGGGAAGCTGGACGAGCCCGTACCGGTAGCGACGGAAGCGCCCCTTTCGATTGCGGGTGTTCACCGCGACGACACCGACCTTGTAGAGCTCCTCGATCGCGTTGCGGATGTCGAGCTTGGTGGCGCGCCGGTCGACCTCGAAGACGTACTGGCCAAGCTCGCTCGAGGCGTGCGTCGCCTTCTCGGTGATGATCGGGCGCTTGATGACGTCGGTGGCGAGCATCACGAGACCTCCTTGGCGCCGTTCCAGCACGTCCCGTCGAGGAACGCCTTCAGCGACGCCTTGTCGACGACGAGGTAGCGGTGGTTGAGCAGATCGAACGCGTTGAGCTGCTCGATCCGGATCACGTCCACGTCCTCAAGATTGCGGGCGGAGAGATAGGCGTTGCGATTGGCGCCGTCGACCGCGACGAGGCATGTGCGATCGACGCCGACCGCCCGGAGCACGCCCGCGAACGTCGCCGTCCTGGGCTTCTCGAACGAGAGCTCGGCGAAGCACTTCACCTCGTTGTCGACGAGCTTCGCCAGCAACGCATTGCGGTTGGCGAGGCGGCGCATCTTCTTCGTCAGCGCAGTGCGGAACGCTTCGCGATCGCGAAGCTTCGCGAAGGCCATGCCGCCGCCCTTGCGGACGTTGGTCCGGACCGGGCCCATGCGGGCGTTTCCGGTGCCCTTCTGCTTGTAGAGCTTTCGCGTCGACCCCTCGACGCGGCTGCGGTTCTTCGTCCGGGCGGATCCCTGCCGCTGGTTGGAGTGCGTGATCACGTACGCCTGCTTGAGCAGGGCCGGACGCACTTCGCTCCCCAGATCCGCGGGATCGATCGAGATGGTCTCGACCTGGGTGCCATCGAGGTTGTAGATCGGCAATTCGATCATGCTGTTCACCTTTCGTTCCCATCGGAGTCGCCGACCTCTGGTCGGCGGGATGCTCCGTCGGGATGCCGCGCGTCTCCGCGGCGTTCGCCTCACCCTCCCGCGGACTGTCACGAATGTCCGGGGGCAGGGATCTTGACTCGGTTGCTGTCGTCAGTTTGTCGGTACCGGGCGGTTCCCCGTCGGTCGTCGAGCCCTGCGCACCGGAGACTCTCCGGTGGGCGGGCCGAGCGCGATCGACCGTGCGAGGCCTTCCTGGTCAGGCGGGGCGGCTTACTCGCCCCCTGCCTGCTTGCGAGCCTTGGACTTGTAGAGACGGGTCGGGGTGCGGACGAAGACGATGCCGGAGCGGGGGCCGGGGACGGCGCCCTTCACCAGCAGGAGGTTGTTCTCAGGGTCGATCGAGACCAGGTCGAGGCTGCGGATCGTGACACGCTCGTTCCCGAGCTGTCCCGCCATCCTCTTGCCCTTCTTGATCTTGGCACCGTGGCCACGGTCGGTGCCGTGGCTGCCGATGCTTCCCGGTGAGCGGTGCTTCCGCTCGGTGCCGTGGCTGGCGCAGAGGCCCTTGAAGTGGTGCCGCTTCATCGTGCCCGCGAAGCCCTTGCCCTTGGAGGTGCCGATGACATCGACGAACTTGAGGCCCTCGAGGGCCGCGACGCCGATCTCCTGGCCGAGCGAGTACTGCGACGCCTCCGCATCGTCCTCCATGCGGATCTCGCGATGCAGGCGCTTCGGCGCGACGCCGGCCTTGGCGTCGTGGCCCATCACGGCCATCGTGCTGCGGCGCGCCTTGACGTCCTCCATCGCGATCTGCACGGCGCTGTAGCCGTCGGTCTCGGTGGTCTTGACCTGGGTGACGAAGCACGGACCGGCGGAGATCACCGTCACGGGAATGTTCTTCCCGTCGTCGGTGAACATCCGGGTCATGCCGATCTTTCGACCGAGGATGGCTGCGGGCATGTCGGGCTCGGGGCTCGAGGGTGAAGACCAGAGGTCGGGTGACGGGGCCGGGATGGGCCGTTTCGGGTCGGTCTGCGCCGGTGTGGTCGGGCCAGCCGCGAAGGGTCGTCGAGGGACGTGGTCGGGTCGTGAACGGCGGGCGGGAGCCCGCGGACGGTGAGAGGTGGCCCGCTGCCGGCTCAGGCCTGAACGGCCGGAGCGCCAGCGAACACGGCGAATTGGATCAGGCCTTGATCCTGATGAAGACGCCCGCGGGTACGACGAGGCGATTGAGGGCCTCGACCGTGCGGGCGTTCGGGTCGCTGATGTCGATGATCCGCTTGTGCGTGCGGATCTCAAACTGCTCGCGCGACTTCTTGTCGATGAAGGGACCGCGATTGACGGTATAGATCTC
The DNA here is from genome assembly GCA_937871505.1 of uncultured Planctomycetia bacterium. Taxonomy (GTDB): domain Bacteria; phylum Planctomycetota; class Phycisphaerae; order Phycisphaerales; family SM1A02; genus CALMPF01. The sequence goes on along the minus strand of CALMPF010000003.1, from coordinate 66,578 downwards.
GCGGCGCGTCGGCAGCGGCACCGGACCTGCAACCCTCGCCCCGGTTCGCTTGGCGTGATCGACGATCTCGCGCGCCGACGAGTCGAGCGCCTGATGGTCGTACGCCTCCATTCGGATTCTGATCTTGCCGCCAGTCATGGTGTCCGGGAGGGTGAGGTCCGAGGGAGGCCCCGGAGACGTCCGGGGGCGAAAGGGTCGTGCGGGAGTGCCGTTCAGTCACCGACCTCGGATGCCGGCGGAGAACGTCGCGGCGGGGTGAGGTCGTTCGTCGAGGCTGTTCTCAGGTCTCACCGACTCCGGCGGAGTGACCCGAGGCAATGGGGCCCGAGGCGATGAGGCCCACGGCGATGGGGCCACTTTGCGTTCAATTTCGAGTCCGGCTCAGGTGCTGAGCGCGCTCTCGAAGATCAAGGGACTAACCCGCCGAGGCGAGGCAGGCCCTCCCCGAGCGATCTCGAGTCGCGGACTCAAGCCGGGGTGGTGAAACTCCAGCTCCTCAGGCTCCTCCGTCCGTCGGAGTCACCTGGCCGGAGCCAGCCCCTCTCGCCCATCCAAGCCGCTCCGGTTGCGCGTCGCGCGTTCCGTCAGCGGCTCTCGGCTGAACGAGGGGAATCGAGGATCTTAGGGATTGCCGCGGCGTTGTCAACTCCCTCCCGCAAAGCCGACGCGCCGCTCGAGGCGGAGCGTCCGCCAGACCCTCCAGAACCCAGACCCTCCAGAACCCGGTCGGACCCCCCCCGGCTGCGAGCAACCTCCGCCGGGCACCCCGCCGCGCCGGACCCCGGATGGACAAGGTCCAGAATGGACACACCTTGCGCAGACAGGGTGTGTCCTCCGGGGCCTCGCGGGCCGTGGCGCCGGGTCGCACGCTGGAGCCGCGAACGCATGCTTGTGTTTCAGGACGCCTTCAGTTCCAGAATGGACACACCCACTTCCAGAATGGACACACCCACTTCCAGAATGGACACACCTTGCGCAAACATGGACACACCTTGCGCGGACAGGGTGTGTCCTCGGCGGCCTCGGGGGCGGGTCGCACCTGGCGCCGCGAACGCAAGCTTGTGTTATAAGACTCTTTCCGTTCCAGAATGGACACACCCTTCCAGAATGGACACACCCTGCGCGAACATGGACACACCTCGCGAGGACACGGTGTGTCCTTGAGGGCCTTTGAGGGCCCCGGGGGCCGTGGCGCCGGGTCGCGCGCTGGTCCAGAATGGGTCCAAAATGGACACACCTTGCGCGAACATGGACACACCTTGCGCGGACGGGGTGTGTCCTCGGGGGCCTCGGGGGCGGGTCGCGCGCTGGAGCCGCGAACGCATGCTTGTGTTACCAGACGCCTTCGGTTTCAGAGTGGTCACACTCTTCCAGAATGGACACACCCTGCGCGATCATGGACACACCTTGCGCGGACAGGGTGTGTCCTTGGGGGCCTTGGCGGTGGGTCGCACGGTGGCGGTACGCGCTCATGCGTGTGTTACAGGACCATTTCAGGATGCTCGCTGGTCCTCCTCGCCGCGTGGGCGCCGAGGAACGTCGACTCGGCGGTACGATCGACGCGGTCTTTGGACCCTCCCGCCATGCCCCCGCTTTTCCCGATCCTCGCGCTCTACTCGGTCGTCGCCGGCGCTTCGGTGCAACGACCGCTCCCGGCGGACGGTGGCCGACTCGATGAGCGCTGGGCCAAGGCTCCGGCAGACCCACTCCACTGGCCCGACCCGCTTCGCACGCAGGTCGCGACAGCGCCGCGTCGTTCGCTTGTCGGCGTGACCACGACGGCGCCGCCGGTCGCGCGGGCGAGAGCGCTTGCCATCCCCGCTCTGCCCGAACCAGCTTCGCTCGACCCCGCTTTCGCAGAAGCAGCTCCGCCGCGCGCTTCATCGCGGAGTGCCGACTCGCCCCCCAAGGACCGGGCGCCGGACCGAGTGGCGATCGAGAGCCTGGGACTCTCGATTCGCCCGCCGAGCGGGTCCGTCGTGGCGCGCGAGCTTGTCGGAGGCGGCGTGATCGGCGGCACCGCCCTCTTGATCGCCGAGCGCCCGGAGAACCCGACGTGGCGGCTTCGGATCGGTGCGCTGCTCGCGTCCCCAGACACCCCGACCGCGCAGACGGTGGCCTTCGATCACGTCCTCCGACTCCGGCGAGAAGGAGCGGAGTTCGTGCTTCTCGCCGAAGAGCCGACGCGATACGGCGGCGTCGATGGACATCTCCTGGTCATTCAGCGCCCGCGCCCCGACGGCTCAAGCGGCGTCGACGCGTGGCTGATCCTCGATCGCGGCGGGCTGCTCTTCACGGTCGCGACGCTTGCGACCGCTCCCGAGCATCTCAGAGAGGCCCGCGCCGCGCTGGAGCGATCGCTGGCGACGCTCGAGCTGATGGACCTCGACGCTGTCATCGCGGAGCGGATCGCGCGCCTCGAAGCGGGCGAGGCGTTCGTCGCCTCGATCACTCCCGACCGGCTCCGCTCGCTCGTCGGTCGCGACGACTGGTACCGGCTCTACGTTCCCGCCGGAGGCGCTTCACGGGAACGGGAGATCGGCTATCTCCGGATCGCCGCCGCCGAGGGAAAGCGCGGCGCGCTCAACCCGGGCCGACCGGAGCGCGACTACACGGCCGAGGAATCGGAGACGGGGCTCCTAGTAATCGCCCAGAGCCGCGGCCTGCTGAGCGACGACGCCTCCCACGTGCTCGATGTCGAGGCGCGGTACTGGCTCGCGTGGGATCGCGATCGGGAGGCGTGGTCCTCACGCAGCACCGAACGCAGCGGTCGCGACATCCGCTCCTTCGCCCAGACGGGGATCCGCACGCCGCAGACCCCGGGGCAGCCCGCCACCTTGACGGTCGTCGGGAGCAGGCTCGGAGCCGCTCCGACCCCTGCGGATCGGCCGATGGAGTGGAGCGTCCCGACGCAGGCGTATCTGAGCATGCCTGAATCGCTGCTCCTTGGACAGCTTCTCCCGCGCGATGCGCAGCAGCCGATGGAGTTCGCGTTCTTCGCCTTCGACGCCAAGGAGTCGCGCCTTCCGCAGCGGCGCGACCGCTGGGAGCGCAGCGCCGACGGCGCAACCTGGACGCTCACGACGCATCCGGGCATCGACGAGCCCCCGATCGTCCAGCTCTTCGACGCCGCGGGCAACCGCATCCGCCGCGTCGATCCAGACGGCATCGTGCTGGAGCGCATCGAACCCGTCGCGATCCAGCAGCTCTGGAAGTCCAAAGGCCTCCCCACAAGCGACCCTGAACCCCAGCGCCCCGGGCGAGAGGCCCAGAGGCCGGTTCGAGAGCCCCCACGGACGAATCGCGAGCCCCAACGAACAGACCGAGAGCCGCAGCGACCAGCGCGCGAGGCCGACCGACCACCGCGCGAACCTCAGCGACCCGGCGGACGCGCTTCGTGATCGATGCGCCCGCCCGAGCGCAGCTCGCGCCGATGCACCGAGCGCACTCCGAAGGTGGGTACGGGCATCGTCCGAAGCACTGCGCGCAAGCGCGCTGCCGGAGGTGGATCGAATCGTGGTGCGACTGGCGCAACGTCGACGAGGCGTTGGAGCGAGACGCCGATGGAGTTGGCTCAGGCTGCGGAGGTCGATGATGCACTCCTCACACCGGACATCGTCGATGTGCCTCGCGATCTCCGTGCTCGCGCTGATTCTCGCTGCGGGTTGCACGGCGCCGTCGGCTCGTGATCGCGGCCAGCGGACCGAGCCGTACTTCACGGCGCAGGCGGGGAGCGCCGCGTCCGCCCCCGTCCGGCCCGCGGTCTTCCTCGGGCTCGAGGTCCGCTCGACGGCGCCGCTCGACGCGGCGACGGCGCTCGACATCGGCGACCTTGGTCTCACCACGCCGGGCACGACGCGCTGGCGCGTCGTCGCGGGCGACGGGGTCGGGACGGAGCTCTGGCGGACGATCGAGGCGATCGCGGATCCCGCGTCGAGCTTCGGTGCCACGATCGCGGTGCGGACCGGCGGGCCGTCGGGGCCGGAGCAGAGCCTGCTCCTGGCGCCGTCCTCCGATGGCGGTCTCAGCATGCCTGCGACGCTCGCGCACGCCGATCGTGCGATGAGCCTCTTCGAACCGGCGCTCGGCATCGTGCCGCGGCGGCTCGTCGGCGGCGATGCGTTCACATCGCGGGCGTCGATGCGCGTCGTCGGCGAGGCCGACCGATCGCGCGTGCGACAGGAGGGCGAGGCCACGCGGAGCATGAGGATCGTCGATCGCTGCCGGATTGCGACGCCCCTCGGCGAGCTGGAGGCGGTGCGGGTCGAGATCGAGTTTCGCGCACGCCTCGCGCTCGCGAACGCCTCCGAACGGGCGGTGCAGTACATCGTCCCCGGGCTGGGACTGGTCGCAGAGGAGAGACGGAAGGAAGTCCGCGCGCTCGGGATCCTCGGTCGCACGGTGACGCAGACCGCGGTTCGGATCGACGGCGCCCCTGCGGACTGAGCGCGTGGCTCGCGGCGGGCTCGAAGTCGGCCGCGCCCGAGCGGCGCCGCGGTCATCGCGACCTCGCTGAGCCGTGGTGGCAAGGTCGCGCGGGGCGGACGCGCTCCGAGCGGCGCCCGCGACCAGCGGTGCGACGATCGAGGAGCCTGCGTCATGGAGCCGTCCGACGTCGGATCGGCCGACCGGCCTGCGCCTCGGCGTGAGACCCGCGCCCTCATCGCTTCCCGGGTGGCGTCACCTTGATTCGGACAGCCACTGCCGCAGCGACTGCGGCGGCATCATCATCATCATCATCATCATCATCAGCAGCAGCAGCAGCACCAGCACCAGCAGCAGCATCGGATCGCGCTCGAAGGGTCGGAGACGTCTCCGATGCCGGGCCACTCGCGCTCGCAGCCTGTGCCGCGGAAGGCGCACGTCCACATCGAACGGCATCCGATACCGCTGGACCGCTGTGGGGCCTTCGATGGTCGCATGGCCTTGGGGCGGGCGTCGACTCTTCCGTGACGCAGACTCCTGGCGCTCCAGCGCCCCTTGGCTCCGTCGCGAGGCGGTCGGAAGCGGATGCTCTGCAAGGAGAAGGGAAGCAGCAGATGGGGCGCCGGTGGCCCCTCTGCGGGCCATCAAGCCCCCGTCGATGCAACAAGCTGCGAGCTTCGACGCAGCAGAACGCCGCTTCCGAACGCCGCAGCAGGAGAGAGCGGGCGCTGGAGTGCGAGGCGTCCGATCCGTCCTCCGGAAGCCCTGAGATCGTGAAGCAACTCGCGGAGAGCGCATGCCGCGCTGGGGCCGAAGGCGATGCCCCCCGGCCTCACGACCTCTCGGAAGCCAGCGGGGCTCCGGTAGGCGACTGCGCAGACATCCGCTCCCGCGCGTCGATGCCTCGCGATCTCTTGAAAGCAAGCGGGACCCCGGTGGGCGACTGCGCAGACATCCGCCGCCGCGCGTCGATCCCTCACGATCTCTTCGAAGCCAGCGGGACTCCGGTGGGCAACTGCGCAGACATCCGCCGCCGCGCGTCGATGCACCACGATCTCTTCGAAGCCAGCGGGGCTCCGTGCCGCGCCCTCCGCGGAGCTGCGGCACAGCGGGAACCGCGGAAGTGCCCTCCGCTGGAACGGCGCGAGGCTCCGTCCTCCGCTCGGCGGACAGCCGGGATGGCGTTCGCCGCGCGGCGCACGATCCGCTCCGCCCGCCGAACCCCGGGCTCGCTGCGACGGAGTGCGGTCGTCGATCGATCTCCGGAGAGTCACAGCTCGGACGAGGCGATGACCGAGGCCGAGACCTCCAGGATCGGCCAGACGACGTCGTGAAGATGGGGGAAGCGACCGGGGAGTCCCGCGACGACGAGCAGCTCCTCCCGATCGAGAACCCACCCGCCCGCGCCGCCGGACGCTTCGGCCAGACGGCGCTGCCGCGCTCGCTCGAGTGCGAACCAGCGCTCGATCAGCGCCCAGTCGCGCGTGCGCCGCGCGGCGACGCCGATCGCTGCGCAGAGCGCGGCGATCTCAGACTGGACCGCTCGCCGCCGCGGCGGGTCGGCGGCCGCGGCGCGCGGAGCGGGCTCGCTCAGCTCGAACGCATCGGAGATTCCGTCGACCGGCTCGTGGACGAAGAGCACGCGCGCAAGCGACCAGACTCCCTGCCAAGCGGCGATGCGGAGAAGGTCAAGCGCATCGTCGGATGCCTCCGCGTGGTGGCTCGACGAGCTCCCCGGCGGAGGGGGCGCCGCGGCGCGGTGGGTGCCAGGCAGACCGGCGTCAGCGAGACTGGCATCGGAGAGACTGGCATCAGAGAGACTGGCATCAGAGAGACTGGGGTCAGAGAGAATGGGGTCAGTCAGTCCGGCGTCGGATCGACCGGTGCCAGACCGGCCGGCATGAGGCGAACTGGAAGCAGGCAGACAGGCGTCATGCGCACCGGCATCGGTCGCTCGGGCGTGGGTCGGGGCGGCGCGCGGCTCCTGCGTCTCGGGCGCCTCCCTCCCCCATCCCGCCTCCCCGGACGGATGGACGCGCTCGAACCGATCCCGGGCTCGGCGGTCGCGCCTCAGGTTGGCGTTCGCTCGGGCAATGGCCGTCGATCGCGAGCGCAACAGCTCGGCTCCGAGGCCGGGCTGCGGCGCGGAGCGCTCGGCGATCGCCTCAAGGGCGGCGCGTCGAAGCAGGTGCGCAGGTCCGGGGAGCCCCAGGCCGCGCTGCAACGTCGCATCGGGCAGGTCTGTTCGCCGTGGCGCCTTGGGAGCGTCCGGATCGGTGCTCAGCGCGGAGTCGCCGCCGCGCGCTCGAACTCCGTCCGCGTCGGCGCCAGGTGCCATCGGCGGCCGCTCGTCGATGGCAGGAAGTCCGCGAAGCATCGCCTGACCCCGTTGCTCGGCGATTCGCAGGGCCGCGAGGAGCTCGATCAGGCTCGCCGCCGCGCTGAGTGAGGCCGCCGCAGGCCGAGCGGGAGCATGAACGCCGGGACCCGTTCCGGAGGTCGGAGCAGGCGGGCGCGCGACGCTGGATGCGAGCGTCAGCGCCACGGTCGGTGCTCCGAGATGGAGCTCTGCCGCAGCAAGATGGAGATGAAGCTCCGCTGCGACGTCCGGGTCGATGCGCTCGGCGCGCAGCGCGGTGGTCATGCGCCTCGCGACGGCGGAGAACCTCCCGCTCTCCATGGCGACCGCGACCGCTGCGCGGAGGGGAGCGATCTCGTCCGGCTCGTCGCGCGAGGCACCGATCGCGAGCTCCGCAGCGCTCGACCACTCGGATCTGACCACGTCCGCGCCGCGATCGAGCGGCGCGCAGAGCGGCCCGAGCACGTCATCGATCGACCAGCCAAGCAGCTCCGCCAGGCGCCACGCGACGTCGACCTTCGGGAGTCCGATGCGACTCGCCGAGAGGCGACCTGCAAGGTTGCTCGGGTCTCTCCCCAGCGCGGCGGCGAGCTCGCGCCGCGTCCAGCCGCGTTCGCGCTGCGCCAATCGCAGCATGAGCTGGAGTCGGCGCGAACGAGCGACGTCCTTGGCCCCGTCACCGTCCTCACCCCACCGGGTTCCTTGGGCGATCTTGGCCCTGCGAACGTCAGGTTGCGCATCCCCGGGCGCGCGTCGGGCCGCCGGCGGGGCGGCGGGCGCACCCGCCGAGGGGGCGAGCTTCTTCGGGCGTTGCGTCATCGCACGCTCCTCCCCGCCGCTGCGGGGGCGCCGGAAGCGAACCTCGCTGGCGTCCGAAGGCGCTGCGACCGATGCGTCGCGCTCTCCGCGCGCGGCCAGCCGAGCCGCCTGCGCGGAGCCCGATGAAGGATCGAAGCGAGAGGTGCTCGAAGCGGAAGCAACACGACAGCAGAGAGATGACGAAGGCGGGATCGACTGCGACGCGGGCGCGATCGAAGCCGCCGACATCCGGCTGGCGCTGCGCGCCAGAGACTCGAAGACCACCGATCACCCGCCCGGGGGGCCTCTTGTCGAACCCCGATCGGAATGCCGCGGACTCTACCATCGGCCCTGCAGGACCACCGAGAAGTGTGTGAAAGGTTGAGTCTGAATCCCGCGAGCACCGGATGGCTCCGCAGACCCCCCGTGAACCGAACCACGATGAAGCCGCGCGCGCTCCTTGTCACCGCCGTGCCGCCGCATCCGCCGACGACCGGCGGAGCGCAGCGCACCAACCTGATCCACCGGGCCCTCGCGCGCATCGCCGACGTCGATCTCTTCCTGCTCCGCGACCGCCGCGAGTTCCCCGCGGACGATCTCGCTTCGCTCGAGTCGCGCTTCGGCCTCGTGGCGTGCGTTCCCCGGAGACGCCGGGGAGAGTGGCTCCCGTGGTCGCTCGCGCGGCGCTTCGCGGGCGCACGGGTCGATCGGGTGGCGCACCACCTCGGAAGCGTGGCAGTCGAGTTCCGACCCGACCCGCGGATCGCCCAAGCGGCGAAGGCGATGGTCGCCGCGCGGCGATACGACTTCGCGGTGGCCCGCTATCTCACGGCGGCCGCCAAGTGCGACCTCTTCGACTCCCTTCCCGTCCTGCTCGATGTGGACGATCTCGATCTCGAGGTCGTCGCCTCGCGGGTTGCGGCTTCGATGGGCGGCGCTCCGGGCGGCGCCGGACGCGTGTCGGTGAAGACGCTCCTGCGACGGACGCTCGAGCGCCGTCACCTCCGCCAGCTTCAGGGGATCGTCGATCCGCTGCTGCGCCGCTGCGCCGGCCACTGGATCGCCAAGGAAGCCGATCGAACGGTCGCCGCCCTCGAACATGCGACGCTCCTTCGCAACATCCCCTTCGAGCCTGAGTCGACCGGGCCCGTCCCGGCGACGCACCCCACCGGAGCATCGACGCCCGCGCGGTCGCCGGCGGCATCGACCACGCTGCTGACGGTCGGCACGCTCACGCATCGGCCCAATGCGGAGGGCATCGATCGGTTCCTGCGCGACTCCTGGCCAGACGTCGTCGCGGCAGTGCCGGCGGCGCGGCTTCGCATCGTCGGCGGCGGCCTCGCCGAGGAGCAGCGCCGGCGGTGGGGCGCGGTCGAGGGCGTCGAGGTCGTCGGCTTCGTGGACGACCTCGAGGAGGAGTACGCGGCGTGCGCCGCGACGCTCTGCGCCGTGCACGCCGGAGGCGGCAGCAACATCAAGATCTCGGAGAGCTACCGGCGCGGCCGGGCGGCAGTCGTCGCCGCTCACTCCATGCGCGGCTACGAGTCGATTCTCGAGGATCGCTCGAGCGTCTGGGTCGGCCGCTCCGACCGGGAGCTCTCCGAAGGGTGCATCGCGCTGCTGCGCGATCCGACGCTGCGGGATCGGATGGCAGAGGCGGGCCGTGCCGCCTGCGCGAAAGAGCTCTCGTTCGAGCGCTTCGCCGCGGCTGTGGCGGAGCGCTGCGCCGACGTGCTCAAGGCGCCGAGAGCGGCTCTCGCGCGCGGGCCCGTCGCCTTCGCGGCGCGCTGACGCCTCGCATCGCTTGGACGATCCCCGCGCGATCAGCGCGCCCCCGGATCTCGGAGTCGGCATCACGGCGCCGATCGACGCCGGATCGGGCGGCGCGCGTGCACATCTCCCGCGGGACGAGTCCTTTGGCTTGTCCGGGCCGGGAGTGCCGGGTCATCCCCGGGGGCCTGCGCTCGACCTGCAAGACCGGCGTTCCCCAAAGAGGCGCGGAATCGGCGCACGCCTCGGCGTGAGACCTGCTTGCCCTTCGCGTCCCGAATCGCTTCACCCCGCTGCGGGCACCTGCGGATCAGCCGATCGCAGCGGTCGGGCTATCGTCCGACCGCTCCCATGACCCCCCGCATCCTGCTGGCCATTCCCGTCTACAACGAGGAGCGATCGGTCGACCGGGTGCTCTCGGAGGTGCGACGCTATGTCCCGGAGATCCTCGTCATCGACGATGGCTCGACCGACTCGACGCCCGCCTTGCTCTGGCGACATCCCGTCGAGGTGATCCGGCACGCGCGCAATCGCGGGTACGGGCGATCGATCGCGGACATGCTCCGATGGGCTCGGGTCGACGGCCATGACTGGCTGGTGACGATGGACTGCGACGAGCAGCACGAGCCCGCCTCGATTCCGAGCTTCCTCGAGGCGATCGCGGCGGCGGAGTCGGGTGCCGCGCCGGCGGACCTGATCTCCGGAAGCCGGTATCTCGTTCCGAGCGCCCTCGACGACGCCCCGCCGCCGGATCGTCGCTCGATCAACGCAACGATCACGGAGGAGCTCAATCGACGGATCGGCTCGCTGCTCATGGCCGACGGCACCGCGATGACCGACGCGTTCTGCGGCTTCAAGGCATTTCGGGTGGCGACGTGCGGACGGCTTCGGCTCGACGTCGATGGGTACGACTTTCCGATGCAGTTCTGGGTGCAGGCCGCGGCCCGCCGACTGATCGTGCGCGAGCTTCCGGTGCGGCTGATCTACAACGATCCGACGCGGACCTTCGGCGGACCGCTCGACGACGCGGGCAACCGCCTCGCGACCTACCGGCGGACGCTGGCGCGCGAGCTGCGGCGCTGCGCGGACCGCCTCCCTGCCTCCGCGTTCGCGTCGCTCGATCAGGGTCCCTGCGGACCCGACGACGCGGGGATCGCCGCCGGCGCGGGGATGAATCGACCGTGAGCGCGCCTGCTCCCGGAGAGGCGATCCTCGTCGATCCGAGCGTCGACCGCTTGCTCGCGGCGCTCGCCGAGCCCGCCCTCCGCGACGCGGACACCGCGCCGCTGCTCGGCGCGTCCGTCGGCGAGTGGCGGTCGCGCAGCGCGGCCGAGCTCGATCTCGCGAGCCCGTCAGCCGGAGCAGCTCGGCGCGGCGGCGCCGGCGCAGCGCGTGGGGGGACGGCGCACGACACCGCGATCCGGTCGCGGCAGCCGATCATCGCGACCGGCCATCAGGCGCGCTTCTGGCACCCGGGGATCGTCGTGAAGTCGCTCCTGGCCGACCTGCTTGCCGAGCGCTGCGGCGGCCTCGCAGTGCACGTGATCGTCGAGCAGGAGACCGACTCGCCGCTGGCGTTCGACGTCCCGGTCCGGCGGCGCGGCGGCGGGCTCGATCGCGCCGCGATCGACGCGCGGCCGACGCCCTCCGAGGTCGTCGTCGCCCGGCTCCCCGCCTTCGACCCCGCCTCCTTGGACGCGCAGGGAACACGGGGCGCTGGACTGCGGTCGCTGCTTCCCCTCGCCGTCGAGCCGGCGTCGAGATCGATCGACGACGGGCTCGTCGCGATGACCGAGGCCCTTCGCCGACGGCGCGACGAGCGCTCGCTCGGACGTCAGGTCACGCTGGCCGCGTTCGACTTGCTTCGGCCATGCTGCCGTCCGCCTGCGGTGATCGGCGCGGGCGACCTGCTCCGGACCAGCTTCGGCCGCGCGCTGCTCCGGCGCCTGGCCGAAGATCCGGAGGCCAGCGCCGTCGCATACAACGACGCGGTCGCAGAGACGCCGGGGAGCGCTGCGCCGCTGGCGATCCTCGATGACCGCATCGAGCTGCCGCTGTGGCGGATCGACGGCGAAGGCCGCAGGGTGCGCGCGTGGGACGACGATCTCGCCCGCGCCCATGAGGCGTCCGGTCCATCGACTGCCTCCGGCGCCGACGATGGCGCGATCGTCCTGCTTCCGCGCGCCCTCCTGATGACAGCGCTGCTGCGGCTGGGCCTCTGCGATCTCTTCATCCACGGAACCGGCGGAATCGTCTACGACGCGGCGATGGAGCGCTGGATCGCGCGGTGGCTGGGCGCGAGCACGGCACCGGCGGCGCTGGCCAGCGCAACCCGCCTGCTCTCGCTGCCCGGCGCGCCCGACCCGCCGCATCGCAGCGCCGCGGAGCTTGCGCGGATGCTGCGGATGGCCGAAGCCGACCCGGAGTCGATCGAACGGGATGGTGCAGAGCTCATCGCCCTCCGCATCCAGCCGCCGGCGCCCGGCTCGGCGGCGCTCGACCCGTCAGGGGCGGAGTCGTCAGCGATCGGCGCGCCGGGTGCGACGTCGGTCGGCGCGGGTTCGCCGGGGGCGCGACCGCTGGCGCTGGACGCGCCGCGGGCCGGAAGCGACGCGGAGACCAGCTCAGCGCCCGAGCCTGCCGGAGCGCTCGCCTCGGGTGCGAGCGCCGATCCGGACGTCGGTTCCGATGCCGCGTCGTCGAACTCCCCGGACGACGACGCGGCGATCCGCTCGGCGCCGCGCCGCGCCGCAGGTCCAGGACCGACCAAGCGGGGCTTTCTCGAACAGCTTGAGGCGCTCCCGCGCCGCTCCCCCGCGCGGGCGCAGGCATGGCGCGCGATGCACCGGCGGATCGAGAGCCTTCTAGCGCAGCATCGCGATGCCATCGACCGGATCCGAGCGGCCCTCGGCGCCGCGCAGGAGTGGGAGCGCCTGCGGCCGATCCTCGAGGATCGAACCTGGCCATTCCCGTTTCACGAGGCGGACACGCTCGCCGGGCTCCGCGAGGAGCTCCGGAGATCGCTGGAGCGCCGCGCCTGAAGTCGAGTTTCACGTCGCGCCGTCTGGACCGCGCTGCGCGTCAACCGCAGGCTCGGGCGGAGGCGCAGCGGCCGTCGCGGGAGCTTCCATGCTCGCGGCGAGAGGATCGGGCCGATAGAGCCGGGTCTCCAGCGCCCAGAGCCGATCGGTGAAGAGGGCTCCGCCGGCGTCAGGAGCGCCCTCCTCGCGCGTCGCCGAGAGCGCCATCTGCGTCCGCGCGTCGAGATGATCGAGGGAGGCGACGAAGATCGCCTCCGGCGTGCTCGGCATCCGCGCAGCGCCGTGCTCCGGACGGCCGTGATGACTCAGGATGATGTGCTGGAGGACCTTGATCGCATCGGCGGGCAGCTCCTCCCCGATCCGCTGGCGGACGCGAGCGGCCTTCGCCTGGAGGAGAATCGCACCGCGCACGATGTGGCCGATGAGGTTCCCGTCGACGGTGTAGTTGAACCCGCGCTCCCACGAGAGCTCGAAGACCTTGCCGATGTCGTGAAGAAACAGCCCGGCGAGGACGAGGTCGCGGCTGAGGAGGGGATACAGCGGGAGCATCCGATCGGCGAGCTCGACGAGCTGGAGCGTGTGCTCGAGCAGTCCGCCGATCCACGCGTGATGGAGGGTGACCGCCGCGGGCGCCCGGCGGAAGCGCGCCATCAGCTCGTCGTCGGCGAGGTACTCCTCGACCAGCGCCCGCATCCCCGGATGCGCGAGCGTCCCGAGGATCTCGCGGAGACGCGCGTCCATCGCCGCGGGGTCGCGGCGCGCGACCGGAAGCAGCCGCGCGAGGTCTTCGTCGGCGACCTCCACGGAGTGGATGCGCTCGATGCGAAGCTGGGCGCGGTCGTCATAGCTCTCGACGCCGCCCGCGACGCGCACGAAGCCGGTCGCCGAGAGGGCCCCGAGGTCCGCCTCCGGGAAGTCCCACTTCCGACCGGGCATCTCGCCCGAGGCGTCGCGCAGGATGCACTTGAGGTACGGCTTGCCCTGGCGGGTCGTCCCGACCTGCGGATTGACGAGGCCGTAGACGCCGTCGATGAACTGGCTGATGGCGGCCGAGCGGAGCGGAACGTGCGTGGTGTCGGCCATCGAGTCTCCAGGACGCTCCAGGTGAGCAGGCGCTGCGGGCGAACGATGCCACGAGGCCGTCGCGCCGGCCGCCGCGTGGCTGCTTCCGGGACTGAGTCAGGGCAGGGTTGCCGAGTCTGACGAAGCATCGAGTGTACCTCGAGGTTTGACGCCGCCGAGCCGATGCGGCGAGGATGCTCCCCGTGAGTGAAGCTGCACGCAACACCGCCGCAGACGTTTCGCAGCGCGACGATGCCCTCCCGCGCCTGCCTGCGCGGACGATCGACGGGCACAAAGGCACGTTCGGCACGGTGCTCGTCGTCGGGGGGTGCGCTGCGCCGCCTCGGACGATGGTCGGCGGACCCGCGTTCGCGGCGCTCGCCGCGCTGCGCAGCGGGGCGGGGCTGGCGATCCTCGCGATGCCGACGCCGCTGCTTGTCGCGGGACTGACCATCGCCCCTTCGGCCACAGGCGTCGCGCTTCCGGTGACCGAGCTCGGCGAGCTGCGCCCTGCGGCGGTCGCAGAAGCCCTCGACGCCCTCGGCAGCGCGCCACGCTGCATCGCGCTCGGGCCTGGGCTCGGACGCGGCCCGGCGCCGGAGCAGGTGACGCTCCGCCTGGTCGCTCGCGACTCCGTGCCGCTGGTGATCGATGCCGATGCGCTCAATGCGCTGGCCGCCACGCCGGAGTTCGCCGGCGATCTTCAGGCACCCGCCGTCCTGACCCCCCATCCCGGCGAGTACCGGCGCCTCGCCTCGGCGCTCGGGCTCCGTTGCGACCCGGAAGATCCGTCGCGCCGCACCGAGGCCGCCGAGGCCCTCGCCCGACGCCTCGGATGCGTCGTCGTCCTCAAGGGCCGAGGGACGGTGGTGAGCGACGGGATCACCTCGTGGACCAACCGCTCCGGCAATGCCGCCTTGGGCACCGCCGGAACCGGGGACGTCCTCACCGGCATCGTGGCTTCGTTCATCGCGCAGTTCGCGCGGCGCGGAGGATCGACGCCCGACGGTGACGGTCGACCCTCGCGACACCCTCCCCTCTCGCTCTTCGACTGCGCCAGGCTGGCCGTCGCGGCCCACGCGCTCGCCGCCGATCGCTGGGCGGCGCGCCGCGGTGCCGCGGGAGTGCTCGCGGCGGAGCTCGCGGACGAGCTCCCGGAGACCATCGAGGCCATGCGAGGCGCCTGACGCGGCGCCTGACGACCCAGCGCGGTGCGAACCTCGCCCCGCGGAGGCGTCGGGTCGAGCAGCGCTGGGAGTCTCCCGAACCGCAGGTCAAGACGACCGACCAAAGCGAACGCGGCGGGCCCGCTGTCGGGCCCGCCGCGTCGATTCAGTGCGCTTCAGAAGCTGATCCAGTCAGCCCCCGGTGAGCGTCGCATCAATCGTAGATCGTCGTCGACTCGGTCTCCTCGACGGGGCCGAAGGCACGGGTCTCGGCGGTGGTCATCTTGAAGGACGACCGGACGTTGCCCTCGGTCTTGCCGCGGGCCACGACGCGCCACTCGATCCGGGCGCCCGGCGCGAGGCGGGCGTACGGCGTGAACTCGATCACGTTGCCCGTGCGGCGCGGCTGAGTCGCGCCGCCGGCCGAGACGAACTCGAAGTTGCTCGGCAGCTCGACGAGCATGGTGATCTCGGTGTCGTCGGCCGAGCCCTGGTTGGTGACCGAGATCACGTAGGTGGTCTCAGTGCCGATCTCGACCGGATCGATGAGGTCGACGACCTCGAGGAGCACGGCGGGCACGCCGCGGATCTCGCTGGAGCAGTTGACGGTCACCGGCTCGACGCAGTCGCCGGTCGCAGTCGCGGTGGAGATCACCGTGGTGATCGCCTGCGTGCGAAGATCGGCGACGACCGTCCGAGAGGCGCCGGGGGCGAGCGTCCCGAGGTTCCAGACGATGTTGTTGCCCGAGAGAGCGCCGCCCTCGGTGGCGCGGATGAACGCGGTCGTGTTCGGAATCGGCTTGGTCAGGCGGACGTCGGGGCACGGGACGTCGCTCGTGTTCCGGACGGTGTAGGTGATCGTCAGCGTGCGGTTGACGAACTCGCTGCCTTCCGGATCGCAGATCAGCTCGAGCTTCGGCTGCTTCACGACCGTCCGGGTGCGGTTCGACGTCGCGCTGATGTCACCGCTGGAGGCGGTGGCGACGTTCTCGAAGGTTCCGACGCGATCGGCCCGGGCCGACGCCTGAAGCGTCCGCGACTCGCCGGCGGCGAGCGTGCCGACCGGGAGGTTGAGCGAGCTGGCGCCGTTGACGGTCAGTCCGGCGGGCAGCGAGTCGGCGATCGAGATGTTGCTCAGCGAGCCGCTGCCCGAGTTGGTCACGACGAACTCGAGGAGGATCGGATCGCAGATCCGAACCTCGGCGGGCGCCTTCTTGACGATCTCAAGCCGCGGGTCGACCACCGAAGTGACCGCGCAGAGCTGGCTCGAGTAGCTCGCGCTGAGGCAGTTGCCGGCCTCGCCGACGGACGTCGCGCGGGAGTTGACGCGGATGATCTTGTGCTCGCAGGGGCCGAGATCGCCGATGTTCCAGTGAACGCCGCCCGACCCGCGCGTCGCGGCGGGGGTTGAGTCGATCACCGTGAGGTTGCGAGTCCCCTCGTCCGTGATGACCACGTTCTCGAGCGGGAGATTCGAGCAGTTGAGGACATGGATCTCATGCGCGAAGGCGGTGTTGAGCCGCACCTGCGCCGGCATCACCTGGAAGACGCAGAGCGCGCTCGTGTTCGGGTCGCCCGTCGGGAAGGCCATCATCGTGACCCGCTGGTCGGGGCCGACGGCCGGTGCGTAGTTGCAGCCGGTGCCGGTGCTGCGCGGTCGCGCTGGAGCGGTGCGGACCTCCTCGACATAGACCGTCTCGGTCGCCGCAGGCGCAGCCCGCTGACCCTCCGCGTACGCCATGGCGCTGTGCGGGACGTCGCCGCGAACGCCCCGGGAATTGGACGGCGCGGTGCAGCTCGCCAAGAGAAGTGCGGCCGCCGGAAGGGCGATTGCCGCAATCGAACGGAGTGGGATGAGATTGAACATATCTGGGCGCTCGAAGAAGTGCGGCTCCCGGAAAGTGGAGGACCGTCCTCCACGGACGGCGAAGGTGAAACCGGTGTCGTCCGCGCGAACGACCAATCGGGGGGAGACGCTGGCGGTACCGTACTGGATATCGGGCGGTTGTCAAGCGAACTCGCCGTTGAACGCGCTCGCAAGCTCTGGGCGAGCCCGCCGCTTGGAAACGGTCCCTCCGGCCGAGTCGACCGCAGGCGCCACTTCGAGGCAGCCCCCCACACGCCGTGGACACACCCTGTCTGGCGTCCTTCGAGGCCGCCTTGCTGGTCCCCGCTTTGGCCCCCGTGCTGGCCCCCCTGTTGGCCCCCGCGCTGGCCCCCTTCGACAGCCCCTCTCCGCGCAAGGTCTGTCCACTGTCGACCGTCACCGACCACCACCGACCACCGTCGACCACTGTCAAACGCCCCACTTGGAGGTGTTATAGGACTAATTTCCTCGATCGTCGTCCCCGCCCCGTCGGGCTCGCCAAAGGCGCTCCCGGTGGATTCGCACCCCCATGGCGTCCGTGACCCCGATCGCCGGGAGCTTCGGCGGAACTCAGCGCTCCGGCTCACGACCGCCGCGCGCCGCCGACGGCGTTCGGTGTGACCGTCGACGCATCGGCACGACCTTCCTGCGGCGCCCGGTAGCATGCCCCCATCGCTCTGGGACGAGGGCCGCTGGGCGAATCACGTCGGTGGAACCCCGCTCTCCGAGGCGCCCGCCCTGCGAGCGCGAGCGTCGCGCTCCCCGGCGCCGCTCCGCTCGAGCGTCCTCAGGATCGGTCTCTCGGACCCCGCCACACTCGTCGCTCCCGCTCCACCACCATGACCAAGCCCCGGACTGACCCATCGCGCCGCCGCCGCACCGTGCGCGGCGAGCTCCGACGCCTCGGCGTCGTCGCGCGCGTGCTGCTCGTCGTGGCGCTCTTCGGGACCGCGATCGGAACCGCGCTTTGGATCAGGGATGCGCGTGCGCTCGCTCACGGGTCCGAGTCCGGCGCCTCGACGGTCGGCGCCGAAGCCGCGAACGGGACCGCCGTGGATGAAGGCGCTCCCGGTCGCGGAATCGATCCCACGCTGGCGACCGGACTCGCCGGAAGCACCGGCGCCCCGCGCCCGTCGCCTCGCCCAAACCAGCCGGCAGCAGGGACCGCAGGCGTTGAGCCGACAGCGAACGCTGAACCTGCCGCGGCTCCGCTGCCGCTGAAGATGGGGGGGAGCTTCATCGCAGCGTTCGTCGTCGGGTTTCTCCTCCGGTCGTTCCTGCGGATCGGTCTCCTCGTCGCTGCCGCCCTCGGAATCGCCATCGTTCTGCTCGAGCGCGCCGGCGTCGTCGGCGTGAACTGGTCGTCCCTCCAGCGGGGCGCGGAGGAGGCCAAGGGGTGGGTCGACGACCGCGGCGACGAGGTGCTGAACTTCGCCAAGCGGGTCGTCCCCTGGGGCGTCTCCGGCGCCGCCGGACTTTGGTTCGGGTTCCGCCGCGGCTGATCCGAGCGAGGCCGATCGGGGCGAGGCCGATCGGGGCGAGGCCGCTCAGGGGATCGCCGGACCGCACTCACCAGACGGGTCTCGGGACAGCCGCGCTCGGAGCGGCGTCGCGAGTCGAGCTGCGCGCTCGGCGGCGCGGACTCCGCCGGAGAACGGCCTGCCGAGCGGGTCAACGCTCCGACCGGCGCCATCAATCTCGCCCAGATTCCCGCGACTCCCGAGCGAGTCGCGAGTACCTTGCCGGGCGGCCTCCCCGTCGAGAGCCTCTCGCACGCTTGGCCCATCCAACTCCGGTCTGCCGCCTCTCCACACCCGGTCTCCGCACGGCTCAGCGCCCGCGACCCTTGCAGGCGCATCCGGCTCGCGCAGGCGAGCCTGTGCACCACCTCGCCGTGGGCCCCGGGTCGGCGGCTGCCGTCAGCCCCCGTTTCGCGCGCGGTTCCGCGCGCCTGGAGTCCTTCATGCCCGATTCTGCCAGCTTCAAGAGACACTCAGCGGCGCACGCCCGCCGCAACCGGGGGATCTTCGCCCCCATCGGCCTTTCCCTCCCCGCACTCGTCGCGCTCGCCGCAGGCGCGATCGTCTCCGGTTCGATCGCCGGTCCGGCGCTGCCCCCGCGGGCGCCGGCCCTTGGCCACACCGAGGCGGACGGCAGGGCGGCGATCCCCTCTGCGACCATCGACCGCCTCCGCGATCCCGCATCGCGCAGCCTCGCGCTGAAGATGCCCGACGGCGACGAGCTCCTGCTCACGCTCGATCCGATCGACGTGCTCGCACCGGACGCCAGGATCGTCGCAATCGGCGCCGCCGGGCCAGTCGAGCTCGACCTCGCGGCGCTGCGCAGCACGCTCCGGGTCTGGCGTGGACAGGCCGCCGGGACGCACGCGTTCCTTTCCGTCGGTCCCCATGGCGTCTCCGGCTGGATCGATCGCGGCGGACGAACGCAGATCGTCAGCGGCACCGTGGACGGTGCTCGCCCGCCGTTGATCTTCGACCCCGGCGCCCTTCCCGAGGGAACGCTCGAGCTCGTCGTGCCCCCGTGTCACGCCGAGCAGCTTCCCGGCTACGAGGGGCGGGACTGGTCTGGCGAGACTGCGGCGCGGCGCGCGGCGGATGGCGGCATCGCCGGGCTCGCCTGCCGCACCGCGACGATCGCGGTGGAGACCGACCACGAGTTCACCCTGCTCTTCGGCGGCACGCTCGAAGCGGCGGCGTCATACGCGGTCACGCTCATCGCAGGCGCCTCGGAGGTCTTCGCTCGCGACACCCTGACGCAGTTCCAGGTCTCCTTCCTTCGGCTCTGGGCCACCCCCGACGATCCGTGGACGGAGGGCGGCGCCGTGTCGCAGCTCTTCCAGTTCCGCGACTGGTGGGCAGCGTTCGAAGGTGCCATCCCGCGCAGCACGGCGCACTTCCTCTCGGGTCGCGGACTCGGCGGCGGCGTCGCCTGGCTTCCGGGCACGTGCACCGACACCTTCGGATACGGCCTCTCCGCCAACCTCGGGGGGTCCTTTCCCTACCCGATCCAGGACTACAGCGCGCAGAACTGGGACCTGATGGTCGTCGCCCACGAACTGGGGCACAACTTCGGCGCGCCGCACACGCACAGCATGAACCCCCCGATCGACGGCTGCGGCAACGGCGACTGTTCGGAGCTCGGCGTCGGCACGATCATGAGCTACTGCCACCTGTGCTCGGGCGGCCTCGCCAACGTCGCGATGGCGTTCGCGCCGGGGACGATCGAGACGATCCTGTCGCACCTCGCGTCGGAGGGGGCCTTCTGCATCCCCGCCGATGACGTGCCGGTGACCGTCGATGACCTCGTCACGATCCTCCCCGACGAGGTGACGATCGTCGACGTCCTCGCGAACGACCTCGCGGCCGCGTGCGCCACGTTCGAGCTCGCCTCGTTTGACGCGACCTCTTCTGAAGGCGGCACGATCACGCTCTGCAAGGGTTGCGGCGGCGGGGGCCGCGACGCCCTCCAGTACGCTCCTCCGTCGGGCTTCGCGGGCATCGACTCGTTCCAGTACTCCGTCGCGACCGCCGACGCGAGCGCCATCGGCACCGTGACGGTCCGGGCGCTCGAGCTGCTTCCGTCCATCACGCCGGCAGTGCCCCGCGCAGGCGCCCGCGTCCGCTACTTCGCGCTTGACGACCCGATCCAGCTTCCCGACTTCGACGGGCTCGTGCCCTTCCTCGACGAGACCGTCGCGAAGATCGACTACCCGAGCACCGGCGGGAACTTCGCCGGAAGCGGACTCGCCGACCTCGTCGGCGCCGTCTTCGTCGGCTCTGTCGAGATTCCCGAGCCGGGACTCTGGACGTTCCATTGCGAGAGCGACGACGGCTCGCGGCTCTTCGTCGGCGGCGCGCTGGTGGTCGACAACGACGGCCTGCACGGAATGCTCGAGCGATCGGGGACGATCGGCCTCGCTGCCGGAACTCACCGCATCCGCGTGGAGTTCTTCGAGCGGTTCGGCGGAGCTGGCCTCATCGCGCGGGTCGAAGGACCCGGCACGCCGAAGATGGTCATCCCGGCCTCGTGGTATCTCCATGAGGGCGCCGACCTCGACGGCAACGGCATCGTCGATGGTGCGGATCTGGGACTGCTCCTCGGCGCGTGGGGAACGCAGGGAGCGGGCGGCGCCGACCTCGACGGCAGCGGAACCGTCGATGGCGCGGATCTCGGGCTCCTCCTCGGCGCCTGGGGCTGAGAGCACCCGACCCCGACCACGCGGAGCTCGCGCGGCACCCCGCGCGGCTGCGCTGCGGGCGCTCCGCCGCCACCGGAATCGACGCCGGTGGCGGCGGGCGCGCTGCGCGGTCGCCGCGTTCGGCGGCGCCGGATCAACGGCGGACGCCGCGCGGCGCGCGCTCAGGGCCGGCGCCCGTGATCGACCTCGAGCACCTTGATCGAGAGGCGGCCGAGCATGGGGATGATGCCGACGAGGCGCGGATCGAGCGGCCCTTCGGCGAGGCTCGTGGTGGCGGTCAGGATGTGCGCGGCATGGAACGACCGACCATCCAGGGTCGCGTCGAGGTCGATCCAGCGCCACGTGCCCTCGGCATCTTCGATGAGCGCCTGCGTCCACATGTGCCACGCGAAGACGTCGCGCCGCCCCGCGAACCGATCGGCGTAGACGAGGCCCACCCCGATCCGCGCGGGAATTCCGGCAGCGCGGAGCATCGCCGCGAGAAGGACGGCGTGTTCGGTGCAGTCGCCCGCGCGGCTGCGCGCCGTCTCCGCGGCGCCCGCGAACGCGGTCGCGAGACCCTTGTCGCGGATGTGGCCGACGACGAAGGCGCGGAGTCGCTCGGCGGTCTCGAGCGTCGCCGGCGCCGCGACCGGCGGTGACTGCCCGGAGGGCGCCGCGCTCGGCGCCGGTGCGGCGGGGCGCGATCGACCCGAGCCCCGGCCGAGCGCCCGCTCGGTCAGCGCGATCACGTCGGGGTCGTCGAAGTCGATCAGCGCCGAGGCGGCCCGGTACGCCGGATCGCCGCGCTCCGCCTCGCTCGCCGCGAGCGGACGACCGACGTCGACGAGGAGGATCGCCGCGGAGGGACCGTCGCGCTCGACGCGCTGGGCCCCCGCCTCCGGAAGCTCCGGGAGTTCGCCCTCCGCGATCTCGATGCGGTAGCGCGCCCGCCGCGTCGCGTGCGGGCGCTGGATCGGTCGATCCGGGGCGTTCATCGTCGAGGAGATCAGGTCCGGCGCCGGGGCCGATCCAAGCCGCCGCGCCCGATCGCGCGTGCTCAGGACGCTTTCGAGCCGCTCGGCTCCGAGCATCGTGAAGCTGCGCACGATCCGGCCGTCGCTGGTCAGCTCGATGGTGCTTGCGACGGGAACGAGATCCGTCGCGATCTCCCAGATCGTCGTCGGCAGCTCGCGCTCTCCGCGCGCGGCGCCGGTCTCGATCCGGAACCGCCCCTCCCCGACGCGTCGCGCACTGACCTTCGCGGCGCGCAGGCCGGCCTGCCCATCGACGACGCGATAGCTCACCTCGGTCGCACCGGCGGCGCGACGCTCCGCGAAGAAGCGCTCCGCGGCCGCAGGGGGCAGCCACTCCCCGGCCGGAAGCGGCTCCTCGCTCCGCCGCTCGCGGTCGCCCTGCCGCTCGACGACCGCGACGGACGGCGACTCACCGCCTCCGCCACCCCGCTCGCCCCCGGCGGGAAACGTCCAGCGCGTCGTCACCGGCGGTCCTCCGGTGGCGCTCCTGACGGACATCGAGACGGGGTGTCCGGTCAGCGTCTCCACGAACTCGCTCGACAGCTCGATCGTCACCCGTTCGCCGGCGCGGTCGAGCCGGAGCACGGTCTCGGACGAGGTCGACACGCGGTCGCGCTGCGTCACCGTCGCGGTGCGCATCCAGCCGCAGTGGACGTTCCCGAGACGCAGCTCGTACCACGCTTCGACGTTCGCCGCACCCTCGGAGCGCGCCCGGGTCGCGGCGGCCTCCGCGGCCCCGGCGTCGGCCGGGCGGAGAGAGCCGACGAGCAGCGCGAGACAGGCCAGCGACGTCCGGGCGAAGACCGCGATCAGTCCCGCGCCGGCGGTCCAGCCGGTCGCCGCGCGATCGAAGCGGATCGGAGAGCTCGTCATCGTCAGCAACCCTACGGCATCGAGCCCCTCCGCAGGCGTCGCCGCGCGCCGACGATCCCCGATCGCGGAGGCAGGGCGGCGCCGTGAACGCCTACCCGCGCGGACGCATCAGCGGGAAGAGCACCACGTCGCGGATCGACGGCGAGTCCGTGAGGAGCATCGCGATCCGGTCGATGCCGAGCCCGAGCCCCCCCGCAGGCGGCATGCCGACGCGGAGGGCATGGAGAAAGTCCTCGTCGAGAGACCGGTACGTCGACTCCTCCTCGGCATCCTTGCCGCGGAGCTGCTCCGTGAACTTGGCACGCTGGATGTCGGGGTCGTTGAGCTCCGAGTACGCCGGTCCGATCTCCATGCCGCCGACGAAGAGATCCCAGCGGTCGGCGATCTCGGGCCGCCGGCGGTTGGGCCGCGTGAGCGGGGAGATCGCGCTGGGAAACTCCAGCACGAAGGTCGGTCGAGCGCGGTCGATGAGCGGCTCCGCGACGGACTCGAAGAGCTCGTTCACGACGAACCAGTCGTCGAGCTTGGCCGCCTCGATCCGGCGGGCCGCCGCCGCGGCGCGGGCCTTGGCGAAGTCGGTCATCGGGAAGCCCAGCGCACGCTCGAAGAGATCCGCGTAGGTCACGCGCTCGAAGGGACGCGACCAGTCGATCGCGAGCTCGCCGAAGGGAAGGACCGGTCCGCCGCGCCGGACGCCGGGCGCGTGCGCAGCGGCCGGTGCGGTCGGCGCGAAGCCCTGCCGGGCGCGCTCTTCGGCCATGAACCCCGCGAGGTCGTGCAGGAGCGACTCGGTCAGCTCCATCATCGAGAAGCAGTCTCCGAAGGCCTCGTACGCCTCCATCATCGTGAACTCGGGGTTGTGCGAGCGGTCGATCCCCTCGTTGCGGAAGTTGCGGTTGATCTCGTAGACGCGGGGCAGCCCGCCGACGAGGAGCCGCTTGAGGTAGAGCTCCGGCGAGACCCGCATGAAGAGCGGGATGCCCAGCGCGTTGTGATGAGTGACGAAGGGGCGGGCCGCGGCGCCGCCGGCGATCGGCTGGAGCATCGGCGTCTCGACCTCGAGGAAGCCGCGCCCGTCCATCCAGCGCCGGATGAAGGAGACCATCGCCGAGCGGAGCTGCGCCACCCGGATCACCTCGGGATTGGCGAACAGGTCGACGTAGCGATGGCGGTAGCGCAGCTCGGGGTCGGCGAGTCCGTGCCACTTCGCCGGGGGCGGTTCGAGACTTTTGCTGTGCAGCTCGAGGCGATCCGCCCAGACGCAGACCTCGCCGCGCTGCGTCCGGCCGATCGGCCCTTCGGCGACGACGATGTCGCCGTAGTCGAGCGCCTTCGCCAGCGCAAAGCCCGACTCATCGACGGCGACCCGCGAGATCGACACCTGCAAGTCGCCGCTGTGGTCGCGCAGCCACGCGAAGACGAGCTTGCCGAGGTCGCGATGCTGGACGACACGGCCCGCCACGCGGACGCGGGCGCGGGGGTCCTCGGTCTGCGCAGCCGGAGCGGCGCCGGCGCCCGCCTTCGCGGCCGCCGCCGCGGCTTCGTGCTGCGCGTGCGCCGACTCATCGAAGCGAGCCCGCGCCCCCGCGAGCGGCTCGATGCCATCGACGCGGACGCCGTAAGGCTCGAGCCCGAGCTCCTCGCGGTGCCTGCGGAGCTTTTCGCGCCGAGCCGCGACGAGGGCGTCGTGGGGAACGGCGCCCTCATCGGAGGCCGCGTCCGGACGCTCGGGACCCGGTGCCGCGTGCGGCGTCGGCGAAGGGATGTTCGTTGGCTGCTGCGCGTCCATGGCCATCGCGGTCTCCGTTTCCGTCTCCGTGTCCCGTTGCAGTTCCGTCACCGAGCGCGCCTCCGGTCCGCGTCCGGGACCGCGCGCGGGTCCGGTCGTCGCCGGAAACGTAGCGTACCGTTTCCCCTTCCATGACATCGATCTCCTCGGAAGCGAACGCAGCGCCGGCCTCGACGATCAAGCGCATCGGCGTCCTGACGGGCGGCGGCGACTGCCCCGGGCTCAACGCCGTCATCCGCGCGGTCGCCAAGACGGCGATCTACGAGCACGGGATCGAGGTGATGGGGATCCGCGACGGCTTCCTCGGGCTGATCGAGAACCGCATCAATCCGCTCAACCTCTCCCACGTCTCGGGGATCCTCCACCGCGGCGGGACGATTCTCGGCACCAACAACAAGTGCAATCCGCGCAGGCACGTCGTCGGGCGCCGCGCGGACGGATCGCCGATCTTCGAGGATGTCGTGGCGCGCTGCGTCGAGAACGTCCGCGCCCACCGCCTCGACGCGCTGATCGTCATCGGGGGCGACGGAACGATCTCCGCCTCCAGCGCGCTCGTCGAAGCGGGCATCAACGTCATCGGCGTGCCCAAGACCATCGACAATGACATCATCGGGACCGAGATCACCTTCGGGTTCCTGACCGCCGTCGCCACCGCGACCGAGGCGCTCGACCGGCTTCACTCGACCGCGGACAGCCACCACCGCGTGATGGTCTGCGAGGTGATGGGGCGGAACGCCGGGTGGATCGCGCTGACCGCGGGCGTGGCCAGCGGATCCGACGTCATCCTGATTCCGGAGGTTCCCTTCGACCTCGATCATGTCGGAGAGTTCGTCGCCCGGCGGATGGCCCCCGGCGGCGCCGGCTTCGCGATCGTCGTCGTCGCCGAGGGGGCGACGCACTCCGGAGGCGACAAGGTCGTCCGGCTCGTCGATCCGACCAGTCCCGACCCGATCCGGCTCGGTGGAGTCGGCCACCTCGTCGCGACCGAGCTGGAGCGCCGCGTCGGCATCGAGACCCGCACGACGGTCCTCGGGCATGTGCAGCGCGGCGGCCCCCCCATCGCCGCGGACCGGATCCTGGCGACCTACTTCGGCTATCACGCGATCAACCTCCTGATGCACGGAGGCCGGGCCCGGATGGTCGTCCGGCAGAACAACGTCTTCACCGACATCGACATCCTCGAGGTCGCCCATCGGCAGCGGCTCGTTCCGACCGACCATCCGCTGATCGCGGCAGCCAAGGCGGTCAACACCTGCTTCGGCGATGGCCTTCCGAGAACGGCGGTCGCCCGAGATCACGCCGCCTCGGCGGTTCTCTGATCCCCGCGCTCGCGGCGCGGCCGCGCGCTACCGTCGGCGGTGCTCCGCGGCGTCTTCCTCGATCGCGACAACACCCTGATGCCCAACGACGGCGACTGCGGCGACCCGGACGCCGTCACGCTCCTCGCCGGCGTCGGAGAGGGGCTGCGGCGCCTGCGCGACGCGGGCTTCCGGCTCGTCGTGGTGACCAACCAGGGGGGCGTCGCCCGAGGTCGGTACACGGAGTCCGACGTCGTCGCGGTCCACGATCGACTCGCAGCGCTCATCGATGCGGCGACCGGACTCGATCGCTGCATCGACCGCTTCTACGCCTGTCCCTATCACCCCGAAGGAACCCTGGAGCGCTACCGGCGCGAGCACCCTTGGCGAAAGCCCAACCCCGGCATGCTCCTTCAGGGCGCCGCCGATCTCGGCCTCGATCTCGCGGCCTCGTGGCTGATCGGAGATCAGCTCCGCGATGTCGAGGCGGGCCGTCGCGCCGGATGCCGGACGATCCTGCTCGACCGGGACGGCGCGACTGCGACGCCGTCGACCGACGCGGAGCAGCTCGTCGCACGGTCGCTCGCGGAGGCCGTCGATCGGATCCTCGCGGAGATCCCGGAGCCGGCACGATGACCCGCACTCCCCCGGCACGGATCACCCTGCGAGCGCTCCGGGGAACGCCGCTCGCGGACGTCTCGGTGAGGAACGTCGTCGTCGCCGCCGCCCACGCGCTCGCCGAACGGCACGGGTTCGCGCTGCTCGATGTGGACGCCGCTCCGGATCGGATCACCTGCACGATCGATGCGGACCGAACCGTCGCGCTCGGCTTCGCCGCGGAGCTTCGCCGAGGCACCAATGCCTGGCATGAGGAGCGCACCGGCGGCGAGTCGCTCTGGGGCGACGCGGCGGAGTGAGCGCCCATGGGGGTTCGCGACGAATCTCCGCCGGCCGAGCCTCGCGCGGGTCATGAGCCCGCGGATGCCCGTGACGCGCACGGCCCGGGTCCGTGGCGCAACGCCGCGGTCGCGGCAGTCGTGCTGCCTTCGTGGGTCGGCGACGTGGTGATGGCGGAGCCGACGCTCCGGGCGCTGCGCGCTGCTCGCGGCCCGCGCCCGATCCTCGCGTTCGGGCGCCCCGGTCTGGCCGCGCTCGTCGAGGGCCGCGCCCTCTTCGACGGCGTGATCGAGCACGCGATGCGCGGCCTGACGGGTCCCTTCGCCGCAGCCAGGCTGCTCCGCGCCCGAGGCGTCGAGACGGTCCTCCTCCTGCCGAACTCCTTCCGCAGCGCAGCGGCCGCCGCGATCGCGGGGACCTCCCATCGCATCGGCTTCCGAGGCCAGGGACGTCGGGCGCTGCTGACCCGTGCGATCAAGCCTCCCCCGCGGCGCCCGCCGGTCGCCGCGGTCGACTGGTACGCGACGCTTGCGGAACGCGGGCTCGGCCTCCGCGTCGAGGATCGACTCCCGCGCCTGCGGCCGACCGAGGCGCAGCGCCGCGAGAGCGCGGGGCTGCTGGAGGGAGTTCCGAGGCCATATGTGCTGCTCAATCCCGGCGCCAACCGCGCCGACAAGCGCTGGCCCTCCGAGCGCTTCGTCGCGGTCGCGCGGGGGCTGCGGGAGCGCGGCTTCTCCGTGGTCGTCAGCGGCGGCCCGTCGGAGTCGGCGCTGGTCGGCGAGATCGCGGCCGCGTCGGACGCCGTCGACCTCGCGGCCCGCGGCGTGCGGCTCGGCTCGCTCGTCGGCGCCATCGCCGAAGCCGCGGCGGTCATCTCCAACGACACCGGCCCCCGTCACATCGCCATCGGCTGCGGCGCGCCCGCGATCTCGCTCTTCGGCCCGACCGATCCGCGCTGGAGCGCGATCCCCGGCGCCGCGGAGCGCGCCGTCGTCGCCGAGCCGTTCCTGCTTCCGGAGCTCGTCGCCGACGATCTCCCGCGCGTCGCCCGGATCGACCGCATCGCCGTCGGCGATGTCCTCGCGGCGTTCGATGCGCTCGTCGGTCAGCGTCCGTGACGCCCGACCTCGCTGCGCCCCGAACTCCGGCCTCAGCCGGTGCCGCAGGGGCGGCGCCGCCCGGGCAGCGCCGCCCGGGCAGCGCCGATCACCGGCGCCGCCAGCGCCTTCGGGATGGCGAGCCCGCGCTCGCGGAGCTCGATCGCGAGACGCTCGAGCATCCGCGCCGTCTCGTGCCGCGGGCGCCGCATGCGGCGGATGGCGACGGGGTCGAGCAGCCACCCGGAGGGCCGCGGCGGAGGTTCGGAGAGCGCGCCGAAGGGACTGCCCCGCCGCTCCGTCGCGATCACGATGTTCGAAAGCTTGAGATCGCGGTTGAAGAGCCTCGCGTCGACGAGGCGCCGCAGCAGCTCTGCGACAGCGCTCGCAGCGGCAGCCCGCTCCGACGCGTCGCCGCGAAGGAACACCTCGAGGGCGTTCGAGCCCTCGACGTGCTCCAGCTCGATCTGGAGCAGGCGGGCGCCGTCGCGGCGGACCACGGCGGGGCCGCTGAGGATCTGCGGCGTCGGCACGCCCGCCGCCGCGAGGCGACGCGCCGCCCGCGCGTGTCGCTGAGGCTGGGAGGCTCCGAAGAGCACGCGCAACTGAATCCCCGGCGTCATCGGCCAGGCCTTCACGGTTCGCAGGCCGCCGTCCGGGCGACGGACGAGCCACACGCTCCGCAGCCCGGCCTCCTTCAGACAGCGTTCGGTGAACTCGGGAGGCATGGAGCGGGGTCGCCCGACCGGATGCGCACGAGCACTCGGATCGGATGCGCGGCGGGGAGAGGGAGAAGTGCGCGACCGAAGGGGCCGTCGAAGAACCAACGTAGCACCGCCGCGTCCGGCGCTTCGCGCGCGGCGCCTCTCGGCGCTCGCTCCTCGCCCGCCCCACGGTACGATCGCCGCCAATGGAGGCGTGGTCCACATGGCTCATCGCGATGTTCGCCGCATTTCTCTGCGGGTCGATTCCGTTCGGCGTCCTCATCGCCCGAACGCGCGGCGTTGACATCCGAGCGCACGGGTCAAGGAACATCGGCGCCACCAACGTCGCCCGAGTGCTCGGGCGGCCGCTCGGCGCCCTCTGCTTCGCGCTCGACGCGCTCAAGGGCTTCGCGCCGACCGCGCTGGCGGGCCTCTGGCACGAGACCTGGGGGCTTCCGGCGACGGCCCTCCCGCCCGCCGAGCAGTTCCTCTGGCTCGGCACGGCGGTCGCTGCGCTGCTCGGCCACATGTTCTCGCCGTGGATCGGCTTCAAGGGCGGCAAGGGCGTCGCGACCGGGTTCGGCGGCCTCGCGGGCATCTGGCCCGCGCTGACGCTCCCCGCGCTCGTCGCCCTCGGGCTCTGGATCCTCCTCGTGGCGACGGTGCGGATCGTCTCGGTCGCGAGCGTCGCAGCCGCCTTCGCGGTTCCGGCGATGGTGGCGATCCTCGCGATCGCGCCGGCCGACGGCACCGACGCCGCCGGGCGCCTCGGAACGGCAGAGCGGGCGGACGAAGCGGCTCAGCGAGGCTCGCCCGGGGCGGTGACGGCAACCTCGAGCCGCGGTGCCGCACTCGAACGAGCGCTCCCGATGCTCGGTGCGACCACCGTGCTCTCGGTGCTGATCGCGTGGAAGCACCGGTCGAATCTGGCGCGGCTTCTTCGGGGCGAGGAGCCGCGCATCGGCTCGGCGCGGGGTTCCCGCACCGACGGCTGAACGCCCGGGCTGCGCCGCCGTCGGATTGCGCTGGCGTTCCTGGGATCCCGGAGTGACAATCCGTCGGTTCCCCTTCCCCGCACCGCGACGCGCCCCCGGCGATCCGGTTCGCGCGGCGGCGGTGCCTTCTCAGGAGGTCTGCCATGAAGCGTGCCACGATCCTCGGTGCCGGTGCCCTGTGCATCGGCCTGCTCTGCGCCGCGCCCAGCGCGGCGCAGACGTTCCAGCTCAACATGTCCGGCGATCAGGAGGTGCCGCCCGGTGATCCAGACGGCTTCGCCGTCGGAACGCTCACCATCGACAGCTCGACGAATCAGGTCTCCTGGAGCTTCGTCTACGGGAACATCGCGGCGCCGACCCTGATGCACATCCACATCGGTGCCGCCGGCGTCAACGGACCGATCGTCGTGAATCTGGGCATCGCGACCTCGGGCGGTCCGGGGACGCTGATCTCGTCGACCACGACCAGCGCAGCGAACGTGGCCGCGATCCTCGCGAACCCGCTCGGGTACTACGTCAACATCCACAACACCCCGTTTCCCGGCGGCGCCGTCCGCGGACAGCTCGTCCCCGCACCCGCGACCATCTTCGATGTCGTGCTCACCGGCGATCAGGAGGTCCCGGGACCCGGCGATCCCGACGGCCTCGCGATGGGCACGGTGACCGTCGATCCCGGAACCAACGTGATCTCGTGGGATCTCGAGTACATGCACCTCGACGATCTCACGGGGTTCCACATCCACGTGGGCGAGATCGACGAGTTCGGCCCGATCGTCGTCGATCTCGGCATCGCGACGACCGGAGGACCGGGCTCGCTCATCAACTCCAAGCCCGGCATCTCGAACGCGACGATCGCCGCGCTGCTCGACAACCCGATGGGCTACTACCTCAACATCCACACGCTCAAGTTCCCCGCCGGCGCGGTGCGCGGACCGTTGGCGTCGCCTCCGATGGAGCCGTGCCCAGGCGACTTCAACCACGATCACATCGTCGACGGGGCCGACCTCGGCACTCTCCTCGGCGCGTGGGGCTCGAACTCCGAGCACGAGGATCTCAACCGCGACGGCGTCGTCGACGGCGCCGACCTGGGAATCCTGCTCGGGTCGTGGGGACCCTGTCCATGAGAGCGGGGACGTCGCGGCCATGAGGCCTGGGGCCGCTGCCGCAACGAGCGCAGCCTGCTGCGCCGGCCACCCCTCCCGGCGCCGAGAGACCGATCCTGCACCCCCTTCGCCGTTCGGCGGAGGGGGTGCATCGCAGGGCGACGGGCGGGCGCTGTGCGAGATCCGCGTGCGGAAACTCTGGGCGCCCGCGCGATCCGGTCGCGAGCCGGGCTTCTGCCGGACCGGAAAGCGCTGTGGGGCGTGCCGGCCGTCC
Organism: uncultured Planctomycetia bacterium; assembly: GCA_937871505.1. Classification (GTDB taxonomy): domain Bacteria; phylum Planctomycetota; class Phycisphaerae; order Phycisphaerales; family SM1A02; genus CALMPF01. Next base: position 35,825 of record CALMPF010000003.1, on the reverse strand, counting down.
CGCGCGGCGCGATCGAGCCGCAGGCGCGGGCGCGGTCACTGCCCCCGTTCGAACCTGATCGGAACGATCCTCGCCTCGCTCCCGTCGCGCCCGAGCGTGTCGACGGCCAGCTTCCACGAACGCCATGGGTCGGCCTCGACCGACGGCGCCGGGCTCTCCGTCGCTCCGGGCCGGCGCGCGGAGTCGACCCCCGCGGCATCGCGCACGATGAAGCGCACGGCGAGAATCGACCCGTCGCGCGGAAGCGTTTCGAGAATCCGCGCCAGCGTCGCCGCGTCGGCTGTGATCGCGTGGCTGAAGCCCTCGTGGGAGAGCGAGAGCTGCACGTCCGGCGCGGGGGAAGCCCCGCTCGATCCGTGAAGGCGTTCACCGCGCGCGACGCGGCTCCCCGAGCGCGCCGGTGCGGCGGAGCGACCGAGTGAGCGCGGCGGCGCTCCCTGGACGACGCCGAGGCTGTTGACCAGCTCGCGCATCGCCTCATGCTCCCGAGCTCGGTCGCGGGTGTCGCCCGACGGCCCGGAGGCGCGCAGCCCGGCGAGGTCGCGCTCCAGACGCGCGGCCTCGGAGCCTGACAGGCGGGCGTCGGCGATCGCGGCCAGCAGCTCGGCGTTCGCCTCCTCAAGCGTGAAGTTGCGCACCAGCGCCACCATGCTCTCCGACCCGTCGACGATGCGGCATGCCGTGCGGATCGCCGAGGCCGCCGAGGCCGGATCGCGCACCGTCACGACCAGCGCGACCTCGGAGACCGCCGGACCGGCCGGCGCGTCGGGTCGAGCGCCGCCGTCCGACGACACCACCTCGCGCGGCGATCCGGATCCGAACCGCGGGCCCGAAACCGAGGGCGCCGCGTGATGCAGGTCGGCGTCGGCGAAGCGGTCCGGCTGCCGTCGCGCAGCGCTCCTCGGCGCGTCGCCGCCGCCGGCGGCGAGGGTCGTGGAGGAGCGGTCGACAGGCGCCTCGAACGGCCACTTGAACTCGCCGGAGCGCGCGAGGACCACGATCGCCGCCGTCGCCGCCGCCCCGAAGACGGCCGCAATCGCCAGCCGCGCGAGCGTCGCCGGACCCGGAAGCAGCGGGAGGCGCGGCAGTCGCATGCGCCACGGAAGCCCGAGCCGGATCGGAGGCGATGCGACCCACGTGGGAAGCTCCGGTTCCGGCGGCGGCTCCGTGAGGATTCCTCGGTCGACGAGTCGGGCGACGAAGTCGCAGGGCGGCTCCGGCGCGGGCGCACCGAGCAGCATCGCGCGGTCTCGCCGCATCTCAACCAGGTCGCGCGCCGAGAGGCCGAGCGCGGCCAGCAGCGCGGCGGCGATCGGCTCAGCGTCGACGCCGAGTTCGGCCGTGCCCTCGGCGCGCGGCTCACCCGCTCCGTCGAGCCGATCCGCGTCGGCGAGCGCCACCGACTCGATCAGCTCGAGCAGGATGTGTTCATCGGGAAGATGGCCAGGAGAGACGGTCATCGAGACTGGGACCCGGGGGGAACTGGCGAGGAACTGGGGGAACTGGGCGAACTGGGCGAACTGGGGGGCTGGGAAAACCGGAGAGCCGGGGGAACCGGAGGGACTGCTGGGGACTCGGTGGGAACGCGGGCGGAACGGAGCGAGCGAGTCTCGAGCGGAGAGAGGAGAGGCGACGCTGAGCGTCGCGATGGGAGCGGGGTTCGGGTTCGGACGGCACTTCGCCTTGGCCTCGGCCCGTGGGCTGGTGACCTTGAACTTCGGTACGGAGGAGCTTGGGACGGGTCGCAGCCTTGACGACTTCGAGCCTCCGGGAGGTCCTACGTCAAAGGCCTGCGCCGGTCTCCGCGAGCGCCGTCGATGGGCCTGCGCCCTCCTCCCACGCTGGTCGCCATCATTCACCGGGGCTTCCGGAACCGTCGCCGGCGGCCGGGCGATCACGGGGGGCGCCATCCGGTCGAGCGAGCTCCGACTCGACGAGCTCCCGCAGCGCCGCTCGGGCCCTGAAAAGACGCGACTTGACGGTTCCGACTGGGACGTCCAACACCTCGCCGATCTGCTGGTAGTCGAGCCCTTGCGTGTCCCGCAGGATGATGATCGCTCGCGTCTCCGACTCGAGGCGTGCCAAGGCACGGAGCAGCGCCTCACGACGCTCGCGGAGTTCGACGCGATCGGGCGCCGTCGGTTCCCCACCTCCGCCCCCGCCGGTCCCCAGCGAGCCGCGGACCGTCCCGCCCCGCGGGCCGCTCGGGACCGCTCCGCCAAGCCCCGGCGGCCGGGCTGCGGAGCCGCCGAGATTGGCGCCGATCGATCCCCATGACCCTGACTTCTGTCCGGGATCGTCGAGGCTCACATGGCGGCGGAGCTTCCGTTTGCGCAGGTAACTCAGGCAGCAGTTCATCGACACGCGGATCACCCATGTGCTCACCAGCGAGCGTCCATCGAAGCTCGACAGCCCTTCGAGCACCTTGACCAAGGCCTCCTGCGTGAGGTCGCTCGCCTCCTCCTGGTCCCGCAGCATCCGGTAGCAGACCGCGTAGATCCTCGACTGGTACCCGCGCAGGAGCGTGGCGATCGCCCGCTGGTCGCCGCTCCGCCAGGCGTCGATGAGCAGGCGTTCACGCCGGTCATCCTCGCTCCCGGCGATGGCTCGACCGGCCGAGGAGTCGCGAACCTCCGCTTCCGCGCCGCGTTGCTCCGCCGACGCTGGTGCACCGGGCTGAAGCCCGTCGCCCGCCGGCGGCCGAGCCTCCGGACCGTCGGAGGCCGGGGGCGGCGTCCCGGCGCGCGTCAAGGCGTCGTTTCCCGTCGATCGCTCGCGCGTCAACTCCGCTCCGCTCGACCCGCGCACGCGTGCGGGTTCGCCGGGATCGACCGACTCGCTCCGCCCGGTGGACCGCGACGATCCGGACGGGGTCGACGATCCCGCCGATCCGGTCGATCCGGACTGCTCGCTGGCTCGGCGCGGGCCGTTCACGACCCGCAGCGTAGATCGAAGAGCGCCAAGCGGATCGTCCCGCCGGGCCCCGCACGCCGCAACCGATATCGTGGGCCGCTCCCCGCTCCGCGCCATGACCGACCCGAACGACCGCTATCGCTCGCCGCTGGAGACCCGCAACGCCTCCGTCGAGATGCAGCGCATCTGGTCGCCGCGGATGCGCATCGGCCTGTGGCGCCGGATCTGGCTCGCGCTCGCCGAGAGTCAGCACGAGATCGGCCTCCCCGTCGCGGCCGCGCAGGTCCAGGCGATCGGCGCCCACCTCGACGACATCGACTTCGCAGCGGCGGCCGCTCACGAGGCGCGGCTGCGGCACGACGTGATGGCGCACGTTCATGCGCTCGGCGATGTCGCCCCGGAGGCCCGGCCGATCATCCATCTCGGGGCGACCAGCCAGGACATCGTCTGCAACGCCGACCTGATCGTGATCGACCGATCGCTGCATCTGGTCGCCGAGAAGCTCGCCGGCGTGATCGACGCGCTCGGCCGCTTCGCCGCCCGCTGGCGCGATCTCCCCACGCTCGGCTTCACGCACTACCAGCCCGCCCAGCCGACGACCGTCGGCCGCCGCGCCTGCATGTGGCTTCAGGAGCTCGTCCTGGCGCTGGAGGAGATCGAGCTGCGGCTGCAACGCCTGCCGCTCCGCGGGCTCCGCGGCGCGACCGGGACGCAGGCGTCCTTCCTGCACCTCTGCGGAGGCGACGCGGATCGGGTCGCGCGGCTCGAGACGCTCTTCGTCGAGAAGCTCGGCTGGTCGGGCCGCCCCGTGCTCGCGGTCTCGGGGCAGACGTACTCGCGGATCATCGACGCGCAGGTGGTCGGGGGACTTGCGATCGCAGCGGCGGCGCTTCACAAGTGGTGCAACGACCTCCGGCTGCTCGCCAACCTCCGCGAGCTCGAGGAGCCCCTCGAGGCCGAGCAGATCGGCTCCAGCGCCATGGCCTACAAGCGCAATCCGATGCGCTGCGAGCGGGCCACGGGACTCGCCCGGTTCGTGATCGCGGCGGCGCAGAATCCGCTTCAGACTGCGGCGACGCAGTGGCTCGAGCGCACGCTCGACGACAGCAGCAACCGCAGGCTGGCGCTGCCGGAGCCCTTCCTCGCCCTCGACGGCGCCCTCGACATCATGAGGAGCGTCGCCGAAGGGCTCGTGGTGAACAGCGCCGTCGTCGAGGCGAACCTCGCCCGCGAGCTCCCTTTCATCGCCACCGAGAACCTGCTGATGGCCGCCGTGGAGCGCGGCCGCGACCGGCAGCAGGTGCACGAAGCGATCCGCGTCCAGAGCGTCGCCGCCGCCGCCCGGCTCAAGGCTGCGGGCAGCGACGGACGAAACGACCTGCTCGAGCGCCTCGCGGGAGATCCGAACTTCCACGGAGTCGACCTCGCCGCGGCGCTCGATCCGAACGCCTTCGTCGGTCTCGCCCGCGAACAGGTCGATCGCTTCCTCAGCGCGACCATCGCCCCGATCATCGAGCGCTATGCGGGGCGCCTCCCGCCGCCGCCCGCGCTGCGCGTCTGAGCCGTCGCGGGCCCGGCGTCGTCCGGCGCTCCCGCCGAGGCCAGCGCTCCGCCGGTTCTCCTCCTCGAGGTTCGGCTTCCGCGTTCCGCCCTCCAACTCCGACTCCGACTCCGCGAGTTCCAGCATGATCCCCCGCCTCGCCATCGACGACACCGCCGTCCTCGTGATCGACGTGCAGGAGCGCCTGATGCCGACGATCGCCGATCGCGACCGGTTGGCCCGCCACTGCTCGATCCTGCTGCGCGCCGCCAACGAGCTCGCGATCCCGGCGCTGGTGACGGAGCAGTACGTGCGCGGGCTCGGCCGCACCGTGCCGGAAGTCTCCCAGTCGCTGGCCAACCCGGCGGCGCGGATCGAGAAGACGCGCTTCAGCGCCGCCGTCGGAATGGTGGTCGGATCGTTCCGCTCGTGGCGCCGCAGCAGCGTGATCGTCGCGGGAATCGAAGCGCATGTCTGCGTCCTTCAGACGGTGCTCGATCTTCAGGCCGAGGGCTTCCAGTGCTTCGTCATGACCGACGCGATCTCCGCGGCGCAGCGCGACCAGATCGCCCCGGCGCTCGACCGGATGCGGGCGGCGGGGGCGATCCCGAGCGGGGTGCTCTCGGCGATGTACGAGCTCATGGGAGACGCGACCCACCCCGCGTTCAAGAACTGCCTCGAGCTGGCGAAGGCCCTCGATCGGTAGCCCCGAGCGCCCCCAGAAGCCCCCCCCGCTTGCCCCCACTGGCCCCCGCTTGCCCCAGGTGCCGCCAGCCGAGCCCGCCGGCAACCCCCGGCAGTCGTCGGCAGTCCCGGGCGACTTCCGGCAGACGCAGGCAGCCCCCGCTGGCTCCGGGTGACTCCCGAAGTCTCGACGTGCAGGCCGCAACCGGCCCGCGCCGATGCTCGCACCCGATCGGCTCACTCGAGCCCCTCCGCTCCTCCGCTACGCTCGTGCATGCCCTTCCGATCCCACGCGGAGCATCCGGACCTTCACCGCGGCCATCGCGCAGCCGGTCGATCGCGGCAGGCGGCGGCGCGGCGATCGACGGGGATTGCGGGGGCCGCGGTCATCGCTGCCGCAGCGGCGGCAACGCTGCTCGGCGGATGCGACCGCATCGACGGCACGTCGACCGGACGCGTCGCGGCGACGCACGCCGGGGCTGAGCCCGAGACGATCCGCTTCGATGTCGAGGGGATGCACTGCACGGGATGCGTCGCGGCGATCGAGGCGACGGCGCGGAGCATCGACGGCGTCGTCGCCGTTCGCGTCTTCCTCGACGAGGGGAGGGCGGAGTTCGACCTCGCTGATCCCGCCCTCGCCGATTCCGTCGCGGATCGGATCGCGCGCATGGGCTACGTGCTCCGCCGGGCCGGTGCGGACGCAGACGACACGGGCGAGGCCGGGACCGCGCAACCTGGCGAGCCGATGGCGCCGACGCAGCGCTGAACTGCGCGCCGCGCGGTCGGCGCTCCGCTGAGCCGGACCGCCCAGCCCCGCGCCGGCGCCGCGCGGAGAGCGGAACTCCGTGGGCACTCGCGGCACCGACCTCCCGCGGTCGCTCTCGACGCCACGTCGCGCGTCCGCGGCAGACGCGAAGGGGCGCTGGCGCGTCAGAACGCCGCGGCGATCGCAGCGCGCACGGCCGAGATGGCTGCGTCGAAGGGCATCGCGAGCTTCGCGCCCGCGGCACGGCGGTGGCCGCCGCCGCCGAAGGTCGCCGCGAGCTGATTGACGTCGATCTCGCGCAGCTCCCCCTCGGACGCCGAGCCCTCCGGCAGCTCCTTGCTCCGCAGACTGAGCCGGACGACGCCGGAATCGGGCTGGGAGAGGAGCGCCGAGAGCCGCACGCGGCCGACCACCATCGGTTCATTGACGAGGCCGCCGATGTCCTCAGGTCCGCCGCCGCACTCGGCGAAATCGTCCAGCCGCACCTGCATGAGGGCCGCCCGACCCTCTGCGAGATACTCGATCGATCGCAGCGCCCGGCCCGTCAGCGCCAGCCGCGCCGGACGGCTGTTGAGCTCCAGCGACTCGAAGAGGAAGTTCTTCCTCGCCCCTGCTGCGAGCAGCCGCGACGCGACCTCGAAGACGGCTGCGTCGGCGTTGGGGAATCGGAACCAGCCTGTGTCGGTCGCCAGACCCATGAAGAGCGCCGTGGCGATCTCGGCGGTGATGGGAACGCCCATCGCATCGATGACCGGGAGCAGGAGCTGCGTCGTCGCGGCACACCCCGGTTCAACGAGGCGCCCGGCCGCAGCCACGGGGCCCGGGGTCGCCGCGCCCGGCGCTGCGACATCGCCGCGCACGTGATGATCGATGCCGAGCGTGCGATCCGAGCGGGAGCGCAGCCAGGCCGAGATCGGCTCGAGCTGCGACCACGCACCGGTGTCGACGACGACGATCGCATCAGGCTCAAACGCGGGCGCTCCGTCGCGCTCGAGGATCCTGAACTCCATCGGCGCTGCGCCGCGGAGCAGGACCGGTTCGACGGGCCCCATCAGCAGCGGCTCGACGGCGGCGCCGCGGGCGCGAAGGGCGAGCGTCAGCGCCGCGATCGAGCCGACGGCGTCGCCATCGGGCTTGGCGTGAGAGAGCACGACGACCGACGCGGCATCGCCGAGGCGCAGCGCCATCTCCGCAATCGTCGCGGTCGATTCGTACCCGGACGCTCCCGCGATCGCGCTTCGGGCCTCGGCGGGTGCCCGGTTCGGGTTGCCGTGCTGGTTTCCGGGCTGGTTCCGGTTTGGGGTCGCCTCCCCGGTCTCGTCGTTGGCCTCACTCCCGGTCCAGCCAGCCTCCTCTCCTTCGGCAGGGGCGCTCATCGGACCAGCTCCGTCCGCAGCGCCGGACCCCGCGGCGCCGCATCGCGCGACGCGCCGGGCGCTGGATCCGCGGAAGCGCAGAGCCGGCGAACTTCGGCGACATCGCGATCCATTTGACGCAGCAGCGACTCGAGCGTGGCAAAGGCCATCTGCTCGCGGAGCCGGCGCTCGAAGGTCACCCGGAGCGTCCAGCCATAGTCGCCGACCGGCAGGTCGCAGTCGACGAGATGGACCTCGCAGAGCCGGTCGACGGCGCCGAAGGTCGGCTTGGTCCCAACGCTGACCGCCGCCGGGCGCGTCGCTCCGTCGGGGAGCGTCGCGACGCCTGCGTAGACGCCGTCGCCGGGGAGCAGCAGATCCCCGTGGTCGAGGTTCGCCGTCGGATAGCCGATCGTCCTCCCGCGCTGTTCGCCCGGGATCACCTCGCCGACGAGCTCGTACGGGCGTCCAAGACAACGCCGCGCGTCCTCGACGCGACCTTGCGAGATCAGCCAGCGGATGATCGAGCTGCTCGCGACGACCCACCCTCCGTCGCCGAGGGCGACCTCGACCGGCTCCACGACGACGGTTTCGAACCCGTGCCGCGCTCCGAGGCGACGGAGCGTCTCGACGGTGCCGGCCCGCTCGCGCCCGAAGCGAAAGTCGGGGCCTTCGACAAGGGCGCTGGGTCGGTGCTCCCGGACGATCGCCTCGACGAACGCCTCGGGCGAGAGACCGAGAAGCTCGCGATCGGGCGTGAGGAGGCGGACATCGTCCGCTCCCGCGGCCCGCAGGAACGCCGCCCGGTCTGCGGGAAGGGTGAGCCTCGCCGGCGCGTCGGCCGGTCGAAGGATCGCGGCGGGGTGCGGATCGAAGGTGAGGGCGACGACGCGTCCGCGACGACCGGGTCCATCGAGGATCCCGCGGGCCGCCGCGACGAGTGCGGCGTGGCCGAGGTGGACCCCGTCGAAGTTCCCGATCGTGATGGCAACTGGCGGCGAACCGATCACGGGGCCAGCGTAGCGGATCGGCCAGCCAGCCAGCCGGGCCGGGACGGGCCGAGGAGGTGCGGGGCGGGCCAAGGCGCTTCGGGCCGGGCGAGCGGGGTTCCGCCGCGCGGGGACCTCTTCCTGCTTCGGCCGCGCGGCGCCTGCCGGGGCGGGATGGAGGCTGGTTGATCTCCCCCGTCCGATCGCCCGGTCGGTTCGAGCAGGCGACGGGCTGTTGGAAGCGCTGCGGACGGAAGCGCGCCCCTTGCAGGTCCCTGCGCGGCGCGGGACATTGTTCCGATGCGCGCGACCGCTCCCGCTCCGGACTCCAGCCACAAGGCCAGGCTCCTCGTCGACGAGCTGACCGAGAGCCTTCGCGAGACCGCGCAGTCGGTGGTCCCCTGGTTCCTCGGCCAGATGCCGCGGATGTACTTCCAGGACACGGACCACGCGACGCAGCTCTCCCACCTGCGCGCGATCATCGCCGCCAAGGCCTCGGGGCGTCCGCTCGAGATGACGCTTCGCAGCGAGGACGGCTCGCAGTGGACGGCGATCCGGCCCGCGAACTACCCCGGCGTGCTGGCCGAGCTGGTCGCCGCGCTGCCGACGGACCGGCCGCTGCGCTCGGCGAAGATCCACACCGCCGCGGACAGCTCGCTCGTCCTGGACACCTTCGAGTTCGGCGATCGAGCCGCCTTCGACCCGACCGACCCGAAGCAGGCCGAGAAGGTCGATGAGACGATCGACTATGTTCGGCGCCAGGGGCTCGACTTCGACGCGGCCGCGATCCGCGACTACGCATCGCGCTGCTCCGGGGAATACATCCAGACGGTCACGCCGCTTCGGCTCTGCAAGCACTTTGAGCTCGCCCGGCAGGTGGGCGGCTCGGACGGCGCGGTCGTGGCCCTGGATCAGGAGGCGGACCCGACCCAGAGTCGCATCACCTTCGTCGTCGGCAACGCCCGGACGCGCACGATGCTCGAGCGCATCTCGACCCGCCTGAGCCGCGCGTCGATCAACATCCATCGGGCGTACCTGGACGTCATCGACGACCCCCCGCACGGGACGATCTCGATTCTCGGCTTCGTCGTCCAGACGGCCGACGGCACTCAGATCGACCCCTCGAGCGCGCTCTGGCGCGAAGTCCACCGCGACCTGCGCCGGATCAAGTGGTACGACAACCGGGCGATCGATCTCACCGGGCGCCATCGCTGGCTCGACCTGCCGCGGGCCGATGCGCTCGTCGGGCTCTCGATGCTGGTGCATCAGGTGCTCGTGCGGACCAACCCCTACGCCTTCGCCCGCGAGCGCATCCTCAGCGGCGTCGAGCGCTTCCTGCCGCAGGGCGTCGCGATCGTCGATCTGCTGGCGAAGCGCTTCGATCCCGGCCACCCGATGTCGGATGCCGACTTCGAAGGGACTGCCGGGGAGCTGGCCGCGGAGATCGACCGCACCGTCGGAACCGAGGACATCCGGACGATCCTGCACGCCATGCTCCGCGCCGTCCGGGCGACGCTGCGCACCAACTACCACCTCCCGGAGCGATTCTGCTTCGTGCTTCGGCTGGATCCGCGCTTCCTCGTGAACGAGGAGCGCCCCGAGGTTCCTTGGGGGGTCTTCTTCGTCCACGGCCGCGAGTTCAACGGCTTCCACGCCCGGTTCCAGGAGATCGCCCGAGGCGGCCTGCGGGTGATCCGGCCCGCCACCCTCGAGCAGCACGCCCGCGAAACCGAGCGTCTCTACGACGAGGTCTACGGGCTGGCGTGGGCGCAGCAGCTCAAGAACAAGGACATCCCCGAAGGCGGCGCCAAGGCGGCCATCCTCCTCGAGCCCGGCGCGGACATCACCCGCTGCGTCCGCGCCTTCGTCGACGGGATTCTCGACCTCATCACGCCGGAAACCCGGGTGAAGTCCCGAATCGTCGACCGCCTCGGTCACGACGAGCTGATCTATCTCGGACCGGACGAGAACATCACGCCGGCGCACATCGAGTGGATCGTGGATCGCGCCCGGCGGCGGGGCTATGGGCTCCCGGGAGCGTTCATGAGCAGCAAGCCGGGCGCCGGCATCAACCACAAGACCTACGGGGTCACCAGCGAGGGCGTCAACGTCTTCCTCGAGGTGGCGCTGCGCGCCGTGGGGATCGATCCCCGCCACCAGCCCTTCTCCGTCAAGATCACCGGCGGACCCGATGGCGACGTCGCCGGCAACATCATCAAGATCCTCGACCGCGACTACGGAGCCAATGCCCGCATCGTCGCCATCGCCGACGGCAGCGGCTGCGGCGAGGATCCCGCGGGTCTCGACCACTCGGAGCTGCTGCGGCTCTTCCGCGAAGGGCTGCCGATCGCCCGATTCGATCGGCGCCATCTGCACGCGGGGGGTCGCGTCGTCGGCGTCGACGATCCCGACGGCGTCCATCTGCGGAACACGATGCACAACCGCGTCAGGGCGGACGCATTCATCCCCGCGGGCGGACGTCCCTCGACGATCCACGAGCGCAACTACACCGACTTCCTCGATGTGGACGGACATCCGACGAGCCGGGTGATCGTCGAGGGCGCGAACATCTTCATCACGCCCGCGGCGCGCAAGCTCCTCACCGAGTCCGGGGCGCTGATCATCAAGGACAGCAGCGCGAACAAGTGCGGCGTGATCACCTCGAGCTACGAGATCGCCGCGTGCATGCTCATCGACGAGGAGACGTTCCTCGCGATCAAGCCGGTCTACGTCGAGCAGGTGCTGGAGAAGCTCCGGGAGCTCGCCCGCCGCGAGGCGGTCCTGCTCATGAGCGAGCGGCGCCGCCATCCCGACTTCCCGCTTCCCGAAGTCTCGACCGAGCTGGGCAGGGTGATCAACGCCGCCGCCGCGGCGATCGAGTCGCGCATCGACCTCTGGCCCGAGGCGGACCGGATGCTGGCCAGGCAGCTCGTGATCGACCATCTCCCGCCGGTGCTGCTCTCCACCGTCGGCGACCGGCTCTGGAGCGACCTTCCCGCGGCGTACCTGCGCTGGCTGGTCGCGAAGAGCCTCGCAAGCCGCATCATCTATCGGGAGGGGGTCGAGTTCCTCCAGAAGATGCCCGCCTCGGCGGTCGGCGAGATCGCGCTCGAGTACCTGCGGACGGAAGTCGTCACTCGCCAGCTCGTCGCCGAGGTCGCCGATTCGTCGCTGCCCCACCGCGATCGAATCGCGGCGCTGCTCGCCCGCGGCGGCACGAGGGCGGCGCTGGCGGAGTGAACGGCGCCTGGGCTTCGGAGCGCCGGCTCCGGCGCGATCTGCGTCGCGGAGGGCGGAGTGTCAGCCTCCGGGGCGGCGCCAGCGCCCCGCGAGCCGGCGAGGGCCGTCCGGGGACCGAGGGGAACCACCGAAACAGGCTCCTCTTGAGGGACGCGCCCAGTCCTTCGCCCAAGATCGCAGCGCCCTCGCGTCGCGGCACATCGGAGCGTCGCGCGACCTCTGGAGGCCGGCATGCCCGCGGACCTCCGCACGCGGAGGATGCTCGTTCCACGACGCGCGACCCGGAAACGGGGCAGCCTGCCGATGCCGCTCCGGCGATTGCGAGTCTCGTGCTGCACGCGGGTGGGGCCCCACCGGCAGCACGCGAGGGGCATGCGAGGATCCACCACCGCCCGGCAAGCCGACGACCGCGCGAACGTCCGCCGCATGAGCCAGAGATCCTCGCACCGCCGCAGACTGACCGGCCGGGTCCCCTCGCCCGCGGCCAGCTCCAGACAGGGGGAAAATGTGGTACCATTGGTACCATGGCTTCCCCGCAAAGGGCCTCCGCCGCCGAGAACACCCGCTATCAGCTCAACCTGAAGAACGTCCCCGTCGACGTCCTCAGCGCGATGGCGAGCAGGGCCGACCAGCAACGCTGCTCGATCACCGCCATGTGGATTCAGGCCGCGAGGGCACTTCTCGACGCGGCCGAGAACCCGCCTGCGCAGCTCACGCTTCCGTTCGGGGAGGCTGCTCGTGCGGCATCGAGCCCTCGCCCGAACTTCGGATTCCGGTTCATTGACCTCTTTGCAGGAATCGGGGGATTTCGCATTGCACTCGAGCGACTTGGTGGAAGCTGCGTGTTTTCGAGCGAATGGGACAAGCAGGCGCAGCGAACGTACCTGCGCTGGTTTGGAGAACTGCCTCACGGGGACATCACGAAGATCGCTCCTGCGTCGCTGCCGGGGCATGACCTGCTGGCCGCGGGTTTTCCCTGTCAACCCTTCTCGCTCGCAGGAGTCTCAAAGAAGAACGCGCTCGGCCACGCGCATGGATTCGCCTGCAAGCGACAGGGCAATCTCTTCTTCAGCATCTGCGACATTGTCCGTGCACTCCGCCCCCCGGCTCTGCTCCTCGAGAATGTCAAGAACCTCCGATCGCACGATGCGGGGCGGACGTGGGCGGTCATTCGCGACACTCTTGAACGAGAGCTTGGCTACGAGGTCAATGCTTCGGTACTTGACGCAGCACACTATGTTCCGCAACATCGTGAACGCATCTTCATAGTGTGTTTCAATCGCGAACTGCTCGGCGGTGAACCATCCGGTTTCGTGTTTCCCGAGGCACCGAACCGCCGTCCGAAGCTCCTCGACATCCTCGATCCGTCACCGGATGCCAAGTACACGCTTACCGACCACCTTTGGACGTACCTGCAACGGTACGCTCGCAAGCATGCGGCCAAGGGCAATGGCTTCGGATTCGGTCTCGTCAGCCCGGGAAGCGACCCCGACGTCGTGACGCGAACCCTGAGCGCACGATATTACAAGGATGGATCCGAGATCCTGGTCGATCAAGGTGCGAATCGAACGCCTCGTCGACTCACCCCGGTGGAGTGCGCGCGGCTTATGGGCTTTGAGGCAAAGGTCCGGGACCGCGCTGACATTCCTGTGTCGGATACTCAAGCGTATCGCCAGTTCGGCAACGCCGTCGTCCCCGCCGTCGTCGAGGCGGTTGCGGCCGAGGCCCTCCGCGTGCTCGATCGGCTCAGGCTTGCGAGCTCAAACGGCGCGGCGATCCCACCGAGACCGCGCCCAAGAGCTCGCCGCAGCGCCCCGGCGGCCTGACTACGCTCAACGCGTCGCACGCTGGGCCATGTCGACGAATGCTCCCACGGTGAGCAGCCATAGTCGCTGCGTCTCCGCAAACGTCCCGTGGATCGGGCGTGGAACTACCAGCCGAACGCCGTGCGACTGCATTTCAGCGGTCTGATGTTCGGAAATCGCCGGCTCGAGAGTGAGGAGATGCTTGGTCCGTAGTCTTGACGCCTCGGCGAGAACCTGTCGCCACCGGTCCTTGCAGGTCCTCTTGACCGCAAGCATCAGCACTCGCTCCTGATCGACTGCATCCTCGCGATACGCGTCCAACCCCGGGATCAGGAAGTCGACCCTCGATCTTCGCTCGGTCTGTGCCTGCGCTTCGAACGGAATTCCCCTCACGCGAAGGACCTCGGCCACATGACTTTCGAGCGCCGTGCCCGCTCGGCTCTTCCGGCGATTGAGCACGCTCGTGGCAAATCCTATGAACTCATCGACGTCTTCGGCGAATCCAGAACGGATCCTCGCGATCACTTCGGGACGTTCGATCGCACGGAAGATCTGCTCTTCACCGTCCATCCACCTGAGAATCGCAGCATCTGGATCGGAGGATGGGTCGGACGCAAACCACTCGCGCGCCACCTGCGACAACTCCGAAGCTGGGGGCATCCGACCTCCGAAGCGAGACGCAGCCCGTCTCGCTAGAGTCGAGTCGGGACTTTCATCGGCTCCGGAGCCAGTCGCGAGGCCCACTGCCCCGACGATTTCCTCCACCAACATCCGCTCGACTGCCTCGATGTTCCTGAACTCGCCGCTTCCGAGTGCGGCCTCAGCGAATCGCGCGTCGATCAGTGGATCGCCGAGCATGAATGCGAGCTGACGCTCGGCGGTCGATCCCCGTGGCGCCACGATCACCACGGCCCCTTGCCCGTCGGTCCGCCGCGCAACCAAGACGAGGTCACCAGGTCCGGCCCTCCTCATGGCGTCGTTCGCCGAGAAGTAGCAGCGGAACTCCGATCGGTCTGGCGTCCGCTCGCGTGCGTCATACCAAGTCAAGGTTCCTTCGTCTCGCCAGACCTCTTCGTCGTCGAACAGCAGGAATACCGTCGGGACCGTCTCGCGATCGGACCCGAACACCTTTCGCAACGACGCCACACCGTTGAACTCGTGCTGATTCGATCGGGAGTCGCTGGTTTCCACGGACGCGAGTCGCTTGACTGCGGCGGCCGAGAAGAGGTCCGTGAGCTTCGGTCGCATGCGCTGGGCCGTATACGGGGAGGTGGCTCGACCACGAGGGTCCGGAACGGCAGCGGTCGTCTCGCTCGCCGGTCCACCGTTTATCGACCGCCCGTCGCCCCGCGCCACACGAGGAAGAAGGGCCGCCGCTCCGGCATGCGGGCGCTACGTCCACCACGGGGTGTCGGCGGGGTCGGCGATCATCGACTCGCGGAGGAAGTCGACCGCGCGGGCGAGGCCCTCCTCGGCGGACATCAGGGCGTCCTCGTGCTCGATCGAGATGGTGCCGTCATAGCCGTAGCGGCGCAGCATCGAGAAGAAGGGCTTCCAGAAGCTCGCGTCGTGGCCGTAGCCGCAGGTGCGGAAGTTCCACGAGCGGCGGCGCAGGTCGGTGTACGGTCGAGCGTCGTTGTAGCCGTTGACGGCGGCTTCGTCGCGGACCAGCTCGGTGTCCTTCGCGTGGCAGTAGAAGAGCAGGCCGGCCTCGCCCAGATGCCGCGCGGCGACGACGGGGTCGATTCCCTGCCAGAAGAAGTGGGATGGATCGAGGTTCGCGCCGAGGATCGGCCTGCCCTTGATCCCCGAGGCCTTCTGCGCCCGTTCGCTCAGGCGGATCAGCGTCTCCGGGTTGTAGACGCAGAAGCCCGGGTGAGCCTCGATGGCGATGCGGACGCCGTGCTCGTGCGCCAGCTTGAGCTGCTCGCCCCAGTAGGGAACGAGCACATCGTCCCACTGATAGCGGAGGATCTCGAGGAAGTCGCCCGGCCAGGGACACGTCACCCAGTTGGGCGTCCGGTCGCGAGGCGAACCCCCGGGACACCCGGAGAAGGTCACGACGGTATCGACCTCGAGAGCGCCCGCGAGCTTGACTGCGTCGACGAACGCGGCGTGGTGCGCCCGGGCGATCGCGGCGTCGGGGTGGACCGGGTTGCCGTGGACGGCGAGCGCGGAGATCTCGATGGCAGACTCCCGGCAGACCGCCGCGATCTCCTGCGCGCCGCCCTTGCGGGCGAGGACCTTCCGCACCTCGAAGAACGGTGCTCCGGGGTACGCCCCGACCGGAAGCTCGATCGCGTCGAGCTCGAACTCGCCGCACGCCTCGACCGCCTCTGCCAGCGACCGGCCCGCGAAGATCGCTCCCATGACGCCGAGCTTCATCGGAGGCGCTCCTCGCGGCGAGCCGCGCCGAACGCCGCGCTCGGGATGAAGACCCAACGAGCGCTCTCGGTGAACCTCGCGACGGAGCCAGGCGGCGCTGGAGTGCCAAGAGCCCGTCCGGTCAACCTCGCAACGGAGCCAGGCTGGGAAGCAGCTTCGGAAGCGCAGTCGGAGAGGACCGACGGTCGAGCGATCGCGGAGGGAATCATCCCGCCCACGATACCGGATCGCCGCGGGCCTGCGGGCTGCCCTTCGGCTCGCGCGCCTGCGGAGGACTCCACTCCAGCCACTCGACCTCTGCTCCGACCTTGATCACCCGCACGGCGGGGCTCGCCGGCGCCTGCTGGTCCGGAGCGTCGGCATCGATCACGACGATCTCCTGATCCCCGAAGACCCGCGGCGCGGCGCGGTCGCCGCCGAGGCCCGAGGCCCTGCCGCCGCTGAACCGGATGGTCGCGGCGATCCACCGCCCGTCGGAGGAGACGGCGAGCGTCGCCGGATGGTGCGCGAACGCCGCAACGTCGATCTCGCTCAGGCGCCAGACGCGCCGAACGGCTCGCGCGGCAGGGTCGGTCGGCGCATCGCGCTCGCCGAGCGCGGGACGGCCGGCGGACCGATCGCGCGCGGCTCGTCCGTTCAGCTCGGTCGGCTGGGTCAGCTCGATCAGCTCGAGCTCGCCCTGGAGTCCGACGACGAGTCGGGACGCATCGGGAGCGAGAGCGAGCGACCGGACCGGCGCCCCCTCGATCACGACGCGCTCGCTCCCCTCCGGAGAGCGCACGATGACGTCCAGGTCCGACTCCTTCCCGCGACGCTCGCGCAGCAGCGCGTATGCGATCGTCCCGTCGCCTGCGACTGCGGGCGATTCCGCCCAGCCTCCCGCGGGGGAGATGCGCCGCAGCGCTGCGCGGGGCCGCCGCGGCTCGAGCGTTTCGATCACCTGGGCAGCGTCCCCGGTCGCGCGGGCGCAGACGAGGAGGCCTCCGGCCGGCGACCAGCGCAGGTCGCTCACGCGACCGGGGCCGAGCGCGTATCGAAGCGGAGCGGAGTCGGAACTCGACCCCGGCTCCGGCTCGGGGATCGCGTCTGGTCCCTGATCTGGCTTCCGCTGGGGCTTCTGATGGGGCGTCCGCGCATCGCTCGGCGGCGATGCGGAGTCGTCGGCGGGGCGCTCGATCGCATGAGCCGGCCGTTCGAGAGCCGCCATCGCCTTCGGCGACGCAACCACGAGGACCTCCTGCGCGAGCGGGCCCTTTCCCTCGACCTCGATCCACGCGCTCCATCCGTCCGGCGCACTCCGAAACAGCCGACGCGGCACCCCTCGGACGCGGCGCTCGATCGGCTCCGCGCCATCGATCCGCCCGGCGATCACGTCGATGGTCATGCGACGCCGGGCGCTCTCGGCCGTGAGGCGTTCGCTCGCTGCGGGCGCCTCCGCGCGCGTCGCGCCCTCCCGAGGCGGCGCGAGCGGCGGAGGCACGTCGCTCGATCGCATGCCGAGCCCGTGCTGCGACTCGAGAGCCGCGGCTGCCCCGAACGCGCTGGTCGAGCCGGTCGAGGCGATCGCGCTGAGTGCGGTCGCGATGATCGCCGCGATCATCGGGCGCAGGGCGCCGGACGACACCGATGGCGCTTGCCGCGACCTCGTCGCAGGTCTCCTCACGCACGCCAATTCGAGCGGCATGGTCGGTCGCATGACGAACATCATCGCCGCAACCCGCCGCGCCCGCGCAACACTCCGGTAACCGCGCTGGCGATGCGTTCCAGCGCTGGAGTGCCAGGATCTCCCGGCCTGCGGCGCCAGCCGGCGCAGCCCGCCTGCCGGCGCGCCCGCTGCGGAGTCGCCGCATCACCCGCATAGCCTTGCCGATGCTGCGCTGCGAGGCTGCCGGAACGAACGGTCTGACGGGGTCGTCGCGGATCGGGGCGCATCCGCGCTCCGACCGCTCGCGGTCGGCCCGGCGGGGACTGGGCTTCGGGGTGACCGGCGCAGCGCTCGTCACCGCCCTGCTCATCGGCCTCCCCTTCGCTGCGGCATCGAGCTCGCCCGCCGCGCCGCCGCAGCGGCCGACCGCTCCGCCCGCGACCGCTCCCGAACGACCCGAAACCGCCGGAGCGAAGCGCGAAGAGGGCGCCGCGGCGCCGCCGGCCAGCGCTCCGCCCGCCACCGGCGACGCTGCGACGGCGCCGCCTCCCGAGGCGGCGGCGCCACCGCCGGGCCCGCAGCGCGTCGGCATCGACGAGGCGGAGGAGTTCCAGGAGGACCTCGCCGAGGCGATGGACGAGGCGCTGGCCGTCGAAGCCGCAGCAGCTCCGGCCGCGCCCTCGCGGCCGCGCGTCTACATCGTCGTCGATCGTCGCACGGAGGTCCGCGGCTGGGTCGAGCACGAGGACGACGACACCATCGTCATCTCGTGGAAGGAGCAGACTCTCAGCTACCCCAAGTCGCGCCTGAGCCAGATCATCAGGCTCGTCGAGCCGGCGCCGGGTCAGATCGGCACGGTCATCATGCGCGACGGCCAGCGCCGTCGCGGCATCGTGCTCGAGGACGGCTTCGACGAGGTCGTGCTCGAGATCGAGGGCATCCGCACGACGCTCCCGAGGAAGCTCGTCGACGCGGTGCATCTCGAGCCGACGTTCGAGCAGACGGTCGCCCGGCTGCGCTCCCTCATCGATGATGACAACTGGCCGCGCCGGCTCGAGCTGGCGCGCTGGATGGTCGACGAGCGGCGCTACGCGGAGGCCGCCGAGGAACTCCGCACGCTCGTCGCGCGCAGCGACCTCCCCGAGGCGCCGCGACTTCTTCGGCAGGTCGAGGCCCAACTGGCGATGGGCGCCCCGCCCCCGCCGCGCGGAAGCCGCAGCGGCGCGCCGGGGAGCGGCGGTCCGGATCGGCGCACCGGACCGGTCGAGCTGCGCGACATGCTTCCTCATGAGCTGCTCACGGCGGAGGACGTCAACATCATCCGGGTCTACGAGATGGACCTGCGGAACCCGCCGCGCCTGGCGATCGCACCGGACACCGTGCGCCGCCTCATCGAGGAGTTCGGATCCAGCGACCTGATTCCCGCCCGCGTCGAAGAGCGCAATCGGCTCTTCCGCGAGGACCCGGTGAAGCTCGTCTCGCTCATGTTCAAGCTCAAGGCTCGCGATCTCTATCCCGAGATCCGCGTGCTCTCCGAGCCGCCGCATCTGAACCTCTTCAGGCAGCGGGTGCACAACACCTGGCTGGTTCCCAACTGCGCCACCAGCCGCTGCCACGGCGGCGTCGACTCGGGGCGCTTCTTCCTGCACAGCCGGAACTACAAGGATGAGCGCGTCCGCTACACGAACCTGCTGATCGTCGATCGGCTCCGCCTCGACGGCCAGCCGCTGGTCGACTGGGACGATCCGATGATGTCGACGATCATCCAGCACGCCCTGCCGCGCAACCAGGCGCGCTTCCCCCATCCCAATGTGCCGGGATGGCGGCCGGTCTTCAACGACGGCAATCGACGCCTGCTGGAGGACTCGCTGACCTGGATCCGCGAGATGTACCGCCCGCGCCCGGCCTATCCGGTCGAGTTCGAGCCGCCGGTGCTCGATGCGCCGGACCGGGCCGAGACCGGCGACGACGACTTCCCGGTCGATCGCTGATCGCTGATCGCTGATCGCGGCGCGCGGCGGCTCGGAACGGGCGTCGGGGACGCGCGGATCACCGGGGGCCTCGGCGCTGTGCGGGTTCACCGGCTGGCAGCGCGGTCGAGGCGTCGGGGCGGCCCCGTCGGCCCGGCGACCCTCGGCGACCCCCCACCGGCGGGCGGCGGCGTTCGTTCCTCCCGCACCCGGCTGTTACACTCCGCGGCTCCGTTCTGCGGGGAGTCGTCGACGCCCGTCGAAGCCCGTCGCAGCCTCCTTCTCGATCCGCTCTCGGTCCCTCGCCCGCGATCCAGAACTCCGACGCTCATGACCCGCCTTGCCTTCCGCCGCCGTCGTCTCGCGCTTCTCCCCCGCACCGCAGCGGCCTCGTGCGCACTGCTGACGGCGGGGCTGCTTCTCCCCGCCATCCTCGGCGGTTGCGAGAGCGCCGCAGTCCGCGCCCAGGATGCGGGCCAGAAGGAGATCGACAGGGTCGCCGCCGAGTTCGCGGCGCTCAACGCGCTGCGCCCTGCCGCCGGCGACGACGACGCCGGCGCCCGCCGCCGGCAGGAGCTGCGCGGGCTCGCCAACCGACTTGCGGGGCTCCGGGATCTCGCCCCGGGACAGCAGGGCTCCGCGAACCTGCTCGCGGCCGGAGTCTTCATGGCCATCGGGCAGTCCGCCGCCGACGACGCCGCGATGCTGGCGCGTCGGCTACGCGACGATCGACGTCAGCTCGACGGGCGCATCGAAGCGACCAACGCGCTCCGCGCCCTCGCCATCGCGGGCGATTCGTACGACCCGACCGCAGACCGCGCGGCGCTGGAATCGCTGCGCCGCGAGGCACGCGAGCAGATCGCGACGCTTGACCGCCTCGCCGCCGAGCTGACGACGCCGATGGCGCGTCTCTCGGAGGAGATCGTCACCAGCCGCGCCGCTGCCGCCGAGGTCGAGCGGCAGGAGATCGACCTTCGACAGCAGGCGCGCGCAGCGGGACCGACCCGCGGGTTCCGCTATGTCGAGGAGGCGTCGCGGCGCCGCACCGAGGCAGACGGGCTGCGCATGGTGGCAGCCCGCAGCGAGATCGAGCTGATGGCGATCGCACCCGACCGCGAGCTTGCGGAGGTGGACGCGGAACAGCTTCGCGGGATCGTCGAGCAGATCGATGCCGCCGAGGGCGACCTCACGGCCGCGACGAGCGAGGCGCGGCGGCTTGCGGAGGCGGCACGCAACGCGATCGCGGAGACCCGGGCGGCGATCGCCGGCACCGTCCGCTCGATCGCCAGCCTCGAACAGGGCCTCGACGCGCTGGTGGAGGAGGCGGACGCGGCATTCCAGCAGGCCGCAGCCAGCGCCCAGAGAGCCACCTCGGTCACCGAGCCGCGGGCACTCGGCAGCGCCGCCCGGCGTTCGGTGGCGTCGGCATATCAGGCCGCCGCGTCGCTTCACGCGGGCCGGGCGATGACGCTCCGCGACGATGCATCGCAGCTCCGCAGGGTCGCCGGCTTCGGCGAGCTCCTCGACGACGGCGCCATCACCGCACGGCTCGACGTCGTCGAGCAGGCGCGGACGGCCTCGGTCGGCAAGGCGATCGCAGCCGCGACCCAGGCCCTTGAGCAGGTCGGGATGTTCGGGAGCGAGTCGCCGGAGTCGGCTGCTCTCCGGGAGAACCTCGCTGCGATGATCGACTCGCTCTCCGGAAGGGCGGTCGCGACAGCGAGCCAGGGCGGCGCCGGGTCTTCGCAGGTCGCGGCGCCGACCGAAGGCGGCGGAGCGGCGAGCCCGCAGGATCTGCTTGCGATGCTGCGGGCGATCGATTTCCGGCGAGCCGACGACCACCGCGCCATCGTCCGCCTCTACCGCGGCTCGGGGCGCGATGCCCGGAGCGCCCTCCGGATGCTCCAGATCGGCGGCGAGGACTGCGGCGCGTTCGGCGCCGCCATGGTCGATCGCTTCGGGATCGAGTCGATCGCCGCAAGCTACGGCGGCATGTCGGTCGCATCCGACTTCGGGCACTACGAGGTCGGCGATGTCGAAGGGACGAGGGGCACGCTCGCTCCGACCGAGCCGGGGCTGGGCGAGATCCCGATCATCAGCGCTCGCGGAAGGTGGTACATCGACCTCGATGCGACCCTTGCCGCCGAGAGCGCCGAGGTCCGCGCCTCGCTCTCCCAGATGTCTCAGATGCTCCAGGGCGCCGAGGCGATGCGACCGGTGATCCGCGAAGTCTGCGAGGCGATGGCGGCGCGGGTCCGCAGCGGCGAGTTCTCCTCCGCGGAGGAGGCCACGATGGCATACTCCCAGGCCTTGATGGAGCGGATGCTGGGCGGCGCCGGCGTCGACGTGGAAGCGATGATGCGCGAGGCCGCCAAGGCGCTCGAGGGGATGAGCGAGGAGGATCTCCGTCGCCTTCAGGAGCAGTTCGGCGATCAGCTCGGCCGGCCCCGCTGACCGTCGCGGGCGGGCCGGCCGCCGGAGGATCACGGCGCCGCCGCGTCGATCGAGAGCCGCCGGAGCACGCTCCGCGCCGTCGCACGGACGACTCCGTCCTCCTCGGCGTCCTCGGCGATCCGCCGGAGCCGCTCGCACAGCGCCGGTCGCAGCGCCGGCGGCACGGTGTTTCCCGCCACGATGATCGCGTTGCGGCGGAACATCGGCAGCGAGAGCCGCCCGAGCGGCGAGTCCTCGACGACCGCGCGGCGGTCGTGCTCCTTCCAGCCGATCACCTCCATGACATCGAGCGAGTCGCGCCGCGGCGCGTAGGCGGCGTGGATCGGCGCCGATCGCGAGCGTCGCGTCGCGGCGGAGTGCGGGCAGACCTCCTGGCAGACGTCGCATCCGGCGATCCAGTCCCCGATGGCGGAGTGGAGCCGTTCATCGACGGCGCCGCGATGCTCGAGCGTCAGATAGGAGATGCAGCGCGCCGCATCCACCGCGAAGGGCTCGATGCACCCGGTCGGACACGCATCGATGCAGCGCGTGCAGGTGCCGCAGGGATCCTGACCGCTCGATGCCGCGGCGCCGCGTCCGCCGGCATGCTCCTCGAGGAGCGACGCCGAGGGCTCCGGGCCGGCGACCTGCGCCGCGGCGCTCCCCGACCCGCGGCCTTCGCGGCCGATCGCGCCGCGGCCCTCCCCTGCACGCCGGGTGTCGGACTCCGCCGGCATCGTGCTCACGATGGCGCCGAGGAGCAGCCAGCTCCCCACGCCCGGCTCGATGAGGAGCGTGTGCTTTCCGATCGCTCCGAGTCCGGCCCGCGCCGCGTGCTCGCGCTCCAGCAGCGGAGCGGTGTCGACGCAGACGCGGAAGCGATGCTGCGGCCAGCGTCCGAGGCAGCGATCGCGGATCGCCTCCAGCCGCGCCCTGATCGCAGCGTGGTAGTCCCCGCCGCGGGCGTAGCGGCCGATGCGTCCCCGCAGCGGCTGCCCGACGGCGTCGCGGCGGCCGTCGCTGTAGCGATCGGCGACGCAGAGGATCGCCTTCGCATCGGGCACCATGGCCCGCGGGTCGATCCGCAGCTCGACCCGGCGTTCGAGGTAGCGCATCTCGCCATGGCGCTCTTCCGCGAGCCACCTCAGCAGGAACTCGCGGTGGCTCGTCGGCGCCGCGGCGCAGAGCCCCGCCCGCGCGAAGCCGGCGGCGCGGCAGAGCTCCGCGACAAACGCCCAGCCCTCAAGGCTCGCGGTGCCGCCCGCCGTCATCGCCGCAGTCCGAGCAGTCGGGCGAGCGGCGCCATCGGAAGGTCGGGCACGGTGGCCTCGCTCCCGCACAGGGCGCCCGCGGCTGCATAGCCGCTGCGCACGGCGCCCTCCATCGTCGCGGGCCAGCCCGTGGCGCACCAGTCGCCCGCGAGAAAGAGGTTGGCGACGCCCGGACCCGGGGCGAAGCACGGCGCCGGCGGCGGACGAAGCGCGTCGATGCCCGGCAGGAGGGCGAACGTCGCACGCTTCTCCTTCACGGTGCGCCATGTCACCGGGCGCAGGTTCTCCGCGCCCGGCAGGCAGGCGCGGATGTCCGCGAGCACGCGCTCCACGATGGCCGCCTCGTCGAGTTCCATCCAGGCATCGGCGCCGCTGATGACGGCGTGGATGTGCTGGCGCCCCTGCTCGTCGACTCCCTTCGCGAAGAGCCACTGCGTCGCGCGGCCGGGCAGGACAAGGTGCGGCACGTCGAGGATCGTCCCGGAGAACCGCAGATGCACGCCCAGGATCGGGCTGAACTCGAAGCGGTCAAGCGCTTCGAGCCGGCGATCGGCGCGGCGGAGCGCCACCGAGAGCAGCCGATCGAGGCGATCGGGGGGAACTGCGGCGATCACCGCAGCAGCCTCGACCGTTCCCTCGTCGGTGACGACGCCGGTCACGCGGGTCCCGTCGAACGCGATCGCCTTCGCGGAGAGGCCGAGGCGGATCTCGCCGCCGCGCGCCGCAATCAGCGCCGTCGCGGGGTCGTAGAGATCGATCAGGGGAACCTGCGCAACCCCCATCGCGCTCGCCCATCGGCTGCCGAGGAAGCCCTCCTGGAAGACCTGCATCGCGGCCTCAGCGCAGACGCGCTCGACCGAGAGGTTGCAGGCGGAGATCACCACCGGCTCCCAGAAGCGCTCGATCGTCGAAGCGGGCTGTCGCATCTGGTCGAGGAAGGCGCGGAACGAGCGGTCGCGCCACGCCAGCCGACCCGCCCGTCCCATCCGGATCAGCCGCCACATCGCCCGCGCCACCGCGATCTTGTCCGCGAGGCTGAGCAGGCGCATCCGCAGGAACGAGCCGGAGAAGTGCCCCGGACAGGGCAGCCATCCCGGCGTCATCCGGTCGGGCGCCGAGGGCGCGTTCGCCCAGTTGATCGTCCGATCCCAGCGGATCTCGCCGAGCACGCCGAGCCGCTCGTAGAGATCCACGAGATTCGTGCAGCAGCCCATCAGGACATGCTGGCAGTTGTCGATCAGCTCGTCCGTTCGCGGGTCGACGAAGCTCGTCGCCCGACCGCCGAGCTTCCGCCGCGTCTCGATCACGATCGGTCGATGGCCCGCTTCGACCAGCCGGACCGCCGCGGCGATTCCCGCCAATCCGCCGCCGACGATCGCGACCGTCCGCCCCGACGGCGCCCCCGTCGGAGGCGACCCGGTCGAACCTGAGCGGCCCTCCGGCAGCATCGCTTCCCCGACGAGGCTCATCGGACCGACCGCTCGACGGCGCGTCGCCCCGCCCCACTCGGCGTGAGATCGGCCTGCGGCGCGCGCCCTCCGGTGGAAGGCGGCGGCCCCCCCGCCACGCTCCCGGTTCCGAAGCCGCCGCCCAGCGCCGCCGCGATCCGCGCGCGCAGCGCGATCGAGGCCTTGACGAACGACGAGAGGCGGATGCGGCGGCGGCCTGCGATCTGGCTCGGGTCGGCCTCGATGCGATCGAGGAGACCCCGGTAGATCCGCGTCATCGCCCAGAGCGTCGGACGGCACTCCGCTTCGACGAGCTCGTCGAGCGCCGACGACGCCGCGTAGCGCTCCTTCGCCCGGTCGATCTGCTCGAGCATGAAGGAGCGGCAGCGATCGGGATCAGCCCACGCCGCGAGGGTCGCCGGCGCGAGTCCGTGCCGCTCGAAGTCCTCCGTGGGCAGGTAGACGCGGCCGCGCTCGTGGTCCTCGCGGAAGTCGCGCAGGATGTTGGTGAGCTGAAAGGCGACGCCGCGCTCGATGGCGAGCCCGACGGCGCGGTCGTCCTCATAGCCCCAGATCGAGATGCACACGAGGCCGACCGTCGATGCCACCCGATGGCAGAACCCCCGAAGCTCGCTGAAGGTCGCGTACACGCGGCCTTCCACATCCTCACGCTGACCGTCGAGCATCTCGAGGAAGGGCTCGATCGAGAGCCGGTGCCGCCGGACCGTGTCGGCCATGGCGATCCACGTCGCGACCGAGGCGGAGTGCGCGGCGCCGGTCGGCGGCAGCTCGCCCGCGAAGAGCCGTCGCGTGCGCACCCGCAGCGCCTCGATCCGCCGGATGCGCTCCGCCGCGTCGACGACTTCGCGCTCCGCAGCGGGACCGGCTCCGGCCCCGGTCGGGGCCCCGGCGTCCGCGAGATCGTCAGCCTCGCGCATCCACGCATAGACCGCGTACATCGCGGCGCGCTTCGGAGCGGGCGTGAGCTTCATTCCGTAATAGAAATTCCGCGCCCGGCGGCGCGTGATCGCCTCGCAGATGCCGTAGGCCGCGGCGAGCTCGCTCGGGGAGATCTCGCCGAGCGTTCGCGGCGCCGTCGCGCCCGCGTCCATCGCCCCAAGTGGTTCCTCGGAGAGCGGCGGCTTCACCGCGCGTCCTCCGCCGGCCGCCCCGGCTCGAGCGAGGATCCGCGAACCGGCGCGCCGCGCGACGCCCCCGCCGATCCCCTGGCCGCCCACCTGGCCCCGATCCACGCACGGGCGACCATCCACGCCTTCGCACCTTTGCTCAGCGAGGGCCGGTGGAGCACCGTCTCGTGGTTCCATCGGGAGATCAGCCGAAGGACGTGCTCGCCCCCTTCGACGAAGAGCCTGACCACCGGAACGCTCTGCGGCCGGAGCCGATCGAGGAGCGACCGCCCCTCGTCAAAGTAGGGCCACGTTCGCTCGACGAGGTCCGCGACCAGGCAGCGCGTCTCCTCGAGGAAGGCGCGGTCGCATCCGTAGCCCTGGCCGACGGTCACCTCGAGCCGCCGCTCGAAGTCCTCGATGCGGTTCAGCTCGCGAGGGATGTAGACGCGGTTGCGGTCGAGGCGGTCCCGCCGGATGTCCTGCCAGTGGTTGGTGAGCTGGAGCGCCGTGCAGATGCTGTCGCTCAGCCGGAAGGTCTCCGGATCGCGCGGTTCCTCGAGCAGCATCAGGACGAGCCTGCCCACCGGATCGGCGCTCAGGCGGCAGTAGTCGACAAGCTGCTCCCACGTCTCGTAGCGATCGACCTGCTGGTCGAGCTCGAACGCCGAGATGAGCTGATCGAAGGGCGCGCGCGGGAGATCGCATCGAAGGATCGCCGGACGCAGCGCCACGAACACTGGATGGCGCGGCGCGCCGTCGTAGCAGCGGTCGAGCTCGCTCCTCCACCAGCCGAGCAGCGCCGTCGCCTCGGCGCGGCTCCCCGACTCATCGCCGAGGTCGTCGGACCAGCGGCAGAAGGCGTAGACGGCGGCGAAGTCGTCGCGCGCCCGCTCGGGCACCAGCGCCGTCAGGACGGGGAAGTTCTCGTAGTGGCTCCGAGCGAGCGCTCCGCACCAGCGCCGGGCGTCCGCCTCCGGCATCGGTTCGCAGCGCTCCGGGCCCCACCGAGCGAGCGGAAGAGCCGACGAGCGCGGTCTCCCGAGATCGGCCGCACGTCCGCGCGGCGCCGCCTCACCCTCGATGGGCGGCGCGGAATCCGGTGCGGGTGCGATCGTGGCTGGCTCCATCCTCACGGGCTGCGGACAGTGTACGGGCACGGCCTGCAATCGTCGTCGCGCAGGCGCCGCCCGCATCCGCAGAAGATCGCCTGCGACGATCGGAAGCGCTCCGGCGTGCGGGCCCCCTGAGGCCTTCCTCCGCGACCGCGCGGAGTGCCGAGCGCGAACCGGTGCGCGGAGCCTCGGAAGCACGCTCCGGCGCCCCCGCGGCGCCCGCCGGCGCGGCGCCAGCAGCCTGTGGCGAAAGTGCTTTGTAGGCGAGGGCGAGCGGGGAGGCGAAGATCGAGGAGCCGCGACGAAGCAGTATCCGCAGTGATACAGGCGAGTTGCGGCGACGATGAGATTCGCCTCTCCGCTCGTCCGCAGCCCGAATGACTTTCGCCACAGGCTGCCAGAGTCCGCTGCGCTCCTCCCGGGATCGATCCCTGCGCGACGCTCGGAATAGAGTCGGCATCGGGCCGCGAACGGCGCGGACCGCGTTGGCGTCAATCGACGGAGTTCCGCGATGCTCACTTCCGGGTCCAGCGCCTTGATTGCACTTGCAGTCGCTCTCGGCACGCCGCTTTCGGCCGCGGTCGCGGCGGATCGCCCACCCTCCGCGGTCGCACCGCAGGGCGGCAACGGGCGGACGGTGTACGTGCTCCCGATCCGGGGCTGCCTCCTCGAAGTCGTCGATGCGTCGATTCGCGAGCGCGTGCTCAGCGACATCGAACGGGCGGATCCGGCGCTGGTGGTGCTCGAGATCGAGACCTCCGGCAGCATGGGATGCCTCGACGGCCCCGGCGGGCGGACGACGGCGATCGAACCCGACGTTCACCGCGGATTCAACCGTCTGAATGACGTCCGGGACTTTGTCGCCGCGCTGCGCGGAGTCAACTCCCGCGGTCGCCCGGTGGTCGCGTGGGTCCGCGACGGGCTCGGCGATTCAACCCTCGTCGCCCTCGGCGCACCGCGCCTCTTCATGGCCCCGGATGCCCGACTTGGCGAGCTCGACCACCTGACGGCGTGGGTCTCTCCCGGCGCCGACGAACCCTTCCGGAAGAAGGTGGGTTCGGGCGTGCGAGCGTTCGTTCAGGGGATTCTCGGCGACCGGGAGCAAGCCGCCGGGCTCGTCGAGGCGTTCCTCTTTCCGGAGACGCTCCTCAGCGCCGACCTCCCCGACGGGGGCGCGCCCGCCGCGACCGATGCACCGCGCCGCGCGGCGCTGCGGAACGACCCTGACGGCGCGCTGGTGATCGATGCCTGCCGGGATCGGACCGCGCGGCTCGGCGCCGCGAGCGCCGTCGCCGTCGGCGCTGCGCTGGGGATCGCCGCCGATCTCGAAGAGGTCGTGGAGCTCCTCGGGCTCGGCGACCTCCGGCGCATCGACGACGGAGCGCTGCTGCTCGCGGCCATCGCCGCGGATCGGGAGCGCCGCGATGCGGAGGCGTCGAAGGCGCTGGTCGCCGCGATGCTCGCGCTGACGGAACAGGCGGGCGACGACGACGCGCGGGCGCTCGGTGCCGCGAAGGCCTCGGGGCACCTCCTGACGGTGTTCGCGGCGCTCGAGGAAGACCCGGTGCTCGCGCGGCTCTGGAGGCGGGACCGCGGAATCGATGCGCGCTTCGTGCTCCGCCTGCTCGATCGGCTCGCGCCGACCGAGGTGCTCGAGGACGCAGATCGAGGCGAGGAGCCGTCGGTGGAACGCTGACGATCGATCGCGGAGAGGGTGTCGTCGGTGGCGCGAACCGCACCGTGCCGCGCGGCGACGGTCGAGAAGCTCATCTCACTCGGCGACATGAAGACCCGTCGCCTCGACGAGGAGGCCGCCGCCCTCCAGCGACGTGACCGTCCCGACGACGATGACCTCGGAGAGCTCCTTCATGCCACGGCGCCCCTTCAGCGCCGTCCTGAGCGGCTCTCCTCCGCCGTCCGCGACCCTGATCGTCGCGCTTCCGAGGCGAAGCCGCTCCTTCGCCGTGCCGCAGAAGTCCCACGGGGTGGCACAGCCGCCGTCCGGCGCCGCCGTCGCGGGCTCAGCGGCCGGCCCGGCGGCCGTCGCCCTGCAAGGCTCGATCTCGCTGCCCACGATCGTGAACATGGCCCGGCCGTCGACGAAGGGCGCTGCGCTCCCGCCGATGCGCCCGCGCAGGACGACGCGCTCGCCCGCCGCGGGCCGCGCCGAACGACGGAACTCCGCGACATCCCGCGCCCCCTCCGGCGCCTCCGCGAGGAAGAGCGCCGCCGGAAGGCTGGCCGCCGGCACATGCAACGCTGTGGCCGTGACCACCAGCGCCGTCGAGCCGTTGGCCACCTCGACGGTGCCGATGACGAAGACCTCGGCTCCCGGCCGGAGCCCATGGCGGCCTTCGAGACCGGTCCGCAGCGGCCTTCCGCGGGCGTCGACGACCTGCACCGTCGCCCGTCCGCCGGCGGGAATCGCGCACGCGGTCTCGGGCAGGTCCGCCGACCGCGGACAGCATCCGAGGCTCGTCGACTCGTCCACGAGCGTGAAGAGCGACCGGTTCGCGACGAAGGCATCCCTGGACCACGCGACGTTGCCCCGGAGGGTGATGGTCTCGCCGACCTTCGCGCGCTTCATCGCCGCGGCGATCTCCATCGCGTCAGGCGGGAGCTCGGATCGAAGCAGCGACTCGATTTCCGCGATCCCGCCGGCCTCCGACCCCGACGCGACGGCCGCCTCCGCAGCGCCGAGGCTGAAGCCCAGCGCCGCAGTCGCCGCTGTCAGGAACTCTCGCACGCACGCACATCTGGACTTCATCGCTCTGCGCTCCTTCCGCGCTTCGTTGCGCGAACTCCGAGTCGATCGCGATCGCGCTGCGACGCTCGGAATCGACCGTGAAGGTCGAGTGGGTGGAACTGGCCGGGATCGGCCGAAACGCACGCCATCGTTCAAGATCGGTCCGGCAGCGTATGACCGGAGGCTCCCGGTCCGGAATGAGCACTGCAACGCCGCTTCGGGCGACCGCCGCAGAAGACAAGGGGCGCTTCAGCGTCAGTGCCCCTTGAGCGCGGAGGCGATCGGGGGGCGCAGGCAGCGCACCGCCGGAGGCAGGGCGCCGACGACGCCCAGAACGAGGCCGCAGAGCAGTCCGATCCCGATCACCGGCGCGTCGATCACCAGCCCGAACGCGCCCATCGAGAACCGCACCGCGAGCCCGTCCAGCACGAGTGCGCCGACGCCGCAGGCAAGCAGCCCTCCCGCAGCTCCGGCCAGCGCTGACTCCTGCACCATCGAGAGGGCGATCGCCGGCCTGCGGTACCCGATGCACTGGAGCGTTCCGAACTCCCGGATGCGCGTCGCGAATGCCGCATAGGTCGTGTTGAGCCCGCCGATCACCCCGCCAAGCGCGATCAGGGAAGCCGTCACCCAGGCGACGATCCGGATCGGCGCGAAGAAGTCCGCGAGCTTGCCGTAATACGCCTGCTCCGCCATCGCGACAAGCTCGAGATCCGGCCGCATCTTCGCGAAGGCCGCGATGTCGTCGAGCTCGGCTCCCTCGCCCGTGGACTCGTCGAATGGGTCGAGCGTCACGATGATGCAGGAGATCGAGTCCCGCCGCGTCGCCGCCTTGAGATCCTCAAGCGGCATCCACACCTCCGCCTCGAAGACCGTGCCGGGCGCCGCGAAGCGCCCCGCGATCGTCCACGCGCGCCCGTCCATCACGAGCGATTCGCCGACATCGAGGGATCTCTCCGGCACGCCGAGCACGGTGGCGCAGCGCCGTCCGAGCAGCACCTCGTCGAAGCCGGGCCTGGGCCAGCGGCCGTCGACGATCCCGACCGATCCGTGCACGAGCGATGCCTCGGGCGTGACGCCCCTGACCATCACCTGACGCGCCGACGCGCCGGGCGGGCTCTCGGCACCGACCCGCGCGGGGAGCATCGCGTGCACCTGCGGCGAGATGTACGCCACGCCGGCGCGGGTGCGGATGCCCGGGACGCTCGCCGCAAGCACCCCGGGCGTCGCCGACGCGATCTCCGATCGCTCCACGCTCTCCTCGCTGCCGGCGCCGAGCAGGATGACGTTTTCGGCGCCGCCGGCCATCCGGAGCGCCCTGTCCATGCCCCGGACGAAGCCGACGGCGACGAGCAGGAGCAGGACGACGAGCGCGGCGCCGACGATCGAGAGCACGAGCCGTGAAGGCGTTCGACCGAGGTTCCGGATGGCGTATTCAATCGGGAGCAGTCGCATCGGAGTCACTTTCAGACGGCGCGGAAGCAGGACGCGATCTCCCGGCGCCCGGCCCGCCACGCAGGCACGACCGCCGCGACGATGCCTGCGCCGGCCGACAGGGCGAGGCCCCACGCCACGAGCGACCACGACGCGGCGACGCCGATCGTGACGCCCTCCTGCGAGAGGCTGAAGTTCCCAAGATGCACCAGAAGCAGGGCCGCACCCGTGCCCACGGCGCCTCCGACGGCAGCGATCAGGATGCCCTCGCCGATCACGAGGCGGGTCACGAGGCTGGAGCGGAATCCGAGCGTCTGGAGGACGGCGTGCTCGCGGATGCGGTCCTGCACCCCGAGCACGATCGCGTTGCCGACCAGCGCGAGCACGGCGACGAGAGCGCCCCAGCCGACCCACCGGGTGAACGTGACGATCTCGACGATGTCGGCTCCCGCCTGGGCCACGAAGGCGCGCTCCGGGCGAGTCGTCGTCGGCTCCGCGTCGCTGCGGAACTCCTCGTCGATCGCATCCGCCACCGCCGAGAGCAGCGCCGGTTCCGCGACGCGGACGAGAAACTGCGTGACGACGCCGAGTCCGCCCTCGACCGTGCGCGCTGCGGTCGCCTGCTGGAGGAACTCCAGGTGGACGTACGCGACGTTGTCGTCCTGCGCTTCGCGCGAGCGGATGATCCCCGCGACCGTCACGGTCACGCCGGAGGAGTCGAACGAGTCCCCCACCCGCAGGCGCCGCCGCGCTGCGAGCGCCTCGCCGACGAGGGCCGCGTCGGAGCGGCGCTCCCAGTCGCCGATCGATCCCTCGAGGACTCGCCACGAAGCGGCGAGGCCGCCATGCTCGGCCACGACGTCCTCCCTTGGAACGCCGCGGAACGTGATCACATCCAGCGCGGCGCGGCAGTTGCTGACGGCGACCTTCACGGGCACGGCCGCGGCCACTCCCGGGATCCGCACGATGCGCGCTCGATAGCTCTGCGGGAGCCGGCTGGTCGCGGGACAGAAGCGATTGGCGCGATAGACGACCAGCGTCGTGTCCTCCGCCACCGCCTGCGTCGCCCTCCGAACCCCCTCCTGAAGCGCCTGAACGGCGACGAAGAGGAACATCGCGATGGCCACCCCCGCGAGCACGAGGGCGCTGCGCAGCCGGTGCCGCCAGAGCTGCTTCGCGATCAGCGGCATGTACCTCGGCGCGATCATGGCGGCGACCCCCGGGCTCCCGCGGCCGCCCGCGCTCGGTCCTCCGCCCCTTCGCCGCCCCCGGCGAGCTCGGCGGGATCGACGAGCCGTCCCTTCTCGAGATGGAGGATCCGGTCCGCGTACGCGGCGCTTCGGGCGTCGTGCGTGACGACGATGAGGGTCTTGCGAAGCTCGTCGCAGAGCCGCCTGAGCAGTTCCATGATGGCCGTCGCCGACTCGTGGTCGAGGTCGCCGGTCGGCTCGTCGCCGACGATGATCGTCGGATCCGCGACGATCGCCCGCGCGATGGCGACCCGCTGCTCCTCTCCGCCCGAGAGCTGCCGGGGAAAGTGATCATGGCGGTGTGCGATCCCGACGAGCCGCAGCGCAGCCTCGACCTTCCGATGCCGCTCCCGCGCGGAGAGCCGATGAAGCAGCAGCGGAAGCTCGACGTTCTCGTAGGCCGTCAGCACCGGAACCAGGTTGTAGAGCTGGAAGACGTACCCCAGATGAACGCTGCGCCAGTCCGCCAGCCGCGCCCGCGACAGGGCGAGAAGATCGACCTCCCCCACGACCAGCTCGCCGCCGCTGGGTCGGTCGATTCCCGCGATCAGATTGAGCAACGTCGTCTTTCCGCTGCCGGATGGACCCCGCAGCGCGAGGAACTCCCCGCTCCGGACCTCGAGGTCAAGCGCCTGGAGCGGCGAGATGACGCGATCGCCCTTGCGGAACGACTTCGTCAGGCCGCGGCAGCGGATCAGCGGCGCACCGTCGATCGCCGACCGGGCGCCGCTGACCGGAGCTCGGATCGAATCGCTCATCGTCGCGCTCCCGGGTCGACCCGGTCGTTCGTCGCCGCCGCGGTCCCGTCACCTTCGCCGAGAATCCTCAAGCGGGCTCCATCCCGGAGCCGGGCGCCGTTCGGGCCCTCGAGCACGACTCGATCGGTGATTCGCAGACCTCTCGTCACACCGACGTATCCATCGACGCCCGAGGGCGCAGTCCCGACCTCGCGGAGACGCGCGACCGGCGTATCGCCCGCTCGATCCACCACCCACGCATGCCCGCCGGAGTCGCCTCGCGGCACGATCGCCGACATCGGGACCAGCAGCAGCGGACCACCAGCGGCGGCGCGTCCCGCTCGGCCCTCCGCCGGCATCGACGCGCCGCTCTCCGCGTGAAACCGCACGCGCGCGAGCATCTCGGGCTTCAGCAGCGGCGAGGGTCGATCGAGGAGCACCTTGAACTGGAGCGTGTTCCGCTGGATGCTCGCCTCGGGAACGACGCGGGTGACGACTCCCGTGAAGGTCTCCTCCGGGAGAGCCTCGACCGTGACTGCCGCGCGGGTTCCCGGCGCGATCCTGGCGGAGTCTGCCAGCGGCACGTCGACGCGCACCTGGAGCTTCTCGGGGTCGTAGATGCGAACGACTCCGCCGGACGGCATGGAGTGCGCGAAGCGCTCGTCGGCATCGCCGCGCGACCCGACCCGGGCCCCGGGCTCCACGAGGCGCGAGAGCACCACGCCTGCCGCCGGCGACCGAACCTCCATCCGCTCCAGGCGCAGCCGCGCCTCGTCGCGGGCGACCCGCGCGCTCCCGAGACGCGAGTCGGCCAGCGCCAGCGCCGCTCGCGCTTCGTCGACGACGGCCTCTGCGGTGACGACCCTGGCCTCCTGACCTGCGAGCCGGATCTCCAGCTTCCGGAACTCTGCCTCGCTCACCGCACCGCCGGCGACGAAGTCGCGCTTGCGGGTGACCTCGTCGCGCAGCTCCTCCGCCGCGATCCGCTCGACAGCGACTCGGGACTCGGCCGTCGCGAGCGCCGCCCGCGCCACCCCGAGGTCGCATCGTCGTTCCTCGAACGCCGCCTCCGCGCCGCGGAGCGCCAGCAGCGCCTCGTCATCGATCAGCCGCGCGACGAGGGCTCCGGCCTCGATCCTGTCCCCCTCGAGCGCGAGGATCTCCCGGACAACGCCCTCGGCCAGCGCGGGAACTCCGATGGCGAACGGCGCCGGTTCGACCCAGCCGGGCGCCTGGAACAGAACCGGCCCCGTCACGGGCGCGCCGTCAGGCGCGGTCGCGCCCCTCGGAGCGACCGCGCCATCCGCGTCGCCGGCGCCGGCGCCGCCGGCGGAGAGCGATCCCGCCGGCGACGGCTCGGACCACGTCGATCCGGTCGGGATGGCGGCGGCGACGTGCACCTCGAGCCGCGGCCGGAGCGCGTCGCGCGCGGCGTATGCAATGATCCCGAACGTCGTCAGGACGACCGCCGAAGGGAGCAGAAGCCGCGTCGTCCAGCGGCGCGCAGGGCGGGGGACGGTCGCGAGCCCGTCGATCAAGTTCGATCTCGGGATGCGGGCGGCATCCGTCGCGCGCTCCCTGCGCGCAAGCGCCCGCAGGTCGGGGGCGTCGGAAGGTACGGTCATCGAGCGCTCCTCCTTCATGACTGACCTCGCCATCGTGGGTGCGCCTCCGCCGATGCAGCCGCGCTGCACGAGGAACGAGTCGCTTCGGTCAGTCGCATCGACACGGCCTCAAGAGCGCCCCGCTCCGGCAGAGTCGCCGCAGCCCGGTGCGGACGAGTCTCGGCGAGCCCGCTCGCTCGCATCGGGCATCGGCAAGCCGCACGGCGTGCACCGCCGCGACTCCTCCTCCGCGCGGCGGCCGTCAGGGCGCGGCCGAGCGGCGACCGGCGTGCGGCAGGACTGGACCAGTACGGCGCCAGGACCGCGACAGGAGGGCGGCAGAGTCGGAGTCGGCGGAAGATAGCGGCTGGCGAGAGCGACCCCCTCCGCCGACCTGCGTGCGAGCGCCGTCGCTCCGGTCGAACCAGCCTGGATCCATCCTCGATCGATCCCTGATCGAGACTCGGTCGTTGGACGCCGAACAGCCCCTCGGCGCCGCCCGCTCGTTCCGCGATCCCTGCCGGCTGCACGTTCCCCGCTTGCTACACGATCAGGGTGCAGTGCCAGCGGAGGGCCGGACGATTGGCCCTCAGGCTCTGCGATGGCCTCGGTCCGCTGAGACTCCCAGCATCGTCGCGCCGGATCCGCTGACGTGGCGAAGGCCGCGGGTCCACCGACGCCCGCTCATCGCTCCCCGCGTCGGGGATCATCGTCAGGGATTCGAGCTTGACGGCGATGCCGATCGCCCCAAGACACGCAGGACAGGAATCGCATCCCCCGGGGAGCTGGTCCGCCGGCCGCGTCGGCGCCGCGTCGTCCTGCGACGCTGGAACCCCGTCGTCCGCGGCGCACCGGGAACAGCACCCGGCAGCTTCCGCTCCCCGCAACGCGCCACGCTCGCATGCGCGGCCCACGAGCGCCATCGCCTGGCAGCAGCACAGGGGCGACCAGACGCCGACGAGCAACGCGAGGATGATCCGCACCAGCGACCCCTGCATCGATGACGGCATCGTAGCGACGCGTGCGATTCGGCGCCGGTCGGTTCCATCGAGACGGTCACCCGCGAGACGGTCACCCGCCATCGCCGGCGCGCTCGCGGTGATCGCGGTCGCGAGGTCTCAGCACGGGAGCTCCCGTCGCCTCTCCGGCTGCGCCCCGGTACCGCGAGGCTCGCAGCGCCGTCGTGCGCGCCCGCAAGTGCCGCGACGCTCGCATCGCCTTCGTGCGCGCCCGCAGGTGCCGCGACGCTCGCATCGCCGTCCTGCGCGCCCGCGGGTGCCGCGACGCTCGCATCGCCGTCCTGCGCGCACGCAGGTGCCGCGACGCTCGCATCGCCGTCCTGCGCGCACGCAGGTGCCGCGACGCT
This sequence comes from uncultured Planctomycetia bacterium, assembly GCA_937871505.1. Lineage (GTDB taxonomy): Bacteria > Planctomycetota > Phycisphaerae > Phycisphaerales > SM1A02 > CALMPF01. The sequence continues at coordinate 2 of CALMPF010000003.1, read as the reverse complement.
CG
>CALMPF010000002.1 GCA_937871505.1 uncultured Planctomycetia bacterium | reverse complement strand
TGAGAATGCGATTTCGCGCGGATGGCCACACCCGAGCCCCGCAGGGTGTGGCCATGCCGGCGCAAGGTGTGGCCATGGGGCAGCAGGGTGTGGCGATGCTGGCGCAGGGGGCAGCATGCTGGCGCAAGGTGTGGCCATGCCGCCGCATGCTGGCGCAAGGTGTGGCCATACCGCCGCAGGGTGTGGCCATGGGGCGTGTGCCGCCGCAGGGTGTGGCCATGGGGCGTGGTGTGGCCATGGGGCGTAGCCTGGCCGTGGGGCGTGGCCTCGGGGAGATCCGGGGAGATCGGGGGGGGAGGGGGCGCGCGGGGCGCGGGGCGATCGGGGCGGGTCGCGTAGGCTCGGGGCATGTCCGCAGCGTCCCGGCTGGTCTCGAGGTTTCGCGGGTTCCTGGGCGGCCGCCTTCTGAGCGGCGGCCTATTGAGCGGCCGCCTCGCTCCGCGCGGCCGGACGGGGAATCCAGTCGAGCGGAGCGCGACGGACGCCGTCGAGTTCACGATCAGGAACGTCCGTCATCTCATCGAGATGATCGGCGAGGGTCCTGAGGCGCTCCGAGGTCGGACGTTCCTCGAGATCGGACCGGGGATGGACCTCGGCATCTGCCTTTGCGTCGCGGGACTCGGGGGCAAGGCGATCGCGCTGGACCGCTTCCTCGCGGGCTGGGACGACACGCTTCATCCGGCGATCTACGAGCGGCTCATCGTCGCCGCGAAGGCGACGTGGACCGGCTTCGACGAGATGCCGATCCGCACCTGCCTCCGCCGCGGCGGCCACGAGGCCGACCGGCTCACGGCCATCGCGCGCGGGCTCGAGGAGGCGGACGCCATCGGCGATGCGGAGGTCGACTTCACCTACTCCAACGCGACCTTCGAGCATCTCGCCGACGTGCCGGCGGCGATCGCTTCGATGGCGCGGATCATGAAGCTCGGCGGCCGCGGGTTTCATCAGACCGACTTTCGCGACCATCGCTCGATGGACCGTCCGCTCGAGTTCCTCACGATCCCCGCGTCGGAGTTCGCGCGCCTGCTCGTCGCGAGCGAGCACTCCTGCGGAAACCGCGTGCGTCCGCATGAGTTCATCGGGCTCTTCGAGCGTCATGGGTTCGACGCGGCGTTCCGCCCGAACATGCTCGCGGACGAGGCGTACCTGCGCTCCGTCCGGCCGAGGCTCGTGGAGCCCTACGCATCGCTCTCGGATGACGAGCTGAGGCCGATCTCGGGACGATTCCATGTGAGGCGCGTGGGGCGGCGCGAGCGCGACGAATGAGCGCCCGGCCGGGCAGCGATCGGAGTCGGGGGATCGCTGACTTCATCCTCGGCGGTCGTCGAGCGCGCAGGCCGCCGATCGCTCCGGGCCGAGCGCCCGACCACGTGCTCCGGCCGGGCGGCGGCGGCCGTCGGGGAGACAGGGCCGGCTCCATCGCTCGCAGAGGCGGCGAGGCGCTTCGCGCGGACTCCGATCTCGAAGGCCATCCCGACGCGCTTCGCGCGGACTCCGATCTCGAAGGCCATCCCGACGCGCTCCGCGCGGACTTCGACCTCGAAGGCCATCCCGACACGCTTCGCGCGGACTCCGATCTCGAAGGCCATCCCGACACGCCCGGTCAGCCGACCGGACGAGCCGCGGGAGAGCTCCCATCGCCGGGACGCATCGACTTCTTCCACGCGAGAAGCGTCGCGTCGAGCATCCGATCGAGATCGAATCGCTCGGCGACCACGCGTGGTCCCTCCGATGCGAGCCTTCGATGCAGGTCTTCGTCGCCGAGGATGCGCCCCGCGGCCGCTGCGATCGAATCGGCCGACGCGTCGCGGCAGAGGATCCCGCTTCGGCCGTCGGCGAAGGTCTCTGCGGCGCCGCCGGCGTCGGTCGCGATGACCGGAACGCCAAGGGACTGGGCCTCGATGAGCACGTTGGGCATGCCCTCGGCCTTCGAGACCAGCAGCAGCAGCGACGATGCTCCGAGAATGGTCGACACGTCGGCGCGGCGACCGAGCAGATGGAAGCGCTCGCGCAGCGTCGCGGGAAGCCGCTCGACCGCGCGCGCCGTCGCCGCAGCAAGCGCACCCTCCCCGGCGTGCACGACCCGGACCCGAGGGCGCTGCGCGAGAAGGCGCTCCGCCGCGTCGACGAAGAGCAGCGGGCGCTTCTCGTCCGCGAGCCTGAAGATGCCGGCGATGACCGGATCCCGCGGGCCCGCGCCGATGCTCGCGCGGAAGCTCGCGATCGACGCGGCCTCGGCGGCCCGGATCGAGCCCGGATCGAAGGCATTGGGGACGATCGCGAAGCGCTCAGGCGACAGCGCGAGCCACTCCGCGTAGTCCACGGCCCCGGCGCGGCTGTTTGCGATGAAGCCGACTCCGGGCGTGGACGCGAGGGCCCGGTAGAGATCGCGGAACCACGGTTCGCGCAGGTGCGGCATGTGCTCGGGAGAGACGTTGCGCGTGCCGAGGACGACCGCAGGGACGCCCGCCAGCGCCGCGGCGACGCCCGCCCAGATGTTGGTGTGATCGAGCCACGCATGGACGACGTCGGGCCTCCGCGCCGTGAACTCGCCGAAGAGATCGCTCGCGCGCGGGCGAAGGAAGTTCGGGATCGCCTGGCCGAGGCGACGCAGCCGCGCGTCGAGCGCGAGACGCTGCACGGTCGCCGCGTCCACCCGGTCACCGACGACCCCGACCGGCACCGCAGCGGCATCGAGGATCGGCTTGTGATGCCCGCATGTCCCCGCGATGCCTTCGGTGAGGAGCACCTCGACGCCGTCCATGCCGCGCCGGCGCAGGCCGGCGGCGGTCAGCGCAAGCTGCCGCTCGGCGCCGCCCGCGGAGAGGCTGCCGATGACGAGCAGCGCGCGAAGGCGGCGGCGATCATCCGCGCCGTCCCTCGCCGCGGCCTCGCGCCGCGCGGCCGTCGCTCCGCGCTCCTGCGCGGCGAACCTGAGCGCTGCGTCGCGCATCTCGAGGAGGCGCTCCGGCTCGAGCGCAAGCCCGCTCCCGCCCTGCGGCGCCGACTCCCGGGAGCGGCGGCGCTCGACGAGGAGCCGCTGGATCGGCGCCAGGCGCGCGGCGACCGCGGGCGCCCGCTCGCGCAGCGCTCGGGTCACGCGGCGGATCGCCGCACGGACCCGCGAGCCATCGCCGAAGAGCGCGCGGTCGTAGCTCTCCATCACCCACTCCCCGACCGGCGTCCCATCGGCCGCTCCGCCTCCGCGGTCATGATGAACCCCAGCCCGAGCCGATCGAGCCAGCGGTCCATGCACGGCGCCGCCCGCTGGTCGAGCCGATCGATCGACGCCATCGCGGCGCTCGGCTTGCCGCGCAGCGTCGTGGCGAACTCGAGCCAGCGACCCTCGACCCGATTCTGGGCGACGATCTCCTCGTGGCGCTCTCCGGCAATCCGCTTGGCGACGAGGTTGAGCAGGCCGCGGACCGAGCCCGAGTAGATGCTCTGCTCGCAGCGCAGCCGGCGAACCTCAAGTCCGCTCTCCACGAGCAGCCGCCGAAGCGTCTGCGGGGTGAACATCAGAAGATGCCGCGGCACGTCGTCGTGGAGGAGCCACCGCGCCGGGATGCTGCGGAAGTTCGGCACGAGCACGAAGAGCCTGCCTCCCGGTCGGAGCAGCCGCACCGCGTCGCGGACGAGCGCCCGAGGGTCGTGGACGTGCTCGAGGACCGCCCACATCGTGATGGCATCGAACGGAGCTTCGCGGAGGGTCGCGAGCTCTCCGCAGTGGATGTCGATTCCGAAGGCGTTCGGCGGGACGGTGCTGAACTCCGCGCCGCGGACCTTCCAGCCGCGCTGCTGCATCCACCACGCAAACTCACCCTTGTAGCAGCCGATGTCCAGGAGCCGCCCGGGAGCGAGATGCGCGAGCCACTGCTCCATGGCGGCAAGACGCTCGCGCTGCCGCTCGATCGCCGCCCCGGGAGACTCCTCGGCGCCGTAGAACTCCGGGGGATACCAGCGATGGATCGCATCCCGGTCCGGACGCGGGTTCACGAACCCCATGCCGCAGTCGCCGCAGCGCACGACGCGGAAGCGCGTCGCGTCGATGCGATGCCTCAGGTCCGGGCGCTCGTAGACGAAGTCCTGCCGCGACGATCCGCAGAGCGGGCAGGGCGTCCACTCGAACCCGGGCACGTCCGAGACCGCGACGCTTCCCGTCCCGCCGGACGCGACGCTGCGCCGATGCGTCGCCCGCGCAGGCCGATTGACCGGACGATCGCTCATCGTGGCCGCTCTCCACGCTCGTCTGGAGCCGGCGCGGCAACCCCGGAGCGAGGCGTCGACGCCGCGCCGCGCCGCGCCGCGAGGCTTTCATCCGCGGAGCGAGGGCCGTCCGCGCCAAGGCGCTCGGCCAGGCGACGCGGCCCCGGCTGCTCCCGAGATCCATCACGCGCGCGGCGCACGGCGTCGCTCGGAGCGGCCGCGTCCGGCTCCGCCTGCGAGAGCCGCGTCTGGTTCGGACTCTCGCTCCGGCCCGCGCCGTCGCTCTCGGAGGGTCTCCGCACCGGCGCCGACCCGGCTTCGACAACCGCTTCGCCTTCCGGACTCGACTCCCGCGCGAGCGCCGCCGCGTTCGCGGCAAGCAGCGCCGCATGCTCGGCGCTGGGCGCCGGGAGCCTCCCCATGAGATGGAGGATCAGCAGGTCCCGGTAGAGGGTCGCCAGCGCCGCGCGTTCGGCCGCTGCGGCGCCGAGCGGCTCGCAGGCGGGGGATCGGCTCGCCGGCGCTCCCGCGGCGACACCGCCGCGATCCGGCGAGAGCGGGCCGGAGCCTCGCAGCGCCGCGCCGGATGCGCGCTTGACGACGAAGAGATGGAGCAGGTGCGAGTTCGGCCGCGCCTTGCCCGTCCAGTAGGGAGCGAGCGACGGGTCGAGGCGCAGGCGCAGGTCCTCCGTGATCTCGAGGTCCGCCCGCGCGAGCAGCGCGACCAGCGTCGGAAGCGTGCGGCTGAAGCGCCCGTCGGCACCGCGCTCTCCCGGGGGCGTCGCGCCGAGGAGCATCGGGGCGCCGCGCGCCCGGATCGCGGTGAGGAGCCGATCGACGCCGGGATCATCGAGGGAATCGAGCGCGCCGAGGGCGAGAACCAGCTCGCCGCCCGAAGCGCAGGGCTCTGTCGCGCCCGGCAGGCCCGCGCTCGCGTCGATCCGGCAGAACGCCCGCACCCCCAGTGCCAAGGCCGTGCGCTCCATCGACGGCATGCCAGGAACGCGAAGCTCGATGATGCGCTCGGGAGGCGCCCCGTCGAGGCACGCCGCAAGGAGCAGCGCCCGAAAGCCCGGATCGTCGATGAGCCGCTCTCCAGCCGGACGCTCCGGATGCGCATCCCACGCCGAGCGCGCGTGCTCATGCTCGAGATCGGCCCGCCGTCTCAGCACGCCGCCTGCAAGGTAGATCTCGCGGTACGGCTCATGGCGGAGGACGAACTCGGGGTGACGCTCCAGGAAGCGATGGACCGCCCAGCGGACGTTCTCCCCCCAGAGGCCGACGACGTCGTGCAGTGCGATGGTGCCGCCGGGGGCAAGATGCCCGACGGCGAGCTCGAGATCCGCCTCGACCGCCTCCGCGTAGTGAAGTCCGTCGACGAAGATGAAGTCGAAGGGACCGTGGGCCTTCGCCACCGCAGGTCCGACGATCGATCGGGCTCCCCCGCCCGCTGCTCGCGGCGCCTCGCCTCCGACTTCGACTCCGCCCCGCGAGCCGCGCTCGTCGGAGAGTCCGGACGCAGCGCCGACGGTGCCGGACTCGCGCCCGCCTGCCTCCGAGCTTCCAGCGCCCGACCGGCGCGGAGGCTCGTCGCACGGCTCCGACGCCGTCGCCGCGGCGGCGCCGCGACGGCTTGCGTAGTCGGCCGCAACGGCGAAGCCGCCGCGATGGCACCGAACCCGCGCTGCGACCCCAAGCCGCTCCGCCGCGGCGCGGGCGATCGAGAGCGCGCCGCAGCGCTCGATCGGGGAGGCTGCGCCGCCGGTCGGCGTGCCGACTTCGAGGGGCAGGTCCGGATCGATGGTGTCGATGGTCGCGGTCGGCAGATGCAGGGCGAGGAGCATCGTGGAGACGCCGACGTAGGTCCCCACCTCGAGGATGCGTCGATGCCGTTCCGGCGCCAGCGCTTCGACCAGCAGCGCGGCATCGCGTCGGGGAAGGCACCAGCTCTCGATCCTCTCGCGCGGCAGCCCGAGCGCCGCATAGGTTTCGAGAACGCGCTCGTGAATCGTCGGATCGAACCGCATGGGCAGCGCAGCAGGGAAGAAGGGGGGCGGCGAACTCGGCGCTGCGGCGACAGCGCTCGGACTGCTATCCCCCCACCTCGACGGGCACGGCGAAGGGCGCGTCGCCGCGGCGCACGAATGCGCCCAGATACAGAAGGTAGGTCGGTGTCGACTCGAGCCGGAAGAGCTCCGTCGGAAGGAGCGAACGCCCGGATGCTGCGGGATCGTCGAAGCCGGGCCCGAAGCAGAGCCGCTCGCCCCCGCTGCCGGGCGCCCCGACCGCTGCATCGCGCCGCCAGATCGCCTCGGCCGCGATCTCGTACCCGTTCGCCGCGGCGATCTCGCGGAAGAGCCGGACGGAGAAGTTGACGAAGCCGTGCTCGAGCCAGCTCAGCGGGGCGATGTGGATGATCGTCCCGCCCGGACGGACGAGCTCGTGCACGTTGGTGAACGCCTGACGAAGATCGAGGAGATGCTCGAGCGTCCCCGCGTTGAGGATCGTCGCGAAGGCGCCGCGAAGTTCGGAGGGAATCGGCCGAGCCAGGTCAAGGTGGAGATCGGCCAGCCCGTTGATGTCCGCATCTCGATAGTCGTCGATGCCGTAGCGGGCGCGCAGGAGCGCTCCGACGAGCCGCCGGGATCCTGCCGACGGCGCCCCCGCGAGCGCGAATGCCGCGAGATCGCCGCTGAGTTCGAGCGAACCGAGCCCGAGCACCGGCCCGCCGAGAAGGCGCCGTTCGTGGAGCTGATCGAGGAAGGGGAGAAAGGAAGCCGCAATGCCCATGGTCGTGCGGAGCAGGGGATGGAGCGTCACGGCGCTGCGGGGATGTCGCGCGAAGGCCGGACGATCCTGATCGATGCATCGAGGTCGGCGCGGCTCGCGTGGTAGACACCCGGCCGGCGCCCGACCACCAGCGCGACCGCGTCGTAGCAGAAGTCGAGCTTGGTGCCATCGGGCAGCGCGAGGCCGAAGCTCAGGAAGTACTCCCCCGGACCGAGATGGCAGGTGAACGAGAACTCCGCAACGAAGCGCTCACCTGCGGCCGCCGCGAAGAAGCTGTCGGCGTCAAGCCGCGTGTCGAGCCCGAAGATCGTCTGGCCGGTCCGGTCGCGGAGGAGGACGCCTGCGGTGAGGCGCTCGTGTCCGACGCGGTCGACGGCCGCGAAGCGGACGCGATACGCAACGCCCGGCTCGAGCCTGCGGACCTCTCCGTCCCGATCGCGGAGATCGCTGACGGAGATCGTCTCGATCCGCGCCTCGCCGTTGCCCATTCGCGTTCCGGCGTCGAGCTCTTCCGCTCCGCCGGGCGCCGAAGGCGTCGCCGCCGCCGCATCGAGCTCTCCATCAGCGCCGGGAGCCGCCGCGCTCCCGGGCGCCGCGCCGCCGAAGAGCCGTCGGTGATAGCGGCGCGTCACCTCGGCCGCGTCGCCCTCCTCGACGAGGCGCCCGTGCTCGAGCAGGATCGCTCGGTCGCAGATCGCGGTCACCTGCTCGCTCGAGTGCGACACGAGCAGGATCGTGCGCCCGTCGCGGCGGAAGTCGCGGAAGCGATCATGGCACTTGAGCTGAAACCGCGCATCCCCCACCGAGAGCGCCTCGTCGACGATGAGGACCTGCGGATCCACGGCGACCGCCGTCGCGAACGAAAGCCGCGTCTGCATGCCCGTCGAGTAGGTCCTGAAGGGCTGGTCGATGAACTCGCGGATCTCGGCGAAGTCGACGATCGCGTCGAACTTGCGGCGGACCTCGCGCTCGGTCATCCCCAGGCACATCCCTCCCATCAGGACGTTCTCCCGCCCCGTGAACTGCGGATGGAAGCCGGTGCCGAGCTCGAGGATCGCGGCCACGCGCCCGTCCACCTCGACCGATCCGCGCGTCGGCTCGAGCGTGCCGGCGACGAGCTTCAGCAGCGTGCTCTTGCCGGCCCCGTTGCGCCCCATCACGCCGAGGACCTCGCCGCGGCGGACCTCGAAGCTCACGCCGTCGAGGGCCTCGAAGAGCCGATGCCGCGGGCGCCGCGTGACCAGCTCGATGAGCATGTCGCGCGGCCGCTGATAGACCGAGAAGGACTTCGAGAGATCGCGCGCGACGATCGCGACGCCGCCCGGCCGGGCCGCTGACGGGCGCTCCTGGCCTCCGCGCTCGGCGATCATCAGACCAGCTCCCCGAGGACGTGGTGGGCGCGCCGGTAGGCGAGTCCCCCGAGGCAGAGCGCGACGGCGGCGAAGAGCGCGGTGACGAGCCACGAGGCAGGATGAGGTCCGCCGCCGCAGAGCAGGTCGCGATGGCATCGGACCAGGTGCGTGATCGGATTCGCCTCGAGCCCCCAGCGCGCGACGGGCGAAAGCGACTCGACCCACTCGGGCCTGTAGAGGATCGGCGCGAGGAAGAGCCCTGCGGTCGTGAGGAAGACGACGATCTCGCGGAGGTCGCGGAGGAAGACGGTCATCGTGGCCAGCAGCAGGGCGATCCCGAGCATCGCCGCGAGCTGGACGGCCAGCAGCGCCGGGAGCAGCAGCGCCGCCGCCGGCACTCCGCCGCGAAGGAACATGAAGCCGAGCAGCAGGCCGGTCATGACGAGCTGCGTCACGAAGGCGGCGATGGTGGACTTCGCCGGAAGCGTCTCGACGGGAAAGACGACCTGGCGCACGAGAGCCGCGTTGAAGAGGATCGAGCCCGTCGCCCGGTTCATCGAGTCGGCGAAGGCCAGCCAGGGCACCAGGCCGACCAGCAGGTACACCGTGTACGCGGAACCCGCGGCGGCGCCGGGCGCGAGCGCATCCCCGCTCACGCCGCGCTCCTCCATCCGCGCCGGGAAGACGTACCCGAAGACGAAGATGTAGAGCAGGATCAGCAGCAGCGGCTGGCCGATCGTCCAGAGCCATCCGAGGGCCCGCCCGCTGAACTGCTCTCCGATCTCGCGGCGCGCCAGCGCCCAGGTGAGCTCGCGATGCCGGAAGAGCGCCGAGATCACCATCACCGGCGCCCTCGCGAGCGCAGCGAGCCGTCGAGTCATCGAGGGCGAGTATACCGACGGCGCCGTCAGCGATAGCAGGCGATGGTCTCCGCCACCATGCGCTCGATCCCGAAGCGCCCCGCGACGAACGCAGGCCCCGCCGCCGCCAGCCTCCGGCGACGTTCGGGGTCGCCGATGAGCGCGAGCACATCCTCGGCGAGCCCGTCGATGTCGCCCGCCGCGCGGAGGAGCCCGGTGCGTCCCTCATCGAGAGTCTCGGGCGTTCCGCCGACGCGGGTCGCGACGACTGGGCAACCCAGATGCTGCGCCTCGATGAGGACGTTCGGCGTGCCTTCGTGATGCGAGGCGAGCAGGCAGCACGTCGCGGCGCCGAGGACCGTCGGCACGTCTTCGCGGGCGCCGAGCAGGTGAATCCGACCCGCGGCCGGCTCGCCAAGAGCTGCCAGCGCGGCGCGGACGGTCTCGCGCATCGCGCCGTCGCCTGCGATCACGACGGCGGCCTCAGGCTCCGCGCGGAGGATGCGCTCCGCGATGGCGATGAACTCGAGCGGGGCCTTCTCCTCGTCGAGCCGGAAGGCCCCCGCGACGAGCGGCGCACCGTCGGCGATGCCGAGGCCGCGCCGGAAGGCGGCGATCGTCTCCGGCGACGGCCGGCGGATCGCCTGGATGTCGATTCCGTTGCGGACGATCCTGAAGCGACCCGGATCGATGCCCAGCCACTGCGCGTAGTCGGCCGCCCCGGCCTCGGAGTTGGCGATCGCGACCACGCGCGGATCCTCGAGCAGGAGCCGATAGAGCTCGGCGTAGAACGGCCAGTGGAAGCGCGGGAAGCGATGCGGCGCGACGTTGCGCGTCGAGATGACGATCCGCGGCACCGGCAGGAGCAGCGCCGCGACGCCCGCGGTGACGTTCGTCCAGTCGAGCCATGCATGGACGACGTCCGGGCGACGGCGGCGGAAGACACGCAGCATCGACGCGAGATCGGCGAGCATCGGCTGCGGGAGCGCCTCGCGGACGAAGCCGAAGCGGTGCCGCGAGAGCCACCGCAGCGCCGGCCCAAGCTCCGTCGGCGCGGCGACCTCGAGATCGGCGGCCTCCGCAAGCGCCGCTCCGTGATGGGCGTCTGCACCCGTGAGCGGCCGCATCGTCACGGCGCGGAACCGGCCGCCTCCGCCGGACGCGGCGGAGAGACCGGGCGGCCCGTCGCCGGGGCGCCGCACGCAGCGCGGATCGGACGCGACCGCGCGGGCGAGCGTCACGAGCTGGCGTTCGGCCCCCCCGGGCCCGAGCGTGCCGATCACCTGAATGACGCCGGCGGGCTCGAGGCGCCGCGGAAGGCGACCCGCCCTGGCCCGGACTCGATCGACGTGTCGGAGGAGGGTCGCCCGGCGCTCCGCCGCGCTCGCGTCGGCGAGCGCCTCGCGCTGCCGTCGCCGCTTCGCCTGCCGCCGTTCGAACTCCTCCGGCGCCAGGCGCTCGTGACGATTGACCCACGCGTAATACGGCCGCGCGAGCGCGGGCTTGATCGGGTCGAGGAGCCTCAGGAGCCACGGCGCGCCGCGCCGGATCCCCTCGACGCACCGCTTCGCGAACCGGACCGGCAGCGGCGGAACGACGAGGACGCGGCACTCCTCGACCGGTCGCGCAGGCGCCGCTCCGCCCGGCTCCTCGCGTGGTCCTCCCCGCGTGCTCGGTTCCATCGAGAGTCCCGTGGTCATCGACGATCGACACCCCTCATGAGAGCGGCTCCGCGCGCGCCGCGCGCCGGGCACCGAGCACCCAGCTCCCGGAACCCAGCTCCGGGCACCCAGCTCGGGGCACCGAGCTCCGGGCACTGGGGGGCTCGCAGTCCAGCGTCCGTTGACTTCGTCGCGAGGTTGATCGAAGTGGGCGTGTCACATGGAGAGGCGACGCGGGCGGGGCGCCGACGGCCCCGCTGCGGGCCATCACGCGCCCATCGATGTAACGAGATGCGAGCTTCGACGCGGCAGAACGCCGCTTCCGGACGCCGCAGCAGGTTCCAAGGGGCGCTGCCGCGCGAGTTCGCCCTCAGCGAACGGCATGCAGCGGCCACTATACTCGCCGCTTCGATTCGGACTTCCCATGTGCGGCATCTGTGGCATCGTCGACTTCGCGGGTCGCCTCGGTCCGGGCGAGCCCGCCCGACTGGTGGCGGCGATGCGCGATGCGATGCGCCATCGCGGTCCGGACGATCTCGGCATCGCGACGCTCGACCGAGGACGGGTGGCGCTCGGCCACCGTCGGCTTGCGATCGTCGATCTCTCCGCCGACGGACGGCAGCCGATGGCCGACGAGTCGGAGTCCGTGCACGTCGTCTTCAACGGCGAGATCTACGGCCATGCGGCGCTCCGCGTCGAGCTCGAGCGCGAGGGGCACCGCTTCCGCACGCGCACCGACACCGAGGTGATTCCCCATCTGCTCGAGGGGGCGGATGCGTCGAACCTCGCGGAGCGACTCGGCCGGCTCGACGGCATGTTCGCGCTCGCCGCGTGGCAGTCGGCCGAGCGCCGCCTCCTCCTCGCGCGCGATCCCTTCGGGAAGAAGCCGCTCTATTGGATGGAAGGCGACGGCTTCGTCGCCTTCGCAAGCGAGCTGCGGCCGATGGCGGTCCTTCCCGGGGCCGCCCGGAGCCTCTGCCCGGAGGCGATCGCGGAGTACCTGCTGCTCCAGTACGTCCCCGCTCCGCGCTCGATCTGGACCGATGTCCGCAAGCTCGAGCCCGGGACATGTCTCGCGCTGGACTTCGCCGACGGCCGGCCGCGCGGGACGCCGCGCCGTCACTGGAGCTTCGAGCCGCGTCCGCCGCGACGCGACGAGGCATGGCGAACGCTGGACGAGGGCGCCGATCGGCTGCTCCCGATTCTCCGCCGGGCGGTCGAGAAGCGCCTGATGGGCGACGTTCCGCTCGGCGCGTTCCTCTCGGGAGGCGTCGACAGCGGGCTGGTGATCGCGATCATGCGGCGGGAGCTCGGGATCCCCGTCGAGACCTTCTCGATCGGCTTCGAGGGCGACGCCGCGAGCGAGCACGAGCTGGCCCGTGAGGCGGCCCGGCACCTCGGCTGCAATCACCGCGACGAGGTGCTCCGGCCCGACGCGATCGAGCTGGTCTCCACGATCGCGGAGCGGCTCGACGAGCCCAACGGCGACTCGAGCTGCCTCCCGACCTACCTGCTCTGCGCCCACGCGCGGCGCTTCGTGACGGTGGCCCTCTCGGGCGACGGCGGGGATGAGCTCTTCGGCGGCTACAACCGCTACGCGGAGACGATCGCCGAGTGCGCCCGCGGCTGGAGCGGCGCGGCCCGCCGCGCGCTGCTCCGCCTCCGCGGCGTCGCCGTCGCGAACCCGAGCGACCGCTATCTCTCCCCGCGCTGGCTCATCTGGAGGCCGGAGGACGTCGTCGAGCTCGTCGGTGCACCGACAGGCGATCTCGCCGCCCGGCTCGCTCGCTGGGCGCAGCGCCTCGACGACTCCGGCCGCCCGCTCATCGATCGGATGCGCGGCCTTGACGTCGAGAGCTACCTGCCCGGCGCCGTGCTCGCCAAGGTCGATCGGATGAGCATGCTGCACGCGCTGGAGGTGCGCTGCCCGCTCCTCGACCGGGAGGTCGCGGCGTTCGCTGCGCGGATCCCCGAGGCGATGCTCGTCGGCCGCGGCGACGACGGCGTCCTCACGACCAAGCGCCTGCTGCGCCATCTCGCCGGACGCTACTTCCCGCGGGAGTGGATGGCCCGGCGAAAGATGGGGTTCGGGCTTCCGGCGACGACCTTCGCTCCGGAGCGCCTCCTCGCGATGGCCCGCGAGCGGCTGCTCGGGAGCGACGCGCGGGTCGGGGAGTTCCTCGATCGCGGCGCCCTGCGCCGGCAGGTCGAGCACATGGCGAATCCGGGGTGCTTCTCCGTCTACCGGCTCTGGCCCCTGCTGGTCCTCGAGCTCTGGCTGCGGAGCCTCCCGGGGCGGTCGAGCGTCGCTCGAGTTCCCGGCTCCGCCGCCGCGATGACGACGGCGCGGTGATCGACGGGGGTGCCGGCGCGGAACGTCCGCGCGCGCTCCGCGGCACATGCGCCCGCCTCCTTCCGCTACGATCGCCGCGTCATGCCCACGCTCGTGACCGGCGCCGCCGGATTCATCGGCGCGGCCACGGTCCATCGCCTGCTCGATCGCGGCGACGATGTGGTCGGCGTCGACAACCTGAATGCGTACTACGACCCGAAGCTGAAGCGCGACCGGCTCGCCCGCATCGAGGCGCGGCCCGACATCGCCTCGAGCGCGAATGCAAGCGCGTCCGGGCGGTTTCGATTCGCGCTGATGGACATCGCCGACCGCGCGGGCATGGCAGCGCTCTTCCGAGAGGAGCGCTTCGACCGGGTCGTCCACCTCGCGGCGCAGGCGGGCGTGCGCCATTCCCTGACCCATCCGCACGACTACATCGACAGCAACCTGAGCGGGACGCTCAACGTGCTCGAGGGCTGCCGCCACGCCGGGACGCGGCACCTTGTCTACGCCTCCAGCAGCTCGGTCTACGGCGCCAACGCGCACCTCCCGTTCTCGACGCACGACGGCGTCGACCATCCGGTCTCGCTCTATGCGGCGACGAAGCGGGCCAACGAGCTGATGGCCCACACCTACAGCCATCTCTTCAGGCTCCCGACGACCGGGCTGCGCTTCTTCACCGTCTACGGGCCGTGGGGGCGGCCGGACATGGCGCTCTTCACGTTCACGCGGCAGATCCTCGCGGGAGTCCCGATCACCCTCTACAACGAGGGCCGCCATCGCCGCGACTTCACCTACATCGACGACATCGTCGAGGGCGTCGTGCGCGCCCTCGACCACGTCGCCGCGCCGTCGCCGGCCTTCGATCCATCCCGGCCCGATCCGGCGACGAGCTCGGCTCCCTTCCGCATCTACAACATCGGCCACGGCGACCCCGGCGGACCGGTCGAGCTGGAGCGCTATGTCGAGGTGATCGAGCGCTCTCTCGGGCGCACCGCGCAGCGCACCCTCCTTCCGCTCCAGCCCGGCGACGTGGAGGAGACCGCGGCGGACATCGAGGACCTCGCGACCGATCTCGGGTACCGGCCGCGCGTCGGCGTCGAGGAGGGCGTGCAGCGGTTCATCGAGTGGTACCGGGAGTACTACCAAGAGCGCGCATGACCGCAGCGCATCCGCGCCGTCGGGTCCTGCATCTGATCAACTGCCTCTCGACGGGAGGCACGGAGCGCATGCTCGCGCGGCTCCTGCGCGCCTGCGATCGCGATCGTTTCGAGCATGCCGTCCTGACGCTGCTCGACGACCGCGACGAGGCCGGCGGAGCGCCCCTCCGCGGCGGGCGCTCGGCCCGGCGCCGCATCGAGCCCTCGCCGCTTCGGCGCTCGATCGAGTCATCGGGAGTCGAGACCGGCTCGCTGGGGCTTCGCGGCGCGCTCTCCGCGCCGGCGGCCCTTCACGCGCTGCGCCGGACGCTGATCGACCGCAAGCCCGCGGTCCTCTGCTCATGGCTGTACTACGCCAACGCGGTCGCCGCCGCGACGCGGCGGACGCTGCCGCGCCGCCCGGCGCTGCTCTGGAACATCCGGCAGGGCGTTCCCGATCTCGCCCGCGAGCCGCTTCGCGTGCGCACCGCGATCAGGATCGGAGCATGGGTCTCGCGGCGCCCCGGGCTGGGCCCGCAGGCGATCGTCTACAACAGCGCCTCCGGCGCCGCGGACCACGTCCGGCTCGGCTACCCCCCGAGCCTCGAGCGCATCGTCTTCAACGGGCTCGACCCCGAGGAGGTCACCGCCGGGTCCGAGGCCCGCACCGCGGCACGGCGCGCGCTCGGGATCGACGACGATGCGCTTCTTGTGGGCGCCGCCGGGCGCGATGATCCCGCCAAGGACCACTGCGGGCTCGTCGCCGCGTTCGCGAGGGTGAGCGAGGCGCTGCCTGCGGCCCACCTGCTCATCGCCGGGCCTGCCGCATGCGCGCTCGGGTCGGAGACGCCGCTCATGAGGGCGATCGCGGAGTTCGGAGTGTCGCGGCACATCTCCCTCCTCGGGCTGCGCGACGACTGGCTCAGGCTGCTCCCGGGACTGGACTGCTTCGTCTCCAGCTCCATCAGCGAGGGCTTCCCCAACGCGGTGGCCGAAGCGATGGCGGCGGAAGTCCCCGTCGTCGCGACCGCGGTCGGAGAGACCGAGGCGCTGCTCGGGCCGTGCGGCGCTCTCGTCCCGCCGAGCGATCCACGGCAGCTCGCCGAGGCGATCCTCGCCGCGCTCCGCCTGACGCCGGCCGCGCGCAGCAGCGGCGGGGCAGCCTCCCGAGCCAGGATCGCAGAGCGCTTCTCGATGGCCGCGATGGCGTCGCGCTATGACGCGATCCTCGAATCGCTCGCGGCCCACCGTGAATGACGCATGCCACAGGCCGGAGCGATCGGGGCGCCGGGACGCCTCACCGAGATCGCGTTCGGCTGGGTCGGCCGCTCGGTCGGGGCTTGGACCGGAGCCTGAAGCGACGCGGATTCCGGAGCGGAATCCGGCGCCGCGTCGGGGCCGGAGCCGGGGCTTGGAACCGGCACCGGCATCGGATCCCCGCCGCCGCGTCGACGACCGCGCTGCGGCGCCGCGGCGGGGGCAGCCGCCGGCGCGGCGAGGTCCGCCGCGGTCGTCGCCGCCTGGGTCGCGAGGATCGAGAGAATCGCGCAGGCGGTGCCGTACGCGGCCGATCGCGGGAAGACGCGGTCGTTCCATCGCCCCTCCTCGTCGCGCGTGCGGAAGAGCAGCTCCAGCGTGCGCCGCGCGTACTCGGGTCGCTCGCCCGGCGGAAGCTGGCCGATCGCCTGCGCGGCGTGCCAGTGGGCGAAGTAGAAGTAGTACGGCGCCACGCCGAAGGGGGGAAGATGCGTGCCCGTCTGCGCCCGCCGCTCTTCGAGCCTCTCCCAGTGGGCGATGAAGGCGTCCAGGGCGCCGCGCACCTGCGGAATGCTCCCCCGGCCGGCGGCGAGCAGCACCGACTCGCCGGAGAGCATCCGCCCGGTCGCGCCGGGCGTTGCGTCGCGGCGCGGCGGCGAACGTCCGTCTGCGGCGTAGGCCCACGATCCGCTCGGCGTCCTGCATCGCTCGAGCGCATCGAGGGCTCGCTCGACGACCCCGTCATCGACGGCATGGCCCTGCCGCTTCGCGGCCATCAGCGCCTGAAGGACGGGGGCGGTCATGAACGGAGAGACGGGCGAGGGCACCCACCCCTGCGGCCGCGAATAGCTCCATCCGCCGATCTCGGGAATCTCGGTGGCCTCAAGGGCCGCGATCAGCTCGGTCGTGCGCCGCGCGACCTCCTCCTCCATGCCCTCGGGGACGGCCCCATGTCGGGAGAGCGCCAGCAGCAGGTGCAGCGCGTAGCAGTGCCCCCACCCGCGGACGTCGTAGCCGCCGTCGTACTTCGGGTTCATCAGCGGGTGATCGAGCGCTGCGCAGACGAATCGCGTCGCCCGCGCGATGGCCTCGTGCCGCCGCGCGTCCTCGGCGTAGCCCGGAGCCTCGAGCAGCGCGAGGGCGCAGATGGAAGTCCCGCCGATTCGATAGCCGACGGGAATCTGCCCGCGGACGCGATAGACGCCCTCGTATGGCCACTCCGAGGCCTCCACGACGGCGCCCTCGCCATCGCTCCCGCCGACGGCGACGCGCAGCGGCGGGTCGCCGGTCTCCTGCATCGCGAGGATGATCTCCGTCCCGCGCGCAATCGCGGCATCGAGCGCCTCCTGGCTGGGGGGCGCCGGCGGTGCGACCGCCGACGAGAGCGCGACGGCAACGGCGGCAACATCCGTGAACAGGGCAAACGACGTCATGTCGCGAGTGTATCGAATGGAGAGCGGCGTCCAACGCGGCGGTCGAGGAGTCCGCGTCGCGGAACTTGCGCAACCCCGTCGGAGGGCATCCGATGCCTCTGGACCCCAGCAGGGCCTTCGGTCGCGGGATCGGCGCGGGGTGCGCGGTTCCTTCGCCACATGGACGACGTGCCGACCCTCCGCGGGTCTTCAAGCGCCATCCACGAGGGATGAGAGGGACGCGAGCTTCGACTGCCCGCGAACGCGAGCGGGGCGAGACTCGCCGGACATCCACGAGCGATGAATGGGACGCGAGCTTCGAGGCCGCGAAGTGCCGCTTCAGGCGACGGCAGCAGAAGTCACGCTGCGCTTGTGTGCCCGCAGCGCCGCCGCCTCACCCCCTCCCCCCGTCTCCCGGCCCCACGGCCCCCGGCCCCCGGCCCCCGGCCCCCGGCCCCCGGCCCCCCGCGCCCCGCGCCTGGCTCCGCGCAGCGCCGCGGCGCCCCTCCGCGCGAATGCGGCGTCCTCGGAGGCCGATGGCGCTCACCGGCACCGCCTCGCAGACCAGGGCGGCAGCGAGTACGCTGCGCGCGCTCCTCCGCACGCCCATGACCTTCGCCCGCATCATCGCACTCGCGCTCGCCTGGGGATTCGCTGCGATGTTCCTCATCGTCGGCGTCACCCAGCTCCTCCGGCAACAACGCCTCCTGCGTTCCGCCCAGCCGATCGACGTGGTCATCGTCCGGTCGGAGGTGCGCTCCGCGACGTCCGCGGACACCGATCGCCGAGTCGGGCGGAGCAACAGCACGACCACGCATCGGCCCGACATCGCCTTCCGTTACACCATCGACGGAACGGAATACGAGAGCGACCTCATCCGTCCCAGCGCCATCATCACATCGAGCGCTTCGCGCGACCAGGCGGCGGCAGAGCTCGTCCCCTTCCCCGTCGGCGCCACGGTGCAGGGCTTCGTCGACCCTGCCGATCCGTCGCGGGCCTATCTCCTTGCGGAGACGAGCGCGGGGCCGATCGTCTTCATCGTGCTCGGCGCCCTCCTGCTTCCCATCGGCTGGTTCGCGAGCCGACTCGTCTGAGCGCCGCCGTGCGCGGCGTCACATGGTCGAGCGCAATCCCCCCGACGCCGGGAACCGCGCCGGGGCGGCGCCTCCGCCGCGGGATCCGGAGAGGTACTGGTCGATGTACTCCGGCTTGAGGAAGAAGTAATAGAGCGTGCCCTCGTTGTACTGGCGCCCGGCGAGCAGCTCCGCCGCGGGCCCGATGCCCATGTAGATGTCGGCGCGGCCCGGCGCCTTGATCGCCCCGCCAGTGTCCTGATCGAGCATGAAGCGCCGGAACGACTCGCGCCGGTCGCCGAAGCTCGCGATGGTCGTATCGACCATCACCAGGTTCCCGCGCGGGTAGATCTTCTTGTCGGTGGCGAGCGTGGACTTCTCCGTCACCTTTCGTCCGAGCGATCCCGCGGGCCAGTTCGATCCGTCGTACTCGGCGAAGAAGACGAAGCTCTCATTCTTCCGGATCAGCTCGCGCACCCGCTCGGGGTTCTTCTGCGCGTAGGCGCGGATCGCCGGGAGGCTGAGCTTGCTCTCCTCGATCAGACCCGCCTCGACCATCAGCTTGCCGAGTCCGACGTAGTCGCGATCGGTCTTGCCGTTGTACCCGACGTAGATGACCGAGCCGTCGGTGAGCCTCAGCTTCGCCGACCCGTTGACCTGGATGATGTAGGCATCGAGGTAGCTCGGAAGCCACGCCAGTTCGGTGCCCTCCAGCAGCCGCGAGTCCTCGATCTCCGCTCGCGATGGATAGCGCGCGAGGGAGCCGTCGGGCATGCGGCGGCCCTGCGGCTCCCCCGTGACCGGATGCGTCACCAGGTCGGCGGGTCGCCGGTAGATCGGGTAGTCGAAGCCAGGCGCCCGGTGGCGGCTGGCGGTGAACTCCGGCGAGTAGTAGCCCGTGAAGAGGACGACTCCCTTGCGGTTGTAGCCGACGGTCTGGTAGATGTCGAAGAGCCGGAGGAACTCGCGCTCGAAGCTCGCGCGGTCGCTCGAGGAGACGATGAGCTCCCTGAACGCGAGCAGGCTGGCCTTCGACTGCTCGTGGGTGCAGATGTCCTCGAACGGATAGAACTGCCGGCTCGAGGGAGCCTCGAACCACGAGAGGCTCTGGTCGACGGCGTCGAGGAGCAGGACATCGCGCTGGCTGAATGCCGCCCCGATGTCCGGCAGGGGATCGCCCGGCCCGAGCTTGCGGAGCGCCGACTCGCCCGGCCCGAGCGGGCGCGCGTAGTCGGGCCCGGGCTCCTCCTCGACCTTCTGCTGCCGACAGCCGCCGAGCGCGAGCAGGGCGAGCGCCGTGGAGAGGCACAGGAGCGCGCGGGGGGCGCGAAGACGACGGCTGGTCGTGCGGGACATCGCGATGATCTTTGTCGGCAGGGAAATGTGCGGGACGTGAGTTTCACGTCGCGTCGCGCGGGCTCGCAGCGCTTCACGCTCCGGCGCCCCTCGGCGTCGCGGCGAGGTTGGCCGAAGTGGGTGATTCACGAGGAGAAGCGCCGGCCCGGGTTGCGCCGCGCCCCCAGTGTCGCCGCTTCGAGCGACTTCGGGTCGTGCGCCCGCTTGGAGGTCCGCGTTCGGACTTGTTTCCCGATCGGCGTCCGGATTGAATCCCGGACCTGCATCCGGGCAGGCTGCCGCGCCGACCCCTGGTGCGCCGCCGGGAAGCCCCGGGCGGCCAGTCTTTGCGCTACGCTTGCGGCAGTCATGGCACCGCTCCCGATGGTCCTCGCTTCCGCCCCGGCCCCGGCAACGCTCCCGCTGCTGGCGTTCGGCATGCCCGGACCGACGGAGTGGATCATCATCGCGATCATCGGCCTGTTGATCTTCGGGCGCAGGCTGCCCGAGGTCGGACGATCGCTCGGTCGGAGCATCGTCGAGTTCAAGCGGGGCATCAAGGGAATCGACGACGAGATCGACACCGAGGCCGGCCGCTCCGCAAGCCAGAGCGCGGGGCGATCCGAACCGCCGCGCATCCCGTCGTCCCCGCCCGGTTCCTCGACTCCGCCGGGCGACCCCCGCTCGGCCGAGGGAGCGCGGGCCGAGGCTGCCTACGGGAGCGGCGAACCGAATCCCTACGCCTCGACGAGCGACCCCGAGCGTCGACGCTGACCGAACGTGACCGAGGCCCGCTCCCCTTCTCGTGCGGCAGGGGCCGACCGCCTGGTCGCGTTCGCAGATCGCGCGACGATCCTCGCGCTGGCGAGCCGCCGCCGCGAGCGCCCGCGAGTCGACCCGCAGGAGCTGCTCCTCGCCGCGCACTCGGCTGACGAGCGTCCCGAGCGACGGCTCCTGAGATGGGCCTCCGGGCAGCCTGATGAACCCGAGTGCCGAGCCGCCGTCGCGTCGGTCTTCCGACGCGGCGCAGCCGTCGCTGCGCTCGCCTTGGGGATTGCCGCGCTGCTCGGCTGGTTCGCGGGATCCGCGGCGCTCGGCCTGCCCGAGGCCGGATCAATCGCACCGGGCGCGCCCGGCGCGCCGGTCTCGGCCGCAGCCGGATCGGTCAACATCGTCTGGATCCTCCAAGGGGTTCTCCTGGGCCAGAGCCTTCTGCTCGCGGCATGGGTCGGGCTCCAGACTTTCGGCCAAGGAGCCGCGTGGGCGTCGATCGGCGGAGCCGTCTCGGCGCTCGGCCTCGCCGCCGCCCGGCGGGCGGGACGGGTCGAGGGCCCCCTCGCCGCGGCAGCCGCCGCCGTCACCTCCCTTGCGTGGCGCGGGGCGTCGGGGCGATGGACGATCGGCGCCGCGACCCACGCGCTCTGGCTGGCGTTCAACCTCGGATGCCTGCTGGCAATCGCCCTCCGGCTCACCTTCCACCGATACGCGTTCACTTGGGAGTCAACCTGGATGCCCGACGCGTGGTTCGCAGCGCTTTGCTCCGCAGCCTCGGCAGTGCCGCGGTGGCTCGGCGTGCCGACGCCGGACGCCGCGATGATCGCCGCGTCCGAACGCGGCGCGCCCGGGAGCCTCGATCAGCCGCGCGAGATCCGGCAGGCCTGGACCGGCCTGCTCCTCGGCTCGATCGTGGTCTACGGCGTGATCCCCCGCGCGCTGCTCGCGATCGGCTGCATCGCGATGGCGCGCCGGGCGCAGCGGGCGGTCCGCCTCGATCCGACCTCGCTCTTCCTCGACCCCATCCTGCGTCGAATCGATGCCGCGGGCGATGCCTCGACGGGACCGCGCTCCGGCGCGTGGCCCGCTGCGCCGGATGCGGCGCTTCCCGCGGCGGCCGGAGCCGCCGCCGTCGGTCCCCCTGCCGTCGTCGGCATCGAGATTGCCATCCCCGCTTCCGGCTGGCCCCCCGCAGCGGCGCGCGGCGCCGAGGATCTTGGCATCGTCGCCGGAGGAGACGACCGCCGCGCGGCGCTCGATCGCCTTCACTCGCTCGCGCCGCGGCCGCGGCGAATCGTCCTCGTCGCACCCCTCGCGGCCGCTCCGGATCGCGGCCTTGCGACGACCATCGAGGAGATCGTCGTCGCCGCCGCGACGGACGCACGGCTGGTCCTGACCGGCGGTTCCACGGCGCGGCGCAGGCTCGACGGCGAAGCGCTTCGACGGCGAGTCGATGGCTGGCGCGCGGTCGCCGCCCGCGCCGGCATCCGCGGCGCCTCCGTGATCGAGCTCGATCTCGACCTGCTCACGGCCGCAACAGCGGCCCGGCTGCGCGCCATCGTCGCCGGAGAGGAGAGCGCCTCGGGTGCGCCGGATCAGTCGGCGCGCGGCGATGCTCCGGCCGACGGCGCGCAGCGCCCCGCGCCGGCCCCCAGCCAAGAGGCCGGAGAGGACGCCAGAGAGGAATCGAACGAGGACGCCCGCGAAGACGCCAGGGCGACCGATCGCGCGCAGGGCGGAGGGTCGAGGGCCGACGTCGGCGCGGACCGCCGCGCGCTCGCGGGCGAGCGCTTTGCGATCGATCGCGAACGGCTTCGCGACGCCTTCGATCTGATCGCCCGACGCTGCGCCGACGAGGGTGGCGACGAGACCGCTGCGCTCCTCCGGCTGCACCATGAGCTCAGTGAGCTCTACGGCGCGGCTGAGGGACGCCCGGCGACCGAGAGCCCAGTCGAGAGGCTGCGATCGCGGTGGCTTGCCGGAATCGCGCTGCCGGCGATCGTGGATCCGGACGCGCGGACTCTGCGATCGGCGGGATCGAAGCTCCCCGGCGCCGCGCTGGGCGACTTCGTCCCCGATGTCTCGCACCTTTCGAAGCTGGCGGGGCTCGGCGCGCGCTCGATGCTGGCGCGGCTCCCGGCGTCAATGGCCGGGTCCGCTCGCTGGGGGGCCGCGGGCGCGATTGCGGGCGCGCTCGGCTGCATCACCATCGCGACGATGGCCGGGCCCGCGCTCGGATCGGCGGCGGTCGTCGGCATCCTCTCCGCACTCCCCGGGTGGCTCGGCGCCGGGGCTGGCAGCGGGGCGCTGGCCGGGCTCGTGCGCTCGATGCGATCGGCCGACGGAGGCTCCTCGACCGCCGCCGAGCGCGATTCGGCCGCGATTGCCTCGGTGGCCGAAGCCCGCGCCACGGCGGTCCGCGCCGCGGCGCTCTGGGCAGCGACGCTCGCCCTGCAAGGAGAGGAGGAGGCGGCGATCGCCCGCGCGCTGGGATCGGCCTTCGGAGACCCAACCGAGATGGGCGAGATGGGCGAAGGAAGCGGGGTGGGCGCGACGCCGCCAGCGCACGCGGCGGGTGTCGCAGCAGGAAGCGCACCCGGAGCGCACGCCGCATCGTCGGCGCCGGCATCGCGGAACGACGCCCCGCTGGAGGGGCTGGAGGCCGAGTTCGCGAGAATCGACGGCGCCGGAGCCGAGGCCGCCGCGGAGCGCCGCCGCGCCGCGATCGGCCGCCGGCTCCGCGCGACCCGCGCCCGGCTGATCGACGCTTCCGATCGCATCGATGACCTTGATTCGCCGGATCGCTGGAGAGCGCGGTGAGCGAACGACTGCGCCTGGCGATCGTCGGCCATACGAACAGCGGGAAGACCTCGCTTGCGCGGACGCTCGCGCGCAACGCCCGCTTCGGCATCGTCGACTCCGAGCCGTCGACGACGCGCGACGCGGAGACGATCCTGCTCCGCGCGGACGGCCTTCCGCTTGCCGAGCTCGTGGACACGCCCGGCCTCGAGGATCCCATCCGGCTGCGGGATCACCTGCACGCGATCGCGACCGGACCGCGCGACGAGGGCCCCGGTCTCATCGACCGCTTCCTCGCCTCGCCCGAGGCGGCGGGCCGGTTTCTTCCGGAGGCGATCGCCCTGCGGGCGCTGCTCGAGGCTCACGCCGGGCTCTACGTCGTCGATGCCCGCGACGAAGTGCAGCCGAAGCACCGCGACGAGCTCTACGTCCTGCGCCGCTGTCGTCGTCCGCTGCTGGCGACGATCAACTTCGCCGCGACCGAGGAAGGTCGCCGGGGCGCGGCGGCGTGGCGCGAGGCGTTCGCGGACGCCGGACTCGACGAGGTCGCCGAGGTCGACGCATGCCGCTTCGACCTCGAAGCGGAGCAGGACCTCTACCGCAAGCTCGCCGCCAAGCTCGATCGGTTCCGTCCGACGCTCGATCGGCTCGCCGGCGATCGCGCCCGCCGCGCCCGCGACCTGCGGCGCATCGCGGCCCGCAACGCGCTGGCCGTCGCGGTCGAGGCGTCGGCGCTCGCGGAGTCCGTCCCGCGCGACGACGAAGCCGCCGCGACCGCCGCCCGGCTGCGGCTGGTCGAGCGCGTCCGCACGCTCGAGCGCCGGGCCGCCACAGCGCTGCTCGGGAGCTTCGCGTTCCCGGAGGGCGATCTCGAGCCCTTCGAAGTCGATCAGATAAACGGCGGATTCGGCTACGACGTCCTTCACATCGATTCGGTGAAGCGCCGGGATGTGCTTGCCGGCGCCGGCACCGGCGCCGTGGCCGGCGTCGCCGCGGGGGCCGCCATCGGCGCCAAGGTCGAGGCGGTGACCGGCTGGATCGCGCCCGGTGCGTCCACGACCCTGCTCGGCCTCGGCGGCCTCGTCGTCGGCGGCGCCACACCGCTGCGCCGCGCTCTGGTCCGCCGCCTGCGCGGCCTGCGCGAGTTCTCCCTCGACGAGAGCGACCTGGCGACGCTCGTCCATCGCCAGCTCGACCTCGCCCGACGCCTGCTTCGCCGCGGCCACGCCAGCCTCCAGCCGATCGTCGCCCCCCCGCGGGACATTAGCCGCTCGGCGACGCCAGCGGAGCGCGAGGCGGTGCGCTCCGCCCTCCGCGCCATCCGCGCCAAGGTCCCCCCCGACCCCGATCGCCCCACCGCGTCGGCGGCGTCGCACGAACGCCTGATCGAGAGGCTCTCCTCCGCCCTCGCGAACGTGGTGTAGCGGGCGGCGCCCCCGATCGCCCGATGGTCGCATCACCGACCGAAGCCAACGGCGCGCGGCGGCAGCCATCGGCGCTCCGCGCGGCGGCATCCCTCGGCACGCCGCGCGCACGCCCGAGTCGCGACGCACCCTGCCCACGCGATATACTCCGTCCGTAGGTCGGGCGATTAGCTCAGCTGGCTAGAGCGCACGGATCACACCCGTGAGGTCGAGGGTTCGAGTCCCCCATCGCCCATTTCGCAACGCCGCCTCGCTTCGGGGCGGCGTTGCTTCGTTGACACGTGTCGCGCTCCGTTGCGGCCGTCCGGCCCGCCATGCCGTCCTCACCGCTCCTTGCGAATGAGCTGGCTCGCCTTCCTCAGGCCGGACAAGCACCGCCAGACGTCGTGGCGGGTCATGGTGAGACCGGTGCCGGCGACGAACTGGGTGTACAGCGACTGAAACTCCTCCGTGCAGGGCAGGTCGTCGACGGTGCGCTTGGTCTTGCGGTAGAGCTCGCCGAGAATCGACTTCTCTGCGTGCTTCAGCAGATTCTGCGCCATGGTGTCTCCTCTCGTGAGGTCACTCCGCCGCCCTCACGATCTCACGCGCGATGAACACCCGATTGCGTCGGCGTCCCGTCGCTTCTTCAAGGATCCGCGCCGCGACAAGCTTGTCGACGATCTTCTGCGCAGATCGCGGCGTTACATCGAGCAGCCTTCCGACCGCAGGGACACTCACCGCAGGCCACTGGAAGAGCGCGTCGGCAAGGCGGAGGGGCAGCGCCGACGCCTTCACCCCATGAAGCCGAGCCCAGAACTCCTCGCGCAGTTCCAGAAGTCTCGCCGCTCTCTCGACTGCATCCATCGCCTGATCGGCAACACCTCGCAGGAAGTACTCGACCCATTCATTCCAGCGCCCTTCCTCACTCACCGCAAGCAAGAGCCGGTAGTATTCGTCACGGCTCTTCTGGAAATACGCCGAGAGGTACAGCAGCGGACCCGGCAGCATTCCCTCGACGCAGAGCAAAAGCGTGATCAGGAGTCGCCCAATCCGACCGTTGCCGTCAAGGAACGGGTGGATCGCCTCGAACTGGTAGTGGACCATCGCGAGGCGCACGAGCGGCGGTAGATCACTCTTGGCGTGAAGGAACCGCTCAAGCGCCGAGAGCTCTTCGAGCAGATTGTCCTTGGGCGTTGGCACGAAGGTCGCGTCGGCGAGCGTGCATCCCGGTGGTCCAATCCAGTTTTGCGAAGTCCTGAACTCCCCCGGTGTCTTCTCGTTGCCGCGCACGCCCTCCATCAGCAGCTTGTGCATCTCCTTGATCAACCTCAGGCTCAACGGAAGCGTCGTCTGTCGCTCCAGTCCGTGCTCGAGTGCTCGCACGTAGTTCATGACCTCCCGCACGTCCTCGACCCGTTGCTCGCTCTCGGGAGCTGCTTCGAAGAGCACGAGGTCGGACATCGAAGCCTGGGTTCCCTCGATCCGGCTGGAGAGCACGGCCTCTCGTCGCTTGAAGGGGCCGATGAGGAGATGCGGGTTCGGCAGGCGCCGGCCGACCCCCGCGAGCTGCCCGAGCGCGCGATCGGCAGCTGACAACAGGCTCACCGTCTCCTGTGTCCAGACGAATGGCGCCGGAAGAGGATTCGGGATGAAGGCCTGAAAGGCTGCGTTGCCGGATCCGACCGTCACGATCCGTCCGGCGCTGCCAGCGGTGAACTTCGCGGGATCCAGAGAACACCTCCTCCGCTCGAACCGACGGGTGGCAAGTGACGACCGCGCGCCATCCTGTGGTACTTATCCGGCAGAAAGTATAACTGGAACCGCGGCTGTGGTACTCCGGGGCCGTCCGATAGGCTGGACGCCCCGGTCCCGCCCGAACTCCCCTCGTTACGCCGCCGCTCCGGGGCGCCTGCCCGGTCGCGGTCGTCGGGCGAAGCCGAAGCCCGTTCCGGGCATGAAAAGGTGTCAGGATGCTCTTGTCGTCCTGTCCTGACTCACAGGTCAAGTGGAGTCTCGGCGTCCGCGATGTGAGACCCTCGCGGCCACCATCGCCCGCGACGCCACAGGCAGCCGCCTGACCTCCTTCAGCTTCTTCCCTCTCGCTTCGTGCCGCCGCAGTCCTCCACCGCGCCACGAGCCCGCGACCCATGCCCCTTCAAGGGGTGAGCCGGGGGGCTTGGGGGCTTGGCGGCGAAGCCCACAAAGGGAACGTCGGACAGCCTACGGCGCGCCGGACGGGCCGCGCGGGACGTCGTCATCCTCTCATGGGGCCATTCAGGGGAACTGCAGACAAGACAGACTCCGAATCTGGATCGGGATCTCAAGAAAAGCGAGAGAAACTCGTGCGCGGGCCTGCCAGATTCCTCCCGCTGGTGCGGATCCCGTTGCGTGCGGAGCACACCAGGGGCTCCGACCCGGCGACGGGCGACCGGCCGCGGGCCCGGCTGGCAAGCCGCGTCGCGAGCCCGCCCAGCCGACGTCCCGATCGGGAAACACCCGCTTCTTCATCATCGAGAGGCCACCCATGTCCGAAGAGACCCTGAGTCCGACGCTCCTGACGCTTGCTCCTCACGTTGGCCGCCCCAACGCTCATCCGCCGACTCGTCATGCGCAATCGACATCGCGGTGGACGAGATCGATCGCCGTGTCGCTCCTTCTCGCGAGTGGCGCGGTTACAGGGTTTGGCGGCGGCGTCGTATCAGCGCAGAACTTCTCGGTCAGGGTGAACGGCAGCGTGATCAACCCGGGCTGGGTTCTGAATCCGGGCGGTCCAGCCAGTCAGATCACCATCGGCGATATCGAGATCTTCGACTATCTGGCCGAGGTCACACCCGTTCACTTCCTCACGTTCCGGGTGGTCGCTCGGAACATCGACGGAACGGCCTTTGACGTCACGTTGACCGATTTCATCTTCCAGACGTCGGTGCCGGGCGCCACTTTCGGCACCGAATTCATATCGGTCACCGTCACCGCCGACTTCGACTACGACCCGAGTGCCGTGTTCCCTCAGGCGCAGGCTCCGGTGTTCCAACTCGACGGAGTCGCCGTCCTCCCGGCGGGGTTTCTCGCCACGACGGACTCTCGATCAATCTATGGATTCCTGCCGGGCGGACCCTTCGCACCTCTGCTTCAGACCGCAGGACTGACGGTGCCGGGGCCGTTCTCGCTGAATCCTGTCGGGGCTGCAGTCACCACCGCAGGCCCGACCACCGGATTCAGGATCGTGAAGGACGCCTTCTTCTCGATCACCGACTCGATCGGCAGCAATGCCTCGGCCGCGATCGTGCTACCGGGCAGTGGTCACGCGACATCGACGCCGATCTGTGCGGGATTCTGTGAGGAGTTTCCAGGGTGCTGCGGGGGGGCGTGGGACGTCCCGTGCGCCCATGCGGCCGAGGCCTTCTGCGGCGTCGCGCTGTATCAGTGCTTTCTGGGGCCTGGCGCTCCCGAGAACGACTGCGTGACCACTCCGACCGTGCTGATGTGCGGAGGGCCTCCGGTGGCCTTCAACACGCAGCTCGCGAGTCCCGACTACTACCCGGATCCTGTCTGCTCAGCTGGAAGCGACATCTGGTACCTCGTCCAGATGGACCAGTCAGGCGGCACGCTCCATGTCGAGATCGACACTCCGGGATTCGACTCCGTCCTGTCGCTCTACGACCTCGGCGTCTCTCCGGCGTTCGGTCCAGATCTTCTGCCTCACCTGCTGATTGGCTGCGTCGACATCAACATGGCGGGTGGTGAGACGTTCGAGCATCTCGAGGCGATGCCTGGACACCACTACCTCATCCGCGTCGCCGGATTCGATTCCGGGCCCGGACCAGAGAGCGGGACCGGCACGATCACCGTCACCTGCCAGACCGGGACACCGTGCGCGACCCTGCTTTCGAGCTTCACACCCGACCGCTTCGGGGCGCTGCCCGCCGATCGCATGCAGGTCGTCGCCATGTACGACGGCATCGGCACGGCGGTGCTCGACATCGAGCTTCAGAACTCGATGACGGGAGAGTGCTGCGAGATCTCCATCGGGCCGATCAACAAGGATGACCTCATCGCCATCGAGTACCAGATGGGAGGATTTGAACCAACGGGAACCGTCACCGTGTCGGGAGTCACCCCGGACGGGGTGATCGATGGCGTCGCATTCGGGATCTACGCGCGCTCGATCTCAGGCGAGCGATGGATGTGGCGAAGTCGGAGCTTCGAGTCCGGCACGGGTGCCTCGACGCCGAACTTCGTCGGCGGCTGGCCGATCGCGTGGGACCAGTCCCTCTGGGACACCAAGCTGGTTTCGCTCGCGGGAATTCCCGGCATCGATGGCTCGGTCGCCCGTCGACAGGCACAGATCACCCTCTCTGGAGCGCAGCTTCTCTCCAACGGCACATGGCAGATTCCGACCGGGCGCGTTCCCGGAGATGTGAACGGAGACGGCTGCGTCAACGCCGCGGACCTCGGCGCCGTACTCGGCGGGTGGACCCCGTCGTGCTGTCCGTAGGCGCGTGAAGCCACCGACGGGTCGGGATCAGAGCGCGCAGGGGTGGCGGTCTATCACGGTGGCATCGCCATCCATGGCGGTGGTTCCGCGGGCATATCGCCTATGGAGCGGGAGTGACGAAGGAGGAGCAGTGGGCAAGAACCCCCCGGCCATCACCAGCAGGGATGCCGATGCCACCGCGCGGAGTCTTCCCCACTCCCCCCCGCGCTCGCTCCGCTTCGGCACATCCTGCGGCCCGATCCGCACTCAGCAGGGGCGGCACTGGGTGGTCTCGACGAGTGCGGCGGCGCGGGCGGCGGCGGCTTCGCCGTCGACGCGGCGGCGAGCCTCGACGAGGGTGGCAACGAAGAGATCGAGTGGGTGGCGGTGTCCGGCGCGGAGCAGCGAGACGACCGCCGGTTCGATGCGACCGGCGCCTTCCCGATCGTGCCAGGCGAGGCAGAGCGCCGTTACAGCGAAGCAGCGTGCCGCGATCATCTGATCCGGTGGCGTCGCGACAACGCGCTCCATGACGTTGAGTCCATGACGAGCTGCCTCGACGGCTTCCTCGCCACGCCCGAGCTCGCCGAGCACGACCGCCTGACAGACGTGACCGCACCAGGGAGTCAGGTTGCTTTTGTGGTCCGGGTCTCCTGCACCATGCTCGGGCAGTGTCGGGGACGGGCACTTCCTCTTTCGCTGGCTGACGTCGTGCTGCACGTCCCGGACTCGCTGCGCTCGGAGCGACCGGCTGCAATCTGAGCCGGCAGATCGAATCCTGACACCTTTTCAGGACACCCCCGGACGCCGCGCTCGCGCCGCGCCCGACCGCCGTGGCTGCCGGTCGTTCCAATGCGGAGGGGGCGACCAACCCGCCCGCCCCCCCCCCGGGAGCCGGAAGCCGGAAGCCGGAAGCCGGAAGCCCGAAGCCGGAAGCGACGCTCGTGGGGATCCGCAGGCGCGATCGCGACGGTCGAAGAACCGTTGACCCGCTCGGGAGGCCGAAGTAAGGTGACAACGTCGTTGGAGGCATCCCTTCCTGCGCCTCGCGTATGGAAGCCGTCCACGAGGCCGTGCACGACGCAGGGCCCGCGAGGCGGGATCAGCGAGGTGGGGCGCGGAGGAAGCGACGGCGAACCTGGTCGGTGACCATTCTCGACTGGGCTCGACTGGGCTCGACTGGGCTCGACTGGGCTCGACTGGGCGAAGGGACAGACGAACAGCGAGCGCGAAAGGGAGGATCTTCAGATGGACGAGGCGCGTCGGCAGGGAGACCGCATGCGACCGGCGAAGTCCGAGGGAGACGAGCCCCAAGGGAGCCCGTCGGGCGGTGGCACCAGCCGGGAACGGATCGAGCGGATGATCACGCTCGTTCAGTCGTACCGCGGCGTCTCGCAGCGCGAGGTCGCCGCCGCCCTGGGGCGCAACGTCCATGCGATCGTTCCCGACTCGGGCAATCCGAAGCTGGACCTGGTCGTGTCGCTCGCGGAGCTTCTCGACTGGCCGGTCGAGATGGTCGTCGCGAGCATCCAGGGCACCCTCAGCGCCGCGGCGCTGCGAGGCGGCGCGCAAGGGACTGCGGACGCTGCGCCAAAGCTGCCGGCGAAGGAGCGCGTCCACCGTGCGTGGGAACTTGCGGAGTCCGAACGCTGGACGGAGCTGGTCGACTTCAGCGAGCCGTCTCGGAACGACGATCTCGATGGAGAGATGTTCGCCCATCTGATGCAGTACCGGTTCATCGCGATGGAAAGCGATGGCCGCTACCTCCAGGGCATCGAGGCGTGCCGGCTGGGGTTGCGACGCACACAGAGGGGGTCTGTGGCCAACTTTCGACTTCGCGCCGCCATGGCCTACGGCTTGATGGTCGTGGGCTTGATCCACGAGGCCGAGGGCGTCTCGACGTCGCTGTGCGCCGAGATGGCGTGTCTCGATGACGCGGACCCGGAGCACTGCACTCGATCAATGAGCCGCTTCACTCGGGGAAACGCGCTGCGGCTCCAGGCGCCCTCGTCGCTGGATGTCCAGGGGGTCGCCCTGGAGGCCATCCGGTCGCTCTCGGATGCGGCGAGGGGATTCGACCACGTCGCGCTGCTCAATTCCGATCGTCGCTACGCTGCACTCGCAAGAACGGCCCGTGCGGCGATGTCAGACCTCGATGTGATCCTGGGGAAGGCACATCCGGGCGAACTCGTCGCGGGGGTGATCGCCAGTCTGGATCGCGCTGTCGAACTCGACGCGATGGACAGTTCGTCCGCCGAGAGTGTGGGATGGGAGTGTGTGTTCGCGTGCCAGGCGATCCTGAGGAGTGGGCGACAGATCGACGATGCGGAGCGAGCGTTGGCCATACTGACGAACAAGCTCGATCAGGTGGCGGCACGACTCGGTCACTGGGCGCTGCGCGAGCAGTTGTTCTCCATCGAGCACCTTCAGCGCGTGCACATGCAGGCTCGGCACGGAGTCGCGCAGCCGTGGAGTCTTGACGAGGAGGATGTCCGGACGGTGATGGGCACGATGGGGCGGTTCCCGGAGTTCCGCGCAGAAGGGTGGCGAATCCTCGCCGCGGTGCTTGCGGAGAAAGGTGCGCGAAGCAGATGAACGGCGCGCAACAAGAGACCGAGCGGGCAGCGGGGCGTCGCTCCTCAGCCGGCGATCGGGCGCGGAGCGGTCAGGTCGGACGAGCGACAGTCGTCCGGCTCGGCGCCGCACTGGTCGCGACTTCGAGTTTGGTCGGGCCTCTGACCGCGGCGACTCCGCCGATCCGGACCGCGAGTCCGGTCATCACCGGTTCGCAGATTCCCCCGCCTCCCGCCCACCTGCTGCCGCTTCTCCCGCGCTTCTACATCCTTCTCCACGGCTACCTCGCCCTCGACGGAGCGTCGAAGCTGTCGTTCCCGGCCTGGGTGTTCCTCAACGGGGTGACCGATCCCGTGGTCCTGGCCGGGATGAGCGAGTTGTACGAGTGGTATCTGTCGGGCTCGTCGCACCGCGCGCGGCGCGATCGATGAGAGGAGCCGGACCGCAAAAAGGTGTCAGGTTGCATTTGTCGTCCGGGTCTCCTGCACCATGCTCGGGCAGTGTCGGGGACGGGCACTTCCTCACTCGCGGACAGACGTCGTGCTGCACGTCCCGGACTCGCTGCGCGCGGAGCGACCGGCTGCAATCTGACCCGGCAGATCGGATCCTGACACCTTTTCCGGCCTCCAAACGACAGAGGTCGTCCCCGATGGGCCGACCTCTGTGGCGCACGCTGCCGCGTGGCGAGACTGACGGTTGCTGTTCCGAGCGCAGTTCGGACTCCGAGCGGGCGATCTGGTCAATCCGGGAGGCAGAGGGTGATCGGGAAGTACGCCCCCGGCCCAAAGAAGCTCGAGTCGCTTCCGGGGAACGTGAGCAGGGCGTCCCCGCTCGGGAGGAGGCTCACTTCGGCCGCTGGCAGAGAGACTCCCGTCGACGCCTCGATCACTGCCGCGAGGACTGTGGCGAGGTCGGCCGCGAGCTGTTCGAGAGCGCCCTGTGCGCCGGAAGCGGGCAGAGAGAAGACCCACGTATAGCAGCACCCCGCCTCGATGTGCACGCAGTCCACTCCATGAATGACCTCTCCGTTCTCTCCGACGATCCAATACTCGACGCAGACGGCGGTCGCGACGGAGACGCAGACAGTGACGGTCAGGGTGGACGCGGTTCCGCCCTCGGATGCGGCGCTCTCGAAGAGCGAGGCAGGCAGCACCGCGTAGAGCGAGTTCGCCCCCACGAGCGGCGGGACGAATCCGAAGACCTGAACGCATCCGTCGGAGCTCGACGGAAGCACCTGGATCCGCTGCGCCGAGGTGCCGCCGACACCGGCATAGGCACCGTGGGAAGTCCCGGGGATGAGTGAGACGGACTCGGGAAGGCCGGTCGGCTCGACGTGCACCACGCTTGCGCTGGCGACCATGACACGGACCGGGCAGGTTCCGGGCGGCACCGCGCCGACCTGCGCGACGATCTCGGTCGGCGAGCATGAGATCGGGCGCATCCCGATGAGCTCCCCGGAGTCGGTCTTGCCAAGCACGCAGGTCTCGAGAGGATCCGCCGGGAAGTTGCGCCCGGTGATGACGATCGTCTCGCCGGCAGCGACCACGAGAGGCCAGACCGCGTCGATGATGATGGCATCGGGCTGGCACTCGCTCTTCGATTCGAGCGCGAGGCTGACGCAAAGGTCGTCCCACGCCTCGGTGCAGCACGCGGAGTGCTGAAGGCAGATCAGCTCGCAGCAGGTGAACGAGTCGCACCCCGGGCCGCCCGTCGTGAAGCAGTCATGGTCGGAGGGGGTGCAGGCATTCCCGGGGCCTGAGGGGCAGTCGCCCCAAGACCCGAGCAGCGTGCCAAGGTCCGCGCCGTCGACGAGGCCGTTCTGGTCGAGATCCCCCGCGCCGAAGCCGTTCCAGTTGGCGAGGAGGATTCCGAGATCGGCGCCGTCGACCTTGCCGTCGGCGGTCAGATCAGCGGGACACGGTGGCAGGCACGCGATGCCGGCGTGGGCGGGGATGCAGAGGCAGACGATCGCGCTGACGATGCCAGCGAGGGACTTGCATGACGAGAGAGTCATCGAGAACTCCTGTGCTCGCTGAGGAGCAGTGAGGGAACTGGCCCGCTCGGCGCAGGCTCGGCGCCGTCCTCGGCCGTGAATGCCCGTCATCCGCGGACGCTCCGCGACTCGGGGTGAACGACAGGGAGGCGCAGTCCTGGCACGTTCGGTGCAGGGACGAACCGGAATCACGATCTAGAAGTGCACCCAGATGTCCGTGCCGGGATCTCCATCGACCTCGATGGGCTGGGCCCAGCCCGGGGGGTAGCCCGGAGCCGAGATCGACAGATTCAGCTCGTCACCCCAGAGTCCGTCGGTGTCCACCACTGCGGAACCGGTGATGGTCCAAGACGCAGGGTAGATGAGGGTGACGACGTCGATGTCGCCGTCGCCGTCGTGATCCACGGGGTAGACGAAGATGTTCCCGACCAGCTCGCTTGGCACGAGTCGGACGACTTCCGCCTCGCCGTCGCCATCGAAGTCGACTCGGACGAGCTTCGGCTCGACGGGGCGGATCGGATCGACGGGCACGCCGACATCGCCCGCCGATGCCGTCATGATTGCGGTGCCTGCTGCCGAGATGGAGATCCACCGGAGGATCGGACGTACGAGATGCTGAGACATTGACCTGCTCCTCTCGCAGCGTGTGGCGAAAGTCGATCGCGCTGCGGCCCAGCGGAAACGCGACTCTCATCGTCGGATTCCCGCTCGCCATCGCCCGCGAATCACCTTCGTCACACCCTGCTTGACTGTTGTTCGAGGGGCCGGCGACGATCGCCGACTCGTCCACCAGAGCGCAGGATGAGCCCGCGCGGTGCAGCGGAGTCGGCGATTTCCGTTCGCGCGACAGCGCGCGGCACTCCTCGCTGATCGCGGGAGCTCCCGAGATCGGCAGCGTTCCGAGCGCGCGTCCGGGGTTTGCAGGGAGGCGCTCCGTGCATGCAGCGCTCGGCGGCGTCGAGCCTCGACCGCGCTGAGGGAGCACGCGGGGCGACTTCGGTCGGCCCGGTCGATCGGCTATCCCGGTGACTGGAGCCGCACCCACCAGTACGACCCGGTCGAGAACCCGGATCCTCCCGGAATCAGCGTGAGCACCGCGTCCCCCGACAGGAGGACGTCGACCGTGAACGTCGACGCCGGGAATCCGGTCTCCGCGTAGAGCAGTTCCGTCAGCAGCGCGCCGAGCGCTGCCGCGAGCGTGGCCGCTGGCTCGGGATCCTCCGCTTCGAGCAGGATCTCGAACGAGAAGGCGACATCCGCTCGCCACGCGAAGAGGAGCTTGCCGACGACGAACGTCTGGTCGACCGTGGCCTGCGTCGTCACCGTCCGAACGAGCGGCCCCGGGCCCACGACCCCCGCCGCACTTGCGGTGATCGCCGGAATCACCACGGCGAGCCCCAGACCCGACTTTGTCGGTACGGACGCACCGAACAGGTCGAGCTGACTCGGGTCATCGGACGCGAAGACGCTCGAGCAGCTCTGCGAGAACTCGCCTTGGCCCGCGACCCCGCCTCCGCTCCAGCGCCAAGCACCCGGCGGCGTGATGGTGACTCCTTCCGGAATGAAGCTCGGAAGGACGACCGCACCATCTCCGGGAGTGATGTGGACCCTCACCAGGTCGAACTGCATTGGCACCCCGGCGAGCCTGGCGACGATCTCGGTCGGACTGGCGGCGATCGCGCGGAACCCGACAGTCGCACCGTCGGCGGCGACTCCCGAGATCGAGACGCCATCCGGATCGTCGGGGAGATTCTCGCCGGCGATCGTCGCGAGGTCACCGGCGAAGAGAATCGAGGGAGTGACAGCGCCGACGACCATCCCGAGCGGATCGCAGGGGCCTCCCACGGACTGCGAGAGATCGACGCAGCCCCGATCCCACTGGACCTCGCAGCAGTGGGGGTCGAGCGAGCAGATGTACGCGCAGCACGTCGCGTCCTTGCAGCCCGGGCCGGCATCGGGGATGTCGCAGGGGTTCGCCGAATCGGAGCAGGGGTGACCCGCGGGGCACTTCCCCCAAGCGGCAAGCATGAGCCCAAGGTCGCTCCCGTCAATCACTCCGTCGCCCGTCAGGTCGTACTGGGGCGCCGATTGCCCCCACGATCCGAGCACGAGGCCGAGATCGGCGCCGCCGACGGTGCCGTCTCCGCTGAGGTCGGCCGTGCAGACCTTGCACGGGAGGACGTCGGCGGAACAGCATCTCGCGATCAAGAGGGGCGGGGAGAGGACCACTGCGGCGATCGTGGTCATGCGTCGAACGACCTCGGCTGGGCTTGGCATCAGGGGAGTCTCCATCGCGTAACGGCGCAAACAGAGGTGAAAGGAGGCAATGACTCCCCGGCCGACTGCCGCGGCATTCCGTGGCTCGGCAGCGGGCGACCGAAGCGATCGGAACCGTGGGCGTGCACGGGACGCCGGGAGTCAGGGTGAGCGCGGGCGCAGCGCGCGCGCGAGCGTCTCGAGCGCCGGTCGGATGCACGCCAGCTCATCGGGATCCGTGAGCTCAGCCTCGAGTCGCGCCACGCGCTCGGAGAGGAGCTTCCGGTCGATCCGAGACCCTCCCACCTTGGCGTCCAGATCCCTCGCGGCAGCGAGCAGGATCGGAGCCGCGCCGCAGCGCTCGCCCCTTGCGATCACGAACTCACCGATCGCGACGAGCGCCTCGCCGCGATACTCCGGCCGCGCCGTCTCCTGCGCCGACCAGGCCGTGCACGCATCCGTCGCGATGAAGGTGACGATCGCCGGAGTCCACCCGATCGGCGTGGCGCGGAGCGGGCCCAAGGCCAGGAGCAGCGCGCCCGCCAGGCGCGCGGAGACCTTCCCGCCACTCAGGCTCCGCAGCTCGGCGTAGCGGCGGAACGACTCCTCGGCCTCCGCGACGCGCCCGGCCTCTGCGAGCGTTCCGCCCAGCTTGAGTTCCGCGGCCATGGCTTCGATCGACGGGCCGTTGCAGGAGCGCGCAAGCCGTGCGATCTCCGCCCTCAGCGCGATCCGGTCGCTGATGTCAGGAGGTGGATCGTGCCGGTCCCGCGCGACCGCGACCGCGAGGCGACTCGCATCGTTCTCCGGCAGGACAGCGGCGGCGAGGGAGTGAGTCTCGCGGAGCATCGCCCGATCCGTCCGCGCGGAGGTGACGCTCGCGAGCGACGCGACGAGTCGGCAGCGAGCCCTGACGTACGCCGGCGCGTCGTCTCCGAACGCCCGGTCAAAGGCATCGATCGCGTCGAGCCCCGCCTTCCGCGCGTGCGCCACCAGGTCCTCGTCCTGGCGAGACTCTCGTGCCCGGTCGATGTGAATCATGGCTGCCCGGGCGCGCGCCCAGGCGACGAGCCATGAGGCCTCGCCGGAGATGGAGCCCGCGAGGTCGACGAGTTCCTCCGCCGCATCCGCCGCGCGCGCGAGATCGCCGGAGTCCACGAAGCTCGAGATCGCCTGAGACGTCGCGCGGAGCTCTCCGACGGTCGAATCTCCCTCCCTGAACGTCGCGCGCGACCTGCTGAGCGCCTCGAGGCCGCCGCGCTGGTCCACATCGATGCGACGCGTCTCCGCGTGAATCAGGAGGAGTCCGCCGACCACTGCGGGCGGAAGCTCGAGCGCACGAGCGGCGGCTGTCAGTTCAGCCGTCGTCGGCAGTCCGGCACCCTCGATCTGCGGGACCGCCTCAAGGACACCTTGGACGAACTCCAGGGTCCGCTGAAGCCTGGCTCGTTCCGCATTCGCGCGCTGCGCAGAGAGGAGGGAGATCACCGTGCCGGCGACGAGGGAGATCGCGACTCCTCCCACGGCAACGGCGAGCAGGCGATGGCGCGCCGCGAAGAGCGTCGCTCGATAGCCGAGCGTCGACGGTCCGGCTGCGATTGGACGGCGGGTGAGGAGCCGGTCGAGATCGAGAGCGAGTCCGTGGGCGGTCTGGTATCGGCCGGCCGGATCGCTCGCCGTGGCTCGCTCGACGATCCAGCGAACTCCCTTGGCAAGCCCTCGTGGTCGCTCGTGAACGTCCGCACTGTCCTGCACAAGATCCTCCAGGAGGACGCCGAGCGAGTAGACGTCGCTTCGCACGTCCACGTCTGCGCGGCCCATCGCCTGCTCAGGACTCATGTATCGGAGCGTTCCGAGGCTCGGGCGCGCCGGCCCGGCCGTCGGGCGAGGATCGGACCCTCCAAGCTCGACCGCCTTCGCGATCCCGAAGTCGATGAGCTTCGCAACCGGAACGCCGTCGACGATCGTCGCGAGGACGTTCTCCGGCTTCAGGTCACGATGGATGATCCCCCGGGAATGGGCGTGCTCGACGCCGCGAACGACATCGCGGAAGAGCCGCAAGCGATCTTCGAGGGCGAGCCGGTGCTCACGCGCGAAGGTCGTGAGCGGGAGCCCCTCGACGAGCTCCATCGAGAACCAGAGGCGGCCGTCATGATGCTGCCCCGCGTCGTAGAGCCGCGCGATTGCCGGGTGATCCATCATCGCGACGGCCTGCCTTTCCCCCGCGAAGCGAGCCTCGAAGGACCCGTCGAGACTCCTTCGCGTCAATACCTTCAGCGCCACCCGTCGCGCGACCGGCGACTCCTGCTCGGCCACGAACACCTCGCCGAAGCCGCCCGCTCCGAGGCGGGAGACGATCCGGTACTGACCGAGCCGCTCCGGGCGCTTCGAGTCCGCCTCCGGCCCCGGCGCGCGGCTCCTTGCGGCCCGGGCGATCCCGTCCCCGGTGGAGGAATCGACCGCCGCGTGAGCGAGGAGCGACTCGACCTCGGCTCGAAGTCCGGGCCGATCGTCGCATCGCTGGGCGAGGAGCGCCGACCGCTCGTCCTCGGCAAGCAGTCTCGCGAGGAGAAAGAGCTCGAGGACCTCCTCCGGATCCGGGTTGGTCACGGCGCACCTTCCGAGGCCTGCGAGGACGCCGGAGCGTCCGCGGAGAGCGCCCTCCGCAGCCAGGCCTGTGCGAACGCCCAGTCGCTCTTGACCGTGCGCGGCGCGACTCCGAGCCTCTCAGCGATCTCCTCGGTTCGCAGATCCGCGAAGAATCGGAACTGCACCACTGACGCCTGTCGCGGATGCACCTTCTCGAGTTCCTCGATCGCTTCGAGCAGGACCTCTGCGTCGACGGTCGACCGGCCGGAGAGCTCGACGCGATCGTCGAGCTCGATGCGCGTTCGGCTGCCACCGCGCTTCTCGCTCCGGCGCCGTCTGGCGTAGTCGACGAGGATGTTGCGCATCGCGCGGATCACGGACGAGAGCTGGTCTCCGCTCGCTCCTCCGGGTGAGAAGCTCATTCGCAGGAGTGCCTCGTGGACGAGTGCGGTCGGATCGAGCGTGTGTCCGGGCCTCTCGTGCCGGATCTTGGCCGACGCGATGCGACGGAGCGCTGCGTACTCGTCAGGCGTGGGACTCCAGCCGGGCGAGCGAGCGGCGCGCAGGGAGGCGTCAGGCATCTCAGGGTCCCGCAGAGGCGGGGTAGGTCGGCTCATCGTGGGTGCTCCTCTCAGGAGGACGGCGCCGTGAGGAGCCGGAACGGCCCGTGCTCCTTCCCAACCCGATGCACTTCCTCGCGCGAGCGGCCTCGCAATGCGACCGTCGCCCTCGGCGCGGATCCAAGGTGGCTCGAAGCGGTCCACTCTCACTCTTCCTCGGACGGAGCGGCCGCTCGAAGCCCGACTCGGAACGTGACTCGACGCTGGCCCGGATCGCCTTGGGGTGCGCGGTGCCCTCGCCTCACGCTGCGCCGTGCTCAGCTAGGCTCGATTCCGGGCGACCTGACTGCTCGCATCGCGCAAACTTCGGCCCAGCGCACCGAGACACAGGGCATTCTACTGCTGCGGGGTTGCTCTCCGCAGAGCTGGTGGCAGGCGACCCCGGGCAACTGAACGGTCAGTGGTTCGCTGTCGGGGAAGCGCCTCCGGACGCCTGGCGCGATTCGTGCTCGCGCGCTTCCCAACCGCCGCTGGCGAGAGATACCTGGGCTTCGGACGCGCAGGGGCGCGGTTCTCGCCGGCGTCGCAACTCGGCGGCAGCGAAGCCGCTCCCAGCCCGATGATGTGAGGGTCGCTCCTGGGTCGTCGCACGGTCTCCTCGGAGAGCATCCCGGAGCCCGACGCACGCTCTCGAGCGTGACCGGAAGGACGCGGAGGCCCGCAGGCGGGAGCGGAGGGAAGCCGGAGGCCGACCGGAGCTTCTGCCGGCCGCCCGGGCGCGTCGCGCGCAGAGATCGCGCGCGGGACCCGCAGACGGAGAGATCGCGCTGTCATCAACGACGGTTCCCGCAGGACCGGATGACCGACCCTGCGGGAACGCATCGTGCTGCACGATCAAGGCGGCCGGTCGCACGGCTGCGCAGACCTGCGCCCGCGCTCAGCGGCACGGCCCCCAGCCGCCGAGCAGCAGCGCGATGTCAGCGGCATCGGTGCCGCCGTCGCCGTTCAGGTCGGCGGCCGTCGTGCCCCAGAGGGCCAGCAGGGCGCCGAGGTCGGCGCCGTCGACGGTGCCATCGCCGGTGAGATCGAGCTCGCGGCAGGAAGCACCCGCGACCGGCACCAGGTTGTCGGCCGGGCCCTCGAGGATCACCGTGTTCGCGTACGGGCGCAGCTCCCACCCGAGGACGGTGAAGTTCTCGTCGCCGGCGTTGAGAGGGAAGCTGTGCCAGTACTGGAACGAGACGCGGAATGTCCCGTCTCCGCGCGGATCGACGTCGATCTCGAGGAATCCGTAGTGCTTGCCGCCGCTGACGAGCTGGTTGCCCGACCAGAGCTCGGCCTCGTCCTGGTCGGCGCACCAGACGTGGTGGGGATTCATGACCCACTCCGCGCCCAGCGCGTTCAGCGGATTGTCCAGCCACGAGGTGATGTTCGGGTTGACGAACCCCGGCGCATCCTCGACGCCGCGAAGGCCGTCGCCCGCGGCGCCGACATCCCAGAAGTGGACGCCCTGTCCATCGCCGTCGAGATCGACGAAGCTGTACTCCGACATCTCGCTGTGTCCGGCCAGGACGGCTGCGACGCGGTACTGCTCGAGCAGCGGCGTGTAGATCCGCATCGCCTCGCCCGACTGGTTGCTGGTGACGCTCGATCCGTGGATCCCGCGGCTGTAGGGCGTGTGGTGGAACTGCACGAGGATGATCTGGCCCGCCTCGCGCGCCGCGGCGAGCTGCTCCGCGGCCCAGTTCCACTGCGCCGTTCCGACGTTGAAGTCGGGGATGTCCCCGAAGGGATAGGCCGTGAGCCACGCGCGGTTGGTGTCGAGATTCTGCGGAAAGGCGACGCTGATGTCCTGACCGACGGGCGGGGCGACGTCGTCATTGCGGTCCATTGCGCCGACGCTGCACAGCGTGAGGATCGTGACCGGACCGTGGTCGACGCGGTAGAAGAGATCCTTGTACTGCGGATGGCCGTTGGCGGGCCAATCGAAGTAGGCCGACCACTGCTGCCGGGCGTACTGCACGTTGGCGTTCGTGCCGGGCGCAGCGGTGCCGTTGAAGATGCAGTTGTTGCCGATGGCGGCGAGCAGCGGAATGCGGGTGAGCAGCGTGTCGTACTCGCCGGCGTTGTGGCGCCAGAACTCGTCCCACCGGCGCTGCTGCTCGACGGCGGTTCCCTCGACGAGGTCTCCCGGCATGATGAGCAGATCCGGATTGCGCGCACCGATCTGGAGCAGGTTCTGCCGGTATCCCTCGGTCTCGGTCGCGAAGTACTGCGTGCGTCCGGGGCCGGTCCCGGCGGGACGCCCCGTGCTTCCCGCAACCTGCGGCGTCGTCGCCGACCACTCCCGGAAGCGCGTGCGCCCGAGCACGAGGGTCTCGCTGTCGGCGATCGCGGCGAAGCGCAGGCGACGCGCCGTGTCGACGGGCGGGGCGGTGCGGAAGGTGCTCGAGAAGGTCGTCTCGCCCTGCGTCGCCGTGTAGTCGTACAGGGTGTCCGGCGCCAGGCCAGTCACCTGGATGCGGTGACGCCAGTTCCGCGCCGGCACACCGGGAGCCTCGAAGATGGCGGTCTGCGGGAACGGGAACTGCCCGCCGGCGTTCAGCTCGGCGGGAGCCTGGTAGTCGAGGATCGGCTCGAGCACCGGCGCGCTGATGAAGATCAGCGGGTCCTTCAGTCCGGGACCGGTCACCGTCAGCGTGCCCGGCTGATCGTCGATCGTGAACCAGGTGAGCAGCGCGCCGTCGAGGCTCGGATGCTGCTGATAGGGAAGGACGCGGAAGTCGCCGACCTGGGCGACGGCCGGTCCGGCGAAGGCGGCGACAAGCGCCAGCACCGCGGCGACGCGGGGCGGGGAGGATCGTGACAACATGCGAGACTCTCCTGCGGGGTGTCCAGGGAAGGGGGAGACGGCGAGCCGAACGGACGGCTCGTCGCGCCGGCCCGGCGCGCTCTCTGCGCGACTCCGGCGCGACCTCTGCACGGCACACGGTGCCAGAGCCCTGTTGTCGCGGGTCCGCCCGTTCGGTCAGAGGATCGCGAGTCATCGACTGCGGCTGCGCACGCGAAGGCTCCGCTTCGCGCAGCCCTCGCGCAAGCGCGCGGGAAGGCCCCGCTGCCGAGGATGCGGCGCCCTCGGAGCACCCGCTCGCGCGCCGCAGGGTGCGACTCCAAGGGAAGGCGCCCGCACCGCAGACTTCGCCGTCACCGCGCCGGGCGGCGCCGATCGGGCGAGGCACTCCGCCAAGGCGCCGCCGCACGACCGGCCGCGGCCCGCGGCTGCGTGCCGGGCCCTCGCGGATCGGCTCCCTTCGTCCACCCTCGGCGCTCCGCCGCCCGGAACGCAGCGGTCCGATGGCGGCTCCGGGTCCCGGCCTCGATGTCCGCGTCGCTTCCTGAGCGCTTTCGAAGAAGCAGTGCTTGCTCTCCGCCGATCACCCCGCGATACTCACCGCTGTCGGGAGACCCTCACCGATCCCCCGATCGCACCGCGCCGCTCCTCCGGCGCGGACGCGCACCGTGCCCTCGGGACGCCGGGGGCGGAAGAGTTCGGCGGCGGACGTCACACCCGCGGCGGCCGGACAGCACCCTGGGCAGAGCGGACCGGCGAGGACCGACTGCGCCGCTCGACCCGCCGCAAAGGAGGTGATCCAGTGACCAATCGCAGTGACCGTACGAAGGGCCTGCGCGGCTGAGTGCCGCGCTCCGCCGCTCGATCGACCCGGCGCGCATCCGCGCGTCGGGACCCAGTCGATCGTGGCGGGGAGACCCGACGGGGTCGCACCCCCCTCTGGCTGAGTGCGGCATCCGACGCCGAAGCGCCGTGCAAGACCGCCGCGGTCGACGGCGCGACAGCGCTCGCGAGCCTCGCAGCCGAGCCGTGCAGCCCGATACGACGAAGCGACGCGGCGACTCCGGTCGCCGCGTCGCCGTTTTGCGCCCGGAGGATCGACCGGACCGCGGACTCCGCCCGCTTCCGCGAAGCCGTGCAACTGCACGCGTCGGCCTCGTCGCCCTGGCGCAGCGGACCCCGGCCCATCCGCGCGTCGCGGCGCCTTGCCACGTCACGCTGCGCCGCGGAGCCGGGCAGCCGGCGGCGACGAGGGGCGGCAGACCCCGTCGCTCGGCCGCCGTCGCGCATCGCCGCCAACGTGCCGACCGAGCGCACCCGCATCGCGGGGCATCTGCGGACGGCGCGCGTGGCCTTCCGGCGATCTCTTTTCAGGTGCGGCCGACGCCGAGCGAGCGATGCGATCGTCCCGCGATGAGCCTGGCAGCCCGAATGACTTTCGCCACAGGCTGCTGGACGCCCGGAGGTCCGAGTCGAGCTCGGCGATTCGCGCCGAACCGCCCCGCCCGAAGGCTGGAAGACCCGCGCGATCGCCTCGGCGCGTGCGCTGGTGGTCGAGGCCCCCTGCCCTCGTCTCGCCGGCCGAGCGCCCGCGACGTCGGACCGCTCGACCTACTCGCCGATGTCCTCCGCCCAGAGATCGGGGCGCTCTTCCAGAAGGCGGCGCATCAGCGCGACGCACCGTTCGTCATCCGCAAACGTCAGCTCGATTCCTGCCTGCTGCATCCACTCCTCGGCCCCTTGAAACGAGCGATTCTCGCCGATGACGACCTGTCGGAGGCGGTAGAGCATCGCCGTTCCCGAGCACATGTGACAAGGGCTGAGCGTCGAGACGAGAGTCAGGGCCGACCAGTCGCGCCGACGACCGGCTGCGCGGAAGCAGACCATCTCGGCGTGCGCCGTCGGATCGTGATCCTGGACCCGTCGGTT
Source organism: uncultured Planctomycetia bacterium (assembly GCA_937871505.1). Lineage (GTDB taxonomy): Bacteria > Planctomycetota > Phycisphaerae > Phycisphaerales > SM1A02 > CALMPF01. The sequence goes on along the minus strand of CALMPF010000002.1, from coordinate 26,751 downwards.
GTGTCCGACCGCGACGATGATCCCGTCCGACGACACGAGCGCCGAACCGATCGGAATGCCGCCCTCCGACCAGGACTTCTCCGCCTCAGCGACCGCGCGGTCGAGCGCTCGCTGGAGGGCGGGCTGAAGGGGCATGCGCTGGGTCATGGGGGCTCTTCTCCTGTTCGACGACGTGAACGGCCGGAGCAGGCGGCTGCTGGTCTTGCGGCGCCGCCCTTCACCACCGATCGGCGTCGCCCTTCGGCGAGAGCGGCCACGGTGGCGGGGTCACGCCGTTGATCGTGCTCCCGTTGTGGATCGCCGAGCGCACGAGCTCGAGAAACTCGTGCGGGAACGGAAGCGCCGGCTTCGAGAGCTCGTCAAGGCGCTCGATCTGGGATGGCGAAAGCGAGAGTGACAGGGCACCCAGGTTGTCGAGAAGCTGCGGAACCGTGCGGGCGCCGATGATCGTCGAGGAGACGCCGGGGCGTTGCTGAACCCAGCGGAGCGCGACCTGCGGAATCGTGGCCCCGAGGTCGGCGGAGATCGCGGCGAGCTCGTCGAGGATCCGATACGTCGACTCGACGAGGAACCTGCTCTCCGGCGTCACGCGCGTGGTGCCCGGTTCCGGATGGCTCGCTCTCGTGAACTTCCCTGTGAGCACGCCGCCGCGCAGCGGGCTCCACGGCGTGACGCCGAATCCCAGCGCCCGGGCCATCGGCATCAGATCGGCCTCGACGGTCCGCTGGAGCAGCGAGTACTCGATCTGGATCGCCACCAGCGGAGCCCAGCCGCGCAGCATCGACTCGTACTGCGCCTGCACGCAGATCCATGCGGGGTGGTCGCTCAGGCCGACGTAGCGCACCTTGCCCTGGCGGACGAGGGCATCCAGGGCGCCCATCGTCTCATCGATGGGCGTGTGCGGGTCATGGAAGTGCGCCCAGTAGAGGTCGATGTACTCCGTCCTCAGGCGCCGGAGCGACTCCTCGCAGGCCGCGAGGACCGCCTTGCGGCCTCCTCCGCCCCCGTTGGGATCGCCAGGATGGAGATTGCCCATGAACTTGGTCGCGATCACCACCCGGTCGCGCCTCCCCGCTCCCGGCCCGTCGGCGAAGAAGTCGCCGATGATCGCCTCCGAGTGGCCCTTGTTGTAGATGTTCGCGGTGTCGAGGAAGTTGCCGCCGCGTTCGAGATAGGCGTCGAGGACGCGAAAGGACTCCTCGGCGGAGACTCCCAGTCCCCACTCCTCGCCGAAGGTCATGGTGCCGAGACAGAACGGGCTGACGCGAAGTCCGGAGCGGCCGAGGGTCACGGCGGCGTCGAGGGAGCGCGGGGCGGCTTCGAGGGGCATCGCATCGATCGTACGGTCGGCGCGATCCCGCTCGACGGAGGGCGATCCGAGGTGATCGCTACGATCGCCGCGTGACCAGCGCTTCGCGTCAGGCCGCCTCCTATCGCACCGTCGACCACTCCGGGAACGCGAAGATTCCGCTCCTGATGGACCTCGTGCGCGAGCTGAGCGGCGCGACCGAGCCGACCGAGGTGCAGCGGATCTTCGCCCGCGGGTTCCGGCAGATCAATCCCGTCGACGGCTACATCTCGCTCTCGCGGCGCGGGATGGCGAAGGGAACCTATCGCATCACGCGGATGACGCTCACCCCGGAGAACGTCCTCTCCGTGACGGGGAACCCGTGGCGGGAGTTCGACTCGCTCCCGGTCCACGCCGGCGGAATCCTCGGGGAGATCATCGCCACCGACGAGCCGAAGCTGATCCATGGGCTCGACTGCCCCGATGATCCGGTCCTCGGCGATGCGCTGGCGGAGTTCGGTTCGATCCTCGCGCTGCCGCTCTTCGACAACGGCGAGGCGCTCAACTGGGCGATCACGCTGCGACGCGATCCGGAGGGCTTCACGGTGGCGGAGCTCGAGGAGAGCATCCTCCGCGGAAATCTCGTCGGGGGCACCGTGCGCACCGTCGTGCTGACGAAGCGGCTCCGCGAGGCCAGCGCGCAGATCCACCAGGAGGTCGACCGGATCGCGCGGATCCAGCAGGCGCTGCTCCCCGAGCGGATGCCCGAGATCGCGGGCGTCGCCATCGCGGCGCGATACGAGACCTTCGATACCGCCGGGGGCGATCTCTACGGGTTCCGTCCGCTCGGCGGAATCACCGATGTCGACGGCCCGTCGGGCGATCTCGCGCACTCGCCGTGGGCGATCTTCATCGCCGATGCGTCGGGCCACGGACCGGCGGCGGCGGTGGTCAGCGCGATGCTCCATGCGATCGTCCATGCCTATCCCACCCGCGAGGTGACGCCGGCGGAGCTGCTGGCGCACGCGAACCACCATCTTTCGGCCAAGCGGATCGAGCACTCCTTCGTCACCGCCTTTGCGGCGGTCTTCGACCCGCGAACGCGGACGCTCGCGTACAGCCGCGCCGGACACGAGCCGCCGCTGGTCAAGCAGGCGGGCGCCGGCGGCGCGATCTTCAGGCTCGACGCGGCGGCGGAGATCCCGCTGGGGATCCTCGACGAGGTGCGCTATGCGAACGCCCATGTCGTCCTCGAGCCCGGACAGACGCTTGTGCTCTACACCGACGGGATCACCGAGGCGAAGAACCCCGGCGGCGAGATGTTCGGCACGTCGGGGATCGAGCGTTCCCTCATCGCCTGCTCGGGCGAACCCGGCTGCGTCATCGACTCGATCATGAACGCCGTGCGCGCCCACGAGGCCGGCCGCCGTCCCGCCGACGATCAGACGATCGTGGCGATGAAGCTCAGGTGAGGACTCCCGCGGCCCGTCGCGACCGCTTCAGAACGCGACGCGCAGGCGCACCGAGAAGACGCCGAGGGTGTTCTGGTCGGGGTTGAACGCGGGGTCGAGGATGAGCTGCGCGCCGAGCGTGAGCTGCGTCGACTCGAGAAGCTGGAACCTGTGGAAGAGCTCGAGGACCGTCTCGTCGCGTCCGTCCCCCGGGGGTTCTCCCCAGCCGGCCGCGAAGCCGGTGACGTCGTCGGGGCTGCCGAGGAGGCCGCGAAGGCCCGTGCCCGCCTGGACCGCGTTGCGGATGTTGGTGAGCGTCGCGTCGGCGTAGCTGTAGCGGAGGAACGCGTAGAGCTGCTCGCCGATGTTCTGATCGAGGATGAACGAAATGCCCTTGTCTTCGGGCAGGTTCCAGCGCTCGCGCTCATCCATCAGCCAGAGCAGCACCCGGGCGCGGCCTTGGCCGAGGCCTTCGATCATCGGCGTCAGCCCGAACTCCGTGAAGTAGAAGAAGTCGCCCTCTTCGAGCGAGTTGATCTCCATCGTGTTCGACTGGTTGTAGCCGTTGGCGATTCCGCCGGTCGCGTAGAACCACTCGGTCGGGACCACCGAGACGCCGGCCGCAGGGCCATGCCCGTTCGGCCATGCAACGGAAGCGTTCGCGGAGAAGGCGCGGTTGGAGAAGTAGAGGTTGATGCTCTGAAGCCGCGTGGCGCCGGCCCAGTCGGAGACGTCGGCGCGCCCCGCGAGCAGTCGGAGCCGATCCTCGAAGAGCCGCTGGAGCCAGTAGGCGTCGCGCACCACCCAGCCGCGGTCGCTGAAGCCGCCGGTCGTGTTGGTGAGCGTTCCCAGCACGCCGCCCAGTGCAGAGGGCGGCTGGTCCCCCACCTTGAATCGGTACTCGCCGTCAAAGGCGAGGGTGCCGGTGTCCTTGGTGCCTCGACCGACGAGCGTCCAGCGCGAGATGAAGTCGATGTCGCCGGCCGTTCCGGTGCGCTCGCCCGGTCCGCCGCTGGCCTGCTGAAGGAGCATCGTGTACGCGAAGCCCAGCCGCAGGCCCGTCTCGCGGTAGAGCTGGTCGAGTCCGCCGCGCAGGGCGTCGAACGGCGCGTTCGCGGCGCCGAGATCGAAGATCCCGCGCCTCCTGCGCGACATCTCATCGAGTTCGAAGCCCTCGCTCGCCGGGCTGTCGCCGGGCGAGAACTCATACTGAAAGGGCTGGATCCACGGCCCGAGCGCCGATGCGGCTTCCGTCCCGCTCGCTGCCGGCGCCTCGGTGATCGCCCCCGGAAGCGAGGGCGGTTCGGCCTGCGGCTGTATCTGCGACGTCGCCGGGGACGACGCTCCGTCCTCGCCCGACTGCGCTGCGACGGCAGAAGCGGGAGGTCCCAGGCAGCAGGCGAGCGCCAGCGTTCTCATCATGACAGACCTTACATCGAATGGGCGAACGGACTCGCGTCGCGCTGAGGCCCTCTGCATGAATCCGAAGCCCTCGGAACGCTGCGCGCGGAGTTGGCGACGAGCGTGGAGTGTAAAGGTCTCGGCGCCCGGTGCAAGCGAAAGGACGCGATCGAGCGCCGCCTTGACCGGCGATGCGGCGCCAAGCGTCGCGCGTGCGCGGCGACGTCGAGCGTGCGCTCCGCCCGTCGCTGCGGTGCAGGCCGGTCGCGCCGGAGCGGCGCGATGAATCCCCGGAGATTCCGCATGCGCCGAGTCGACCGGATGATCGGAGGGGTCACGCACCGAGCGTGCTCCACGCGGCGAGCAGAATCCCCAGATCTGCCCCGTCGGTGATGCCGTCGCCATCGAGGTCGGTGTCGCCGCCGAGGCCCCAGCCGCCGAGGAGGATGCCGAGATCGGCGCCGTCGACGACTCCGTCTCCGTTGAGATCGGCCGGGTCCACGGCGGGCGGCGCCGGTCCGACGACGGCGAGCACCGGATCGGCGGCCGTCCCGGGACGGAAGAGCGCCAGCGTCGCGCTCGTCGTCGCGGGCGGCGCGGCGGCGTCGAAGCGGAAGTTGAACATCGTTCCCCAGCGGAGGGCGTTGGCGTTGGGATCGGACTCGAATGGAGTCGTCGTCCAGGTCACTGAACCATCGGCGATGCTCGTCGTCCACGCGGCCGTGGAGTACGGCTCGCCGGAGTGATGATTGACGATCGTCTGCCCCACGTTGCTGACGGCCACGCCGCCGGGGACGGCCACCGTGAACGCCCGTCCGGCCCGATGCGAGTCGAGGTTGTAGAGGGCGTACTCATACCGCCACGTCCCGTCGCCGTTGTCGGAGGCCTTGTGACCGACGACCCAGTTCCCGTCGCCCTCGACCGCGAACGTCTCGATCGAGACGGCAGGATCGGGGATGCCTGGACCGAGCCCGTGCTCCTTCCACGCCCAGATCGCGGGCTTCTGCTGGAACGTCGCACCCGCGAAGCTCAGCGTCCACGCTCCGCCCGAGAAGCTCTCCACGGTGGCGCGGCGATAGGAGGCGTTGTTGGCGGAGTTGCCCGCGGCAGCGTCGTCGGCTGCGATGTAGAGGCCTTCGCCAAAGTAGATCGCACCGGAATTGAGCGCCGGGTTGAGCGCCGCCTCCGCGACCTGAAGCCGCCGACCGACCGTCGCCTGCGGCGGCGCGGCCGTGAAGGGGTAGGGGAATGCGCCGGTGGTCGGATTCACCTGCGACCGCGGACCGAGGTAGCCCTGGTTGCCGTTCAGGCTGGAGCCGTAGGGATCGGAGCAGCCGACACCGAGCGCGTCGCAGCCGTAGGGATCGTTCTGGCAGGGCGAACAGAGCGTTCCGCTGAGGGCGCAGAAGCCGTGCTTCAGCCAGCTCATTCCGATCATCTCGATCCGGCCATCCTTGATCCGATAGAGATTCTGCGCGATCACCGGATGCTGGTTGGCCGTGCACAGGCCGGCGACGTTGGTGTCGCACCAGAGGAGGATCGCATCGCCGACGTTGCACGACGTGGTTCCGATCGCGTACGCGGAGACGCCACCCACGGTGCCGTACACGCTGAATCCGGTCAGGGCGCCGACGATCACGTCGGGACCGATGATCCCGGCGACTCCACCGTCGGCGGCGTCGCCGCGCGGCGCTGCATCGGCACCGAGGCGGCCGAGCCCGATGGCGGCGAGGGTGATCGCCGAGGCGATCGCGATGGACGGAAGTCGGGAGACGATCGGCTTCATGGAGCCGACGGTAGCGGCGCAGGGGCTCCCGACGCAATGGCGTCGCTGCGACTCGCGAGCGATGGGCGCTGGAGTGCGGCGCGCATCGACGGGATCGACCGCCGGTCGAGTCGCTGCCGGCGCTCAGCAGGGTCCCCACCCGCCGAGGAGAATGCCGAGATCCGCCCCGGTGACGACCCCGTCGCCGTTCAGGTCGCCGATGGCTGTCCCCCAGCCTCCGAGCAGCGCACCGAGGTCGGCTCCGTCGACGACGCCGTCGCCGTTGAGGTCGCCCGGGCAGGCCGGGGGCAGCGCGGGTCCGACGACCGCGAGCGTCGGGTTCGGGGCGGCGCCGGGACGGAACAAGGCGAGCGTCGCGGTCGTGCCGCCCGGGGGACGGTCGGCGTCGAAGCGGAAGCCGAACATGGTGCCCCAGCGCAGGGCGTTGGCAAGCGGATCGTCCGCGAAGGTCTCCGTCGCCCACGTGACCGAGTCGGCCGTCACCGATGTCGTCCACGCCGAGGTTGAGTACGGCTCGTCGGAGTGATGGCCGATGATCGACTGTCCGACGTTGGTCACCGCCGTCCCCGCAGGGATCGCGACGCTGAAGGCCTGACCCGAGCGGTTGGAGTCGAGATTGAAGATCGCGTACTCATAGCGCCACGTTCCGTCCCCGTTCGCGGCGGCCTTGTGACCGATCACCCAGTTGCCGTCGCCGGCGACGGCGAAGGGCTCGATCGTCACCGATGGATCGGGCACTCCCGGTCCCAGACCGTTCTCCTTCCATGCCCAGATCGCGCCCGCGCCCTGCTCGGTCGGGCCGGTGAAGGTGAGCGTCCACGCGCCGCTCGAGAACGCCCCGACGATGGCGCGGCGATGCGAGGCGTTGTTCGATGAGTTGCCCGCTGCGGCGTCGTCGGCCGCGATCACGACCACCTCTCCGAAATAGAGGGCGTCGGGGTTCAGCGCCGGATCGAGCGCCGACTCGAGCACCTGAAGCCGGCGGCCGATCGTCGGCGGCGCATCCGGCGCGTTGAACGGGTAGGGAAACGCGCCCGTCGACGCGTCGACCTGCGAGCGCGGACCGAGGAACTCCTGCTGCCCGTTGATCGCCGAGGTGTTCGGCGTCGAGCAGCCGACGCCGAGGGCGTCGCACCCGAACGGGTGGGCCGCGCAGGTCCCGCAGAGGTTCTGTCCGATGGCGCAGAAGGCGTGCCGGGCCCAGCTCATCCCGATCATCTCGATCCGGCCTCCCTTGATCCGGTAGAGGTTCTGCACGAGGAGCGGATGCTCGTTCGCCACGCAGAACCCCGGCACCGGCGCCCCGCACCAGCGCATCACCGCATCGCCGAGATTGCAGGTCGAGGTGCCGATTGCATAGGCGGCGATGCCGCCGACGTTCCCGTACTTGGAGAAGGTCGAGAGGGCGCCGACGGATGCATCCGGCGCCGCGAGCCCGGCGGTGTCGCCCTCTCCTGGCTCGGCCCGGCACTCGGGGACGGACAGGGTCGCGACGATGGCGATGGACACCGAAGAGGCGGCGAATCGACCGAAGGACATGACTGATCCTCGTTGTTGGTGCGGCAGCGACGGTCCCGGCGACCGTCTCGATGGGGAGCGCGCCAGTTCCCGCGGCCCGGCGGTCGCATCGACTGGCGTGAACGTCGCCGTCGATGGGCACCGTCGCGCCCGGCGCTGCACGCTCCCGCAGTGGTCTGGACACCGGTCTCGACGCCAATCTCGAGGCTGGCTTCGAAGCCGGTCTCGAGGCCGGCTTCGAGGCGGCTTCGATGCTGGCTTCGATGCGGGGCGGGCAGACAGGTCAGAGCGTAGCGCCGCGATCCGGGTCGGAGGCGCATTCGCCGCGACGGCGCGTCATCCGCTTCGAGCCACGGAGCCGCTCGACTGCCATTCCCTCGCTTCGCTGCGGAGCCAGGTCCAGCGATTGTTGACGCTCAGCACTCGCCCCAGAGACCGAGAAGCAGGCCGATGTCGGCGCCATCCGTGATGCCGTCGCCATTGAGGTCGCCCGCCTCGGTGCCCCATGCACCCAGCAGCTCGCCGAGATCGGCGCCGTCGACGACGCCGTCCCCGTCGAGGTCGCCGGCGCACGAGGGCGGAGGAGGATCGGCAGGCGTCGGGGCGAAGACGGCGATCGTCGGACTCGGGGCGCTCCCGGGCTTGAAGAGGCCGAGCGTCGCCGGCGCGAGGGTCGGGGCGGTGTCCGCGTCGAAGCCGAAGGTGAACATCGTCCCGAAGCGCAGCGCGTTGGCCAGCGGCTCCTCGGCGAAGCCGGCCGTCGACCAGGTGACGCTCTCGGAATCTCGCACGGCCGTCCATGACTCGGTCGAGTAGGGCTCGCCCGAGTGATGCGCGATCGAGGTGTGGTGGAAGTTGGTCACGTTGACCCACTGCGGCACCGGAACGGTCCATGCATGCGCCGAGCGATCCGAGGTCATGTTGTAGACCGCGTAGTCGTAGCGCCAGGCGCCGCCGGAAAGCGGCGACACCTTGTAGGCGACGACGAAGCGACCGTCCTGGGAGATGTCGACGTTCTCGACGATCACGCTGGCGTCGGGCTGGTTGACCCCGAATCCGTGATCCCTCCATGCCCAGATGCCCGGCCGCTGCTGAAAGGTCGGTCCGCCGAAGGCGAGCGTGTAGGAGCCGCTGGTGAGCGCGCCGACGAGGATGCGGCGATACGAGGCGTTGTTGCCGGAATTTCCGGCAGCCGCGTCGTCCGGCGTGATGTAGAGGCCCTCGCCGAAGTAGAGCGCGCCGGGGTTGAGCCCCGGCGTGAGGTCGTCGAAGCGGACCTGAAGACGGCGGCCGATGATCGCCTCCGCCGTCGGAGCCGTGAACGGATAGGGGAACGCGCCCGTCGAGGCGTTGACCTGCGATCGGGGTCCGAGGTTGCTCTGCTGACCGTTCAGCGCCGCGTCATACGGATCGGCGCAGCCGACGCCGAGGGCGTCGCAGCGGAAGGGGTCCGGTTGACAGAGGCCGCAGAGGTTCTCCGCGAGGGCGCAGAAGCCGTGCTTGAGCCAGCTCATGCCGATCATCTCGATCCGGCCGTCCTTGAGCCGGTAGATCGCCTGGGCGATGACCGGATGATCCTGCTCCGTGCAGAGGCCCGGCACGGGAAAGTCGCACCAGAGGGCGATCTCGTCACCGATGTTGCACGAGGTCGTTCCCAGCGCGTAGGCGGAGATGCCCTCGACGGTGCCGTACTTCGCGATGCTGTTCATCGCCCCGACGATCACGTCCGGACCGATCCCGCCCGCGACTCCCCCCCCGCCCCCGGCGCCGCGCGGCGCGGTGGACGCCGCCGCGATGGCGGAGCCGTAGCGCCCCAGCGCCGCCGCAGAGGCGAGCAGCGCGCACCCGGCGGCCGCGACGGCGATCCGCGCGCGGCGCCGGACCGCAGCGCGGGCCGGCGGAACCTCTCCGGAGTCGCCGCTCAATCCTGCCCGCTGCCCACAAAGGCTCACCTGCCGGCCGTCGCCCCGCGAATTGGCCGTGCTGACGCTTCCCCCCGCCGTCGATCGAAATCGATGCACGCGCTGCTCCCAGTTCCGCGACGATCCCATCGCGACCTGCGTCAAGTGGGGTCGTCGCTCGTTCGGCGCCCGCGCGAGAGCGCGTTCGCCCTCGGCCCCGGGCGCTTCGTTCCGGGAGAACGTAGCGACCCCACGGCGCGGCGCCAAGGAAACTCTTAGCACTACAGCGCTGGAACGCGTCGTCGCGAGGCAGCTCGGGGCGGCTTCTGGCAAGGAGCAGCGAAGGCTTCGGGCCGACGGCGTAGCCGCAGTGCTACGTCGAGGCCCGAAGCCGAGCTGCGACGCTGCCAGAATGCCGCATCCGGGCGGCCGCAGCAGACGCGTTCCAGCGCTGTAGTGTTAGGTCGATGCGTCGGTGAACCTCGTCAGGAGGCCGCTTCTTCTCTGCGCACCCGCGAGACGAGCCGCGAGCGCGGCGACCGGCGCGGTCTTCGTCGGCGCTCAATGCGCGCGAACCCGCGTGGGCTCCGGTCGACTCGGACCGGACGGTTCGCTCGGGGCACGGCGGGAGCGTCGGCGAACTTCGCCCCGGCGCTGCGCTCCGGGCGGATCAGGACGCGAGACTCAGGCAGGCCGCCAGTTCGCCTTGAACTCGCGGACCGCCGCGGCGAACTCCTCCTCGATCCCCTTGAAGGACCGCTTCTCGTCGAGCTTCGCCCGCAGCGCCGCCTTCGGACCGCGCATGTAGTCGAGCAGGTCGCTCTCGAAGGCGCGGACGGAGGCGAGCGGGACGTCGTCGAGGAAGCCGCGCGTTCCCGCGAAGATCGAGATGCACTGGTCGATCACCTCGAAGGGCGTGTACTGCCCCTGCTTGAGCAGCTCGACCATTCGGGCGCCGCGGTCGAGCTGGCGCTGGCTCGCGGCGTCGAGCTCGGTGCCCACCTGGGCGAACGCCTCGAGCTCGCGGTACTGGGCCAGGTCGAGGCGCAGCGAACCGGCGACTTCCTTCATCGCCTTGATCTGGGCGTTTCCGCCGACGCGAGAGACCGAAATGCCGACGTTGATCGCCGGGCGGACGCCCGCGGAGAAGAGCTCCGGCTGGAGGTAGATCTGGCCGTCGGTGATGGAGATGACGTTGGTCGGAATGTACGCCGAGACGTCGCCTTCCTGGGTCTCGATGATCGGCAGCGCCGTCAGCGAGCCGCCGCCGTTCTCGTTGCTGAGCTTGGTGGCGCGCTCGAGCAGGCGGCTGTGCAGATAGAAGACGTCGCCCGGATAGGCCTCGCGTCCCGGCGGGCGGCGGAGCAGCAGCGAGAGCTGCCGATAGGCCACCGCCTGCTTCGAGAGGTCGTCGTAGACGCAGAGCACGTGCTTGGGGGTCTTCCCCTCCTTGCCCTGCCACATGAAGTACTCGCCCATCGCGCACCCGGCGTAGGGAGCGATGTACTGCATCGGCGCCGGCGTCGAGCTGTTCGCGGCCACGACGATGGTGTAGTCCATCGCGCCGTTCTTGCGGAGCGTCTCGACGACGCCCGCGACGGTCGAGTCCTTCTGGCCGACCGCGACGTAGATGCAGACCACGGCTTCCGGCGTTCCCCAGTACTGCTTCTGGGAGATGATGCAGTCGATGCAGACGGCGGTCTTGCCGGTCTTGCGGTCGCCGATCACGAGCTCGCGCTGGCCGCGGCCGACGGGGATCATCGAGTCGACGGCCTTGATGCCGAACTGGAGCGGCTCCTTCACGGGCTGCCGGGCCGCGATGCCGGGGGCCACGATGTCGAGCTTGCGCGTGCCGTCGGCGGCGATCGGCGGGCCGCCGTCGAGCGGATTCCCGAGCGGATCGACCACGCGCCCGAGAAGCGCGGAACCGACCGGGACATCGAGCAGTCTCCCCGTGGCGCGGACTTCGTCGCCCTCGCGGACCGCGTTGGCGTTCGAGTAGAGGACGGCACCGACGGTGTCGGTCTCGAGGTTCATCACCTGGCCCATCGCGCTGCCGTGCTCGGTCTTGAACTCGAGCATCTCGCCCGCCATGGCGCTTCCGAGCCCGTAGACGCGGGCGATGCCGTCGCCGACTTCGACGACGCGGCCGACCTGGGAGATCTCGAGCTCACCGGAAAACTGCTCGATCTCCTGCTTGATGATGGTGGTGATTTCGTCGGTGCGGATCTTCATGATGAGCTGGGGCCGGGAGGCGTGGCGGGTGCGCCGGTGTCGGCGCGGTCGGTGCTGCGGGGGGCGGGATCGGTCAGTCGGTCACGATCCGCCCGAGGTTCTCGCGGACGGCGCCGCTGCCCGCAACGACGGAATCGCGGATTCGGCGCAGGCGTCCGGCGACCGATCCGTCGATGAGCTGGTCGCCGATGCGGAGCTTGATGCCTCCGAGCATCGTCGGATCGACGGAGCGGTGCAGCACCGGCTCGCGGCCGATGGCGCCCTGCACAAGCGCGCGGATCGACTCGAGCTGCGCCGCCTCGACCGGAACGGCCGTGATCACATCGACCTCGACGCGCCCGAAGGACTCCTGCATGAGGGCGTCGTAGGCGCGGGCGATCGCCTCGATGTGCCCGAGCCGGCCCTTCTGGCCGAGCACGAGCACGAAGCGGAGCAGCAGGTCGGTCACGCGGCCGTTGAGAATGCGGCGCAGCGCCTCGGCGCGGCGCTGACGATCGAGAATCGGCGAGGTGACGAACTCGCCGAAGCGGCGGTCCGCGCGGATCAGTTCGATGAGCTGCTCGAGCTCGTCGGCGATCTCCTCAAGCTTGGGGCGCCCGCCGGCGCTCTCGGCAAGCTGAAAGAGCGCCCGGGCGTACGAGAGCGCGACGGCGTCGACGGTGTTCGTGGGCACGGGGGGCTCGGGAGTGCGGAGAGAGCGGCGACCGAGGTGCTCGGCGGTCGATCGGAGCGGGTCAGTTTCGCCGCGACGCGGCGAGTTCCTTCAGCGACTCCTCGATCAGGCGCTGCTGGTCGGAGGGCCCGATCTCGCGGCGGAGGATCTGCCGCGCCATCGCGGTGGCGAGGTTGGCGCTCTGGGCATGGAGATCGGTCACCGCGGCTGCGCGCGCGGCGTCGATGTCCTGCATCGCCCGCTGCTTCATCGCGGCGAGCTCGGTCTCGTTGCGCGAGCGGAGCTGGGCGGCGACGGCCTCGGCGTCGGCCTTGGCCTGCGCGATGAGCTTCGCGGACTCCGTCCGCGCCTCGGCGAGGCTGCGCTCGTAGCTCGCCAGCGCCGCCTTCGCCTGCTCGCGGGCCTCGTCGGCGGAGCGGAGGTCGTTGAGGATCTTCTGCTCGCGGGCTTCGAGGCCGCCGACGATCCGGGGCCACGCCACCTTATAAAGGAAGACGAACGTCGCGAGGAAGACGACGATCGTCAGGACGTGCGGCACCCACTGGAAGTCCATCGGTTCGCCCATCTCGGCGGCGAGGAGGACCGGGCTGACGGGGAGCATCGACATGGGCAACTCCGGGGGCGGGATCGCGGGAGGCGGGCGCGGGAAGGGTCACACGGAAGCCTGCCGCGCGGAGATCGGTCACACTGGGGGCGGCGGTCACATCGGTCACATCGGTCACGTCGGGGACGCCTGCGCGAGGGCCGAGGCGAAGCGGCGGATCAGCAGGGCGCGGGCTCCCTTCCGGGCCGGCTCGGTCGGCTGCGCAGGCCCGGGAGGGGCACACGCAGCGTGCGCGGCTCACGCCGCAGCGGCTGCGGAGGCTGGACAACGCCCGATCCGCCGACGCGCTGCGGAGGCCTCATCCGGTCGCGATGCGAACGGTGCAGCCCCCCGCGCCGTGCGGCGGCACGACGTCAGAAGCCGTTCGCCTGTCCCATGCCGAGGAAGGCGACGACGACGGCGAAGAGCGTCGCACCCTCGATCAGCGCCGCAGCGAGAATCATGTTCGTGAAGATGCTGCCGGCCATTTCCGGCTGGCGGGCGATCGACTCGACCGCGCTGCCGCCGATGCGGCCGATGCCAAGGCCGGCGCCGATGACCGCGAGGCCCGCGGCGAGACCGGAACCGAGGCCGATGCCGAGGCCGGCGCCCCAGCCGCGGGCCTGCTTGATGGCGACCTGCTGTTCGACCGTGACGTCCTGCGCCAGCGCAGGCTCGACGGCGACGATCGAGAGGGCGAGGAAGGCAAGGGCGACGAGGACGATCAGATTGCGCATTTCGATTCTGGCTCCGTCAGTTGCCGCATGGGCGGCGTGAGGGGTTGGTTCGACTTCGGGCTTGAATCCGTCCGAAGGCGGCCTTCGCCGCGTTCGTCGGTGACAGGTCGGCAGGTTCGCTGCGGCCGCCGCGCGCGATCGGCGCAGCGGCTCAGTGAGCCATCGCCTCCGCGCCGGCGTTGGCAGCCTCTCCGTGGCCACCTCCGTGCGCGTGCTCGTGGCCCTGCTCGTGATCGTGGTCGTGGCTGCTCATCAGGCTGATGAAGACCGTCGTCAGGAACATGAAGACGAAGGCCTGAAGCGTCGCGACGAAGAGTTCCAGCAGCATCAGCGCGACCGCCACGACGCCGGAGACGACGGTGATGCTCCCGCCGACCAGCCATCCGAGGCCTGCGCTGAGGGCCATGTAGCCGAAGAGCAGGACGGTGGCCATCAGCGTGTGGCCCGCGAGCATGTTCGCGAAGAGACGGATCGCCAGCGCGGCGGGCTTGATGATCATCCCGATCAGCTCGACCGGCACCATCAGCGGCGCCAGCCACCAGGGGCCGCCGCCGAGGAGGTGGTGCGCCCAGCCCTTCACGCCGAGCTCTCGAAAGCCGTGCGCCTGGATCGCGACGAACGCGATCACCGCGAGACCCGCGGTCACCGAGATGTTCGCGGTCGCCGTGCCGCCGAGCATCGCCCAGTGGTAATCGCCGATGGCAACCCCGCCGGCGAGGTGCTGAAAGCTCAGCAGCGGCACCAGGCCGATGACGTTGCAGATCCAGATGAAGAAGAAGAGCGTGAGCAGGAACGGGGTGTAGCGGGCGGTGTTGGCGTCGCCCAGCATCGGCCGGATCATCTGATCCCGGAGGTAGACGATGATCGCCTCGAAGAACTGCCCGAAACGTCCCCGCGTGAGGTATCGGCGGTGCCCATCCGACTCCGGTCCCGTCTCCATCGCCCGGGAGACGCGAAGCATCACGAAGACCGTCGCGATCGCCGCGATGAAGAGCGTCAGGAGCTGCGTGCTCACGAGCGTTGCGCCGCCCACGGTCTTCCAGAGGATGATGTCGACAGAGTGGTCCAGCGGCCCGGGCTCGACGTGCTTGTGAGCGCCGCCGGCGGCATCCGCTGCGAGCAGAAGGAGCGAGGCTGGGGTGGGCAGCATCACGAGGCGAAGGGGGCTGGCCGGCAAGCCGGCCGGGGGCTGGGACTCGGGGCTCGCGGCGGGCGACTGGAGCTGACGCCGGAGAAACTCAGGTTTGGCGCAGAATTCGGGCAACCACCCCGACCTCGGCGAGCAGGCCCGCGAGGTAGGCGGTCGCCACGGCGAGGAGAAACGGGGCTCGCGCCTCGCCCACGCCGTGAAGCCAGCCCGATGGGGGGGCGGAGTATAGCAGAAACGCCCCCGCTGCCGTGAGCAGCAGCCGCAGCATGGAGCCCGCTGTCCACGCGAGCATCGCCGTCGATGCGGGCTTGGCGATCCACGGGACCGAGGCGAAGGTCGCGAGGAGCGCCGCCCCGAGCGCGACCAGCGCGGTTCCGAGGGACGCGGAGAGGAATGGACCCGCCCGGCCGAGCATCACCCCGAGCAGGGCGAGCAGCCCGCACACCGGAAGGATGCCCGCGGCGGAGGCGACCAGGAGCGGCGAGAGAGGCAGGGCGATCCTCGGTTCGGGGGTCATGTCATCTCTCGCCGGAGCCGCAGCGCGTTGCGGATGAAGTTGATGATGGCGACGGCGACTCCGACGAGCCCGCCGACGGTGGTCCAGCGCGGAGCCGTCCCGAGCGCCTTGTCGACGAGCCAGCCGAGGAGGAGGCCGCCAGCCACTTCTGCGACAACCTGAAACCCCACGACGGCGACCCGCCCGAGGATGCGAAGCTCTCGGCCCGAGCGCGGGGGCGGGGCGACCGCCCCACCGACCTTGCGGCGGAGCGTCTCCGTGTCGGGAAACTCCGGCATGGGCGGGGGGCGAATGGGCTCCTCCTCGGGAGGCCGGTCGGGATCGAGAGCTTCTGGGGTCGCCATCCGGGGGCAAGGTAGCCGCAGCGGAGGGGTGCCGGGAGAGGCCCTCCGAACCGAACGGACTCCAGACCTTCCCCAACCCCGAACCGAGTGCCGCCCAGACGCACTTGCAATCCTTTCCACAGCTTGTACATTCGACTCTGCATGACGCTGTACCGGTCCTGACAGGGACCGATCGGTCAGCGTCGTCGCGCCATGCGGACGTGGCATCCGCTCGAAGCGGGGAGCATTCTCCCCTGAGCGAGCGCTGGCCGCGTGCGAGGGACGACGACGCGTGCGAGGGAAGGGTGCGTGGGGAGGAGGAGAGTCCCCGACAACGCACGGTGCGACTCCGCCGCGAGCTGGCCCTGAAAGCCTGCGTCCTGACGGAACGCACATCGAGACGCCGGGCGCGCCATTGACGGCACACCCTGTGCGCGGTGGTGCCGCGCTCGCGTGCAGACCGCTCCTCGCCCGATCGGGCTCTCGTCTCCCGGCGCGTCAGCGCCCAAGTCGGACGCCGTGCGGCGTCCGCGACACGCACAGCCCGTCGCACCGCAGTCGCGGTCGCCGGGTCGCAAGGCAAGGAGAGACGCCCACATGCTTCGCAACAGCCTGATCGCCACCGCAGCCTCGCTCGCGGTGGCCTCGTTCGCCAGCGCCACCGTCTACACCGGCAACGGCTTCACGATTCCGGACAACAACCCCGTCGGTGTCTCGAGCGACATCGTGATCACCGACGAGTTCTTCGTCGGCGACATCACCGTCAGCCTGCTCGGCCTGATCCACACGTGGGCCGGGGACCTCACCGCCACGCTCACGTTCATCGACATGGACAACAACTCGGTTTCGACCACCCTCTTCGAGCGGATCGGTCGCGTGAACACCGGCTTCGGCGACTCGAGCGACTTCGGCGGAACCTACTCGTTCAACGACTCGTTCAACGACGCCAACCTCCCCTTCGGCGGAAACATCTGGACCGCCGCCGCCGCCGTGGGAGCCGGCCTCCCGATCGCCCCCGGCAACTACTTCGCGACCGGCGCCAACTCCTCCGCGCAGGTCTCCCTCCTCGCCGCTTTCGGAGGCCTCAACGCCAAGGGCACTTGGCGCCTGACGATCTCCGACAACGCCGCTGGCGACCTCGGCTCGCTCAGCGCGTGGAGCCTCGACTTCGTCAAGAACCCCATCCCGGCTCCGAGCGCTCTCGCGCTCCTCGGCCTCGCCGGCCTGGCCGGCGGCCGTCGCCGTCGCGCGTGATCGCGGAGGCGACCTCGATCCGTCAGTCAAGCATCTGAAGCCGCCTGCGCCCTCTCGGCGCAGGCGGTCTCGTTTGGTCGACGGGTCGGCCGCGCGGAGCGACCGGCGCCGGAGGCCCCGCGGCGGGTTCAGCGGAATCCCGTGTCCCGACGGCCGACTTCGTGCAGCGCGATCGAGTTGGTCACCCCTGCCACGCCCAGCGGGGAGCCGCCGATCATCACGACGCGATCCCCCGCGGTCGCCCACGCGTGCTCGACGAGCCACCGGTCGACATGCTCGGTCCAGGCGCCGAGCGAGCTCGGCGGAGGATCGAGCAGGACCGGATAGACGCCGCGCAGGAGCGCCATCTGCCGCAGCGCTCGCCGATCGCTGCTGAACGCCGCGATCGGGATGGTGAACTCGTTCTGGCTCAGATAGCGTGCACCGCCGCCCGCCTGCGACCAGACGACGAGGCACTTGGCGCGGTTGTCGCGCGCGATGTACCAGACTCCGTGCGCCAGCGCGGCGGTGCGATGGCCGCTCTCGACCAGCCGCGTAGGGGCCGCATCGGCGAGGGGCTGCTCGACGACCCACGCCTCGACCGCCTGGGCGATCCGGCGCATCGTCTCCACCGCGATCGCCGGATAGCGGCCGATCGCCGTCTCGCCCGAGAGCATCACCGCGTCGGCGCCCTCGAGAATCGCGTTGGCGACATCGCTCGCCTCGGCACGCGTGGGAATGGGCGACTCGATCATCCCCTGGAGCATCTGGGTGGCGACGATCGTCGGCCGCCCCCATGAGCGGCAGACCTTGATCAGGCGCTTCTGGATGACGGGAACCTGCGCCAGGTCGAGCTCGACCCCGAGATCGCCCCGCGCGATCATGACGGCATCTGCGGCCTGGGCGATCGCCTCGATGTTCTCCACCGCCTTCGGCCGCTCGATCTTCGCGACGATCGACATGCGAAAGCCGTGGAGTCCGAGCGCTGCGGCGGACGCAGCGACGCGGCGGCGGAGGTCGTCGATGTCCCCGGCCCCCTGCACGAAGGAGAGCCCCAGGAAGTCGATGTCGTTGCGGATCGCCCACTCAACCCAGTCGAGATCGCGCTCGTCGAGCGCCGGAAGCCGGATCTCGGTGTCGGGGAGGTTGATCCCCTTGCGCGAAAGCAGCAGTCCGCCGTGGACGACCGTGCAGCGCAGCCCGTCCTGGTCGCGGTCGCGTTCGACGGCGAGCAGGCGGATGGCGCCGTCGTCGAGCAAGACGCGGTGCCCCGGCTGCACTTCCTCGACAAGCCCTGCGTAGGTGCTCCCGAGGCGAAGCGGGCGCCGCGAGGAATCGACGACGTCGTCGCCACGCACGAGGAAGACCTCCTCGCCCGCCACGAGCGCGGCGCCCGCCCCGGCGATGCGAGCGCAGCGGATCTTCGGCCCCTGAAGGTCGCCGAGGACGCCGATCGGGCGGCCGCATCGCTCCGACGCACGGCGCACCGCAGCGAGGCGCGCCGCGTGCTCCTGAGGCTCTCCGTGGCTGAAGTTCAGCCGGAAGATCGAGGCCCCCGCCTCGATCATCGCCGCGATGGCGTCCTCGTCGGAGGTCGCCGGACCGAGCGTTGCGATGATGGTGGTCAGTCGGGTGCGGGGCATCGGGAACTCGCGGCGGAGCGGCGGGTCGGGATCATCGCTCCGGCCGACCTCCGAGGTTCCGCGCGCGGAGCGGTCTTCGGGTGTGCCTTTCGATGCGGTCATAGCGCTCGACGAAGAACGCGCGGAACTCCCGGCGAAGCTCGTCGGCGGGCGCGGTCTCGCGCGGCCAGAGCCCCTGATCCGCCCACGCGGGCGCGCTGCCGAGCCAGCCGCGCCGCGCGAGCGCCCGGCCCTCCGTCGTCGCAAGGTCGATCACCGCGCGCTCCGGAGCGCGGACCGCAGGCAGCTCGTCGAAGAGCCGGAGCATCTCGGCGAGCTCCGGATCGGCGACGTCGGAGGCGACGACGATCGGCGGTCGCTCGCCGGGGACGGGCGTCGGATAGGACGGGTGCTCCACGATCGCGCGCCAGGCGCGGCGCAGCCGGGCGTGCTCGTCGATGGCCATCGCGGAGAAGAGCGGCACGATGAAGGAGCGCACGTTCCGGTCCGGCGCCGCGACGGCCGTCGCGATCGCATATGGATCGACGGCGTCGACGAAGCGCCTGAACGCCTCCGGCGAGGTGTAGAGGTCGCGGCGGATCGGCATCCGCCGCAGCTCGAAGCGCTCGGGGCCGAGCAGGTCGAACTCCGACGCGCCGATGCCGGCGCCGTCCGCGGATGCTGCGGAGCGATCCCGCGCGCGGACCGCCGACCGCGACTGAAACTGCCAGAGCGCCTGACCCTCGGTCGAGAGCACGAACTCGACGAATCTCCGCGACAGATCCGGCGACGGAGCCCCGCGAAGCATCGCCACCGGATCGGCGTCGATGCGGGTCTCGCCCGCCGGATCGATGTATCCCACGCGGTCGCCGCCGCCCGCGGCGAGCACCGCCTGGGCCTCGAACCGCCCGTAGAAGTCGATGCAGATCCCCGCCGCCGCCTCACCGCTGGAGACGTCGATCGGGCCGCGAGCGCTGGTGCCGGAGAAGGTCCGCGCGTTGGCGGCGATGCGGCGGAGGATCCGCCAGCCCTCCTCCCAGCCGCGGCGCAGCAGGATCGCCTCGAACGCCGTGGTGATCGAGCCGGACTGGGCGGGATTGACCAGCGAGACCGCCCCGAGCAGCCGCGGGTCGGCGAGATCGGACCAGCGCTCCGGCTCGGGAACGCCGAGGTCGCGGAGGAGCTCCCGGTTGTAGACGATCCCGAACCCCGAGAGCGCAGCGCCGAACCAGAAGCCCTCGGGATCGAAGAGCAGGTCGTCTCCGATGCGGTTCTCGGCGCCGTAGACGGACGCGAGGAAGTCGGCGTCGAACGCGATCGGCGCGAGGACGGTCGAAGCCGGATCCTCGGTGAGCGGCTTGCGCAGCTCGGAGAACTCGTACGAGCCTCCGCCGAAGAGGATGTCGGCATTGCCGCCCGGCGCCCGACCGTCGCGCAGGGCCGCCCGGTGCTGGGCCACGAGCATCCGCCGGATGTCGGAGGTCCCCCCGGGGGTGTTCCAGACGACCTCGACCGCAGGCTCGTTCGGGAAGCGCTCGGCGTGCCAGCGCCGGAACGCCGCGCCGAACTCCTTGCGGATCTGCTCGTTGTGCGGCGAGAGCACCACGAGCCGCCGGGCGTCGCCGGCGCGCGGCCCGTCGCTCTCGCGCATGACGAGCGGCAGTCCGATCAGGAGCGCGAGCACCAGCACCACGACGACGCGGAACATGCGGGCGAAGGGTAGTCGTGCCGCACCGGCCTCCCGGAAGAGGCGAGAACGGGTCGCGCGAACGGAGCCGCGGCGGGCCGGGATCGAGGTCGCCGCGACCATCCGCGCCGCAGGAGCGGAAGCGTCGACCGGCGAGCGCTCGGCGCGACGTCGCACTCGATCGCGCGCCGGCGAAGGGGGCGCTGCTCACTCCGGTCGCGAGCGCACCGCGGCGCGGATCTCCTCGGCGAAGCGCTGCGCAGCCTCGGCGACCGCCGACTTCCAGTCTGCTCCGTCGGAGCCCGGGGGATAGAGCACCGACCGGCTCGCGGTGATGATCGCTCCGCGGCCATCGGCGCCGAAGAACGGCAGGACATCCGCAGCGCCGCCCCCCTGAGCGCCATAGCCGGGAACGAGCAAGAGCTGCTTCGGCATCAGTCGCCGCAGGCGGGCGGCATCCTCGGCCTTGGTCGCTCCGACCACGGCGCCCAGCGCGCTGTAGCCACGGCCTCCGAGATGGCGCTCGCCGAGCGCCGCGACGATCGCCGCGACCGCATCTGCGACCGAGCCCCCCTCCGCGAGCGGTCGGCGCTGCAACGCGTCGCCGCCGGGATTGCTCGTGCGCACCAGGGCGAAGGCTCCGCGGCCCGGGCGCAGGAAGGGCGCGATCCCGTCCTCCCCGAGGTAGGCGTTGATCGTGACCCAGTCGACATCGCCGCGGGCGAAGGCCGCCTCCGCATAGTGCTCCGCCGAGATGCCGATGTCCCCCCGCTTGGCATCGAGAATGACCACCAGCCCCGCTGCGCGGGCGGCCGCGCAGACGCGCTCCAGCGCCGCGACCCCGGCGCTGCCGTACCGCTCGAAGCACGCAGACTGCGGCTTCACGCAGGGCACGGATGATGCGACCGCGTCGATGACGCCGAGCGAGAAGCGTTCGACCGCCTCGATCGGCTCCCCCGCCCCCCGCAGCGCCGCCGGAAGCCGCGCGAATACGGGGTCGAGCCCCACGCAGACAGGAGCATCGAGACGGTCGATGGCGTCCAGGAGGCGGTCGGCGGCGTGCGCAAGGTCGGTGACGGTCGGTGACACGGCGGGACTGTACCGACCGCGCATCGCCTCGGAGGTACCTCGCCCGCGCAGGAGCGTGCGCGGCGCACCCGACGAACGTCCGGCACGGCATCAGCCTGCGGCCCGGTTCGTTCAGCCGCG
Organism: uncultured Planctomycetia bacterium; assembly: GCA_937871505.1. Classification (GTDB taxonomy): domain Bacteria; phylum Planctomycetota; class Phycisphaerae; order Phycisphaerales; family SM1A02; genus CALMPF01. Next base: position 5,437 of record CALMPF010000002.1, on the reverse strand, counting down.
ATGCGGGTGCATCCGGTTATCGTTGCGGCGTGTCCGACGCGGTCCCGCTGCATCTGGATCTCGACCGCGCCGCGGGGCTCTCGATCGAGTGGAGCGACGGGCGACGGAGCTTCTATCCCATCGCCCACCTGCGCCGCCACTCCCCCTCCGCCGACGCTCGGCAGCTTCGCGCCGAGCTCGCCAGCAATCCCCTGACGGTCCTTCCCGCGAGCGCTTCGAGGCGCGGGGCCGATGGCCCCCTGACCGCGCTCGACGCCGAACTGATCGGGAACTACGCCGTCCGCATCGTCTTCTCCGATGGACACCGGACCGGGATCTACTCGTGGAGCTACTTGCGCGAGATCGACCCCGGCGCCGGAACGGAGGCGACGCCGTGAGCCGTCCAGCGCCCTCCGCTTCCCGTTCGGTCTCGGGCCGGGAGGTCACCGCAGCGATGCGCGAAGAGCTCGAACCGATCCAGCTCGCCGCGGTTCCGGCCGCCCTCCGCGCGGCGGCGGACATTCCGCATCCGCGGCCCTTCGCGATGCGCCTCCGGATCGGGGACGAGAGCACGAGCCGGGCGCTGGATCACGTCTGGAACGTCGAGTACGTCCGCTGGATCGATCTCGTCGCTGAACGGGCGGCCGCGGCCGGAGGCTGCTCGCGGGAGGGGCTTCGCGAAGCGGGAGCGATGTGGTTCGTGGCGCGACACGAGATCGACTACCGCGCCGAGTGCCGCGCCGGCGAGGAGCTGCTCGTCTTCACGTGGCTCCGCGACCTGCGGCGGGCGAAGTCCTGGCGCGAGACGGTCGCGCTGCGCGTCGGCGACGGCGCGGTGATCTTCCGGTCCGCGACGCTCTGGGTCCTCGTCGATCTCGCGACGCGCCGGCCCCGGGCGGTCCCGCCATCGCTCGCGGCCGCGCTCGATCCGCTGCTTCCCGCCGGGGGAATCGCCGGACGCGCCGCGACGACCGCGGAGCGGAACCCCGGGGCACAGCCCTCTGAAGCGGAGTGCAGGAGCGGGCATCCCCGTTCGCAGATCGACGGATTCGCGCGCCCATGACCCTCCGAGTCGCCATCGTCGCCGATGAACGACAGCTCGCCGACGAGCATGCGCAGCACGTGCGGACATGCCTGGGCCTCCGGGGCGAGGGCGCCGCCGTCATCCGGATCGTCCCGGCGTCGTTCGACGCGCACCGCAGCGATCCGCGTGAACGAGCGCTCGCGGCGCTTGCGCGCGTCGACTTCGAGCCGCACGTCCCCCCGTGGCTCCGGGGATGGCGGCGGGCGCGGCTGCTCGCCGCGCTCGAGCGCACTCCGCCGGACGTCATCCTCGTCGCGGGCGCGGAGGCGTGGAAGATGGCGGTGGAGCTCGGTCGCGAGCTCGAGTGCCAGGTGGTGCTCGATGTCGCATCGCTTGACGACGCGCTGAGAACCGCGCGGCGGCGCGTCGACGCAGCCGACGGGACCATCGCCGGGTGCATCGTCCGCTCGGCGCCGCTGACCGAGCTGGTCGGATCCCGCCTCGGCCCGAGCGTCGCTCACATTCCCTCGGCGGCGGTCGCCGCGCCACGAAGGGGGTGCGCTGCGGACCCCGACAGGCGCCGCTTCATCGTCGTGCTCGGCGCCGGCGACGATCTGCGGAGCTCGCTCCCCTGCTTCGAGGCGTTCCGGCAGCTCGCGAAGACCCAGCCGAAGGACCGCGCCGCGCCGCTCGCGTTCGTCGAGCTGCGCGGCGCTCGAGCGCACGAACTCTGGCAGAGCGTTCGGTCGATGGACCTCCTGCCGCGCGTCTGCACGGTCGAGAATGCGTCGGCGGTGAGCGAGTTCATCGCCGGCTGCGACCTGCTCGTGGTGCCGGAGCGCAGCGGTGCCGTGCGCGGCGTGCTGCTCGATGCGATGGCAGCGGGCGTGCCGGTCGTCGCCCTGCGCGACGAGCGAGTCGACTCCCTGCGCGCCGAGGTCACCGCCGCGATGCTCGAAGAGTCGACCGCGGATGGCTGGCTCGAACGGATGAGCGCCCTGCTCGACGACGAGCCGGAGGCGCGACGGCTCGGCGCCTCGGCGGCCGCCTGCATGGCCCGCTCCCACTCCCCGGAGCGCTCGGCAGCCATGCTCCACGCCCTGCTGCGCGGCGTGGTCGCGGATGAGACGATCGACTTTGCCGCCCCGAGCGGGTCCGGTGCGCAGCTCGGTCCGTCGTCGCAGGGTCGATGATCGCGAATCTCGGCGCGATGCTGGCTCGGTGGGCGGGCGTGCTCGGGTGCATGACCGATTCCACGGTCGCTGGTGCGCAGCCCTCCGGGCCGCTCCTGCTCCACCGGACTCGCTTCGGGCGACTGTCGGCACCGCAGCAGATCGGGTGCGGCGCGGCCCGAATCCGACGCCGACGCGGACGAGAGCGCGACGTTCCATCAGATGCCGCCTGGAAGGCCGCGCACCGAGAATGGCCGCGCACCGAAGATGGTCGCGGAATCGGCCATGCACCCGGCGTGCTCCGTCGCCCCACGTCCATCCGGATGCCGGGCACGCCGGGCGGGATCCGAACCTCGGCTTTCCGACCGGCGTAGACCCCTCAGACCACCTCACGCTCCAGCGCCCCTTGTCTCCTGCTGCGGCGTCCGGAAGCGGCGTTCTGCTGCGTCGAAGCTCGCAACGGGAGCTTGATGGCCCGCAGCGGGGCCACCGGCGCCCCATCTGCTTCCCTTCTCCTTGCAGAACATCCGCTTCCGACCGCCTCGCGACGGAGCCAAGGGGCGCTGGAGTGTGAAGTGGTGGACCTCTCCCCTCCGCCCCGCCTTCGGCTCGTTCCGGGGGCGGGGTTTTCGATCGGCGTGCGGCATGCACCGCCACGGCGCATGCGACCCTCGGCGGAAGTTCCCCCGGAGTGATACGCTTTCGCCTGACCCCAGCTTGGGAGGCGTCGGTCCGCCTTCGCCTCCGGAAGCGACGGTCGACGGAACGATGCGTGTCGGCGCCTCGGGCGTGGAGTGCACGCCCGCTCGACAGGCCACTGACGCCACGCTCGCCAGCCGTCCCGCCCGTCGGGTTTGCACGAGTCCGTGACGCCCGCGGCGAACCCTGAAAGGACTCCCCCATGAAGAAGGCTGTTGCCCTCGCCGGCCTCGCCGGCGTGATCGGACTCTGCGTCGGACTCGGTGGCTGCGGTCCCAGCAGCACGACGCCAACCGGCGAGAGGATCCGCGCTCGCCCGCCGGAGCCCAACGAGAAGATCGATCCGCCGAGCATGGCTCCGGACAACCAGGACCGAGACCAGCGCGACCAGCGCTGATCGCCCGCCGAAGCGCCGGCCAGAGTGATCGATCGCCCGCCGATCGTCCGCGACCGCTCGCGGACGCGCGGCGGGCGTTCGCGCGCCGCGCGGGGATCGCGATCGAAGACGCTCAGGTCACGCTCCGGAGCCGCGTCGCTCGTGGTCGTGCGGAACGACGGGGCGCTGGAGTGTGAACACTCCAGCGCTGGAGTGCTAACTCGCCATCGTGACCGACCGGCCTGCCCCGCGAACGAACGCCGCGATCTCGCGCTCGATCTTCGGATCGGCGCGGACGTGCATTGCCACGGGATCGGGACCGGTGAAGACCATCCCGCGACGCAGGTCCTGCACCATGGCGTCGAAAAGGTCTTCGGTCTCCGGCGAGCCTTGATGGCCGAGGATGAAGTCGCGGGCGCCCTCGGCGCCGCCGAACGCCGCACAGAGCTGGAGGAGGACCGCCAGATACGGGACGGCAACCCGCCCGTGGGCGTCCGACGCCTCCTGGGGCCGCTTGCGCGGGAGGTGCGTGTCCGCGACATACTCGATCTCCAGTCCGAGCTGCGCGACGGCGTCGCGGACGTGCCGACGAGCGCTCTCGCCCACCAGCGACTCGAGGCCCGCCACGCCGAGCGACGGTCCCTCGTCGCAGGAGATGTCGACCACGATCCCGCGCCGGGCCATCGAACGAAGCGCATCGTGGTCGCAGACGAAGTCTTTCGCGTTCTCGCGGAAGGTCGCGATGACGACTGCGCCGGCTCCCTTCAGCGTCTCCGAGTCCAAGTGCCTGCCGTCCCGGATCTCGACGCGCGGATCGGCGCCGAACTCGCGGCGGAGCGTGTCGCGTGTCTCGGCGTGAGGCTCGATCAGCAGCAGAGCGCCAAGGCTCTCGCCGTAGCTCCCGAGGAGCCGGCGGGTGGCTGCCGTGCCCGCGACCCCGCCGCCGACGACGATTGCGCGGCGGGCTCCGGGATCGAGCTCCGCAAGCCGCGGTCCCGCATGGAAGTCCGCGGCGATGTCGCCCGCGAAATCCGACATCGTCTTGCGCAGCGGGATGTCGAAGCCGCCGCGGCGCCGATGGGAGACCCCGCCGAGATACGAGCCGTCGATCACCGCCGCCCAGTTGCCGACTTCGATCAGCCGCGCGATCCCCGCGCCGGCGCTGAAGTCTCCGATGTGGAGCGCGCCGAGGCGAATGATCGGCCCCGGAAGAAGCGCCTCGTATGCCGTCGGCTCCTTCAGCGCATGGACCACGTCGAAGGCCGCGGCGGCTCGCGGAAGGTCGGACTCCGCGACGATCTCGGCGCCGTTCTGGCGATACGCGAAATCCGGGAACCCGGCGCGGGCGCCCGCGCCGGCGACGACGATGAACCGCGGCTGCGTCCCGCTGATCGAGAGCCAGTCGCGGAGGAGCCCAAGCTGCGTTGGCGTGATGCCGACGCGCCGCTCGACCTCATCCTCGGCGGCGCCGGCGACGACGCCCTTCTCCGGCTCTCCGATGTGGCAGTCCGTCCCAAGCAGGAACGTGACCGTCCGGGCGCTGGATGCGATGCGGTCGAGAACGCTGGCGTAGATCGAGGACATGAATCCCTCCGCGCTGACGGCGCGCCGCGACGCGACTCCGCGTCCGACGGGGCTCGCAGCCTGTCGTGCCGAGGCGGCCCGGTGGAAGGCCGCAGCGATGTCTACTTCTTCGATCCGCCCTTGCCCCCCGCCGGAGCCGCCTTGGCGTCCGCGGCATCGCCCTCGGTCTTCGCCTTCTTTTTGCTCACCGCCGCCTTGATGCTCCGCACCTTGGTCAGCCCGAGCGGCGAGTCCTTCTCAGGGAAGAACCGCTCCTCGAGGGTGAGCTTCGCGAGCCGCTCCGTCCGCGTGAGCACGTTGCGGTGCTGGTTGAGGCTCCCGGACTTGGTCTTGAGGCTGCTGTGGATGCTCATGGCGTGGACTCTGGTGTCAGAGACTGTCGAACGGACGGCGTCAACGTGCTCCGAAGGAAAGCGGAGAGGATAGCCCCCCGGCGGGCAAGCCGGACAGTTCGTCCGACCGGACAACCGGACACGGAGATCCGACACGGGGGAGGGGGTGTGGTCCAGTCTGCGGACGGGAGCCGAAGCGGAGCGAGGAGACGCCCCGCGCACCCTCTCCTCCCGCTGCGTCCCCGGGGGCGTATCGGGCGGGTTCCCCGCC
>CALMPF010000001.1 GCA_937871505.1 uncultured Planctomycetia bacterium | reverse complement strand
AGGTGCATGCCGGACGACCGATTTCACGTCGGGCGGCTCGGTGACGCAGACTCCTCGCCACCGACGAGACCGAGCGAGACTCGGACCCTTGCGATGCGCTCACGTCTGCCCGGACCAGTCCTGCGCCGGGTGGAGTCGCCGCGCAGCCGCGAACGCGTCGCGCACGGCGGCGACCTGTTCGGGCGCAAGCGGTCCCTTCGCGGCGAGGGCGATGTTCGCCTCCGCGTTGGCGAGGCTGGTCGTGCCGACGATCGCGGTGGCGACCTCGGGGAAGCTCAGCGTGAAGCGCATCGCCAGCTCGAGCCACGCCGCGCGACCCGAAGCGCCGCGGAGGATCGCGGAGGGATCGAGGCCGAGCAGCGCGAGCCGCTCGGTGTAGGGCTTGGCGTACGTCGCATAGGTGCCGCGCTGCTCGGCGAGGTCCTTCCACGCCGCGTTGGCGATCGGGCGCTTCGCCATGACGCCGACGTCGTGCGCCCGGCAGACAGGGAGGACGCGGTCGATGTTGACCTGGTCGACGATGTTGACCGAGGTCTGGATGACGGCGATCTCAGGATGCGCCGCCGCCCACTCGGCCGCCTCATTGTCGCCGGAGTAGCCGGCGAAGCGGATCTTGCCCTGCTCGCGGGCGCGCACGAGGGCGCCGAGCGCGGTGCCCTCCCGGAGCGTCTCGAGCGGGCAGGAGTGCAGCAACATCACGTCGAGCCGGTCCGTCTGAAGCAGGCGGAGAGACCGATCGATCGTCGCAGCGACGAGCTGTGCGCTCCAGGGCTCTCCGGCGAGGTCGCCGACGGCGTAGCCGCACTTGGAGACGAGGACGAACTCGTCGCGCCGGTGCGAGATCGCCGCGCCGATGGTCTCCTCGGATCCGCGGTAGCCCGCGGCGGTGTCGACGAGGTTGACGCCCCTGTCGAGAAGCAGGTTGAGCAGGCGCGTCGCCTCGGCGCGCTCGGTCTCGAGCAGACCGATCGGAGCCGCCCCGAAGCCGATGCGGGAGACCATCAGGCCGGTGCGACCGAAGCGGACCCTGGGCGGGCGAGGAGCGGCAGCGGGGGTATCGGTCGGCATGGAGGCCGGCATCGTACCGACGCGCCGCACGACGGAGCGCGGCGCGTTACGCTTCCTTCCAGCCATGTCCATCCTTCGGAGCACACTGCCTCGGATCGCGATCCTCGCACTCGCCGCCGGACTGCTCGCCCACGCGGGCGGCTGCACGGCGGAGCGCATGACCCAGGTCATCGCAGACGACATCGTGATCCTGCGTTCCTTCCAGACCGCAGATGCGATTCCACGGGAGAGGCTCAGGGAGGCGAAGGCGGTCGCGATCATCCGCGAGACCAAGGGCGCGGCGGTCGTCGGTGCCAGCGGCGGCGAGGGCGTCCTGCTGAAGCGCCTCGACGGCGGCAAGTGGTCGCCGCCGCTGGCGATCGAGATGTCCTCGGGTTCGTTCGGCCTCCAGATCGGCGGAGAGTCGCGCGAGATCGTGCTGCTCTTCTTCGCGTCCTCGGCCGTCGATCGGATGCTCGCGACAGGGACCTTCGCGACGGGCCGCGCCGAGGGGAGCTTCGGCGACGCCTTCGGCCGCGTGCCGGGCAGCCTCCCGGATCAGGATGTCGAGGCGTACGTCAGGCTCGGCGGCCTCTTCGGCGGCCTCTCGGTGAACGCGCTGGGCTTCGGCCCGAGCAACAAGCTCAACACGGCGACCTACGGCTCGACATGGACGGTGCGCCGCGTGCTCAACGGCGAAGTCGAGACCCCCGCCGGCGCAATGACGCTCTGGAAGATGCTCAACGAGATGGAGCGGTAGACCTCGCGTTGCGGGCGGCGAGGGCGCTGCCCCCTGTCGGGAGGCCGCGGCTGCGCGCGGCGCACCGCTCGCAGCGTCGTCACCATCGCCGCGCGGGCGCGATCGGTCTCCGGTCAGGGATCCCGCACCACAGCCGCGCCGCACTCAGGGCAGCGATCCGGAAGCGCGGACTCCGCCCCCGGGGCGACGAGCCGATGGCCGCACGCGCGGCAGCGCCCCGGGAGCTGTCGCACGACGCGCGGCCGCACGACGCCGCGGTTGATCCACCAGTGGACGCCGATCGTGATCGCGGCGTAGAGGACGAAGGGAACGGCGCCGATGGCGACTTTGATCGCCGGATGCGCCGGGAGCGAGAGACGCGCGGCGATCGTCGACGACGCCAGGGCGGAGAGGACTCCAAGGAACGAGAGAGTCCCGAAGAGGAGGAAGAAGGCGGTCGTTCGCATCTCGCGCGCGGCCCGCTCGGTTGCGCGGCGGTGCGTCCGAGCTGCTTCGAGCAGCGGAAGATGGGCGAGGTCGGGATACTGGCGCCGGGGGTCCGGCATGGCGCGGCGACCGATGGCGTCGAGCAGGGCACCGATGCCGCGCCGGGGTGCGACCCCGCGCGGATGCGGCGACGACCCGGGCGCGCCGGCGGCCGGGAGGGCATCGCCCCCATGCCGGTCTCCAAGCGGCTGCTTGCCGCGTCCGTCACGAAGATCCGCGGTCTTCAAGGGTTCCTCCCCGCGTGTCCGGCGGAAGCTGAGGGGCGCTGGAGTGCTTCGGCCCATCCACGTTCGCGTCGCCACGTCGCCGCTGCATCGCGTCGGAGCCATCGAGCGCCGATCAGGACCCGCGGGCGCCGGGCGCTCCGAGCCGGCGCGCGAGCAGCTCGCGGAGCATTCCCCACGACTGCCGATCGGCGCGCTCGTTGTAGTCCGAGACCGCAGTGGCCCGCCGCGCGGCCTCCGGGTTGCTGAAGGAGTGGATCGCGCCGCCGAACTCGACGAACGTCCAGATCGCCTTGGCGTTGCGCATCTCCTCCATGAACGCGCTTCGCTCCGCGACGGGGACGGCCGGATCCTCGGCGCCGTTGAGCACGAGCACCTCGCCCTTGATCGCGCCCGGCTCGGCCGGCATCGGCGTCGAGAGCCCGCCGTGAAAGACGCCGATGGCGGCGAGATCGGCACCGCTGCGGGCGAGCTCGAGGCAGACGGTCCCGCCGAAGCAGTAGCCGATGGCTGCGAGCCGCTCCGGGTCGACGAAGCGGAACCCTGCGAGCTGCTGAAGCCCCGCCGTCGCGCGGGCGCGGAGAAGTGCGCGGTCGTTGTAGAGCGCCATCGCCATCGGGCGGGCGGCCTCGACCGTGTCGACCACGGTTCCGCCGCCGTACATGTCGCAGGCAAAGGCGACGTAGCCCAGCTCGGCGAGCTGTTCCGCGCGGCGCTTCGCATAGTCGTTGCAACCCCACCACTCATGGACGACGAGCACGCCGGGCCGCTTCCCGCTGCGGGCGTCGTCCCAGAAGATCTCGCCCCGGAAGGTGGTCCCGCCGTGCTCGTACTCGATCACCTCCGACTGCACCGCGGCGGCCGCGTGCGTCGGCGTGAGCACCGAAGCGAAGAGGCCGATGATGGCGACGATGACCGGTGCGAGGCGAAGATCCATGCGTAGTGATAGGTTCGCTCCGGCGCACGAGCCGTTGCGCCGGCGCCGCGACGTCGTCGTCGATCCCGCGGCTGCGATGATCCGGCGACCTCGGCGCCCGGGAAGCCACCGCCATCTGAACCCAACGTGCCGCCGGGCGTCCGACCCTCTCTCCCCGCCGCGAACTGCCATTGCATCCCATGAGAATCCGCATTCCCAGCCCTCCTCGAACGCGCCCCCGCATCTGGACGTCCCGAGTCCTCTGCGCTGCGCTCGCCATCGGCGCCGCCCTCGGGGTGCTTCGCCTCGACGGACACGCCCGCTCCGAGGCTCCTGACGGCCCGGCGGTGACGGCGAGTCCACCCGCGCCGATCGTCGCGCCAGAGGGTGATCCGCAGGATCGCCAGTCGCGTCGGCGCGGCGATCGGCAGCGCGGCGGCGAGCGCTCCGGCGGTGATGGAGGCGGGGACGGCGGCGGGAGCACGGAGGGGTCCGGGCAGGGAGGCGCGACCGGGCAGGACGGAGCGCCGGCCGGCGCGGCAAGCGCGAAGAAGAAGGAGGATCCGATCACCCTCGCACGGCTCTTCCCGGAGAAGAGCTTCTTCGGGCCTTCGGCCTCGAGCACTGCGATCTCCTTCGACGGGCGCTATGGCGCGTTCCTCTATCGGCCCTACATCGAGCGGCGCCATGGCTCCGATCTCTGGATCCACGACTTCGAGAGCGGGGAGACCTCCCGCATCACGATGGTCTCGGTGATGTCGGAGCACCAGGACGAGGCGCGGAAGGTCCGCGACGATCGCGTCAAGAAGGGTCTCGAAGAGAAGAAGCGCCTCGGGGGCGCGAAGCCGGCTGCCGCCGCCGCGACGGGGAGGGACGGCGACGGCGCGGCGCAGCGTGTCGACGGCGCTTCGTCAGCGCCGCCGACGCACGCCGATGCGGTCTCGGGAACGTGGGATGGGCGGCTGCTTGCCGAAGGCATTGAGCTGCTTCCGCCGGAGGGGATCGCCTTCTCGATCGAGGTGCTGCTTGGTGAGGATGGCGCCGTCTCCGGCGTCGTCAAGGCGGCCGGCATGACCCTGCCGATGACCGAAGGGCGCTGGGAGCCCGAGCGGAAGCTCCTCTCCTTCGTGCTCCGTCCGGAGCAGCCGCCGATCACGGCGCGCGTCGAGGCGACGCTCGAGGATGAAAGGGCCGAGGGGACGATTCTCGTGGACGCAATGGGATTGGCGCTGCGCTTCGAGGCATCGCGGCTGCCGCCGACCGGCGCCGATGGAGGCGCGACGGGCGGAGCCGATGGCGAGATCGTCCAGTCGAGCGAGGTCGTCCAGTCGAGCGAGACGCCGCCGGACGACGGAATCCTGCGCTTCACGGCGCGGAATCTCGGCGACTGGGTCGGCGAGAAGGACGCCGACGACGAGCGCGCGCCGCGGTATCCCGGCATCTCGTCGTTCGAGTGGTCTCCGACGGCGAACGAGATGATCTTTGTCTCGCAGGGCGACCTCTTCCGATGTTCCTTCGTCGATGGCCCGACCGGGCGGATCGCGCGGCTCACCCGGACGCGCGAGAGCGAGTCGGATGTGCAGTGGCTCCCCGACGGCACCGGCTACACCTACCTCCGCTCCGGCGGCGGCGGACGCGACCTGATTCGCGTCCGCTTCGACGACGGCGCGCTCGAGCAGATCAACCCGACGCTGACTGGCGGCGAGAGCATGTCGAGCTACCGGCTCAGCCCGGACGGCCGGCGGCTCGTCTTCATCGCGACGCGGAACGAAGGCCAGCCCAATCCGCGGCGCGTCAACATCGTCAACTACCGAGATCGCTTCGCGCAGGTGAGCCAGGTGCCGCGTACGGTCTCCGACGATCCGCAGCCGGAGGTCCATCAGGCCGTGTACCTCTACGACCTCGACGGGCACGAGGCCGAGCGCGGGCTTCTGAAGCAGGTCTACGCGCGCAAGCAGACGGGACCGCGCGACGCCCTCGTCCTGCCGCGGTGGTCGCCGGACTCGTCGCGGGTCGCCTTCGCGGTCTTCGATCAGGCAAGCGGACGCGTCGACATCATGGAAGCGAGCTTCGTTGCGAAGCCGGAGGAGCCTGCGAAGGCGGAGCCCAGCTCCAGACCGGGCGAGAACTCGGCCTCCGAGAGCGGTGGCGGCGCGGCCGGGACCGCAGTCGTCTCCGCCCAGGGTGATGGCTCCGTCGAAGGCGAGGATGCCGGTGCAACGACGACCGAGGCGACGACCGCAACGCCGCCCACCGCTCCGCGCTCGCTCGCCGATCTGGCTGAGCCCCCCAAGGACCCCAAGCCGGCCTTCGAGATCCGCGATGCGCGCCCCGTCTACCGGTTCCTGCACAACGGCGGGCCGAACACGCCGCGGCTGATCGAGCCGCAGTATCTCGACGACAGCCGGCGGCTGGTGTTCATCACGGAACTGAGCGGGTTCCGGCAGCTCCATGTGCTCGATCCGATCTACGAGAACCTCGAGCCGCTGACCCGGGGCCGGTTCGAGGTCTACCCCTTCGCGATGTCGAAGGACCACCGGCGCATCTACGCGCTCTCGACGAAGGACGATCCGGCGCAGCAGCACGTCTTCGCCATCGACGTCGAGGACGGCTCGATGGCCCGCCTGACGACCCGCGAGGGATTCCACGACGGCGCCGCGGTCAGCGAGGACGGGCTGCGGGTCCTCGCGCTGCACTCGGACTTCGGCTCGCTCCGCGAGCTCTACGCGATCCAGGTCGATCGCGAGAACGGCGAGCTCGCAGGACGGCGGCTGACCGACTCGCATCCGGACGAGGCCCGGAAGCTCACCCGCGCGGTCCCCGAGTACTTCTCCTACCGCAATCGACATGGACAGACCATCCACGGGCACATGTTCAAGCCCGACGACTGGACGCCGCAGGATCGGCGTCCGCTCCTGATCTACGTCTACGGAGGCCCGCTCGGGCAGCGCAAGATGGCCTTCCGCGGCGCGACCGACGCGGCGAGCTACTTCTTCGCGTGGTACATGGCCACGGTGCACGGGTACGTCACCTGCACGATCGATCCGCGCGGCGCCAGCGGGTACGGAGGCCTCTTCGAGAAGAGCAACTTCGAGCAGGTCGGAAAGCCGCAGGTCGAGGATCTCGTCGATGGCGCGAAGTGGATGACCGAGCATCATGGCGTCGACCCGAAGCGCGTCGGCATCCATGGGTGGAGCTTCGGCGGATTCCAGACCCAGATGTGTCTCTACACCGAGCCGGACGTCTTCGCGGTCGGCATCGCGGGGGCGGGTCCGACGGAGTGGGAGAACTACAACGCGTGGTACTCGACCGGCACGATCGGTCCGAGCCGACAGGGGCAGACCGACCTCGCCAAGTTCTCGCTGCTTCCTCTCGCGAAGAACCTCAAGGGGCGGCTGCTGCTCGTCCATGGCGTCGAGGACAGCAACGTGCTCTATCAGGACACCGTGCGCGTCTATCGCGAGCTCCTCAAGGCCGGCAAGGAGCACTTGGTCGACCTCTTCATCGACCCCACCGGCGGACACGGGCTCGGGGGCGACGTGAAGACCATCGGGCGATACCGCAAGTACGAGGACTTCCTCCTGCTGCACCTGGGCAAGGGCGAGGCGGCGAAGTCGACGGAAGCGTCCGCCGAGACGTCGATCGAGAACGCCGAGGAGGCCGGCGACGGCGCCGCGGCTTCGCCCCCGAAGGCAGCGGTCGAGGCGAACGGCGAGCGCGCAGGCGAAGATGCGATTCGCCTCTCCGCTCGTCCGCAGCCCGAATGACGCTCGCGACAGGCTGCGGGCCGAGTCGGCAGCGCCCGGCCCTTCCGGCGCGGACGATCACCCGACGGATCTCAGCCGCCTCGTCGACTCCATCCACCACGCGTAGAGGGCCACCATCGCGTGATGTTCGACGGGATCCGTCACGCCGTTGACGATGAGCCAGAGCGCAAAGGGAATCGGTCCGTCGTCGAGTGCCGCCGCGTGGTAGGCGGCGAGGATCGGCCAGAACTGGGAGAGGTAGGGGAAGAGCTTGGGCGACGGAGGCGGGGGATTCGATGTCCCTGCTGCGAGGTGCCGCGAGGCGGGGTATCCGGGCGGTGTCACCGCCGACGACATCGAAGCGCTCAGCACGGCGACGGCGAGCGCGACCGAGATGGCCACTGCGGTGAACGTCCGCCCTGGGGATCGTCGGATGCGCGAGAGATCGCGGATTGGCGCGTGCGTCATGAGAGTGCCTCTCCCTGCTCGCGCCAGGACTCGAGAGTCTCCAGGCCGCGATCAAGGAACCTCGGAAAGCGTCCGATCGTCCCGACGAGCGTTTCGAGATCCTCGCGATCGAGCACCCACTCCGCGGAGTCGTCGACACCTTCCCGACTCCGGCGCCAGAGATGCTCGATCGTCCAGACGCGCTCCCTGAGCACCCAGTGGCCGAGATTTCGGGCGACCGCGTCTGCGGCGGTCGTCAGGATCGCCAGAAGACGATCTGCATCAGGTTCGGTGCCGAGGTGGCGTACGACGATGTTGCTTCCGAACACACAGGCCCACGCCACCGTCTCGGCAGCGTGGGGATCCCGAGCGGACTCGAGCTCGACTTCCCCAAGTCGACCGATGATGCGATCGACGGCAACCCTCGGCTTGATGGCGCCGGTCAGCGCCAGAAGCTCGAGCGAAGCGCTCTCGCAGCGATCGGCCATCGACTCGTCCTCAGCCGAGACCGGGCCGCCGGTCGTGTCGCGAAAGAGCGACTCGGCGGTCGCGAAGTCGTCGAGACCCAGTTCCGCGGTTCGGCGATGTGGCGGAGCCGACCGTGACGCGAGCGCTCTCCGGCAACTCCCACGGACATAGTGGGCATTCGCGAGAAGCCGACGGGAGTAGGACTCGGTCGCAGCGGACTCCGCGGAAGCGAAGTCGAGAATGACCTGGGTGGCGATTCCCTCTGCTTCGTCGAGATTGCCGAGCACGTAGTGGCTATAGGCAAGCAACATCCGAAGCCACCCGCGGTGCGGGCTCTCAGGACCGCATCGAGCGAGGCCCGATTGAGCGGCCTCCGCCGCCCGGCTGTACCTGCCGAGCCTCTCATACCCGAATGCGATGAGCAACGACCCATAGGCAAACTGGTCGTCCGTCAGTGGCTCGGCGAGGAGTGCCTGGCAAGCTTCGACGAGTTCGGCGTGCTTGGCATTCTCGAGGAGCTCCCACCCCGCTCTCAGCCTCGCCTCGACGGAAGCGGCATCGCGGTCTGAAGTGCCCCCGTGCGCCGACGCGGATGCAGGATCGGCGTGCCGGTACAGCGAAGCGATCACCACCTCGACGGGCCAGTCGAGGAGGTCGGCAAGTCCGACGACCAGATCGACCTTGGGGACTCCGCTCTCCGGCACGAGATTGTGGACGTGCCGATCAAGATGTGCGGCGATCTCCTTGGCGGGCCATCCCCTGTAGAAGCGGGCGATGCGGACAAGCGCCTCGAGGCGCTCCTTGGTCGGCTTGCCCCGACGGCGGATCACGCGCGGATCGGCGGAAGCAGGACTTGTTGGGGGGTCGCGTGGGATGGGCACGGGCGACTCGGCACGGGCCGCGCCGGCATCCGCGGGCGAGTCCCTGAGCGGGCGTGGCGCGTCGGAACTGTCATGAGCGTTGCCGCCGCCGAATCGGTCGCGCGTGCCGGGCTCTCGCCGAGGCCGGTCTTCCGCTTCATGGCTCGAACGCGGTAGCTCGCTCATCGTGATCCTCCCTTGGACTTCCTCCAACCGCTTCCCACCTGACTCGGGCGTCGACACTCGACGACTCTTCGATACCCCGCTCGCGTCGATCTGCGCGCCCACCTTTGCCAGCCATCGCTCCCCGGTATCGCTCCCGTGCTCACCCCTGCGCCCCGCTGCATCGTCGCACGGCCTGTAGAGCCCGGCGACGAGTGCCATCAGAGGGGACGCGATGGGCCAATCACGGCCTGAAAACTCGTCACGCCCTCCACGGATCCGGCCCGAGACCAAACCGGGGGAACCGAGGTCGGGGGGACCGATGACTGCGTTCCGAACCTACCGCACGAGAGCGGCGGCCGCAAGAGGATTCGAAGACCAGGCTGGAAACGTCGATCGCGCGTCGCGGGTCACCCTGCCGGCGTCGCGAGGCTGGGGGGGCTGGAGGGCTGGGGGACTGGGGGACTGGGCGACCGGGAGACCGGACGGGGGGACTCGGCTGCGGCGGCGGGCTGGAAATCCAGAAGGAGCCTGGCCACGTTCGATGGAGAAGGGGAAGGTGCCGTGTTCGAGAGCGCCGCGACCCTTCCGCGGATGCCGCCGCCGAAGACGCGTCGGTCGCGAAGCTGCGCCGGCACCGCGACAAGCCTTGGACATCCGTGCGTCAGTGGATGGGCACCCTCGGCCTCCTGCGAGCGAGCGCGGGATCGTTGGACGAATCAGTGATCGCACGCCAGGCACGAGTGAACGGATTCATCGATCCCATCGACCGAGCGCGCCGAGACGCCGTTGACGCGTGACGCGAGCCGCAGGCGGCGCTCGCCCGGGGTGAGCCGACCGTGAATGCACCCGCATCGCGCAACGTCGGCTCCAAGACCTCGATCTCGCCTCCGACTTCCGCCACGCGCCTTCGCGGCGATTGCTCCATCACCGCGGATCCGACGGAGTCACCCGGCACGATGTCCTCCGCGTCATGCTCGAGCCCGGCGGTCTCGACGTCATGGACCCGCTCCGGAACCCCCGGAATCCCCTGACACCCCCGGACGCCCCCGGACACCCCGACACATCCCCGGCCGCCCCATGCAGGGTCCTCCCGCCGGAGAGGCGCATGCCGGCCGACCGATCCGACATCGAGCGGCTCGGTGACGCCGACTCCCGGCGCTCCAGCGCCGTGCGCGCAGCGCGGATACCGTCCCCTGTGCCCGATCCGACGCCGCTGACCGGCATTCATCACGTCACCGCGCTCGCCGCTTCGCCGCAGAAGAACCTCGACTTCTACGCCCGGGCGCTCGGGCTGCGGCTGATCAAGCGGACGGTCAACTTCGACGATCCCGGCACGTACCACCTCTACTACGGCGACGGCGTCGGCTCGCCGGGAACGCTGCTGACGCACTTTCCGCATCCGCTCGCGGCGCGCGGCAGGCATGGCGCTCCCGAGATCGCAGAGACGCTCCTCGCGGTTCCGCACGGTTCGATCGAGCGCTGGGCGGAGCGGCTGGACGGCTTCGGCGTCGAGAGCGGCCGCGACGATCGCGACGGCCCCCCGCGCCTGCGCTTCGAGGACCCGGACGGGATGCTGCTCGCGCTCGTCGAGCGCGACGAACGCGATCGTGATCCCGCGGCGCTTCCGCCGGGCTCCCCTTGGCCCGGCGCGCGCGGCGCCGAGGTCGATCCTGAGATCGCCATCGCGACGGTCGACTCCGTCGCGCTGCACGTCGAGGATCTCGAGGAGATCACGGCGTTTCTCGTCGAGGCGATGGGCTTCGTCGTCGCGGGAGAGCGAGGCGGATCGCGCTGCATGGCGCTGCCGCCGACGACCGGCGCGGCGTCGCCCGCGGGGCGCGTCGGGGCGCGGCTCGAGCTGGTCGAGCGCCGCGAGGCGCCGCCCCCGGTCATGGGCGCGGGGAGCGTGCACCACGTGGCGTGGCGCGTGCCGGACGCTGCCGCGCAGGGGGCCATCGCCGAACGGATCCGCACACGGGGCGTGGCAGTGACGCGGGTGGTGGACCGCTGCTACTTCCGCTCGATCTACTTCCGCGTTCCCGGCGGGCTGGTCTTCGAGATCGCCACCGACGGTCCCGGCTTCACGATCGACGAACCGCTCGACCGTCTCGGCGAGGCGTTGCAGTTGCCGCCATTCCTCGAGTCGCGCCGGAGCCGGATCGAGTCGCTGCTGGTTCCCGTCGAGCCGCCTGGCGCCGGAGGATCGGGTGCGCGCTGATCTCTCGAGCGCCGAAGCGCCGCCGCCGCACGGCGGCGGACCGCTGCTTGTCCTGGGGCCGGAGCCGTCCGCAGCGCGCGGGGCGGTCATCCTCCTGCACGGGCGGGGCGCAGGGATCGAAGGCATCGCCGGGCTCATCGAACCGATCGCGCTGCCGGACCTCCTCTGGCTCGTGCCGGAAGCGGCCACGCGGTCGTGGTATCCCGAGTCGTTCATGGCGCCGGCGGCGAGGAACGAGATCGGCATCGCTTCGGCGATCGGGGTGATCGCGGCGCTGCTCGACGAGCTCGAGACCAAGGGCCTTCCGCGGGAGCAGGTCGCGATCATGGGCTTCTCGCAGGGAGCGTGCCTCGCCTGCGAGTTCGCGTGGCGGCGTCCAGCGCGCTACGGCGCGATCATCGGCTTCACGGGGGCGATGATCTCCGGCGCGGGGCCGTCGACGCCGCTCGCCGAAGGCGAGGGCGCTCTCGCCGGGACGCCCGTCCTGCTCGGCGCCAACGACCCGGATCCCCACGTGCCCTTCGATCGGGTCGCGCAGACGGCCGAGGCGCTCCGCGGGCGCGGCGCGGTCGTCGAGCTGGTCCGCTATCCGGGCGAGCCGCACACGGTCCTTCCCGACGAGATCGTGCGGGCGCGAGCGCTGCTCGCGACCATCGAGCACGAAGGCCTGCGCCGGTGACCGTCTGCGGAGCGGGCACCGCGTCGGGGACGGCATCGACGGCAATCATCACCGCATGACGCTCCAGAGCGACCATCCCGCACCGTTCTCCCGCCGCGAGCTTCTCGCAGCCACCGGAGCCGCCCTTCTCGCTTCCGCTTCAAGCGCGGCTTCAAGCCCGCCTTCAGGATCGGCGGAGAGCGCGGCCCCTCCGACGGATCGCGATCTGGTGATCGCTGCGGGCATGACCGAGGCGGAGGCGGAGTGCTGGACCGCAATCGCGGCCGCCGCCGGCAAGTACTTCGAGCTTCCCGAGCTGCACCCGATGGATCGGCAGGAGGTCGCCACAGCGATCCACGTCGTCCAGAACAAACTGCTGTCGCGGCCGACCTACCGTCGCTACCTCGAACTCGCGCGCGCGGCTCGCAGCGCTCGCGGCGACTGACGCGACGCAGGCGCGGCGGTGATGGTCGCGCGCAGCGCGCCGAAGCGCAGGGGCGCTGGAGTGTCAACACTGCAGGGCCCCTTGGCTTCGTCGCGAGGGCGTCCGAAGCGGATGTTTCACAAGGAGAAGCGACGCGGCCGGGGCGCCGACGGCCCCGCTGCGGGCCTTCAAGCCCCGGACGCGAGCTTCGACGCCGTGAAACGCCGCTTCGGGCGACCGCAGCAGGAGACAAGGGGCGCTGGAGTGTTAAGGTTTCCGACGCTCATGATGAACCGCGATGACGCTCGATCGTCCTCCGACCCGCGCAGGGATGCGCGGCTCTCCTTCGCACCGACGCGCGATGATCGTCGCGCCCGGCTCGCGCGCCGGTTCGTCCTGCCGCTGACGACGCTCGCAGTCGCCGCGATGATCATGTTCTGGCCGCGCCCGGCGGTTCCGCCCGCGGACCCGGGCCGCGACGCCGAGGTCCGGTCGCTCGTCGAGGTGCTCCTCGCGGAGGCTCGCTCGGGACGCCCTTCGTCGGCGCCGGTCGGCCAGACCGAGTCGATCGTCGCCGATCTGCTCCGCACCCATCTCCGGAATCTCGTCAGCGCCGGAGACGATTCGCCGATCGCCATCGAGATCATCCCGCTCGCGGCGACCGGCGAGGGGGCCGGTCGCGACGGCGCGACCCACGTCGCGACGATCGAGCGTGGCGAGCGGCGCATCCGGCTCCGCATCGCGCACGGCGCATCGACCGACCAGATCGCAGTCGTCGGGATGGAGATCGGCCTCGCGGGGCGCTGAGCGCGCAGCCCTGCCGCCGGGGTGCCAGGCCGGCGCTTCGGCCCGGCGCCGGCAGCCTGGGGCGAAAGTCACTCGGGCGGCGGACGAGCGGACAGGCGGAACTCCTCTCCGCCTCCCCGCTCGCCCTCGCCTCCGAAGCACTTTCGCCACAGGCTGCTGAAGCGCACCGGCCCTCGGCGACGGCTCCTTTTCGATCAGCGGCAACGCAGGTCGCCGACGATGCCGGCGACGCTCGGGCGGCGCCGCCGACGATCCGCCGGGGCTCGGGCGCGGAGGGGTCGCGCTCGCTTCGGCGCGGTCCAGCGGGCCCCGCAGCGAGCGCATCCGAAGCGCGTACGCTCGCCGATGCTGGTCTTTCTCAACGGCGCGATGGTCGAGCGCGACGCGGCGCGCATCTCCGCCTTTGACGCCGGTGCACAGCACGGCATCGGACTCTTCGAGACGATGCTGGCCCGGGAGGGGGTCCTCTTCCGCGCGGAGCGCCATGTACGCCGCCTCGTTGAGTCGGCTCGAGAGCTTGGACTGAGCGACTCCCTCCGCGTCGAGCCGCTCGTCGAGGCGGTGCATCATGTCCTTGAGCGCAACGCCCTCGCGGCGGCGCGGATGCGCCTGACCGTCACCGGCGGCGATCTCAACTTCCTCCACTCGGGCGGGCGTCCCGCGCGCGACCCGACGATCCTGATCAGCGCCCAGCCGCCGACGATCTACCCGGAGGCGTTCTTCGAGCAGGGCGTCGTCGTCATGGTCGCCGATCCCCGCGCGACGCCCTTCGACCCCTTCGCCGGGCACAAGACGATCGACTACTGGCGTCGGATCCGCGTGCTTCAGCAGGTCGGCGCCGCGGGCGGCTCCGAGGCCCTCTGGTTCACGGTGACCAACCACCTCGCCTCAGGCTCGGTCAGCAACGTCTTTCTCGTGCGCGACGGCACGCTCCTCACGCCCTTCGCGCGCGGCGAGGAGGTCGCGGGCGCCCTGCGTGCGCCGGTCCTTCCGGGCATCCAGCGCGAGACGGTCATCGAGCTGGCCGAGGGTCTGGGCCTCGCCGTCGAACGACGGATGCTCGCGATCGAGGACGTCTTCGCGGCCGAGGAGATCTTCCTCACGAACTCGAGCTGGGGCGTGCTCCCCGTGCGGCAGGTCGAAGCGCACGTCGTGGGACGCGGCGCACCCGGTCCGATCACCGCCGCGCTTCGCCGCCGCTGGCTCGATCTGGTCGGCGAAGCGCCTCCGGCGTCGTGATCGACGCGATGGCGCCGGCGTAGTCCTCGGGCCGATCGAGATCGAGGACGCACGCGGAGTCGTCGACGGGCACCCGGAGGGCCGCGTCGCCGAGCGTGCGCCAGAGGCCCGCGAGTCCGCCTACGCCGCGCCATCCCAGGATGCGATCGAGCAGCGCGCCGCGGATCGCCACGGGGTGTCCGCCCCGACCGGCGTGCTCGGGCATGGCCACCATCGGCGCGGGCGCCGGTCGATCCGTCGCTGCCGAACCAGCCTCTCGAGCGGCCTCCGCCTCGACGCGCGGCGCGTCGAGCGCCGCGAGCACGCGATCGATCGTCGAGGTCAGCCCGGCCGGATGATCTCCCGGCTGGAGCAGGATCGTCTCGGCGCCGCGAACGGCCTCGAAGCCGCGCCGCGCCGAGTCGAGCATGTCGGCGTCGGGATCGCCCCGCACCGTCTCGAACGTCCGGCCCTCGAGCGCGTCCGCGATCGCGCGGGGCTCCGCGCCGATGACGACGACGACGCGCTCGCACCAGGGAGCGATCAGGTCGAACGCCGCTGCCACGACCGTCGATCGCCCCAGCGGCGGGGGCCACCGAAGCAGCAGCTTCGGGCATCCCATCCGCCGCGATCGTCCGGCGGCGAGCAGGATGCCCACGATGCCGCTGCGACCGCGGCGGACATCCGCGGCCGTCATCGTCCCGGGCTCGAGGGCGAGTGCGTCGGCGTCCGCGGCGCTCCTGCCGCCGAGACGCGTTCAGCGGACTCTCGATGCGATCCGCCGCGCTCCGGGGGAGCGAGCTCGCGGACCGGAACGAAGCGCTCCTCGCGGCGCAGGGCGACGAGCTGGGCCGCGATCGAGAGGGCGATCTCCTCGACGGTCACGCTTCCGATCGGCAGGCCGATCGGGGCGTTGACGCGGGCGAGCTCGGAGGGATCGGCGCCGCGCTCGATGAGCTCGTCGAAGATGAGCTTCACCTTGCGACGGCTTCCGATCATGCCGAGCGAGCGGGCCCCGCGGCCGAGCAGCGCCTCGAGGGCCTGCTCGTCGTTGCGATGGCCGCGGGTGACGACGACGCCGCAGGTCCGGAGATCGACCGGTTCGGCGCGCAGCGCCGCTCCGATCTCTCCCGCGACGGTTGCGCAGCCTTCGGGGGCGAAGCGCGCCAGCAGGTCGGCGCGGTCGTCGAAGAGGACGACCTCGAACTCCAGTCGCAGCGCGAGGCGCGCCAGCGCCTGGCCCACGTGGCCGGCACCGGCGATCAGCAGGCGGTCGCGCGGGGGGATCGCGATCGACCAGCGCCGCTCAACGCCCTCGTGCTCGACCGCGAGCTCGAGCTCGGCATCGACGCGGGCTTCGAGCCGATCGAGCGCGGCCTGGAGGATCGACTCTGCCGGCAGCGGGGCCGCGGCGACCTCGAGCGTGCCGCCGCAGATCAGGCCATCGTCCCACCCGAAGTCGTGGTCGAGCGTGAATCGCAGCACTCCGCTGCGTCCGGCGTGGAGCAGCTCGAGTGAGCGGCGCCGAACCTCGGCTTCGACGCAGCCGCCGCCGATGGTCCCGTGCAGCTCGCCGCGCTGATCGACGACCATGAGCGCGCCGGCCGACTGCGGCGTCGATCCGCGCGCGCGGACGACCGCGCAGAGCATCGCCGGCGCGCCTCGCCGGGCGAGCTGCGCAGCGGCAGCGAGGACATCGCGCGGCGCCGTGGTCATGATCGGCCCGAAGAAGCCGGACCCGCTCCGGAGCCGCCGCCTCTGCCGTCCCGGCGAGCCGTGCCGTCGGCGTCCCGTCCGGCAGGGCGCGCGATCACGGCAGCGTTGCCTCGGCGGCACCGTCGGAAGCGGCGGGGCGATGCGCGTCGGTCGTCGCGGAGAGGCCGGCGCCGCGGTAGCACGCGCGGGAGGCCGAGCAGGAGAAGGGATCGGCGCTCTGGCGGTCCGGCCCGCGCGACTCCTGGGTGCGCTGGCACCAGTAGTTCCGCGTGGACGAGGTGACATCGACCTCGCCGGGGCGCATGTGGTCGATGTCGACGTACATGAGCTTGTGCCGCAGGTGCAGGCAGGTCTGGACGATGCGAAGTGGTCGGTCGCTCATGGAGTTGCCTCTTCGGCGCGGGCCGGACGCACGGCGTCCTCGATGGCGCGGCGGACGGCGACCGGAAGGAGCCGGACCTTGAAGGCGTTGTCGCGCATCGGCGTCGCTCCCTCGGCGGCCACCGCGCAGGCCCGCGAGAGCGCCGCGCCGTCGCCGAGATCGACGCCGCGCAGCGCTTCCTCGACGGCCGGGAGCGGCCATGGAGTCGGCGCCACGGCCCCGGCGCAGACCCGGGCGCCGGCGATCGTCGTCCCCTCGAGCGCCAGCGCGACGCAGGCGAAGACCAGCGGCCAGTCGAAGGACTGCTTCTCCTTGATCGCGCAGAAGCCGCTCGTCGGCGCCGGGCGATAGCGGATCCCGACGATGATCTCACCGGGCTCGAGCGTGTGTTCGCCGAGGACGCTCCCCCGGTCCGGGCCATGAAAGAGCCGGGCGATCGGGAGCGTGGTGCGATCGCCGCCGACCAAGTCGACCGATCCGTCGCAGACCACCAGCGCGGGCGCGAGGTTCGAGGGATGCACGATGTGGCAGGGGCCCCCGCCGAAGATCGCGTGATGGCGGTTCTCTCCCTCGACCGCGAAGCAGGTCGAGCCGCCCTTCTTCAGACAGTCGAACTGATGGTTGCGGTAGTACCAGCAGCGCGGCCGCTGGAGCAGGCTGCCCGCCGCGGTGGCGACATTGCGCACCTGCGGCGTCGCCGCGAGCGCCACCGAGCGGGCGATCACCGGCGCGGTCCGGAGCAGGGCTGCGTCGGCGGCGAGCTCTGCAAGCGTGACCAGGGCGCCGAAGCGGCCTTCGTCGATCCTCCGCAGCGCCGCCTCCTCGACGGTGAGCAGGTTGATCAGCGTCGGGGGCTCGGCGATCCCCTCCTTCATCAGGTCGATGAGGTCCATCCCCCCCGCCTTGAGCTGAGGGAGGGCGACGCGCCGCGCGCCCTGCCGGGCCGGTGCGAGCGCGGCGGCAGCCTCGTCGATCGACCGCGCCTGAATCACGGAGAACCGGTTCAAGCGGCACCTCCTTCGCGCCGGGGCCGGCCGTCCGCGGGCTGACCGGCGGGCTGCGCCGCCGCCGCGTCGACGGCCGCGAGCACCTTGTCCGGGGTCATCGGCAGGTGGCGCACCGGCGCACCGACGGCGTTGAGCACCGCGCACGCGACGGCTCCGGCGGTGGGTATCACCGGCGGCTCGCCGAGGCCGCGCGCGCCCGTCTGCGTCGCGTCGCTCCAGAGGATCGGCTCGATCACGGGCATATCGACCGACCCGAGGATCTTGTACGCTTCGAGATTCGGGTTCACCATCGCGCCGGTCTTCCGGTCGAGCAGACGGTTCTCGAAGAGGGCGTAGCTCAGCCCCTGGATCACTCCGCCGATCACCTGGCTCTCGGCGGTCTTGCGGCAGAGGATGCGCCCGCACGCCTGAAAGGCGATCACGCGCCGAACGCCGATCACGCCGGTCTCGATGTCGACCTCGACTTCAGCGAACTGCACGCCGTGGCTGTGCCCCTCGCCGAAGAGCGTTCCGCCCCGGCCGTCGAAACGACCGCTGCCGACGACGCTCTCCGTCGGCAGCAGGCGACAGAGATCGGCCCACGCCAGGGCGACGCGCTCGCCGTCGCGGAGGTTTCCGCCGACGATCGTGAGCCGCGCCGCCGCAACGCCGAGCCGTTGCGCGGCGACCTCGAGAAGCTGTCGCTTCGCGTCCTGCGCCGCGGCGATGACCGCCGGCGTCACGCTCGGCGTCGTCACCGAGCCGCCGGAAGCCGGACCCTCCGGCAGCGTCGAGCGGCCGATGCGCACGTCGATCGATTCCAGCGGCACGCCGAGGGCGTCGGCGGCGGCGATTCCAATGACCGTTCGGAAGCCGGTGCCGATGTCCTGCGCGCCGCTGCGAAGCTCGACGGCGCCGTCTCGGTGGACGACGATCTCGGCCTGCGCGGGTCCGCGGAGAGCTCCCCAGCTTGTCGAGCCGACGCCGAGCCCGGTGCGGATCGGACCTCCCTCCTCGGGCACGGCTCCGTTGGCGTGCCGCCGACTCCAGCCGATCATCTCGGCCCCGGCGCGGTACATCGCCCGCCGCGCGCCGCTCTCGTCGGTGTCGAGCCGGAGGCGCAGCTCGAGCGGATCGACTCCCGCGAGCGCCGCGACCTCGTCGAGCATCAGCTCCTCGGCGAAGGCGCCTTGCGGGTGTCCGGGCGCTCGCATCGCGCGCGGGGCGCCGGCGTTGAATCGCACGTTGGTCGTCTTCGCGGAGACCTCTCCCAGCGCATAGCGGCGCGACGGGATCGAGGCGCCGCCGCCGCCGCGCGCGACGCCGGTGCCGCCGAAGACCGCGATCTGACCGCCGAGGATGGCGCCGTCGCGGGCCACCCCGAGCTTCACCTTGATGTGCGAGGAGGGGCGGTTGCCCGTGTCGAGGTGCTCTTCGCGCCGCGTGCAGAAGGAGTGCACCGATCGCTTCGTCGCCGCCGCGACCGTCGCCGCCGTGGAGCCCTCGCGTCCGATCTGGAACTTGGCGCCGAAGCCGCCGCCGACGTACTCGCAGCGGACCTCATAGCGGCTCCGCGGCAGACCGATGAAGCGGGCGATCTCCTCCGCCACCGCGAAGGTTCCCTGCGTCGACGCGTGGACGATCGCGCTCTCGCCGCGGTGCTCGACGACCAGCCCGTGCGTCTCCAGCGCCGAGTGCGTCTGCACGGGCGTCGAGTACTCCGCCTCGAAGATGTGAGCGGCGCGGCGATACGCAGCCGACGCACCCTCGTCGGGAGCGTCGAGGACAACCTGTCCGGGGTCGATGCCGACCTTGGGCTCGCCTCGCTCCCAGCGCGGAGCGAGCGCCCGCATCGCCCGCCGCAGCGCGAGCCGGCTCTCGGCCACGACGTGGCCGATCCAGTCGCCGTCGTACTCGCCCGTGTCGCGCTCGACGACGACGTCGACCACGCCCGGGATCGCCTTCGCCGCCGGCACATCGATCGCGGCGAGCTTCCCCACGCCCCACGGAGAGCGGATCCCCTGGACGTAGAGCATTCCGGGAACGGTCACGTCGCGCGCGTAGCGGGCGCGGCCGGTCACCTTCGCGACGCCGTCGAGCCGCGATGCGTTCGCGTCGACGACCATCGCGTCGTTGAAGGAGCGGTTCGCGGTCGGCTGGTTGATCTGGTCAGCGTCTGCCATCGCCTCAGGCGCCTCCGTTCGCAGGCCACGGCGGCGCTGGGTCGGCCGGAACGGGCTGGCCGGAGGCGTCGAGGACCGCATTGAAGATGTTGGTGTAGGTCCCGCACCGGCAGAGGTTGCCGCTGATGCCCCGCTTGATCTGCTCGAGCGTCGGCTTGGGATGCTCGCGGAGCAGCGCCGTGCACGCGACGACGAGTCCCGGCGTGCAGAAGCCGCACTGGAGCGCATCGTGCCGGATGAACGCTTCCTGAAGCGCCGTGAGCTGGTCTCCGGTCGCGAGGCCCTCGACGGTCTCGATTCGGCGATCCTCGGCGTCGATGGCGAGCATCATGCAGGAGACGACGAGCTTGCCGTCGACGAGCACCGAGCAGCCGCCGCAGGCACCGCGGTCGCAGATCTCCTTGCAGCCGGTCAGGCCCAGCTCGCCACGGATCGCTTCGAGGAGCGTCGTCGCCGGGTCGATCGTGATCTCCTGCCGCAGCCCGTTGACGGTCAGCCGCACCGCGACGGGATCAGGTCCGAGCGTGGTCGGGCCCGCCGCCTCGGCGATCGCTGCGCGGGCCTCCTGCGCGGCGCCGCCGACCGCAGCCGCAGCGGAGGAGAGCCCGAGCGTCTGCATGAAGCGGCGTCGGCTGACGGCGCCGAGGTCGGCCGGTGGCGCCCCGCAGCTTGCCCCGGCGGACGACCCGCAGCAGACCGGAGGACGTTGCTGCGGAGCTCCGGGCTCGTCCCCGCGCTGGTGCCCCGTCCGATCCCCCTCGGGCACTTGGTCCCCCGCCTGGTTGCGGGCCGGGCTTCGGGCGGTCCCGTGCGGGAGTCCCGAACGTGGCGGGGATTCGTCGGCGGGTCGGGAGTGGGGCATGGGGCGCTCGCGCAGAGGGCGCTCAGACTCGGCTCGCGCTGCTCGCCGCAGGGCCGAGGCGAGTCGGCCCGAGCGGGACAGACCGATCGCACCGTACCCGCTCTGACTCGCTCGGCCAAGCGAACTTCCCTGATCTTCACTGCGGAGGGGGGAATCTCCGGTCCGAGCGCGACGGCGCGAGGTTCGCCCGGCTCGAACTCGGCGCCGGGCGCGCGGGGTCGATCTCGCGGGCCCCGCCCGGGTCGCGGGGCCCTGCGGCGTTCGCGATCGGGCGACTCACCGGCGAGGATCTCGAGCGCTGCGCACCCACGGTGGAACTCCCGCTCGCGCGACCTCGGCGATCCACGCCACGAGGCTCAGGTTGGCCTCCGGCCAGTCGAGCGCTCCGAGGTGATCCACATCGACCCACGCCCACTCCGCGACTTCGAGGGGTTGCGGGGCGATGTCCGGGTCCGCCTCGGCGAGGAGCAGTTGGATCCGGATCGCCATCGTCGGGTACGCGTGGGACACCGTCGGCCCTCGCATCCACGGCCCGGGATGCCGGACGCCGAGCTCTTCGAACAGCTCGCGTGTCGCCGCGGCCTCCGGGGACTCCCCCGGTTCGATCTTCCCGCCGGGAAACTCCCACTTCCCTCCCAGCGAATCGTCCGGCCTGCGGCGGCTGACGAGACACTCAAGGCGTTCGGATCGTGTACGGGTGAGGCACGCAGCGGCGATCATGAGCCGTCGAGGGGGTCGACCGATTCGGAGAGTGTTCGGATGGTCTGTCATAAATACATATTTTGAAGCAACTTACGAATTCTCAAGGAAAGCCTGACTCAGGCGTTGACCGCGTCGGCTGCGACCCGATACTGTCAGCCGTCATCGCGACGATGCTCGCGACCCCGCGGATCACTCCGCGATGAAGCGAGCGAGCATCCATCGACTTCTTCGCGGCCCGAGAGGGCCGTTCGCCTCGCCGCCCGGAGTGTCGGAGCTTCCGGGCGGCGGCTTTTTTGCCGCGCCGTCGCGTGCGGACAGGCGAGCGCGCGGGGCGACGAAGGACGCGGCTGCCTGTATCGTGCCACCTGCGTTGTGATCGAGTCGCATCATCGCGACGAGCCGTTCCCGTTGCATCGAGTCGACGAGGGGCCTTCGATGCCGCCCAGCGGCTCGAGGGCGCCGCGCTCGACGGACGGGCGTCGCGGCAGCGCAGCGCGAGATCGCGTCGGCGCGGCGCGTCGAGGCGCAGTCGGACCCACCCCAGGAGATCGCTCGGGCATGAGTGCAGTCGTCCGTTCCGTGGCGCTTGGCGGCGCCCTCGTCGCAGGTCCCGTCGAGTCGCTCCGAGGCGACGATGCAACGTTGCTCGCACCCGCCGCGCGGGAGAGCGCGACGCTCGCCGCAGGCCCGGTGGAACAGCCGCTGAAGCTCCGCTTCGGCGCCGCGGACTCCATGCGGCTCAACATCCTCGGGGCGTACGCCAACGACTTCGACGATGCGTCGCAGGCATCGGCTGGCGTCGGCTTCTCGTGGTTCTTCGTCGACGATCTCAGCCTCGACCTCGAGTTCCTCGGCGCCGGGATCTTCCAGCCAGGGCCGGACACCGCCGCGTTCAACGGCAACCTCCTCTTCCGCTGGCACGCGGTCTCCCGAGAGCGCTGGTCTCTCTACTTC
Organism: uncultured Planctomycetia bacterium; assembly: GCA_937871505.1. Taxonomy (GTDB): domain Bacteria; phylum Planctomycetota; class Phycisphaerae; order Phycisphaerales; family SM1A02; genus CALMPF01. The sequence goes on along the minus strand of CALMPF010000001.1, from coordinate 46,084 downwards.
GAGGCCGGAGCAGGCCTGCTCTTCGCGGGCGAGGACGTTCCCCAGGGCGGCACTCCCGTCAACTTCACGCCGCAGGCCGGCTTCGGGACGACGTTCGACATCGGGGACGACACTCGCCTCATCATCGGCGTGCGCTGGTACCACATCTCGAATGCCCGCGCGTCGCGCGACAACCCCGGGCGCGACAGCCTGATGTTCGTCGTCGGCCTGAGCCTCCCGTTCTGAGGGGCGCATGCTGAAGCGACGGACGCCGCGGACCGGGCGGCGGCCGGCTCGATCGCAGGGGCCAGCCGAAGTCCAGGCCGCCGGGGCCGGCGGTGCGGTTTGTGGCGCCGCGGTGCGCCGATCAGCGTTCGGCAGCCGGAATCGGGGCGGAATCGTCGTAGCCATCGGGGTTCGTGCATCGCCAGCGCCAGGCATCGGCCACGATCTCGTCGAGCTCGGTCGTCGCAGGGCGCCATCCCAGCTCGCGCTGGATCCGCGATGACTCGGCGTAGAGCGCCGGCGGATCGCCGGCGCGACGCGCCCCCTCGCGCGTCGGGATCGCGTGACCGGTCACGCGTCGACACGACTCGACGACTTCGCGCACGGAGTGGCCGCGCCCGATGCCGACGTTCCACGCGCGCCCCTCGCCGGGGCGCAGCGCCGCAAGCGCGAGGACATGGGCCTCGACGAGATCCTCGACATGCACGTAATCGCGCACGCACGTCCCGTCGGGAGTCGGGTAGTCGTCGCCGAAGATCGTCAGGGCCTCGCGCCGTCCCTCCGCGACCTCGAGGCAGAGCGGGATCAGGTGCGTCTCGGGACGGTGGTCCTCTCCGAGGCGGCCGCTGCGGTCGGCGCCGGCGACGTTGAAGTAGCGCAGCGCCGCGAAGGCGAAGTCGCGGCCGGCGCGCCGCTCGGCCTCGAGGTGGTCGCGCATGACCAGTTCCGAGGCCAGCTTCGCGCGTCCGTACGGGTTCACCGGCGCCTGCGGGCACTCCTCGTCGATGGGGACGCGCTCCGGCGGCGGCTCGCCGTAGGTGGCGCAGGTGCTCGAGAAGACCAGCCTCGGCACCGACGCCGCGCGCATGGCGCTGAGCAGCGAGATCGTTCCCGCAGCGTTGTTCCACCAGTAGCGCATCGGATCGTCGACGGACTCGCCGACGTACGCCAGCGCGGCGAAGTGCAGCACCGCTTCGGGACGCGCCGCGGCGAGCACGCGCGACATCGCCTCGATGTCGGCGATGTCCGCTTCTGCGAAGTGCAGCCGCTGCGGAGCGGCGGCCGCGACCGCGGCAACGGCGCCGCGATGACCGCGCACGAGGTTGTCGACGATCGTGACGTGGTGTCCGTCGGCGAGCAGCCGCCGCGCGGCGTGAGATCCGATGTAGCCGGCACCGCCGGTCACGAGCAGTCGCATGGGTGAACGGATCCTACTGAGCAAGACGGCTGAGCAAGACGTCATCGCCGGCGCATCGCGGCGCGTCCGCTGCGCCGCGCTTGGCGCGGCGATCGCGGACCTGGTGACCCCCGGTGACCCCCCTGTGACTCCCCTGTGGCTCCCCGGTGACTCCCCGGTGATCGCCAGCTGAGCCCAAGGCGAGCGGCGCACCCTGCTCGGACCTCCGGCGCGGACGCCCAGATCGCGCCCCGTCGCGCCAGCACACTCGGCTGCCACCCCCGGAGCCCACCCGACCCGTGCGCGCGCCCAGCGCCCATGGACCCACCCGGCGTGCGGGGGCTGGTCACGCTGCACCGTGCCTCCGCCTCGGTGCGCTGCTCCGCCGCTCGTCTCGGGGTCGCTGCGCGATCGAGGCGAGGGGAACGAACGGATGTTCGGGGTCGTCTCCTCCCGGGTCGATGCACCACCGATCAGGGCGGATTGTGCAGGAGAGGACGCTCGCTGGTCGATGCGATAAGGTGGTAGACAGTCGTCCAGCCAGATGGCCGGACGGAACGCTGACCGGACGGGCAGATGACCGGTCGGGCGAGTGGGCTTCGAGGCCCCCTTCAGCCTCGACGTCCGGACGTTCAGGCCCGCCCCGCCACAGGGATCGGACCGCTGACCGCTGGTCCGCTGCGCCCGTTCGACCGGTCCCCCGGTCCCCCGGTTCGACTCGCCTCGCTTCGCACTCCGCACATGACTCCATCCCTTCGCGGCCTTGGAGGCCGCGTCATGGACCGCAGCGCCGCTGCTGACGCGTCGGAGCCGGTCGTCACCGAGATCGGATCGCTCGTCGTGCCGGGTCGGCACTCGCACGCGGATCGCCCCGCAGGCGACGCCCGGGCGCGGGCGGTCGGGGGCGAGCGCGGGTCCGGCAGCGTCAAGGACGGCGCTGGCGCGAGCGGCGCTGGCGGAACTCTTCGCTGCGGCGGAACCCCGGCTGACGCCGCAGGCCGAGACGGAACTGGTTACAGCGAAGTTGGTTACGGCCAATCCGGCGGTGCCGAGGCTCGCCGTGCGGACGCCGGTCGCGCAAGGTCTGGGATGGGCGAGGTGATCGCCACCCGACGGCAGGCGGCGTCGCTTTTGGAGTCGCTGATTGACGAGCGGAGTCGGCTTGAGGCCCGGCTGCGCGAGGCCGCCCGCAGCGACGCCGTTGCGGGCATCGCCGGCAGAGGCGCTCTCGACCGCGCCATTGCGACGACGCGCTCGATCGTGCGCTCGATCGACCGGTTGCTCGGAGTCGGTCTGCGGGATCCGTCGCGACGCCATGGAGGGAGCGCGGGGCTCGAGTCGCGCTGATTCCCTTGCGCGTCACTCCTCGAGCGACTCGCTCTCGATGCTCGCCCGCTCGCCCGCGAGCTTCTTCTCGACGTAGCGCCGGACCCAGTTCTCGAAGGTCTTGCCCGCGGCGGTGTCGCGGCCGGTGACCTCGAGGATCGCGATCTCGTCGTCCGCGACCTTCGCGTGCTCGTCCGACTCGCGCGGAAGCAGCCTGATCGAGCGCGGGACCCGACGCACGCGATCGAAGATGAACCCTTCGATCCGCCGGCCATCGCGGAGCACGACCGTCACGTCGCCGCGATAGTCCATCGCCAGGTCGAGCGCCGCGGCCAGCGCCTCGGGATCGCTGCCGTCGAAGCGCATCCCCTGGGCGATGGTGCCGATGGTCGGCAGCGCGTCGAGCGGCGACCTCTCAGGGGCGTTGTTCGAAGCATGTTCGGGGATCACGGCTTGAGCTCCCTTCCGCTGTAGGGATCAGAGATCTTCCACTTGAGCTCGCGCGCGAGCCGGAGAATCACGGTCCAGGCGATGTCTTCGTCGGTGATGAGCAGGATCATCTGCCGGATCGGATCCTCGTGCGGGGGAAGCTGGATCTCGATCCCCGGACCGTACAGGACGTCATCTCCGTCGCGTTCCGGTCCGGTATTGCGATCCTGAAGTTGCCGGATGAGATCGGCGCGGTCTCCGATCGGCGCCAGTTCGCCTTCCCGGCCGCTCTCCCGCGACAGAATGACCAGTTGGGTCGTAGGCACGAAGCGGGCGTTATAGCACGGAGCCCGCCTGTATAGTGGAGTCGACGAGCGTCGGCGGACGATACTCCCCTCGATCGGCAGAGGGTCTGCGGCAGCGGCTGGCGCGGCCTCGCCGATGCGGCCCACTCTCTCCAGCACCCCGAGGTCGCCTTCGCGATGGATGCGCAGGCGTCAGGTGTTTCCCTCCGCTCAGCGACCCGTCGACCGAGGTCTCCCGACATGGATCGAGTCCCATCCGCTCGCGAGCACGACGCCAGTGCGATCGAGCGCGCCGCGAACGAAGCTCTCGGAGCGGCGGCGAGCGCACCGATGGCGCACGAGCGCCACGATCACAGGCTCCTGGTCCGAGCGAGCGAAGTGTCGCGGCGGGGATTTCTCGCGATCGGGCTGGCGGTGGTGGCGGGCTGCGCGACGTCGCCGCAGATCGCCTCGCTCCCCGAACCGATCTGGCCCGAGGATGACCCGCGCCGACTCCTGCCGCCCGCGTCGCCCGCGAGCCGCGCTGTGGTCGTGCCCAAGCCCGTCGAAGCCCCGCCGCCGATGGCGAACGTCATTCCGCGTTCGGCATGGGCCCGCGGCGGCCCTCGGACCTCCGACATGCAGCCGATGCTTCCGGTGGGCGCGATCACGATTCACCATGATGCGATGAGCGTCTTCACCGCCACCGACGCCGCGAGCAGCCAGGCGCGGATCGAGCTGATCCGCACCTCGCACCGCGGACGCGGCTGGTCGGACATCGGCTACCACTTCGTGATCGACCGCTCCGGGCGCATCTACGAGGCGAGGCCGCTCAACTGGCAGGGAGCCCACGTCCAGAAGCGCAACGAAGGCAACATCGGCGTGCTCTGCCTGGGGAACTTCGAGGAGCAGGCGCCGAGCGAAGCCCAGCTTCAGGCCCTGGCGATGCACGTGACGCGGCTGCGGCAGATGTATCGGGTCCCCGCCCGCACCGTGCTGACCCACCGTGAGTGGCCCGGCGCGCAGACGCTCTGTCCCGGTGCCAACCTCCAGCGCCGCGTGGTGGTGCTGCGCACCAACAAGGCCTTCGGCTGACGCGGCGGCCGCCGCTCGCCGCTCGCGGAAGCCCCGGCAGCCCCGGCAGCCCAAGATCGACGATCGCCAGGGCTTCCGCGCGCGAACCGGTCCTAGCACCGCAGCGCTGGAGCTCGTCTGCTGCGGCCGCCCGGATGCGGCGTTCTGGCGGCGTCGCAGCTCGGCTTCGGGCCTCGACGTAGCACTGCGGCTACGCCGTCGGCCCGAAGCCTTCGCTGCTCCTTGCCAGAAGCCGCCCCGAGCTGCCTCGCGACGACGCGTTCCAGCGCTGTAGTGCTCGTCGACCGAACGCGCCGGCGCTTCCGTCGGCGTCGATCACTCTGCTTCGCCGCGGTTGACCAGGCACCATGCGAGGTACCCCAGCGCGAGCATCGACGCGGTCATGAGGGCAAGGGAGAGGGCAGCCAGCATCGTGGAGCGCAGGGTGGCGCGTGGAGGTTGCGTCGGGGTCAGGCGAGATCGATGCACGCTGGCGCGCTCTTGAGGAGCGCTCCGGGCGTCGAGGAAGGTAGCCCCCGCAGGCGCCGAAGCGCTGGCGCGGCCAGAGGCGCCGACGGGCCGGCGCGGCGGGGTGACTGGGACGAGAGGGCGGTTGGGACGAACGGGCGACCGGGACGAAAGGGCGGCTGGGACGATCGGGCGACGGAGCGAGCTTGGAGGCCGTGACGGAGCGGGCGCTGAACGCGCCGATCGCTGAACGCGGTCGCCGATCGGCGGGTCCGCCCGCTCGGGTCAGCGGGAACGCTGCTGTCGGCGACGAGCGTCGGCGGTGATGCGGGCCCCCCGCGGTGAGCGGGATGACCGCCGCTCTGTGATACGATCGCCCCGATGATGGAGCGTCATTCCGCCGGTACCGAGCCCCTCCCGGCCGCAGCGTCGATCTCGCGGATGCCGGTGAGGGCGCAGCGAACGTCGCCTTCGGTGACTCTGCGGACCGGCGCGGCGCGGGGCTGGGCGGCAGGGATTGCGGCAGCGGGCATGATCGCGAGCGGCTGCACCGGGCCCAACTCTCCGGAGCAGACCATCCTGGGCCTCGGTGACGGCATCCATGACGTTTTCCGGGGCCATCGCAACGCGAAGGTCCAGACGCTGCGATTCGAGCAAGGGGGCGTGACCGGACTGGACATCGAGAGCTTCGGCGGCAACGTCGAAGTCGTCTCCGACCCGCGCGCCACCGCCGTCGTCGTGACCATCCGTCGCGAGGGATCGCACGGCTTCCTTCGCGGCAGCGACTCCGCCGCCTCGCTTGAACGCATCACCGCCACGGCCGAGATGGAGCCGGGCGATCTCGGGCCGATCCTCGCCATCCGCACGTGGACGACCGACCCGGAGCCGTGGTTCCAGTCGGCGCACATCCGGATCGAAGGGCCCGACATCGACGGGGTCCGAATTCACACCGGTCGAGGCAACGTCGTGGCGAAGAACGTCGGCGGCGCCATCGACATCGAGAGCGGAGGGGGAAGCGTCCGCGTGATGTCGGAGCGACCGATGCGCGATCGGGTCGTCGTCGTCACGCGCGAGGGCAGCATCGACTATCGCGTCGGGCCGGAGTCGACGGGCTTCTTCGACGCCGAGACCGTCGGCGGCGCGGTCCTGATGCGGAACGTCATCGGGGGATGGGTCATGCATCCTGCGCAGGCTCGGCGCGACCATCTCTACGGCACGCTCAACGCCGGGGAGAACCGCGTCCTGCTCCGGACCGTCGACGGAGACATCCGGATCGCCGTGGTGCGCGATCCGACCGCGGTCGGGATGGTCATCGTCGATCCCTGATCCGCGCCGCGCGTCGCTTCGACGCCCTCTTGCCCTTCGGTGCCGTCCTCCGCCGGTGGACGATCGCCCGAGACTCGGACGACTCCCGACGTGTCCCGCGAGCTCCACGACCACTTCTTCCGGGAGGCGAAGCGGAAGGGGTACGTCTCTCGCGCAGCGTTCAAGCTCATCGAGATCGATGAGCGCCGGAAGCTGCTTCGGCGCGGCGACTGGGTGCTTGATGCGGGGTGCGCCCCGGGATCGTGGCTTCAGGTGATCGCGGAGCGAGTCGCGCCGGAGCGGAGCGCGGCGCGCGGAGGGTCACGAGGCCCCGAGCGCCCCTCCGATCGGGGCGGGCGCGTCGTCGGCATCGATCTGAAGGACGTCGACGCGCGGCGCTTCGGTCCGGCCGTGCGCGTGGTTCAGGGGGACATCGCGGAGGTCTCGCTCGGGGAGCTGCTCGGGCCGTGGATCACGGAGCGTCCCGGCCGTCCGCCGTTCGACGCGATCCTCTCGGACATGGGACCGGACACGACCGGCGATCGCAGCGGCGACAGCCTGCACTCCGTCGAGCTGGCCCACGTGCTTCTCGACCGCGCGCCCGCATGGCTGCGCCCGGGCGGGAACCTCGTCGCCAAGGTCTACGAAGGCGGCGCCTATCCCGAGTTGCTGCGGCGCGCGCGGGAGAGCTTCGCCGACGCGCGCGGCTTCAAGCCGGACGCGTCGCGCGCCGCGAGCGTGGAGATCTACATCGTCTGCAAGGGGTACTCGGGGAGTCGCGATGGTCCCGAGGGTCCGCAGGGCGATCGCGAGAGCGAGCGGCGCGGTGATGCGGGCGGCGGCGCTCCGCGCTGCCCAGCCGTCGATCCGCGCGAGGCGCCGCTTCCGCGCCGGCGCCGGCCTGCGGGATGGTCGACGCAGGGCGCCTCGGGCGAGCGTCCCCGGAGCGACGGAGGCGGCTGACGGTCGAGCGCCCTCTCGGGCGCGGCCGGCGGCGGCGACTCGGGGTCCTGCAAGCCTGTTGCGTCCCGGTTCACCACGCCACGGCGCGGAGCCTGCGCACGACCTCTTCGACGTTTCGCCTCGAGTTGAACGCGGAGATCCTGAAGAACCCCTCGCCGCGGCGGCCGAATCCGGACCCGGGCGTGACCACCACGTTGGCCTCGGCGAGCAGCCGGTCGAAGACGCCCCAGGAGTCGACTCCGGGAGGACACTCGACCCAGACGTACGGCGCGTTGATGCCTCCCCACGCGCGCAGTCCCAGCGCGGCGACGCCTTCGCGCAGCAGGGCCGCGTTGCCGAGATAGAACTGGACGAGCGCCCGCACCTGCGCGCGGCCGCGCTCGCCGTAGAGGGCCTCCGCACCGCGCTGGACGGGATAGCTCACGCCGTTGCTCTTCGTGCTCCAGCGGCGCGACCAGAGGTCGTGCAGCGCGATCGTGCGGCCGTCGCCGGTGCCGCCGCGAAGCGACTTCGGGCAGACGGTGAAGCCGCAGCGGACCCCGGTGAATCCGCCGTTCTTGCTGAAGGAGCGGAACTCGATCGCGCAGTCGCGGGCCCCGGGGATCTCGTAGATCGACCGCGGGATGGCCGGATCCACGATGTACGCCTCGTACGCGGCGTCGAAGAGGATGATCGCGTTCCAGCGAAGCGCCCGCTCGACCCACTCGCCGAGCTGCTCGCGCGACGCGACGGCGCCGGTGGGGTTGTTGGGGAAGCAGAGGTAGATCAGGTCCGCGGGCTCCTCGGGAGGCGGCGCGACGAAGCCGTTCTCCGGGGTTCCCTCGAGGTAGATGATCCCCTCGTATCCGCCCCCGGCGCGGGCCGGGCCGGTGTTGCCGGCCATCACGTTGGTGTCCACGTAGACGGGGTAGACCGGGTCGGCGATCGCGATGCGGTTGCGCCCGGCGGCGAAGATGTCGAGGATCGCTCCGCAGTCGCCCTTGCTTCCGTCGCTGACGAAGATCTCATCGTCGGCGACCTCGATGCCGCGCTCCCGGAAGTCGCTCCGGGCGATCGTGTGCCGGAGGCTCTCGTTGCCGAAGGGAGGCCCGTAGCCGCGGAAGGTCTCATGCCGCGCGAGCTCGTCCACCGCGGCGTGCATCGCGCCGCGCGACTCCTCCGGCAGCGGCTCGGTCACGTCGCCGATCCCGCAGCGGATGATCTGCGGGGCCCGATCGGGATGAGCCGCGGCGTACTCGCTCACCCGCCGCGCGATCTCGGGGAAGAGGTAGCCCGCCTGGAGGCGCAGGTAGTGCTCGTTGATGAAGGCCATGAGGCCCGCAGGGTAGTCGCCGCGATTCCGTCCGTACGCTCGCCCATGCTCTCCCGTGCCGAGCAGCCGCAGCATGTCGACGCCGTCGATCAGACGCGCCGCGGCGTGATCCTGCATGCGGAGTCGCTCGTCGGCCTGGCGCACCTTCGGCCGGAGAGCGTCGATCTCGCCTACATCGACCCGCCCTTCAACACGGGTTCCGATCGACGCGGCCGGGCGGCTCGCTTTGCCGATCGCTTCGAGTCGGCCGCGGAGTACGTCGCGTTCATCCGCGCACGGGTCGCAGCGCTCCACGCGCTGCTGCGGCCCGAGGGATCGCTGCTCTTGCACTGCGACTGGCGGCACAGCCATCACCTGCGGCTGCTCCTCGACGAACTCTTCGGCCCCGAGCGCTTCGTCAACCACTTGATCTGGGCGTACGGGCTGGGAGGCTCAGGGCCGCGCAGCTTCGCCCGCAAGCACGACGACATCCTGTTCTACGCCAAGGGAGCCGACTACTGGTTCGAGGCGCCGCGGATCCCGGCGACGAGCCGCAGGATGCAAGGTCGGAGCAAGAAGGCCACGGATGTCCTCCAAGTGCCTTCCATCAACAACGCCGCGGCCGAGCGAACCGGCTACCCGACCCAGAAGCCGCTGGCGCTGCTGCGGATGCTGGTCGGAGCGTGCTGCCCGCCCGACGGGCTGGTCGTCGACTGCTTCTGCGGCAGCGGCACGGCGCTCGTGGCCGCCGTCGAGCTCGGCCGCCGCGCCGTCGGGATCGACTGCGACGAGACCGCGGTGGCGATCGCGCGGCGCCGCCTCGCGCTGGCCGAGCCGAGGGCGCCGGCTGAGACCGGGCGACCCGCGACCACCGACGGCGAACTGTCGTGACCGACCGCCGAGGGCCTCGTCACGCCGCGCAAACCTGACCTGATGCAAGCGCTTCCGCAGCGCAGCGGAGCGAACGTTCATGCGTGAGCGTGCGCATCGCGCTGGTGACCGACGCATGGAAGCCGCAGGTCAACGGGGTCGTGACGACCCTCGGACATGTCGTGCGCGAGCTGGAGGGGCGCGGCCACTCGGTGCAGGTGGTTCATCCGGGGCTCTTTCGCACCGTCCCCTGTCCTCGCTACCCGCAGATCCGTCTCGCGCTGCTTCCGGGTCGAGGCACCGCGCAGCGCCTCGACGAGTGGAGTCCGGAGGCTGTCCACATCGCCACCGAGGGTCCGCTGGGGATCGCTGCCCGGCGATGGTGCCGCCGACGGCGACGGCCCTTCACGACCTCCTGGCACACGCAGTTCCCGCTCTATCTGCGGGCGTACGCAGGCGTCCCGGAGGCGTGGTCGTACCGGTTCCTCCGCTGGTTCCACGGCGCCGCCGAGCGCACGCTCGTGCCGACGGAGTCCGTCCGGCGCGAGCTGGCGGAGCGCGGCTTCACGGGCGTCCGCACCTGGACGCGCGGCGTCGAGCACGACCTCTTCCGTCCGCGGCCGCGCGGCTTCTTCCCGTTCGAGCGCCCGATCCTGCTCTACGCGGGGAGGGTCGCTGCGGAGAAGAACATCGAGGCGTTCCTCGCGCTCCGCCACCCGGGCACCAAGGTGGTCGTCGGCGACGGACCGATCCTCCCGAGGCTGCGCGAGCGCCATCCGGATGCGGTGTTCACCGGCTTTCGGCATGGTGAAGAGCTTGCGAGGCACTTCGCCGACGCGGACGTCTTCGTCTTCCCCAGCCGCACGGATACGTTCGGCGTGGTGATGCTGGAGGCGATGGCCTGCGGCGTTCCCGTCGCGGCCCTGCCGGTGACGGGTCCGCGCGACGTCGTGCGGGAGGGCGTCTCCGGCGCCCTCGACGAGGACCTTGACGCAGCCGTCGCCCGCGCCCTGCGCTGCGACCGCGCCGCGACGTCGGCGTACGCGCGCGGGTTCTCGTGGGAGCGCTGCGCCGATCTCTTTCTGGAGAACCTCGCGACTTCGAACGATGCGGTCGCGGGAGCGGGGTCGGTGCGACGGGAGCCCGCTTCATCCGCGGCGCCGTGACGGCGCCATCCGCCGTCGCGAGCGCGCTTCCGCGTCGACGCCGCGAACCGCGCCTTCCGGAGGCCGGGGCGGGCGCGAGGAGGGGCCGCGGTACTCTGCGGCCGCCGTCGAGCCCGGTGGGCCGTCGCCGTCGGCGCCCGGGAGCGAGCGGGGTGTGGATCGCCTGTCGATACGTCCGCCCGGGCAGGCCTCAGGGGTAGACTGGTCCGCCGATCGCCTGACCCCCACCGGTGGTGGTCTTGGGCGTTGAGGGCACCACCGATGGGCGACATGACCACGATCGAGCGGCAGGAGCCGGGCGCCGGAGCGGCCCCGGGCTTCGTCCACCTCCACCTGCACAGCGAGTATTCGCTGCTCGACGGCGGCAACCGTCTCGACGCCCTCTGCGCCCGGGTGAAGGAGCTGGGGATGCCTGCGGTGGCGGTCACCGACCACGGCAACCTCCACGGCGCGATCGAGTTCGTCGCCGCGGCGCGGAGGGCGGGAATCAAGCCGATCCTCGGAATCGAGGCCTACGTCGCTCCCGGCGACCGGCGCGACCGGACGCATACCGGCGTCGTCGACGGAGGCTTTCATCTCGTGCTGCTGGCGCGGACGGCCGAGGGATGGAGCAACCTGCTCAAGCTCAGCTCCGATGCCCACCTCAACGGGTTCTACTACCGCCCGCGGATGGACAAGTCGACGCTCGCCGAGCGCTCGCGCGGCCTGATCGCCATCAACGGCCACCTCGGCTCGTCGATCGCGTTCCATCTCTGCGAGTACGTCCGCAGCGGCGAGGAGCGTCATTACGCCGCGGCGGTCGAGGAGGCGCGGTGGCATGCGCGCGCGTTCGGTCCCGACGAGCATGGCGAGCCGTCGTTCTACATCGAGCTTCAGCGGCATCTTCCCGAGCAGGAGCGGATCAACCCGCTGCTGAAGCGGATCGCGGCGGAGCTCGGGCTGCCCCTCGTCGCGGACAACGACGCGCACTTCCTGCGCGCCGAGGATCACGACGATCACGACACGCTCTGCTGCATCTCGATGCAGCGCACGAAGGAGGAGCCGGGACGCCACCGCTATCCCGAGTCGCTCTACGTTCAGAGTCCCGCGGAGATGGCGGCGCTCTTTTCGGAGGACGACGCCGAGCGGGCGGCCGTCGCGAACACGGTCCGCATCGCGGCGCGCTGCGACGTGCCGATCGACTTCGCCGCGAAGCATGCGCCGGTCGTCGAGGTCGTCCATCCCGGCGTGCCGCCGACCTATGACCCGGCGCGCGATGGCCCCGACCTCACCGCGTGGTTCACGGCGTACTGCGCCCGCTTCGAGCTGCGTCCTTTCGACTCGAGCCGCCCCGGCGCCGCCGGTGCCGAGGAGCTGAAGCGCGGCTGCGACGCGGCGCTGCGCGATCTCGCCGAGGCGGGCGTGCTGTGGCGCTACGGGCCGGAGGGAGCCGCGGGGGCCGGCGGCGCCGAGATCCGCGAACGGCTCGAGCGCGAGCTGCGCGTCCTCGCCGACAAGTCGATCTCGGCGTACTTCCTCATCGTCTGGGACTTCGTGAACTGGGCGCGCCAGAACGGCATCCCGGCGACCGCGAGAGGTTCGGGCGTCGGCACGATGGTCGGCTATGTCCTCGGCCTCTCCAACGCCTGTCCGGTCCGGTACGGCCTGCTCTTCGAGCGCTTCACCGACCCGGACCGCTCGGAGTATCCCGACATCGACATCGACATCTGCCAGAACGGCCGCGCGGCGGTGATCGATCACGTCCGGCGCAAGTACGGCTACGTCGCGCAGATCATCACCTTCGGTCGGCTGAAGGCCCGCGCGGCGATCAAGGACGTCGCCCGCGTGATGGGCCTCCCGGCCGTCGATGGACAGGCCCTGGCGAACCTCGTCCCGCAGGATCTCGGGATCACGATCGAGGAGGCGCTCGCGAAGGAACCTCGGCTGCGCGAGCGCCGCGAGGCGGAGCCGCTGGTGCGGCGCGTGCTCGATGCCGCGACGGCGCTCGAGGATCACGCGCGGCACGCGGGCGTGCACGCAGCGGGCGTCGTGATCGCGACGCGCCCGCTCGACGACATCGTGCCGCTTTGCCGCGCCGGGGGAGGCGAGGAGGCGGTCACGCAGTGGGACGGCCCGACCTGCGAGAAGGTCGGCCTTCTCAAGATGGACTTCCTCGGCCTGCGCACGCTCTCGACGATCGAGCTCGCGAAGCGGCTGGTGCGCGACTCGATGGACGACGGGGCGATCCACCGCGCCGTGGGTCGCCGCCCGGACGACGGCGGACCGCACCCGCTCGATCTGGACCGGATCCCGCTCGACGACCAGCGGGTCTTCGCGCTCTTCCGCCGCGCCGATACGGCGGGGGTCTTCCAGTTCGAGTCCGGCGGGATGCGCAAGCTCCTCGCGGACATGCGACCCGACCGCATCGAGGACCTCATCGCCGCCAACGCGCTCTTTCGCCCGGGGCCGATGGACCTGATCCCCGAGTACAACGCCCGCAAGCACGGTCGGCAGCCGGTGCCGCAGTCACACCCGATCGTCGAGCGGCACACCGCCGAGACCTACGGGATCATGGTCTACCAGGAGCAGGTGATGCAGGTGCTGCACGGCCTCGGCGGCATCCCGCTCCGCGCCGCGTACACCATCATCAAGGCGATCTCGAAGAAGAAGCAGGAGACCATCAACGCCGCCCGGAGCGAGTTCGTCGCCGGGGCGACGCAGCGGGGCCTCTCGGAGGGCTCGGCGCAGGAGCTCTTCGAGCTGATCCTCAAGTTCGCCGGCTACGGCTTCAACAAGAGCCACTCGACCGGCTACGCGATCATCGCGTACCAGACGGCGTACCTGAAGACCTATTTCCCGGGCCACTTCATGGCGGCGGTGCTCGCGTTCGAGAGCCAGGCGAGCAAGGTCGAGGAGTGGTCGGTCTATCTCGAGGAGTGCAGGCGCGTCCAGTACCCCGCCGACTCCGTCGATCCCGCGGGAGGGTCGGGGCGCGGCCGATCGGAATCCGCGCCGCGCGTCGGGGTCGAGGTCAAGGCGCCGGACATCAACCTCTCGGAGGCGAGCTTCTCGCTGGTCTACGCCGCGGGCGAGCCGCGCGACCACCTGCACGGGCACATCCGCTTCGGACTTGGAGGGATCAAGGGAGCAGGCGGCGCCGCGACGCGCGTGATCGTCGAGGAGCGCCGAAAGGGCGGTCCGTTCCGCTCGTTCCTCGACTTCACGGAGCGCGTCGACCTGCGGACGGTCAATCGCGCCACGCTGGAGGCCCTCGTCAAGGCCGGCGCGTTCGACTCGCTCCACGGCGCCGAGCGCCGGTCATCCCTGATGGCCTCGATCGACAAGGCTGTCCGCGCGGCGCAGGCCGCGGCGCGCGACCGCCAGTCGGGACAGATGAGCATGTTCTGCGAGGTCGAGGCGCCCTCCGTCGGCGCCGCCCCGGCTGAGTGCCCGCTCGAGCGCGTGCCGCCGTGGGATCGCCTTGAGGCCCTCGCCTACGAGAAGGAGGCGCTGGGCTTCCACGTCTCGGGACATCCGCTCGACTCGTTCCGCGCCCTCCTCGCCGAGTTCGCCACGGCCGACACGGCCCAGGCGGAGACGCTCGAAGCGGGCGCGGTGGTCGCCATCGGCGGCCTGCTCTCGCGCGTGCAGGCGATGACCGCGCGTTCCGGACGGATGGCGGGCGAGCGAATGGCGCAGCTCTCGATCGACGACACGAAGGGCACCCTCGAGTGCGTCGTCTTTCCGGAGTCGTTCGCCGAGCATGGCCACGTTCTCCAGCAGGATGCCATCGTCATGCTCGTCGGGACCATCGATCGCAGCCGAGGTCCGACCAACCTGATCGTGGAGCGGGCGATGCCCATCGACGCGGCACCGGCGCACCTCGCCAGCGCTCTCGAGCTGAGCTTCCGCGAGGATCACGATCGCGACTCGCTTCCGGCACGGATGCGCATGGCTGCGGGCCTGCTTCGCCAGGCCGCCGGGATGCCCGCCTCCGGCGGGCGAGCGGTTCCGATCCGCGTGCTCGTGCTGCTTGCCGGCGAGCCCGCTCCGATCGAGGTGGCGCTTGCCCCGGCCCGGCTGTCGGTTGTGCCCGAGCCGGCCCTGCTGCGACGGCTCTCCGAGTTCGTCGAAGCCGCGGATGTGCGAGTGAGGGGGGGCTACGTGCCGCGGCGCGAGCGCCGCTCGATGCGCCCACGACGCGAAGAGGCGGCGTGATCTGCTCACGCCGCCTCTTCGAACGATCCTGATGTTCAGGCAGATGCGGCCGCCGGCCTCCGGACGGTGACGCGGAGAGGCCGCCATGCGATGGGACGGTCGTCAGCGCCGCGCGTTCACTCGCCCGCCCAGAGGCTGTACACCGAGTCGAACGCCGCCTGACCGCCGACGAACTGGTCGCCGACGCAGACGGAGGAGAGGCTCCAGCAGGGCATCGCGAACTCGCCGATCGAAGCGACGCCGCCCTCCGGGCAGAGCGTTCCGACGGCCGGGCACTCGATGATCGCCCGCGCGACGATCCCGCCGCCGAGGGAGGCGAGGCCCGCCTTGCACCAGAACGCGACGGCCGCCGGGGACGCGTCTTCGAGCGAAACGGTGAGGTTGCAGGCGAAGGGCTCGGTCTCCGCGAGCGCCGCCATCGCGAGGATGGCCCGGCCCGCCACAGACCAGTCGCCCGGTCCGAGCCCGATCTGAAGGTCGGTCTGGAACGCAGTGAGCATCTCCGCGATCGTCGTCGGGAAGCCGTCGATGAACGCGAGCTCCGGCGTTCCTCCCGCGGGGAAGAGCACGAAGCTGGTGTCGACGAAGACCGAGACGCTCGACAGCGCGAACTGGATGATCGAGACGCTGCCGTCGAACGTCGCCGCGAGGACCAGGCCCTGCGGCTCGCCGGAGGGGAGCACGTTCACGTTCCCGCTGAGCACCGTGAGCGGGAGATAGGCGCCGGGGCCGCCAACGGCGGCGCCGACGTAGTTGAGCGACTGGTAGCTCGTGCACGACGGTGCGCAAGGACCCCAGAGCGAGAGGAAGAGACCGATGTCGCTCCCGTCGAGGATCCCATCTCCGTTGAGGTCGCCTGGCGCTCCGGGAATCCCGAAGTTGCCGAAGATGACGGCGAGGTCAGCGCCGTCGACGCTGCCGTCCCCGTTGAGGTCGCCGGGACAGGAGGCCGATGCCATCGGAGCGAAGGCAAGGGCGGCGAGGAGTCCGAACGATGCGAGAAGGGCAGGGCGTTGCATTTCGTCACTCCTATGTGGGCGGGCAGCCGAGGCAGCCAACCGGGCAAGTGCCCCGGGCATGGGGCAGGACTCCAGAGACGTTTCCAGAAATCGAACTTCGGGCGCCGGCCACCGTGCGGGTTGTTCCGCGGTCGCCTCGTGGGCTGGCACGCGTCGGCGGCCGATGCACGACGCATTGAAGCACGGGTCGGCACGGAAGGGAAGGGTCGGTATGCAAGTTCGGCGACGAACTTTCACGAGCCCCCGCTCTCGCCGACCCCCTCGGACCCCAGCGCCGCGCGGCTCGTGCGGCGGGCGTCCGAAGCGGCGATCGGGGGCGACCCGCAGCGCCTGGGCTGGCGCGCGGGTCTCGCAGGCCCGCAGCGGTGCCCTCGGCGCCACGCCCCCCGGCGCCTCCCCGCGCAGAGCACCCCCTTCGGTCGCCCTCGCGACGAAGGCAAGCTCCGCTGAAGCGCTATCCCTCGGGCGCTCCGAGCTCCAGCTCGACCGGGTCGGCCCCCTCGACGGAGATCCGAACGGTTGCGGGCCATCCCTCCGGTCCGCGCATGAGCTTCAGGAGACCGCTGAAGCGCCGCGTCGGCGCGTCGCCCGCGGCGGGGAGCCCCTCCGTCCAATCGCCGAACTCGACGATCAGGCGCGGTTCCGAAGAGACGATCGGAGGTCCCGGGATCGGGAGCTCCGGATGGAGGACGAGGTCGAGGTGAAGCTCCGTGAACTCTGCATCGTCGAGCAGGTGGGCCGGGAGCGGGGTCACCGCGAGAATTCCCGGACGGCGCCCGGTCGCGACCACCCGCGCCTGGATCACCGCTCCCGTGTCGTCGCGAAGGAAGACGGTTCCCGAGCGGTGCCCCGAGAGTCGCAGCGTGAGGACGACGTCGACCGCGAGCGTGGCCTTCGCCACGATCTCCGATTCGGAGGGCTCCGCCTCGACGCACGAGCAGCTTGTCGTCGTCGAGAGGATCCGACGGGTGCTGCCCGAGTCGTTGCGGAGCTCGAAGCGGTGGCGAAGCGACACCGGCGTCTCGTCGGGAAGATCGACGACTCCGAAGTCGAAGGCGAGCGGGCCCAGCGACGTCCATCCATCGATGTGCGTCGAGCCCTGCGCGGAGAGCGTCTCCCCGCGCCACCACCACCAGCCTCCCGCAGCGAGCGCGAGCAGGGTTCCGAGGCCGATGGCGCCGATGGCAACTCTCGTCATCGCCGCGCCGCTCCGGAAGCCTCGAGCGGACGCCGCGGAAGCTCGCGGCGCCGCGGCGCGAGCGCAGCCCTGCTGAGTGAGTGCAACATGCGGTGAAACTCTACCACGCCGTTCCGGGAGTGCTACCTCCCGATGCCAGCCGCGAGGCTCTCCTGTCGCCAGTGCGGCTCGTGGTCGAGTCGAGCCTTGACGCCGCGCGGCATGGCGAGATGGAGGACCGTCGGGCGCACCAGCTCGACCTCTCCGCTCACCTCGTGCACGCCGGTCTTGAACGCAGCGCCCTGCCAGTCGATCGAGAGCGAGCCGCAGGGGATGCCCTCGCGGCGGCGGACCCGGCTTCCCTGGCCGCGGGGGTAGTAGGACGCGGCGGCGAGCTCGACGTCGACCACCTCGCCCTGGAGGTAGCCCGGAACGGCGATCGGCTGGCGGATGCAGCCGTAATCGCCTCCGCCCGCGCGAAATGCAAAGTGAACGTCGCGCATCCCCGGCTTGATGTGAAAGCTGTCCAGCGGCGGCCGCAGATGAACGACCGCGTTGACCGGGTTCTCGAAGCGGTTCTGGTAGTAGATGCTCAGCTCGGCGACATCGCCCTTGCCCGCCCGCACCACCGGGACGAAGCAGAGACCCTCCATCTCGTAGTACACGCCGCCCGTGGAGAGGAGGTGGTCGGGAAGGCGATCCTCCGCGAGAAGCGCCCATGCGAGCCACGCACCGACGACCGCGGCGCCGAGCGTCGAGAGCATGCGCTGCGTCCACTCGCCCGCGGTCGCGGTCCCGAGCGTCTCCCCCAGCCAGGTCCATGCATAGATCGTCCAGATCGCAAGGACGATCAGGGCGATGACAAGCACGAAGTTCCGCCGCTCATGCATGTGGCCTCCCTCGGCACGACCGCACGAACCCGGTCGGTCCTGCGCGATCCCGATCGCCTCAGGCCGACACGAGCCGATGGTACGGCATCGCCGGAAGGCACGCCATCTCCTCCGGGCGCGCAGCCCGCTCGGCGGGCCTTCGTGGCGCCGCCTCTCGCCGGGCGTGCGGCGGCGCGAGGAACGCAAGCGACGAGCGGCCGCCGCGGGATCGCGCGAGCGCGCCTCTACCATCCGCAGCATGGAAGAGCCGACGAGGCAGCGTGACGAGGCCGCGCGCAGCGAGGGGCGAAGCGCGGAGCCGACGGGCCGTCCCTTCGAGATCCTCCGTCCCGAGATCGCCCACTTGCCGGCGCCGCCATCGGTCGCGCCGGTCGACTTCGATGCGCCGCCCGCCGATCCGGTGGCGCTGCTGCGGCGCTGGTTGAAGGAGGCGGAGAGGTGCGGCCTGCCCAATCCCAATGCGATCTCGCTGGCGACGATCGATCCGGATGGGCGTCCATCCCTGCGCATCCTCCTGCTTCGAGCGCTGGATGAGCGCGGCGCCGTCTTCTTCACCAACCGCGAGAGCCGCAAGGGAACCGCCCTCGCCGCCAATCCGCGCGCCGCGCTCTGCCTCCACTGGGACCCGCTCGATCGGCAGGTCCGCATCGAAGGGGGCGTGACGCAGACGAGCGACGCCGAGAGCGACCTGTACTTCGCCCAGCGATCGCGGACGAGCCAGATCAACGCATGGGCCAGCAGCCAGAGCCAGCCGATCGAAAGCCGGGCGGCGATGGCCGAGCTTCAGGAGCGGTTCCGCCGGCGCTTCGAGGGCGCCGAGGTGCCCCGCCCGCCGCACTGGGGGGGCTATCGCGTCTCGCTCGACCGCATCGAGTTCTGGCAGGGCGACCGGCACCGGTTCCACGACCGGATGGTCTACTTCCGACTCGGCGAAGCCTGGCGGCAGACGCGCCTCTGTCCGTAGCCCGCGTCGCAGCCGCAGCGCTGCTCGGCTTCCCCCGTTCGGTCGGAGGCCCTCCGCGCTGCCGCGGCTCGACGGTCCTCGACCGGTGCTCGACGGGGGATCCGACGCGCCTCGTCCGCGGCGCTCGTCAGGGCTGCGCGCGCTTGCGGCCGCGGGTGATCCCCGCCTTTGAGCGGGCGGCGCCTGGCTTCGCGGGGGACTGCTTCTTCGAGCCGCGGCGCGCGCCGCCGTCGCCCTCGTCCTCCAGCGGGAGCTTCAGGGGCGTCGTCCCCTCGGCGTCGGCGAACTCCGGCATCGTGCGCACGTCGTTCAGCCGGTCGCGCAGCCGCGCCGCCTTCTCGAACTCAAGCCGCTGCGAGGCCTCGACCATCTCCTGCTCCAGCAGGCGGACGAGCTCGTCGCGCTCGTAGAGCTTCTGGCTCGTCCGGCCCGCCGCCGCCCGCGCCGTGCGCCGCGCGGCGAGCTCGGTCTCGATGCCGCGCCGGATCGCCTTGCGGATCGTCTCCGGCGTGATCCCGTGGGCGGCGTTGTACGCGAGCTGCTTGGCGCGGCGGCGCTCGACCTCGTCGATGGCGGAGCGCATCTCCGGCGTCATCGCGTCGGCGTAGAGGATCGCGGCGCCGTTGGCGTTGCGGGCGGCGCGGCCCATCGTCTGGATGAGCGAGCTCTGGCTGCGGAGGAACCCCTGCTTGTCCGCATCGAGGATGCAGACGAGGGAGACCTCCGGAAGATCGAGCCCTTCGCGGAGGAGGTTGACTCCGACGAGGACGTCGAAGTCGCCCTCGCGAAGGTCGCGGAGGATCGTCAGCCGTTCGAGGGTGTCGATGTCGCTGTGCAGGTAGCGCACGCGGACGCCCTGGTCGTGGAGGTAGTTCGTCAGGTCCTCGCAGAGCCGCTTCGTCAGCGCCGTGACGAGGGAGCGCTCGCCGCGCTCGGCGCGCAGGCGGACCTCGGCGAGCAGATCGGGCACCTGGCCGCGCGCCGATCGCACGTCGATGGGGGGATCGACCAGTCCCGTCGGACGGATCACCTGCTCCGCGACCTCGCCCCCCGCCCGCTCGAGCTCGTAGGGGCCGGGCGTCGCGGAGACGTAGAGGGCCTGCGGGACGATCGCCTCGAACTCCTCGAAGGTGACCGGCCGGTTGTCGAGGGCGCTCGGAAGCCGAAAGCCATGGTCGACGAGCACCTGCTTGCGGGCGCGGTCGCCGTGGTACATGCCGCGCACCTGCGGAATGGTCACGTGCGATTCGTCGATGATCACCAGCCAGTCGTCCGGCCCGCGCCCCGGTACGTGCCGAAAGTAGTCCAGCAGCGTGTAGGGCCGCGCTCCGCGCGGGCGTCCGTCAAAGAAGCGCGAGTAGTTCTCGATGCCTGAGCAGTACCCGACCTCCTCGAGCATCTCGAGGTCGTGGCGGGTGCGCGCCAGCAGCCGCTGCGCCTCGAGCAGCCGGCCGTGCGAGCGGAGCTCGAGGACGCGCGCATCGAGCTCCTCCCTGATCGCCTCCAGCGCCGCCGCCTTCTGCTCCTCCGGCATCACGTAGTGCACCGCCGGAAAGACGAAGACCTTGGTCTCGTCGGCGAGCACCTCGCCGGTGAGGATGTCGAAGAGCTGGATGGCCTCGACCTCGTCGCCGAAGAGCTCGACGCGGATGCCGTACTGCTCCGAGGCGGGAGCGATCTCGATCACGTCGCCGCGCACGCGGAAGCGCCCGCGCTCGAGCGCGACTTCGGCGCGCACGTACTGCATGTCGCTCAGGCCGAGCAGGAACCGCCGGCGGTCGATCCGGTCTCCGCGGGCGATCATCATCGTCTTCGACCCGTACTCCGTCGGCGACCCGAGCCCGAAGAGGCAGGAGACGCTGGCGACGACGATCGTGTCGGGCCTCGAGAGCAGGTTGCTCGTGGCGGCGAGACGGAGCCGGTCGAGGTCCGGATTGCGCGAGGCGTCCTTCTCGATGTAGATGTCCCGCTGCGGGATGTACGCCTCGGGCTGGTAGTAGTCGTAGTAGCTGACGAAGTAGCTGACCGCGTTGGCGGGAAAGAGCTCGCGCATCTCCTCGTAAAGCTGCGCCGCGAGCGTCTTGTTGTGGCTGATGAGCAGCGTCGGCCTGCCCGTCCGCGCGATGACGTTGGCCATCGTGAAGGTCTTGCCGGTCCCCGTGGCGCCGAGCAGGACGAGGTGCCGCCGACCCTCCTCGATCCCGCGGGCGAGCGCCGCGATCGCCTCCGGCTGGTCGCCGGTGGGGGCGAACGGACTCCTCAGGTCGAAGCGGCGCTCGGACACCGGCGATGGTACACGAGGGCGCCGCGCACGCCGGTCGGGCGGCGGCCCGGTGCGGCCGGTCGCGCACCCGGCGGCGGCGGGCATCGGTCCGGGTCCGCCTCGGCGGATCACAGGCTGCGGGGATCGTGCGCGCAGAACTCTTCCAGCAAGGTCGCGACCAGCGCCGTCCAACCGGTCTGGTGCTCGGCACCGAGGCCGCGGCCGTCGTCGCCGTGGAAGTACTCGTGGAAGTGCACCAGGTCCTTCCAGAGCGGGTCCGTGGCGAAGCGGGTCCGGTCGCCGTGGCAGGGGCGCCTGCCGGTCGCATCGGGGAGGAAGAGCCCGGTGATCCGCCGCGCGAGCTCGCGGGCGACTTCGCGCAGCGTCATCATCGTGCCGGATCCGGTCGGACACTCGATCCGGAAGGTCTCGCCGTAGAAGTCGTGGTAGCGGTTCAGGGCGCGGATCAGGAGGAAGTTCACCGGAAACCAGATGGGGCCGCGCCAGTTCGAGTTGCCGCCGAACATCGAGCTCGTCGACTCGCCGGGCTCGTAGTCGACGCGGAGCTCGTGCCCGTCGGCATGCACGATGAACGGATGCTCGAGGTGGTACCGCGAGAGCGCGCGGATGCCGTGCGGCGAGAGGAACTCGTTCTCGTCAAGGAGATAGCGGAGGACGCGCTCGAGCCTCGGGCGGGAGGCCAGGGCGAGCATCATCACGTGTTCCTTCGACGCGCAGTAGGTGATGCTCTCGCCGAGATCGGCGCGGTTCTCGAGGAACCAGCGCATCCGCCGGGAGAAGTCCGGCAGCCGCTCGATGATCCGCCGCGGAAGCACGCCGAAGGCGATGATCGGAAGCAGCCCGACGATCGAGCGGGTCCGCAGGAGCTGGCGCGATCCGCCGACCTCCACCGCGTCGTAGTAGAAGCCGTCCTCCTCGTCCCAGAGGCCGGTGCCGGCGAACCCGTTGATCGCGTCCGCGATGGCGACGAAGTGCTCGAAGAACTTCGATGCCACGTCCTCGTAGGCGGGCGACTGGTCGGCGAGCTCGAGGGCGATGCCGAGCATCACGAGGCAGTAGAACGCCATCCACGCCGTTCCGTCCGCCTGATCGAGCACGAAGTCGCCCGGAGGCGGATGGGAGCGGTCGAAGATGCCGATGTTGTCCAGCCCGAGGAATCCGCCCGCGAAGAGATTGCGCCCCCGGGTGTCCTTGCGGTTCACCCACCAGGTGAAGTTGATCAGCAGCTTCTGGAAGCAGCGTTCGAGGAAGATGCGGTCGCCGCGACCGTGCATCGACGCCATCGAGTGGACGACGAAGGCCGCCCAGGCGTGCACCGGCGGGTTCGAGTCGCCGAAGGCGAACTCGTACGCCGGAAGCTGCCCTGCGGGATGCATGTACCACTCGCGCAGGAAGAGGATGAGCTGGCTCTCGGCGAAGTCGTGGTCCACGCTGGACATCGCCACGAGCTGGAAGGCGAGGTCCCACGCGGCGTACCACGGATACTCCCACGTATCCGGCATCGAGATGATGTCGCGGTTGAAGAGGTGGCGCCAGTCGGCGTTGCGCACGGCGGCGCGCGACGGGGGCGGCGGAGGCTGGGTCGGGTCCCCGTCGAGCCACTCCGAGACGACGTAGTTGTAGAACTGCTTCGACCAGAGCAGGCCTGCATATGCGAGCCGGGAGATCCGTCGCTGCTCCGGGGCGAGCCGGTGCGAGATGCGCGTCTCGTAGAAGGCATCCGCCTCGGCGATCCGCGTCGCGAAGCACTCGTCGAACGCCTTTCCGAAGGGCTCGCCGCCGGCTTCGGACTCCTGCACGAGCCTCGCGCGGAGGACGACCTCGCCGCCGGCGGGCACCTCGAGCCGGTAGGCCGCGGCGACCTTGGTTCCGCGCGGCTCCTTCGAGAGCGCATCGTCGCGCCCCTCGACGAGCCAGAGGTGAAAGGCGTCCTTCTTCCGCCGGTCGTCGCCGGTGCCGCCATGGCGCAGCGTGTTGGTCTCGTTCTCCGTCCAGACGAGCTTCGGCGCGGTGCCGTCCGACGCCGCCTCGATGAACCAGCGGAACCGCCCCAGCGCGACGTGCTCGATGGCGACGCCGCCCTGCGGATGGGCCGAGAGGGAGCCCTTCGGCCAGTAGCCGTCGCTCGTCCGGCCCCACGCCCAGGTGTTGCGGAACCAGAGCGTCGGCAGCAGATGGAGGGTCGCCGGCTCCGGACCGCGGTTGGCGACCGTGAGGCGGATCAGGATGTCGTCCGGAGACGCCTTGGCGTACTCGACGAAGAGGTCGAAGAAGCGGCCATCGTCGAGGACGCCCGTGTCGAGGAGCTCGTACTCGGGGTCGAGCTTCGTCCGCCTCCTGTTCTCCGCCACGATCTGGTCGTATGGGTAGGCCGCGTGGGGATAGCGGTAGAGCGCCTTCATCCACGAGCCCGTCGGCGTGGCGTCAAGGTGCCAATAGCACTCCTTGACGTCCTCGCCGTGATTGCCCTCCTGGTTGGTCAGCCCGAAGAACCGCTCCTTCAGGATCGGGTCGCGTCCGTTCCAGAGTGTCGGCGCGAAGCAGAGAACTCCGTAGCGGTCGGTCAGGCCGAGGATCCCGTCCTCGCCCCAGCGGTAGGTGCGGCTCCGCGCATGGTCGTGGGGGAAGGAGTTCCAGCAATCCCCGTCGGCCGAGTAGTCCTCGCGCACGGTGCCCCACTGGCGCGACGGCAGGTACGCGCCCCAGCGCTTCCAGAAGCGTTCTCGCCGCGCGTTCTCCGCGAGGCGCGCGCACTCCGGATCGGCGGCCGGCGGGGGGGTCGGTTCCGGAGCTGGATTCGCAGCGGCTCCGGCGTCGGTGGGGGTTGTCGGATCGATCATGGCCCGCAGTCCGGCGCGTCGGCGTCGCCGGGACGGCGCCACGGGTTGACGAGGCCCTCGGTGAGCCGCTCCGCCTCGGTCGGTCCCCAGGATCCGGCGTCGTACGGACAGGGAGCGCTCGGATCGTCGGCCCACGCCTCGAGGATCGGCGTCGCGAACGCCCACTGCGCCTCGACCTCGTCGGCGCTCATGAAGAGGAGCGAGTACCCCTTGAGCGCGTCGAGCAGCAGGTGCTCGTACGCCTCGGGCATCCCGGTGCGGAACGTGCGCTCGTAGTCGAAGTCGAGCTTGACCGGCCGCACGCCGAAGCCGAATCCGGGGCGCTTCGTGAGAAAGGAGATGCTGATCCCCTCGTCGGGCTGGATGCGGAAGACGAGCACGTTGGTCCGCTGCGCGGCGAGCTCGCAGCCGTCGAGCTCGACGACGTTCGCGGGCGCGCGGAGCGCCGAGCGCTTGAAGAGGACCGCCACCTCGGTCGCGCGGCGGGCCATCCGCTTGCCGGTGCGCAGGAGGAACGGCACGCCCGACCAGCGCCAGGTGTCGATGCCGGTGCGCAGCGCGATGAAGGCCTCGGTGCGCGAATCGGCAGCGACGCCGATCTCCGCCGTGTATGCCTTGACGGCGGCGCCGTCGAGGGTTCCGGCGCGGTACTGGCCGCGCACGGTCCGACGGGCGACGTCGGCCCCTGCGATGGGGACGAGGTTGCGCAGGATCCGCAGCTTCTCGGAGCGGATGTTGGCGGGCCGCAGACCTCCCGGGGCATCCATCGAGACGTACGAGAGAAGCTGGAGGACGTGGTTCTGGAGCACGTCGCGCAGGGCGCCGCTGCGGTCGTAGTACCGACCGCGCTCGCCCTCCATCCCCACGGTCTCGGCGACGGTGATCTGCACCTGCTCGACGAAGACATTGGAGAGCAGCGGCTCGAAGATCGCGTTGCCGAAGCGGAACGCAAAGAGGTTCTGGACCGACTCCTTCCCGAGGTAGTGGTCGATCCGGTAGGTCTGCTGCTCGGAGAGCACCGCGTGGATCTGGCGGTTGAGGGCGCGGGCGCTGTCGAGGTCTGTGCCGAAGGGCTTCTCGATCACGATGCGCGTCAGGGGGCGGTCCCCGGCCTCGAGCCGGACGAGTCCCGCGGCCGCGAGCTGCTCGATCACCCGTCCGAAGAACGACGGTGCGATGGCGCAGTAGAAGAGCCGCTCTCCCGCGCTGCCGGTCTGCGCCTCGATCGCCTCCAGGTCGCTCGCCAGCGCCCGGAACCGCGCCGGGTCGGCGAAGTCGAGCGGTCGATACCGAAGCTTCGCCGCGAAGCGGAGCCACTCGTCGTCGCTCGCGGGCTTGACGCGAGCGAAGGCGTCGATGGCCTTCCGCGCGAGGGTCCGGAAGGCGTCGTCGTCCATCGTCTCGATGGCCGCCCCGACGATCGCGAAGCGCTCCGGGAGGAACCCGCCCTTCCAGAGGGCGAAGAGCGCCGGCAGGAGCTTCCGCGCCGCGAGATCCCCGGTGGCGCCGAGGAGCACGAACGCGAAGGGGTTGGTGACCGCAATCGGCGGACGCGCCGGAGCGCCCTCGGGCGCGGTCGGCGCGGCCACCGACGGCGGACGCGTCGCGGTGGCTGATGCAGTGGTGTCGCTCATGGGTGACGGCGCGGCCGGGGATCGAAGCGGCGAGCGCCGCATCCTGCGCCGCGGCGGAAGCGCGCGGCGCGTCGTGTCGTCGGGCATCCTGCCGCGGCGGACAGAATAACAACTCGTTGCCGGTCGCTCCCTCGATCGAGAGAGCGTCGTGACCGCGAAGGGCGCGCGACCGCTGCGCGCTCCGTCGCCCATCGGCTCCTGCTGCGACCATCCGGCGCGGCGCTGCGCGGCGCCGAAGCTCGGGTGACCCCGCTCCCGCAGCCCGAACACGCGCGGAGAGTCGCGCCGCGCTGAGCCGCTCCGGAGCGCAGAGCAGGATGGAGACCCCGCAGCGTGAGCTGTCGCCCCGGCTCCCCCCCGCCCCCCGGCCCGCCGCCCCCTCCCCAAGCCCTCTCCCCAGGCCCTCTCCCCAAGCCCTCTCCCCAAGCCCCCGGGGCCCCGGGGCCCCGACTGTCCCGCCGCACGCACTATCGTCCTCGCCATGCTCGTCTACGCCGGCATCGATGAAGCGGGGTACGGGCCGCTTCTGGGACCGCTCTGCGTCGCGGCATCGGTCTTCGTGATCGAGCGGAGCGATGCGTCGCGCGGGGCGCCGGACCTCTGGACGGCGCTCGACGGTGCGGTCTGCCGGGCCGGGAACGACCGCCGCGGCCGGGTCGCCGTCGACGACTCGAAGCGTCTGAAGGGAGCCAACGACGCGAAGGGCCATCCGCTTCGGCACCTCGAGCGCGGGGTGCTCGCGTTCCTCGCGGCGGGGGGCGAAGTCCTCCCTGCGGACGACGGCGCGCTGGTGCATCAGCTCGGCGCCTCGCCGCCCTGCCGCGACGAGGCGCCGTGGTACGACGGCGTGAACCAGCTGCCGATGAGCTTGGAGGCGGGTCAGATCGAGATCGCGGCGGCGACGCTGCGCCGGGCCTTCGAGCGCGCGGGCGTGCGCTGCACCGGGCTTCTCTGCGAGATCGTCGACGCCGGTGAGTTCAATCGGCGCTTCGGACTCTCGAGGAACAAGGCGACCGTGAGCTTCGACAGCGTCGTGCAGCTCGTCGAGTCGATCTGGCGGCGGTGGCCGGAAGAGCACCCGCGCGTGGTGATCGATCGGCAGGGCGGGCGGAGCCGCTATCGAGAGGCGCTCTCGCTCTGCTTCCCCGAAGCGGAGATCACGGTGCTCGGGGAGACCGAGCGCGTCAGCCGGTATCGCCTCGATCGAAGGGGATCGAGACTCACCGTGAGCTTCGAGGCGGAGTCCGAGTCGGCGCACCTGCCGACGGCGCTGGCGTCGATGACGGCCAAGCTGGTCAGGGAGCTCCTGATGGCTCGGTTCAACCGCTGGTTCGCCGCCCAGTGCCCCGGGGTCCGCCGGACCGCGGGCTACGTCCAGGACGGCAGGCGCTGGCTGGCCGAGGTCGCGCCCGCGCTCGACGCGCTGCGGATCGACCGGGAGCACTTGGTTCGGCGGGCGTGACGCTTCGGACGTGCGATGCGCCCCGACCCATTGACTCCGGCGGGGGAGTCCCTACACTCTCCGCTTCGCCTTCGCGGGCGGTCTGCGCGGTTGGTTCGTCCTCCCCGCCGCGGCCGCCGCGACGGGCGGGACGCGCAGCGGGCCATCCGCGAGCGCGACGCAACGTCGCCCGCCCGCGGACCGCGGGGCTCTCGAGCCACTGGGATTCGGAACCAGTGGATCCCCGGACGACGGGACCCGCGAGCGCGTCGACCCGCGCACGAGTCGACCCGCATCTGGGGCCCCGACCGTGAGAGCGTCCGCAGCCTCCTCGCGCGCGGAATCCTCGCGTGTTTCCCGACCGCGGGCGGCGACCGCCCCGTTCCGACGACAAGACCGCCCAAGGCGGGCCCTTCGCCCAGCCCTTGAGGGCATTCCCCGACCGCCTGTCACCACGCACCAGCCATGGCCACCGACCTCTCCCGCGTCCGCAACATCGGCGTCTGCGCCCACATCGACGCCGGAAAGACAACCGTCACCGAGCGCATCCTTTACTACACCGGGAAGAACTACAAGATGGGCGAGGTGCACGAGGGCACCGCGACCATGGACTTCCTCCAGGAGGAGCAGGAGCGCGGGATCACGATCCAGTCCGCCGCGACGACCTGCCCCTGGGAGGTCGACGGCGTCGACTACAAGATCAACCTGATCGACACCCCCGGCCACGTCGATTTCACCATCGAGGTCGAGCGGTCGCTCCGAGTGCTTGACGGGGCGGTCGCGGTCTTCGACGGCAAGGAAGGGGTTGAGGCCCAGTCGGAGACGGTCTGGCGGCAGGCCGACCGCTACGGCGTGCCGCGGCTCTGCTTCATCAACAAGATGGACAAGCTGGGGGCGAACTTCGAGTTCTCCTTCAACTCCATCCGCCAGCGCCTCGGCGCCAACGCCATCGCGGTCCAGATCCCCATCGGCCACGGGGACACCTTCGAGGGGCTGATCGATCTCCTCCTCATGAAGGCGTACTACTTCCAGTCGAGCGACCTCGGCTCGACCGTCGAGGAGCGGGAGATCCCCGACTCGATGAAGGACATGGCCGAGCTCTGGCGGCACGAGCTGGTCGAGAAGGCGGCCGAGCTCGACGACAGCCTGACCGAGAAGTACCTCACCGACGAGAAGACGATCACCACCGAGGAGCTGCGCGCGGCGATCCGGAAGGGGACGATCGCGCTGAAGTGCAATCCCGTGTTCTGCGGCTCCGCGCTGAAGTACATCGGCGTCCAGCGCGTCCTCAACGGCGTCATCCACTACCTGCCCAACCCGACGGAATGCCCCGACGTCGAGGGCACGGATCCGCGCGACAAGGACGAGCGCCTCACCCGTCCCCACACCGAGGCGGCGCCCTTCTCGGCGCTGGTCTTCAAGGTCGTCAGCGACACCCACGGCGACCTCACCTACATCCGCGTCTACTCCGGCAAGCTCCAGAAGGGGATGCGCGTGCTGAATCCCGGCAACGGGAAGCGGGAGATCGTCAGCCGCATCTTCGAGATGAACGCCAAGGACCGGCAGGCCCTCGACGAGATCGGCGCCGGCCAGATCGTCGCCGTCGTCGGGCTCAAGAACTCCTACACCGGCGACACCCTGTGCGATCCTGACAGCCCGATCATCCTCGAGCGCATGACCTTCCCCGAGCCGGTCATCTCGATGTCGATCGAGCCCAACACCGCCGACGACAAGAAGAAGCTCGGCGAGGCGCTCCAGACCATCCGCCGCGAGGATCCCTCCTTCCGCTCGAACTACAACGACGAGACGGGCGAGACGATCATCTCCGGGATGGGCGAGCTGCACCTGGAGATCATCAAGAACAAGCTCGTCCGCGACATGAAGGTCGGCGTGAAGGTCGGCAAGCCGCGCGTCGCCTACCGCGAGACGATCGTCGGCGTCGCCAAGGACGTCCGCGGCCTCTTCAAGAAGCAGACCGGCGGTCGCGGCCAGTACGGCGACGCGGTGCTCACCGTCAGCCCGATCACGCAGGCGCAGGCGGAGGCCGAAGAGCTCGAGATGAAGGATGGCGTGGTCTTCGTCGACCGCATCGCCGGCGGCGTGGTGCCCCGGGAGTTCATCCCGTCGATCGAGTACGGCGCCCGGCAGGCCGCGTCGGCGGGCGTCATCGGCGGCTACCCGGTCATCAACGTCAAGGTGGAGCTCGTCTTCGGCTCCTACCACGACGTGGACTCGAGCCAGGTCGCGTTCGAGCAGGCGGGCGCCCTCGCGTTCCGGCAGGCGTGCCACCAGGCGGGACCGGCGCTGCTTGAACCGATCATGAAGCTCGTCGTCACCACCCCCGACGAGTTCTTCGGCAACGTCAGCGGCGACATCGCCAGCCGCCGCGGCCACATCGTCGACAGCGAGCTTCGCGGACCCGTCCGCCTGATCACCGCCGAGGTTCCGCTTTCGGAGCTCTTCGGCTACACCACGACGCTCCGTTCGATGACGCAGGGCCGGGCCACCAGCACGATGGAGCCGGCGGAGTATCGGCTGATGCCCGACCGGCTCAAGGACGAGGTGCTCCAGCTCCAGAAGTGACGCCGGCGCCGCGCCGACAGCTCGGCGGCGGCAGCCGCTCCCCTCGAGGCACAGCCGCCTCCGCCGCCCTGTGCCGCGGAGGCGGCTGTCCTGTCCGAGGGCGTCGTCGCGGGCCTGCGGCGCGCCGGTCGCGGCCTTCCGCGCCGACGGCAGGAGGTCGAGGCGTGCGGGAGCGCGCCCGGAGGACGTCGATCCAGCTGCCGCGTCGCGCGCCCCGCTCCGCGATGCCGTCGCGTCGCCGCGGTCGCCATCGAGGAGACGCTCCCGGTCGCATGGCCTTCCCATCGAGTCCCGCGTCGGCCGCCCCTTCGGAGATCGCAGGCGAATCCGTACAATCGCGGCTGCATGGCGTCCGCCACCGGACTCTTCAGGCGCGAGTACGAGGCCGAGCTGGATGCCTGGCTCCAGCGGCGCTTCGGCTACCTCTGCGTCGCCTTCGCGGCGGTCGAGCTGATCCACGCCGGGTGGGCGATCTTCTGGATCATCCTTGCGCAGGGCCGGCCGGAGATCGACGCCCGCGCGCACTGGTGCGGCCTCGCGAGCGGCCTGCTCGGGCTGGCGGTCGTGAGCGCGTTCCTCCTCCACGAGATCAAGCGCCTCGAGTCCCGCCGCGAGCTCCTCCGGGCGACCACGTGGCTGATCCTCCTCGTGGGGGGGCTCGTCCTGCTCGAGGCGCAGGTCGTCCGCATCTGGACCGGCGCGGACTCGGTCTGGGTGCTCTTCCGGATCCTGCTCTGGCACTTCCTCGCCTGCTGCATCCTCCCGTGGCATCCGCGCGAGTCGCTGCGCCCGATGGTGCCGCTGCTGATCGTCTGGATCATCACGCTCGCGGTCGGCAGCGCGGGGGGACAGCTCGTCCGCACCACGGTCGCGATCCTCCTCTCTCCGATGGCGCTCATGCCCGGGCTCGCCATCGCGTCGATTCGCCTTCACTTCCATGGGCAGCGCTTCGCCACGCAGATGCTGGGCAGCCAGTTCCGGCGCCTCCGGCGCGACCTGCTCCAGGCGCGGACGCTCCACGAATCGATCTTCCCCCAGCGGCTCGACGACGGACATGTCCGCTTCGAGTACGACTACGTCCCCGCTCGCGACGTGGGCGGCGACTTCATCAATGTCCACGTCGGCCCGACCGGCGTCGTCTCGGTGGTGCTCGTCGACGTGACCGGGCACGGCATCGCCGCGGCGCTCACGGTCAACCGGCTCTACGGCGAGATCGAGCGCATTCGCGCCGAGCACCGGGAGATCGAGCCGGCCGCGCTGCTCTTCCTTCTCAACCGCTACGTCAGCCTCACGCTCTCGCGGCACGGCATCTTCGCCACCGCGGTCGCCTTCGACATCGATCCGTGGAGCGGCGAGCTGCGCAGCGCCAGCGCCGGGCATCCGCCGCTGCTGCTCCGGCGGAAGGCCGGATCCGTCGAGACGATCGATCCCCGCGGGCTCATCCTCGGAGCGGTCGGCGACGATCAGTACTTCTGCCCCGGCGACACCGTGGCGATCGCCGAGGGCGACACGGTGATCGCCTATTCCGACGGGTTGATCGAGGCGACCAACCGGCGCGGCGAGCAGCTCGGCGTGCCGCGCGTGGCGGAGATCCTGCGCCGCTCCTCGACGCCGGGGAACTGGCCGCAGTTCATCGCGAGCCTCGTGGGACGGTTCCGCGCCGGCGTGGCGGATGACGACGTGCTGATCGCGTCGGTGTCGCTCGTCGCGCTGCGCCGGCCCAGCGCGACCCCTCATCGGAGCGCGGCTGGCTCCGCCGCCGGGCTTCGAGCGGCGCCGCCGGTGGGCGCCGGTGCGGGCGCCCGCCCGGTCGAGCACGCCGACGAGGCGGGGCCCGCGTGACGCCCGATCGCGGGACGGCGGCCGATCGCGCCTGGCTCCGGCGCGCCGCGCGCCTCGCCCTTCGCGGGCACGGCGGAGCGGAGCCGAATCCGATGGTGGGAGCCGTGCTCGTCCGCCCCGTCGGCGGAGAGGACCGCGACGGGCGCGGCGCCGGCTGCGTTCTCGGAGAGGGCCACCACGCGCGCTGCGGAGGAGCCCACGCGGAACGCGTGGCGATCGCCGATGCGCTCCGCCGCGGATGCGACCTGCGCGGCGCGACGCTCTACGTCACGCTCGCCCCGTGCTGCGGCACCGGGCGCACGCCGCCCTGCACCGACGCGATCATCGAGGCCGGCGTCGCCCGCGTGGTCTTCGCCCGCGAGGACGCTCATCCGAAGGGGCGCGATGCCCGGCGCGTGCTGGAGGCGGCGGGCGTGCGGGTGGATCTCCTCCCCGAGCCGGCGGCGCTTGCGGTGGGAGAGTCCTTCGCGCATCGCGTCGAGCGCGGCCTTCCCTGGGTGATCGCCAAGTGGGCGCAGAGCGTCGATGGCCGGATCGCGACCAGCTCGGGCGAGTCGCGCTGGATTTCCGGAGAGCGAAGCCGCGCGATGGTCCACCGCGAGCGCGGCCGCGTCGATGCGATCCTCACCGGCATCGGGACCGTCCTCGCCGACGATCCGCTCCTGACGGCGCGCGGCGTGCGCCGGCGTCGCGTCGCCCTCCGGGTCGTGCTCGATCGACGGCTGCGCCTTCCGCTGCGCTCGCGGCTCGTCGCCTCGGCGCGCGATGTCCCGCTGATCGTCTTCGCCGAGGCCGACCGCATCGGCTCGGAGAGCGCGGCGGCGCTCCGCGGCTCCGGAGTCGAGCTCCGGACGATCGACCGGTCGCCGACCGCGCTGGCGACCGTGCTGCGCGGGCTCGCCGCGACCGACGGCGTGAGCACGCTCCTCGTCGAGGCCGGGCCGAAGCTCCTCGGCGCGCTGCTGCGCGAGGGCCTCCTCTGCGAGGCGTGGATCTTCACGGCGGGGAGGATGTTCGGAGATGACCTGGCGCCGGGGCCCGTCGGCGGCGGGAGCGCCGCGCCCGACTTTGCAGGGGCGACCGGCCTCGCCACGGCGCCGCGCTTCAGGCTCGTGGACCTCCGCCGACGCGGCGGCGACGCGATGTCGCTCTGGCGGCGAGCGCTCTGAGCGCGGCCGCCTGCGGCCCGGTCGCCACCGGCCGCCGGGCCGACGGTCGCCGCGCCGGGAGCGCTCGCGCGCGGGGATGGCTCGGGGCGGACGGCCGCGCGTGCTCGAAGCTCGCCTCAGCCGACCTCGGCGCGCTCGCCGACGCCCTGCTCGCCGAGCAGGCGGATCGGCCGCAGGCGGCGCTGCGCCCAGTCCGGCCCGAAACCGCGGGTCACCGCGCGGCGGATGTAGTCGACGGCCTCCTCCGGATCGTCGGTCACGTGGAGCAGCCGCAGGTCGTTGGAGTCGATCGTGCGCTCCTCGACGAGACGGCGGGTGAAGAACTCCGTCATCGGCTCCCAGTAGGCGCGGCCCATCACCACGATCGGAAAGGACTGGATCTTTCCGGTCTGCATGAGCGTGAGCGTCTCGAAGATCTCATCAAGAGTCCCGAAGCCCCCGGGCATCGTCACGAAGGCGACCGAGTACTTCACGAGCATCACCTTGCGCACGAAGAAGTACCGGAAGTCGACGAACCGATCGAGGTAGGGATTCGGGGTCTGCTCCATCGGGAGCTCGATGTTGCAGCCGATGGAAGCGCCGCCGACATCCTTCGCGCCGCGGTTGGCGGCCTCCATGATCCCCGGACCGCCTCCGGTCATGATCGTGAAGCCGGCGCGCGCGAGACCGCGCCCGACCTCGCGGGCGAGCATGTAGTAGGGGTGCGTCTCCGGGAAGCGGGCGCTGCCGAAGACCGTCACGCAGGGGCCGACGAAGTGCAGCGAGCGCAGGCCGCGGAGAAACTCCATCGAGATGCGGACGATCCGCCCCAGCTCCTCGAGTCGTCCGCGCGGGCCTTCGAGAAAGCGGCGATCGGCATCGAGGCCGCGGGAGACCTCTCCCGTGCCGTTGAGGTGCGGCTGGTCGCCCGCGGGTGCGATCGCTCCGACGCTCTCCGGGATCGCCGGAGGGGGAGCGCCGCGCTCGGTCGATGGGCCGCCTTCGTGCTGCTGGGTTCGGTCGTTCATCGCGATGGGACTGAGAGTATCGGCGGCAACGGGAGCTGCCGCCTGCTGACGGTCGCGCCGAGGGAGGTCCCGCGCGTCGGCGGGAACCTCTCATCGACCGTTCGAGGGCGCAGACTCGACCGCTGGCGCGCTCGCGGCCGAGACGCTCTCGGCATCGATCCCGTACGCGCGCGGGTCGAGGGAGGGCGCGAGGCTCGCCGGGAAGATCCTCAGGACGCCGTCGCCGCCGTCGATCGCCCACTGCGATCCATCCGGCGTCGCGGCGACGACCAGCGCGGCGAGCGGCTCCGCGTCGAACCCCGCCAGCCGGATGCGCCCGACGATCGACTCCTCGGGGAGCGGCTCGAGGGAGATCGAGGTCGCCCGCGCGTCGACGAGCCGCTGGAGCAGCGTCGCCACGGCCGCGCGGTCGATGGCGGCGTCCGGCGCCTGAGGGGAGCGCCAGCCGTCGAGGTCGCGGACGAGCTCGAACTCGCCGAGCGGCCCGATGATCGCGATGGCGCGGATGTCCTCCTTCGCCGCTCCGGCAGCGGTCGGCTCGACGAGCAGCAGCGGCGACGGGAAGAGGCCCTGAAGCGTCGCGGCGCCGAGCTGCATCAGCGCTGGATGCCCGTCGAGCATCGCGAATCGGTCCGCCCCGCCGACCGCCAGCGGCGCCCCGACAAGGAGGCTCCGGCTGCGCTCCCCGGTGCCGCTGCGCGAGCGGACGGTCAGCCTCCCCGCAGGCGGGTTGAGGCCCGCGCTGCGGAGTCCGGCTTCGTCGCCCGGCTCGAGGTCGCGGATCCACGCATCGCCCTCGGCGCGGGCGATCGTCGCCAGCCACGCGTCCGCCGCCATCCGGTCGGCGCGGGTCGCCATCGGCGCCGCGAGCTCCCAGCGCGCGCGGTCGCGGCGCAGCTCGAGGACCGTGTCGCCCGCCTCGAATCGGATGCCGATGGCCTCGGAGCCCGCCTCCGGGAAGAGCGAGCGCACGCGCCACTGCGCGGGGTCGCCGCCGATGACCAGATCGTGCAGATCGCGCCCGACGACGAGCGCGTCGCGGGGCTCCCCTGCGGCGAGGATCTCGGCAAAAGCCCGGCCGGCGACTCCGAGGCGGCCGAGGCGCACCTCGGTGCTCCCGGCGTCCCAGATGAAGCGCACCGCGACGGGCTCGTCCAGGCCGAGGCGCGCCCGTCCGGCGCGATCGCCGTCGAGCTGCGCAGCCGGGACGACGCGGCTGACCTCGAGCGCCGCCGCGGCAGCGATCACCTCGCGGACGATGAAGGGGTCGACCGGCAGACCCGACGGCATGCGCTCGATCCAACCGTGTCCGGAGCGCTCGAGCACGACCGCGCGGCGCCCGGGCCGGACGATCTCGATCTTCGCGATCCGCTCGACCGGCAGCGCGTCGGCGCGCAGCGCGGCGCGGGGACGAAGGACCTCGCCGCCCTCGCTCGCCGTGCCGTAGCGCAGGGAGACCGCCACCGCGATGGCCGCGGCCGCGAGCAGGGCGGCCGTCGTGCTCCAGCGCATCAGCCGCGCCTCCTCGCCACCGTCACCGCGGCCCCCATCAGGAGCAGCGAGAGCGGGATGGCGCCGATGGCGAGCAGGCTCCAGAGCACGCGCGCGCTGCGGTCGATCCCGGCGAGACGGGCGATGTCGCCGCCGCCCGGGAGGATGAACTCGTCGGCGCCCGCGAGCCAGGCCACCGATCCGAGCAGCAGCTCGCGATTGCCGGGATTGGCGGCGATCGACCGTCCGCCGCCGACCGGCTCGGTCGCGTCGAGGACGGAAGAGAGCATCCACCCGCCGGATCCGACGACGATCGCCCGTCGGCGCCGGCGCGGCTCTCCCGGATCCTCGATGGCGACGGCGACTGCAACCGGCTCTTCGAGCGCGGCGCCTGCGGGCGGCGTGGCGCGCGGGCGGTTCTCCGTCCGCCAGTCGCGCTCCAGCCAGCGCAGCGGTCCCGGCTCGACCGCGAGCACGGTGACGCGGACACCCGGCCGCGTCTCGTCGATCCGCAGCGGCGTCGGATGCGTGATGGTCGTCGGCAGCCCGGCGATCGCACGGTGGAGCGGGTGTTCCTCCGCCGCCGCGGCGCCGCGACGGGCGGTCGTGGCGGCGCCGACTCCCGGATCGATGCGCTGCCACGCCCGGGCCACGCCGCGCGCGGGCCCGATGCGGTCGAGTTCGAAGACCACGCTTCCGGTCTCGGCGCGGATGCCGCGCTCCGCGAGGATCGTCGCCCAGGGGTCCTCCTGCCTGAAGAGCGGCCTGAGGCTCCGACCGAGCGTGATCAGCACGGGCTGCCCGGCGTCGATCAGTCGGCGCGTGCGATCGAGCAGCCCGCGCTCGCGGGGCGAGATGTCGATGCCTCGGCGCGTCAGCGGCGGCACCACGATCCAGATCGCCTCGGCGGCGCCGATGGGGACGGGCGGCGCAGCGTCCTCGTGTCGCCACTCGCGCAGGTCGTAGCGGGCGGCGCGGAGCGACTCCGCCGCGGCGGCGAGGTCGTTGCGATCCGGAGCGGCCTTGAGCGGCGACCCTTCCTCGGCGTGGAGCAGCACCACCGTCGGCGGCGGCCGCAGCAGCGAACGGATCGCGGCGGCAAGCACCTGCTCGCCGCGAAAGCGCCGGTCCGGTCGGGCGTTCCCCGCGCTGCCTGCGAGAAGCTGCCACGAGGGCACGACCGCCGCTCCCGGCGGGCCGATCACGACCGCGGCTTCGCCGCTTGCGAGATGACGGCCGATCTGGGAGAGATCGAGCGCCGGCTGCCGCGCGAGGCGGTCCTGGGCGTTGCGGAGCCGCTGCGCCTGGTCTTCGAGCGCCCCGGCCCGGTCCCGGCAGGCTCTCCTGAAGGGCTCGGCGAGCGCGGCTCGGGTCGACCATGCCTCGAAGTTCGTCGCCGCCGCGAGGCACTGATCGGACCAGTGAGAGAGGCTCGCCAGCAGCACGCTCCGCGCGGCTTCGTCATCCGCCAGCGGCTGCTGCACCGAGGTCGCGCGGAAGGAGGCGACCTGATCGTCGATCCGATGACCTTCGACGGCGAGCTCTGCGAAGCGCTCGGCGATCGCTCCCAGCTCTCGGTCGATGCCGGGATCTCCGGTGCGCGGCATCGCCGCCACCGCGGCTCCGGCGACCGAGGCGAACTCGATGAAGCGGCGGTGGATCGCGGCCGCATCGTCGAGCGTCGCTCTGAAGGCGGCAAGTCCGCTGTCGCCCTCTCCGGCCGACGACGCCTGGATCGTCGCCACCAGCGCCTCCCACGCGCCCAGTGCGGCGGGATCGGTCGGGTCGATCCTGCGGCAGCGCATGCGCGGTGCGGTCTCTTCGAAACGGCGCAGCACTTCGTCGATCTGTCGGCGGACGGCCGGGGCGACGGACGCATCCGCGAGCACGACCACGACCTGCCAGTCGCCGTCGAGGGAGCGGAGCAGACCCTGCGTATCGGCGCCGAGGGCGTAGGCGCGGGTCCGCGTGGCATCGAGCTGGACGCGGAACGTCGGATGCTGAAGCAGCGCGATCGCGCTGCCGACGATCGCCGCGAGGGCCACGATGCGCAGCGCCGCCTGGAGTCCCGCAAGCGCGGCGCCGCGCCTCCGCGGAGCGCCCTGCAAAGCGCGGCGACCCTGGAGATCGAGGGTCACGACAGCCTCCTCGCCCGGAGGACGATCGCCGCTCCCGCCAGCGCCGCGATCGTCGCCAGCACGAAGAACGCCACGTGGGCGGTATCGAAGAGCCCGAGGGTGAAGTCGCGGAGCCGCGCGAGCGGATCGGCCCCATGGACGATCGCCGCGAGCCACGGCGGCGCGTGCTGCACGACCAGCCGCGCCGACATCGCGACGACGAGCCAGAAGAAGAGCGTCGAGAGGTAGGCGACGAGCTGGCTGGTGGTCAGCGCCGAGAAGAGCACTCCCGAGGAGGCATAGAGCCCTCCGGCGAGGAGCAGCCCGACCCACCCGCAGAGGAGCTCGCCCCAGTCGGGCCGACCGTGCAGCTCGAGCGCCAGCGCAAGCAGCGCCGTCGGCGCCAGCGCCGCGGCGATCTGCGCCATCGCGCCGACGAACTTGCCCAGCACGATGCCCGCTTCCGTCGCCGGGGTCGCGAGAAGGAGCTCGAACGTCCCCTGGCGAAGCTCCTCGCTGATCGAGCGCATCGTGATTGCGGGGGCGACGAAGAGCATCGACCACCCCAGCGCCTGGAAGACCTCCCGCAGCGTCGCCGGTCCGCCCGGCTGGAAGGTCGCCGCCGCGAAGACGATCCCCGCCGGCACGAGCAGGATTGCCGCGACGACCCACCCCGACGGGGTCCCGAAGGCCGAGATCGCCTCGCGTCGGGCGATCGCCCCGGTGACCTTGAGAAGCCCGGGATTCATCGCCGCGCTCCGGCGCTCACCGAGGCGGGCGTGGAGCCTGCGACCGCGTCCTCCGCCGCGCCGCCGGCGAGGGCGAGGAAGAGCTCTTCAAGCGAGGGGAGGCTCGGGGCGAGCTCGCGGACCGCCGTCCCCGTGGCGGCCAGAGCGCGGGCGACGCGCTCGCGCAGGTCGCTCTCCGGATCGGCCGCGACGACCGCCTGCCGGACCCAGGGTCCGTCGCGCCGCAGCACATGCGCTTCGGCGACCCCGGCGATCGCCCGCAGCGCGTCGACGCGCTCTCCGAGCGTCTCGACCACGATGCGACCGCCCGGTCCGCCCGCGATGCCGCCGCGCCGGCGGAGTCCCTCGATCGTGTCCGCCGCGACGAGGCGCCCATGGGCGATCATCAGGACGCGATCGCAGACCGCCTCGATCTCGGTGAGCACGTGGCTGGAGAGGATCACCGTGCGACTCCCCGCGAGGCCGCGGAGAATGCCGCGGAACTCGATCACCTGGGCGGGATCGAGGCCGGAGCCAGGCTCATCGAGGACCAGAACCGCGGGATCGTGGACCAGCGCCGCCGCGAGGCCCACCCGCTGCCTGAAGCCCTTCGAGAGCGCTCCGATCAGCCGCCGGCGGACCGTACCGAGCTCGCAGCGATCGATCCAGCGATCGACGGCGATCCGGAGCTCCCCGCCTCCGAGACCTTGGAGCCGACCGCGGAAGCGCAGGTACTGCTCCACGCGGAGCTCCGGGTAGTTCGGCGTCGTCTCCGGGAGGTACCCGATCAGCCGCCGCGCTCGCCGAGGCTCGGCTCCGAGGTCGATCCCATGGATCTTGATCGATCCGGCGCTCGGGAGCAGGACCCCGACGAGCATCCGGAGCGTCGTCGTCTTGCCCGCGCCGTTCGGTCCGAGAAAGCCTGTGATCGAGCCGCGCGGGACGGCGAAGGAGAGTCCTTCGACGGCGGTTCTGGCACCGTAGTGGCGGGTGAGTCCGTGTGCCTCGACCATGCGGGGTCCTGCGCCGGCGGATGAGCCTCGCCGGTCTCGCGCCGCGGCTGCCGGGCGATCTCCGAGCGCCGTCGCGAGAAGCGACGATCATACCTGCACCAGCTCAGGACCCCTCTCACCGTCGGGCGCAGCGCCGCAGATCGACGCGAGAGCGGCACGGCGACGGTCCATGCGAGATCGACCGGCGGGCGCGCCGCTACACTCCTGCTTCGTGTGTCGGCTCCGAACGCCGCCGGCATCGGTCACGGGACGCGGATCGGCGGAGCGCCGATTCGATCCAGATCGAGCGCCGCGCGCAGCGGATGCTTCGATGGCGCGTGGTGCCATCGGCGGAGCGGGAGGCACGATTGCAGGGTCCGCGTGGACATGTCCGCGATCCGCCCGAGACTCGTGATCGTCCGAGATGCCGTTGCGGCGCCGATCGCCGGGCGCAGCGGTGGCGCGTCGCCGGAGAGTCTCGACGAGGATGCCCTCGCGTCAATGCGAGGGCACTTCGACGTCGTCGAAGCGCCCGACCTCGCCACCGCCACCCGCATCGCCTCCGGCATCCCCGGCAGCGTGATCCTCGGCGGCGCGGGGCGTCTCGCGGGAGCCGTCGTCGGGCTCCAGCATGCCGCCCGGATCGTCGAGGCGCTCGGTCAGGGGGTCGGGCTGGTGCATGAGTCGGGCGAGGTCCTCTGGATGAACGCGGCGCTCTCGCAGCGCGACGCGGAGATGCTTCGGCGCTTCGCCGACGGATGCGTCGAGGCGATCCGTTCCTTCAACGCGGCCGCGGCGGCGCCGCCCGCGAGCGGCGCGGCGCTGCTGGGCCCCGCTCCGGCAGGTCCGCTCGGCGGTCATGGTGCGGATCGATCGGGCGATCGCACCGCGGACAGGGGACCCGAATGGCTGAGCGATCGCGGTGCAGGTTCGCGCGGCGCCGGAGGCGCGCCGAGTCGGCGAATGGCGTTTCGCGGAGGGGGCTCGTGGTTCGAGCTCATCGTCTCGCCGGCGCCCTCGGTCGGCGAGGCAGGCCGTCCTGCGGACGAGGGCGCGTCGAGCGGGCGCGGCGCGACGGAGGACTCCGCAGCGAGTGCCGACGAGACCGCGCCTCCGCCGCCGCGCATCGATGCCGTGGTCGGCGTCCTCTGGGACATCACCGCCTCGCGGCGGATGCAGGAGCGCCTCGATTCGGCCCAGGCCAGCGGCGAGGAGCTGCTGCGGATCGACGCGGGGGGCGGTCCGTCGGTCACCCCGGTCGATCGGCTCCGGGCGCTGGAGCGGGCGGTGATCCACGGCCTCCACGCGGTCGTCGGGCACGAGGCGTTTGAAGTGCGGCTGCTCGATCGGGCCAGCGGCAAGCTGGAGCTGGTGATCGCGCTGGGCATCCGGCCGCTCTCCATCGGCGAGTCGATGTTCGCCACCGCTCAGGGCAACGGCATCACCGGCCTCGTCGCCGCGACCGGGCGGAGCTACATCTGTCCCGACACCCGGCGCGACCCGCTCTATCGCTCCGGCCTCGACGAGGCCCGCAGCTCATTGACGGTCCCGCTGCTCTCGCAGGAGCGGGTCGTCGGCGTCCTCAACCTCGAGAGCGCCGAGACCGGGCGCTTCTCCGACGACGATCGGAGCGTGGCGGAGCTCTACGGCCGCTACATCGCCCAGGCGCTGACGACGCTCGAGCTGGTCGTCCGCGAGCGTTCGACGACGCGCGACGAGCTCGCCCAGGCCGTCGCCGGAGAGCTCCGCCAGCCGATGGACGACATCGCCGCGCAGGTGACGGCGCTGCGGGCGCGGCTGGGCGGCGATGCCGAGGCCGCGCAGCGCCTCGATCAGATCATGGAGTCGCTCGCCGGCGCCAAGGCGCGGCTCGAAACCAGCGTCGCCGGACCGCAGACGCTCCTCGGCGTCGCCGAGGCGCTCGCCGATGACAGCTCCGACGCCGTGCTCGCGGGCCGGCGCGTCCTCGTCGCCGACGACGAGGCGATGATCCGTCAGACGATCCTCGCCATCCTCTCCAAGAAGGGGGCGATCGTCGATGTCTGTCGGGACGGCCTCGAGGCGATCGAGCGCATCCGCGCGGCGGCGGAGGAGCGGCGCGCGTACGACCTCGTCGTCTCGGATGTCCGGATGCCCGATCGCAACGGCTACGAGGTCTTCCGCGCGAGCAAGGACGCCAGTCCCCAGACGCCGGTCATCCTGATGACCGGCTTCGGTTACGACCCGCACCACTCGATCGTGCGCTCGAGCCAGGAGGGCCTTCACTGCTTCCTCTTCAAGCCCTTCCAGGTCTCCCAGCTCCTCGACGAGGTCCGGAAGGCGCTGACCGCCGGATGAGCGGGCG
Organism: uncultured Planctomycetia bacterium; assembly: GCA_937871505.1. Taxonomy (GTDB): domain Bacteria; phylum Planctomycetota; class Phycisphaerae; order Phycisphaerales; family SM1A02; genus CALMPF01. Next base: position 4,808 of record CALMPF010000001.1, on the reverse strand, counting down.
CCGATCAACGCGGTCCGCGCAGCGCGGTTCCGGGCCCCTGCGACTCTCGGCGCCGGCCGGGAGGCGGCGAGCGCGGTGCGCTGGGCGCTGGCCGCCGGCGCATCGCGCGGTCCACTCCCTGGCCGCCGACCCCGAGCGTCCCGACGCCTGAGCGACGAAGCCCCCATGCCGCTTGAGCCCTCCGAAATCGTGCGTCTGCTCGGTCTCGTCGAGCACCCGACCTGCGGTCTCGTCCGCGAGACCTACCGCAGTTCGGTGCGCATCCCGCCCGCTGCACTTCCGGCGGCCTACGGCGATCCGGGCGCCGCGGCAGCGCCGCGCACCGCGGGCGACGCGATGTACTTTCTCGTAACGGCCAACACGCCGATGGGCCTCCACCGGATCCGCGCCGACCAGCTCTATCACCACTATCTCGGCGATCCGCTCGAGGTCCTCCTGCTCCGGACCGGCGGCGGGGCCGAGACGATCACGGTCGGGAGCGATCTCGCCGCCGGGATGCGCCCGCAGTTGCTGATTCCCGGAGGCACGACCCACGTCTCGCGCATCCGGCCCGGCGGCGCGTGGGCGCTGCTGGCGACGACCGTCTTCGTCTCGGTCGATCCTTCGGACGTCGAGGTCGTCGATCCGCGCGTCGCAGCGGCCCGGAGCCCGGAGGTCGCGGCGGGGCTGCGCGCGTTCGGGCAGATCGACCGCTGAGCTCACGCTTCCGCAGCGGACGGGGCGGCCGGCCTCCGCAGAGCGCGGGCGACGCGGAGCAGCCCGTCGTGGTCGGGGAGGACCGTGCCCGGAAGCCCCACCGCCGCCAGCAGTCGGCAGACCGCCTCTGCGGTGCAGCTCGCGATCTCGATCAGGAGCGTCCCGGAGGGGGCGAGGTGGCGTGGAGCTCCTTCTGCGATCGGCCGCACGAAGTCGAGCCCGTCAGCGCCGCCGCGCAGCGCCCGCGCGGGCTCCCAGTCGCGCACGTTCGGCGCGACGTCGGGCCACTCCGCATCGGGGATGTACGGCGGGTTGGCGCAGATCACGTCGAACCGCTCATCGACCGTGACGGTCTCCCAGAGCGATCCTTCGCGAAACTCGATGCGTTCGGCGACGCGATGGGCTTCGGCATTCCGACGGGCGAGCGCGAGCGCATCCGGCGCGACGTCCGTGGCGACGACCGTCGCTCCCGGAAGCTGCGCCGCGAGCGAGATCGCGATGCACCCGGTTCCGGTGCAGAGATCGAGGATGCGGGGAGCCGGTCCGCCGCCGTCGGCGTCGCCGCTCTCGAAGTCTGTCGGCGCGCCGTCGATGGGGCGCTGGTGCGTGCGGGCCCGGAGCGATTCGAGCGCGAGCTCCACGAGGCGCTCGGTGCAGGGACGCGGGATCATCGTCGAGCGATCGACCTCGAAGCGCCGCGTGAAGAACCACGCATGCCCGACGAGGTGCTGCACCGGCTCATGGCGAGCCGCGCGCGCCACCAGCGCGCGGAGCGCCGTCAGCTCCGTCGGCGACGCCGGCCGATCGGCCTCCATGTAGAGCCGCATCCGCTCGCAGCCGAGCACGTGCCCGAGCAGCATGTCGGCGCAGACCCGCGGCGAGTCGACCTGCCGCTGCCGAAAGTGCTCGGTCATCCAGCGAAGCAGCTCGCGCGTCGTCCAGCGACGGCTCGGCGCATTGGCAGGTTCGGCGGCGGTCATGGGCCGCCGCGATCGTAGTGGATCGGGAGGCGACACCGACTTCGCAGAGCCGACCTCGGTGGCACGGAGCGGATGACACGGAGAGGGTGGCTGTATCGTCCGCAGTCCCCCGGAATGACCCCATGAGATGATGACGACGTCCCGCGCGGCCCTTGCGCCGCGCCGTGCGCTGTCCGAAGTTCCGTTTGGCGGCTTCGCCGCCAGCCCCCCAAACCCCCGGGCTCACCCCCTTGAAGGGGCATGGGTCGCGGGCTCGTGGCGCGGTGGAAGACTGCGGCAGCACGAAGCGAGACGACACCGATGGGAAGACAATCAAGCCTGACATCGGAGCAGCGGACCGAGGCGGTGCTGTGCCTTCTGCGGCGCGAGGAGCCCGCGGCGAAGCTCGCGCGGCGGCTGGGCATCTCCGAGCCGACGCTGTACCGCTACCGCGACCAGTTCCTCGACGCCGGCAAGGCGGGGATCGCCTCGGGCGCCGGCAAGGCCGCGGCCGACCGTGAGGCCGAGCGCCTGGAGCGGGAGCTTGCCGAGCGCGACCGCGTGATCGGCGAGCTGACCATCGCGAACCGCATTCTAAAAAAGCTTGCGGGCCAGTCCCTCTGAACGCCGAGACGCGTCCGATGATTGCGCAGGAGCTCCACGACCATCCCGAGGCCCGCCCGACGCGCGTGCTGCGCGCTCGCCCGATGCCGCGCCATCGCCAGCATGAGTCGCAAGGGCGACTGCTGGGACAACGCCGTGGTCGAGAGCTTCTTCAGCACGCTCACCGCCGAGCTGCTCGATCGCGTCCGCTTCGCAACCCTCGCTGAGGCGCGACGCGTCATCGGCGAGTGGATCGAGTCCTTCTACAACATCGAGCGGAGGCATTCCACCCTCGGGTACCTGAGTCCGATCGAGTTCGAGCTCCGTTCCATTTCCGCCGCCAGTGCGGCATAATCAACCTGTCCACGGGACCGGGGCAAGCTCATCCCCGGTTGCCTCATCTTCGAGAACGAGCAGGGTGGACCGATCAACGTCCCATGCCCCGAGGTCATCGCCGCCCTGCGCGATCCGGAGGGCAGGCTTCCCGGCGCGGTGTGGCTCTCCTGCTGCTTCGGAAGCGGCACGGCGGGTGAGGGGGCGGTGGCAGGCGATCCCGCACCGGGACGTGAGTGGGGAGTGGCGACAAGGAGAGCCCCGATCATCGCTGCCGAGTTCCATCGACGCGGGATCCCCCAGGTGCTCGGGTACTTTGGGCCGGTCCCGGACCCGCTGGCGGTCGAGGTCGATCGAGCCCTCTTCGAGGCGATTCGGGTGAGCGGAAGGACGCTCCACGCCGTCCGCGAGGCGCGGCGGCGGACGCAGGCGCCGATCGCGACGCCCGAGGGCCCGCGCTGCTTTCCGCTCGCGTGGTCGCTGCTGGGCCTCTACCACCGTGGACCCGACGCGCCGATCGCGGATGTCACGCGCCCGCTCGATGCGAGGCAGTACCAGGCCCTCGAGCGCAGACCGGTTGCCCTCCATGGACTTCAGGTGCTCACCCACGGCTTCATCGGCCGGCGCCGTCTGCTGGCGAGTCTCCGAAGCGACGCATCACGCTCGCGCGTGGTCGGGCTCTTCGGTCTCGGGGGGCTCGGAAAGACGGCGACGATGATCCGGCTCGTCCGCATTCTCCACGGCTCGGAGGAGAGTCGGATCCAGAAGGAAGTTGTCGTCCTGCCGCTCGCCGCCGGGCAGGAGGATCGGCCAGATCGGCACTCCGCGATGGAGTGGCTCCGAGCCCGAGTCCACGCAGCCGTCGAGGCCCATCCTCGACGGCCCGCCGAGTGGGATCGCCTGATGGCCGCCATCGACAAGCGAACCACCGCCACCGAGCGCGGAGCGGCCTTGGCGGAGCGGCTTCTCGATGTCGCACGCCATGGCACGATCTACATCGATAACGCGGAGACGCTTCAGGTCGATCTCGAGGCTGCCCCAGCGGATGGACGCATCGGCTGGATCAGCGATGAGACGGCGGCGTTCTTCACAGCGCTCGCGGCGGGAGCGGCGAGTCATGACGTCACGCTCCTGGTCACCACCCGATATCGCCCCGAGGGAATGCAGGGTCTCTGGACGGAGGTCCCTCCGTGCTCCGAGGCCGAGATCTTCAGGATGACCGGGTGGTTCGGGGCGTTGCAGCGACTCCCCGCCTCGATCCGGGCAACCTTGGCCAGGGAGCGGCTCAGCGGCCATCCGCGCTCCGTCGAGTGGCTGGACGGCCTGCTTTCTCTGGAGGAGGAGCGGCTCGGCCGGCGCATCGACTCGTTCAGTTCCGACGACGAGGTGCTGGCGACGATCGTCGAGCCAGCCCTCGCGGGAGTGCCAACCAAGGCGGAGGCCGACCTGCTGCTGACGGCCTTGATCAAGCGGCTTGGCGATGAGCCGCGGCGACTCCTCGGCGAGTGCACGGCGATCGGCTTGCCCGTCCCCCGCGAGGTCATCGCTCAACTCGGCCGGGGCGATCAGACGCTGATCGATCGCGGCTTGCTCACCCAGTTTGCCGACCTTGGCTACGCCGTCCACCCTCTGGTGACCCAGACGATCTCGAGGCGGTCGGGCGGACCAGTCTGGACCGTCGCCGGTCGGGCCACGTTGGGTCGATGGTGGTTGGACCGCGCCCAGCGCGGGGCCCCGTACATCGTGTGGATCGAAGCGGTTCGCCACCTCATCGACGGTGCCTGCTGGGATGAGGCCCTGCCCGCGGTACGGGCCATTTCGGACGGGACGCGGCAGCGGGGCTGGATTCGCCCAAGGCTCCAGGCGATCGAGCAGTGCGCTGTCGCGGCGTGGCCGGACGACAAGAGGGCGACCATCCTCATGCTTCTTGCCGATGCTCGCCTTGATGCTGGGAACTTCAGCGAAGCAGAGAGCGCTGCCCGAGACTCCGTCGCAGTTTCGGAGAAGGCGTACGGCACGCGCGACCACGCCTCAGTCGCGGCGTCGCTCCACGGCCTCGCGAACGTGCTGGTGAGGCAGGGCCGCTTCAAGGAGGCGGAACAGGCGTATCGCGACTCGATCGCGATCAAGGAGAAGGCGTACGGCACGCGCGACCACGCCGAAGTCGCGGCGTCGCTCCACGGCCTCGCGAACGTGCTGGTGAGTCAGGGCCGCTTC